>CAVYEP010000007.1:0-387786 GCA_963767605.1 uncultured Acidobacteriaceae bacterium | reverse complement strand
TTTCCGGTTCCCGAAGCCCTTACATTCGACGACGTGTTGCTCTTGCCGGCGCGCTCCACAGTGGTGCCCGCCAACACCAACACGCAGACCCATCTCTCGCGCAACATTCCGCTGAACATTCCCATCATCAGCGCCGCCATGGACACGGTGACCGAGTCGCACATGGCCATTGCCATGGCGCAACAGGGCGGGCTGGGAATCATTCATCGCAACCTGACTATCGAGCAGCAAGCCAATGAAGTGGACAAGGTGAAACGGTCGGAGAGCGGCATGATTGTCGATCCCGTCACCATGTCGCCGGACGCCAAGGTTTCCGACGCGCTCGAAGTCATGCAGAAGTACAAGATTTCCGGTGTTCCGATCACGCAGAAGGATGGAAGGCTGGTCGGCATTCTGACCAATCGCGATCTGCGCTTCGAGACACGCTTCGATATTCCGATCGATAAGGTGATGACCAAGAAGAACCTGATCACCGTGCCGGTCGGGACAACCCTCGAGCAAGCGGAAGAAATTCTGCACGAGCACCGCGTGGAAAAGCTGCTGGTAGTGGACGACAAGTACAACCTGAAGGGTCTGATCACGGTCAAGGACATCCAGAAGAAACTGAAGTATCCCGGCGCCGCCAAGGACCAACAGGGCCGGTTGCGGGTGAGCGCGGCGATCGGCGCGACCGGCGATTTCCTGGAGCGCGCGCAAGAACTGGCGAAGGCGAAAGTCGATGTGCTGGCCATTGACAGCGCGCATGGGCATTCCACCTTGGTGCTGGAAGCGGTCAAGAAGGTGAAAGCGATGTTGCCGGAGGTGGAACTGATTGCCGGCAACGTGGCGACCTTCGATGGCGCCTGCGACCTGGTGCGCGCGGGAGTGGACGGAGTGAAAGTCGGCATCGGGCCGGGCTCGATCTGCACCACCCGCATCGTAACCGGCGTGGGGGTTCCGCAGATCACCGCGATTGCGGAGGCGGCGCGAGCCACGCGCGATTCGGGCGTGCCGGTGATTGCCGACGGCGGCATCAAGTATTCCGGCGATGTCGTCAAGGCGCTGGCGGCGGGCGCTTCCGCGGTGATGATCGGATCGATGTTTGCCGGAACCGATGAAAGCCCGGGCGAAATGATTCTGTATCAGGGCCGCAGCTTCAAGTCCTATCGCGGCATGGGGTCGCTGGGAGCCATGGCTGCGGGTTCCAGCGAACGCTATTTCCAGAATTCGGATGGAGACGCGTCGACCGCGATGCCCATAACCGTGAATGGCGAAGAGTCGAATCGCCTGAATAAGTTGGTGCCGGAAGGAATTGAGGGGCGCGTGCCCTATCGTGGTTCGGTGGCGATGATCGTGCACCAGATGGTGGGCGGCCTGAAGTCGGGCATGGGATATTGCGGGTGCCAGACGGTGGCCGAACTGCAGCAGAAGGCGCGATTCGTGCGCATCAGCGCCGCCGGCCTGCGCGAAAGCCACGTGCACGACGTCATGATCACGCGCGAAGCGCCGAACTACGCGGCAGAGTGACGAGACCGATTTGACTGCGTCCCGTCCCAATCTTCTGCGCGCTTGGTGGCCGGCCGCCGTTTGGGTCGGTCTCATCGCGTTTGAGTCCACCGATTACTTCTCCGCGCAGAACACCGGCAGCATGTTGTACGCGCTGTTGACGCACCTATTCGGCCAAATCAATCTCTACGACTTCCTCATCTTTCATCATTACCTGCGCAAGACTGGGCACGTAGTCGGTTACGGCATGTTGGGCCTTCTTATGCTGCGGGGTTGGCGGGCAACGCTCGATCGCGATCATACCCGGTTGGGGCGCACCGCTCTGCTGTCGTGGCTGGGGACGGTTTTTGTCGCGGCCATGGATGAATGGCACCAGAGCTACATTCCATCGCGCACCGGCACCTGGCGCGATGCTGCGCTCGATAGCGTGGCGGGCTTGGTGTTCCTGCTGGTCGCGTATTCCTGGATACGCCGGCGGCCCGAAGGTTCGCCCAGTTTTCCCTAGGGACACTTGAACGCCGCTTGAAGTTAGCAGCCTGTAGCGGAAGCGAGATTTATATCTGGCTATGCCGTCATGCATACCCCAAGTGGCGCGGAATTAAAGCGCCTTCAGGCGCCGGTGGTGGGCGCCAGATTTCTTCACAGGCTGTCAGGCCGCAGTTCACTCTCGCGCCGCCGAGCGGTGGGCGAGCAACGCGAACGCCGAGACGGCAGCGATTCCAGCCGAAAAATAGAATGGCACCGCAGGCCCATACATCTTCCAAAGTGCTCCGGTGATGATGCTGGAGAGCAGCGTCGTCACGCTGGTGAGAAACGAAAAAATTCCCAGCGCCCGCCCACGGACATCGCGGGCCACGCTTTCCACCACCAGCGCCTTGAGCACCGGATTGGTGAGCGCATAGAAGAGTCCGTAGAAAGCCATCGTCAGCCAGATCGCCAGTTGCGACGGCGCGAGTGCGAACACAAAATAGACGATGGCGAAAACGAAATATCCAGCGGCGGCGATGGCCGAACGCGAGAAGCGGTCGCTGAACTTGCCGGCGGGCCACGAAAACAGAGTGAACATGAGGTTGAAGACCAGTCCCAGCAGGGGCGCGCGGGACGCTGGAATGCCGATGGTTCCGGCGCGCAGGACGAGGAACATGTCACTGGAATTTCCCAGCGAAAACAGCGTCACCACTGCCAGCACGTAATAAAAGCCGAGCGGCAATTTTGGAAGCCACTCGGATCTTCGCGGGGACGGCGCGCCCTGCGCTCGGCTGCTGAGCGAGCCGAGGGCGGCCGTGCCGACGTAGCTCGGCGGCGGCGACGCCCGTCGCTGCCACGGATGAACCGTTACCGGCTGCGGTGTACTTCGCGGATTCCTAGCCAGGCGACGAATACGCACAGGGCTCCCGGAACCGCAGCCGACGCGAACACGCCGCGCATACCGAAGCGTCCGATCACGGCCAGCGCCAGCAGGGGACCGGCGATGGCGCCGGCGGAATCCATGGCTTGAATCAGGCCGTAGGCGGAGCCGATTCTCGATTGGTCGACCGACTCCGCCACCATCACGTCGCGAGCTGTCCCGCGCACGCCCTTAGCGAAACGATCGGCAAAACGAATTCCCAGAATCTGCCACCACGAAGAAACCAGCGCCAGCAAGGGTTTCACCGCGTTGGCGACGAAGTAGCCGCCGACCACGATGGGCTTGCGGCGCGCAGCCTGGTCGGTCACATATCCCGAGAAAAGCTTGGCGAAGGATGACACACTTTCGGCGATGCCTTCGATAATCCCAAGTTGCGCCGGTCCGGCGCCGAGCGATGTCAGAAAGGCGGGCAGGACCCAGTACGCCATTTCACTGGCCGTGTCGTTGAGGAGCGAAGTCAGGCCGAAAGCGTAAACATTTCGGGGAGTTGATTGGGCAGGCGATGGGGGCGGTGCGTCCATGTCCGTTTATTGAAAATATCACGGGGATGGAGAGCGATGCGGAGGCGCCGAGCAGGGGACCCGGCCATGTAACAATTTTCGTCTGTTTACCAGTTGGTACTGATACCCCCCTCCCCCCTGGTCTCCTGAAATCATAGGGGTTAGGAGGAAATTCTCTGCGTGGTGTTTGATTCTAAAGGACTTAAATTAAAGTATTCCGGAATAAGGACTTAGGTTGCTTTTCGCCTCGTGCAGGGGTCGGCGGCGGGCTGACGCCCACTTGTTGTTTCAAATTGGTGTTTTCAAAGAGCGCCGACAAAACGGGACTGGGGCGGCTTCGAGGTCCGTCTTGGGAGACGGACAAACGTTGGCCTTGACACACAGGTCGATCCCGATTGTCGCCGACGCCCGGTCAGAAGTCTGTGACGCTGCACACGGGACGTTGGTGATGAAAAACTCCACCAGCAAGTTTTGGGATCGGCAGGGGGATCAATATCAATCACGCGGTGAAGGTGCTAGAACTGACTGGTCTCATAAATTCGTTCCCAGAGCAGGCTGTGCTAGCCTCAGGGGCTGAAGGCCCACGTTTTTATTGACCGGTAGCGGCACGGCTAAAAAGCCGTGCCCTTCCCAAACCCATTTATGAGACCAGTTCTAGTGAACCAGATCGGCGGACTCGGAGGGGGCTGCGGGCGGTGGCTCCCGCTTGGCCAGCGGCGTTGCCGGTGCCACGCGCGTTCCGATTCCAATCTGCATGGCGGTATTCTTGGGGAATTCCACTTCGCGTCCCCGGGCAATGAAATGCGAGTAGATCGAAGTCGCCGCTCCGTATGCTCCCATGGTGGCGCCGAAGGCGCGGGAGCGCACGGCCGCACCCATCACCATACCGACCACCTTGAATCCCCCCAAACCGCCGGCAGCCTGATTGCTTGTGTCATCGCTCTGTGACAGAGCGGCCAGGCCGACCGATAACGTCGTCGCCAGGTAGCGCGACTTCGGGGTGGTGGCTTCCGCGCCGCCTTCGGAATCCAGTTTCACGTTGGCATCTTTGCCGGCTTGTACGCCTTGCAGCGTCGATACGATCTTCTGCTCAATGCCATCCGGCGGAACCAGTTCGGAGAACGCGATACGGAGCTGTCCGTTTCTTTTCATGCGGCGTGCCGGTTGCGCCTGCTTTACCGTGCCCTTCAGCCGGCTGCCTTGGGGAAGGATCAGGCGGTCGCCATCCATCAGAGGCTGCGACAGGACCGCTTCCACGTCCTGACCCTGGTGGGAAGTCGCGGACGATAATGGCGTAACCAGGCGGGCGTGCACGACGCTGCCCTCGGCAATCTCGCCGCCGATGGAAGAGGCCATCGGGACGGTCATCACCTCGCTGCCGAAATTCAGGGGGTCTTGTAATTCCGCAAAGTACACGGTCCCGGCGGGGATGTATTGCCGGTGGACCGGCAATTGCGCTTCGCTGTAGCGTTCCAGACGCTGGATTTTTCCCGGCGTCTTCAGTTGCGTCATGGCGTTGTTCCATTCCCGGTGGGCCTGTTGCTTCGCCTCGTTTATTTTTTCAGACGCCTTGTCGTTCACGACATTTTTCCTGGCTTTTTCGTTGGCCGCCGTCACCAACTCGATGACCTGGCCCGAGCCGGGAGTGACATTGGTATGCAACGGAAAACGTCTGCCGTCTCCGAGCACCAATTCGTCGAAGCCGATTTCCACTTTCCGTCGAGGCGTGAAATCCGCATTCAGCGCCGCTTGCGTGCGCTTGCCGCCCGAGAGCGTCTCTATCTTCGTCACTTTTCCGATGATCTCAGAACCAACGGGCACGACAATGCGATCAAACGCATAGACCGGTTCCACAATGCGTCCGTGGACCGGCTGCCCCACCTTTCTTACCCGGACCTCCCGATCCAGGGCGACCTGCAAGGGTGAGCCTTGCGCGACGGTCAGAACAACCGTCTGCGGCGGCGCGGGCTGGGCGGGTTCACTCGACGGTGGCGCGGGCTTGCGTTCCGAGCCCAGCAAGAGTTGGGGAATGGGAACTTCCTGAGCTTCGAGAGCGCAGGCCCAGGTGAGGGAAAGCAATATCGTGCACAATGCGCGCGCCAGTGCCATGTCGATTTCTCCGCGCAATTCCCAGTTGACCACTATTCTAGAACAACGGACGACGCCACAAGACTTGCAATATTGGATGCAAAGGCCGGTTCGCAGGGAAGCCTGAATGGGCGCAATCCGCCCCAGTCGAGATCAGTCACCTAAGACCTGAGACCTGACACCTCTTCTCTGGCCGGTTCCGGTAGAATAGAGACACATGTCCGACCGCACCTTTACCCTCGATGAAGCGCAAATGCTCCTGCCGATTCTGGAATCGTTGCTGCGGCAGGCGATCAACGGCAAGAAGCTGATAGAAGGCGTGGACGCCGAGTTGCAAGAGACGGCGCACCGAGTTTTCCTCAACGGCGGAACGCTGCTGAACGTGGTGCATCTGGCGCGGCGCAAGGCGGAGCGCGAAAAGGCGATTCGCCGCATCAAAGACGCCCTAGCCGAAATTGATGCGACCGGCGTGCAGGTGAAAGATCTCGACATCGGACTGCTCGATTTTCCCTGCAAGGTGGAAGGGGAGATCCTCCTGTTGTGTTGGAAACTGGGCGAGCCCGCAATTGCGCATTGGCACGGAACCAGCGAGGGCTTCGCCGGGCGCAAGCCGATTGACGACAGGATCGCAAGAGCGGGCAAGAAGCGGACGAAGTAAGGCAGCGATCAGTTGTCAGCTCTCAGCTCTCAGTGAGAGCGGTTCGTATCAGGGCATCGCTTTAGCGATGCCGTTAATTCTTCGAAATGAAACGCCCCTTCAGGGGCTGTACGTCGAAAACCTATCTTCCGCAGCTTACTGGAAAACACTGCGCAAGTTCGGGATCGCGCCCCGTTCTCTATATTCCAGGCCGCTTCGGGCACGCGGTGCGCAGGTTGGGCAAGGGTACGACTCCACCCATGCACTATCGGGGATCGAGCAAGGACCGGGCGTTCTGCTAAAATCACGCTATTCGAGGCGATCATCTATGTTGACTGGGCGCAAACTGGCGTTGACGCTCGCTTTCACCGTGTTGGTTGTCGTGGCCTTTGGGGCCAGCTGCAAGGGGTTCTTCACAGGGAACACTCTCCAGTCCGTTGCCATTCAGCCCTCCACCCTTGATTTTCAAGTGAATGCCACACAGCAGTTCTCGGCGTGGGGAACATATCTGGACGGCACCCGGTCGCAGATTACCAGCGGCGTGGTGTGGAGCAGCGATTCACCGGATGTGACGATTACCGCCGGTGGACTCGCAACTGCTCAGATCGTGACTGCCTCCGCAGCGACGATCACTGGATCTGCCCAGGGCCTTAATGGCACAGCCACCGTCAACGTAATCGGAGACGTCACGTCCATGTCGGTGAGCCCCACGACAGCAACTCTAACGGAACAGGCGCCGGGCGTTCCGTTTACTTTTACGGGGAGTCCGGGCCCGCCGACGTACATTACCGCCGCCAACGGCGGCACGTTGACAGTAACGGCGACCGGTACCGGGGGCACGAGTAACTTCACGTGCACGGTTGGCACCGACGCCAAGGGGAATCCGGCAGAAGTTTGCTCAGCGCTCCAGAACGCGAGCCAGGGAAGCCCATATACGATCCAAATGAGCTACCCGAGCCCTTCCGGCGGAACGACGACCTCGCCAACAGCGACAGTGACGGTGACTCCGTAGGTGGATTTTCGACTTGGCCGGGTGCCCCACACATTCGCCGGATGGGGGCTGGCTGCCCCAGCCTTCGCGCCTTTCGAAGGCTGGGCACCACCGCCCGCATCAGGAGAAGCAGGTATCAGGAAAAGCAAAAACGGGTGTCAGGAGTCGAGCAAGTCGGCTCGCGCTGCGGTCGATTCTCAGGGTCAAAATCCCCGCCCTGCCTCTGCAAAAAGCGCAAAGACGAAGGACGGGGCAATCGCAGATCGAATAGTGGAAAAGCTGGCCAGTGGCCTATTATTGCGCCGCAACGCGGGCCTCGAGCCTCGCGGAGGGTCGTTCGGCCTCCAATGCCGCAAGTCGCTTCTGCAGCAATTGAACCGTCTCTGTCTGCTGAGCCTTCAATAGCTGAATGGTTTCCTGCTGGCGCGCCATGGCCTGCTGCTGCTCCAGGGTCTTTCCCATCTGCTCGACGAGCCGATGCTGCTTCTGCAGCTCGTTAAGCAGCATGGGTGTCAGTTTTTGATACTGCACCGTTTGAATCTGCCCGTCCGCGCCTTTGACCACCAGGTCGGGATAGACCTTCGCAACCTCTTCGGCAACTAGGCCGTAGTCGATGGGCTTGGAGCCGTCGGCGTAGGGCTGCTTATAGCGATAAGTGACCGGGCGCAGCCGGAGGATCGCGCTGCTCGCGTCGCCCATATCGTGAACGTCTTCCTTAAGGCGGATCGACGAATTGACGGTGCCGAGTTGACCGCTGCTGTTGATATAGACCGGTACGCCGCTGCTGACCGTGACTCCGTCCACTCCGGCGGCATAGAAGGAGGTCTGGGTGCCTGGAGTGCCGATGCGGATGGTGTGGCTGTCGCTGGACGAACCTTTGCTGCCAATATCGATGTTGTAGCTGGCTCCGGCGGGGTTGTCGACCCCGGCGGAATACCCGACGACGATGTTGTACGTGCCGGTAGTGTTCTGATAGAGCGCTATGCCGCCGACGGCCGTGTTGTAGCCGCCGGTGGTTTCGTCAAGCGCCGAGCCACCGACGGCCGTGTTGCCCCCGCTGGTGGTGTTCAGAACAAGCGCCGAGGTACCGACGGCCGTGTTGCCCCCGCCGGTGGTGTTGTAGAAGAGCGCGTTCCAGCCGACGGCCGTGTTGCTCCCGCCGGTGGTGTTGGTATAAAGTGCGGTCGCGCCGGCGGCCGTGTTCTCGCCGCCGCTAGTGTTGCTACGGAGCGCGTTCAAGCCGAAGGCCGAGTTATAGTTTCCCCCGTCGTTGCTGTAGAGCGCGGAGTTGCCAAAGGCCGAGTCGTAGGAGCCAACGTCTTTGGGAAAGGCATCCGTGCCATAGATCGTGTTACCGGTTTGCGCCAGGGCAGCCATGCTGAAGAGCGTCCCCAGACATACTGCGAGAATCGCTACGCGAATGTTCTTCATAAAATCGAGTCTCCTTTGAAATTGCCGTGAGCGTGTTCGGAAACGGGCGCCGCGCGCAATAGTCAGTATTCTGTCCGGCGAGTTATCACCACGCTCGTTAACGTCTATGGGCGGGTGGCCCGCACCTCTGCCCGTAAGTGAAGTGGGTTTGGTTTTACGTGTCGGCAGAGAAGGAAAACTGGAGTGCCTCACTTCTCGCGCTTTTCGAGAAGCGGGCCGCCGGGAACTGTTACGGGTGTCTGTTTGGCAACACCCGGAATTGACGTTTCCCTTCGATGCGATAGGTTGCGAAGTCGGCTTGATCGACCGTGAGAATGACGGAAAGAGATTCGCGCCTTGCCAGATACACGAGTGTGGCGTCGGCAAAATCCATGGGCCGATCCCAATAGCGCGACATCAGGCTGTGCAGGTGCGTTAGTTCCGCAGGTTCGATAGTGCCGAGAGTGAGCGCTCCCGAACGGACAAACTTCCACGCGGCTTCCATTTCGTGGCGCGAGTCGCCGACCAAGTGGAAACCTCCGTGAGCACCGCCTCGGAGGTCAGCAGCGGCAGTCGCAGTTGACGGAACGCATCGACGCAGACGTTGTGCCAGCGATCGGTTCGGTCGAGGATACTTGGGCATTGCGGACGAAATCGTGAAGTGAGTACCGGTGGAAGCGGGCTCGCGCTATATTGATAGCGAGCCCGTGAAACGCCTCCTAAAGCAGTTCGTGCCGTCCACTCCGTCGTCCACTCTGAAGTTCATTCTGTTTTTCATTCCAATCTTTTGCCTCGTGTTTCTTGCGGCCTGCAATCGCGGTCGCGGTCGCGTGCTGGAGATCGCCTACGTTTCCGCCGTTCAAGCCAACCTGCGCGACCACGTGGCCGCGGTGTACGAAAAAGCCGGAGTGGTGAAGAACGGCGACCGCGTGGAAGTGCTCGATCATGACCGCCGCTTCGTCAAAGTCCGCACCGCAACCGGCGCGATGGGATGGATCGAGCAGCGCTACCTCGTCGGTCAAGACGTTTACGACCAGATCCAGAAGCTGACTGCCGATAACCAGAACGATCCCGTACAGGCGCAGGGCGCGACGCGCAACGACACCAATCTGCACGTCGAACCGGGGCGCGATACCGAACATCTCTATCAAATTTCCGCGGGCGAAAAGCTATCGCTGTTGAAGCGAGGCACGGCCGAAAAGCCGGGAGCGGTTGCGCCGCCGTCGCGCGCAACTTCTCGCTCCAATGTGCCGGGCAGCAATCCGCAGAATAACGACAGGAAAGAGCCCGTGCCGGTGGTTGAGGATTGGTGGCTGGTGCGCGACTCCCACAACCGTGTCGGATGGGTACTGGCCCGCATGGTGGACCTCGACGTCCCGCTCGACGTTGCGCAATATGCGGAAGGCCAGCGCATCGTCGCCTTCTTCGTGCTGAATCAGGTTCAGGATGGAGACAAAAAAGTCGCGCAGTACCTGACCGTCGTCACCGAACCCAAGGATGGCCTGCCCTTCGACTTCAACCAGATTCGCGTCTTCACCTGGAACGTGAAGCGCCATCGTTATGAGACGGCCTATCGCGAACGCATGGCAGGCGTCTTGCCGGTGACGGTTGCACAAGAAAACTTCGACAAGGAAGGCATGTTGCCCGCGTTCACCATTCGCGTAAAGGACGATAGCGGAAACGTCACCGAGCGCAAATACAAGCTCAACACGCCGATCGTGCGCCGCGTGTACGCGCCAGGAGAAGAGCCGGTGCGGACATCGCCGAAACGAGCAGCGCGCCGGAAGCGATAAATCTGTCACCGCCGAGACGCCGAGAAAAAGCAGGTCCTTCGCTTCGCTCAGGATGACAAGTTTTGTTTACGTTTTCTCGGCGATCTCGGCGTCTCGGCGGTGAGAATGCTACGAGTAGAACTCGGCAATACTCTCGACCACCAACTTGATTTCCGGCTCGGACAACTCCGGGAACATCGGCAGAGCCAGCACTTCCCGCGCGGCCTGTTCGGCGACGGGCAGATCTCCCGCCTTCAGCCCGAGGTAGGAAAAGACCGGCTGCAAATGCAGCGGGAGCGGATAATAAATTTCCGAACCAATCTTCCGGTCGGCGAGGAATTTGCGCAGATCGTCGCGGCGCTGGGCGCGAATCACATACTGATGAAATACATGTTTGGCTTGCGGACTCCGCGAGAGCAAGCGCACGGGTGCGCTGCTTTGACTAGAAGTCTGTTTCGAATCCTGACTGGACGTGAGCCCAGCGCCGGCAAACAACTGGTCGTAGGTCGCGGCGTGCTGCCGCCGGCGCTGGTTCCAGTCGGCGATGTGAGCCAGTTTCACGTGCAGCACCGCCGCCTGAATGGCGTCCATGCGTCCGTTCCAGCCAAATTCGTCGTGGTAGTAGCGCCGCGGACTGCCATGGTTGCGGAGTCGCCGCATGTGCTCGGCCATTTCCGGACGAGTTGTGGTGACGATGCCCGCGTCTCCGTAGGCGCTCAGATTCTTGGTGGGATAAAAACTGAAGGCAGCCGTTACTCCGAGCGAGCCCGCGCCACGCCCGCTCCACTCGGCGCCGATGGCCTGGGCGGCGTCCTCGACAATCGCAACTCCGAATTCCTGAGCGATTTGATCGAATGCGTCCATGTCGGCGCACTGTCCGTAAAGATGCACGGGAAGAATCGCGCGAAGATTCTCCGGCCGTTTCTTGCGGAGACGCCGATCGCGCAGCTTACGATCCCGTAGTTGTTGAGCAACCAGCGCCGCATCGAGATTCAGCGTGCCGGGATCGACGTCCACGAAGACCGGCGTAGCGCCCGCCCGCACAATGGCGCTGGCCGAGGCAAAAAAGCTGAATGCGGTGGTAATGACCGAGTCCCCGGGCTTGACGCCGGCGGCGACCAGCGCCAGCCAGAGCGCCTCGGTTCCGGACGCGCAACCAACGGCGCCCGCCGCTCCCGTCAGCGCGGCAATCTCACGCTCGAGCGCCTCGACTTCGGGACCGAGAATGAAGCCTTGCGAATCGCACACGCGCGCGATGGCGGCCAGCACATCTTCGCGGATGCCATCGTACTGGCGGCGCAAGTCGAGAAGAGGAACGGCCTGGGGGGATGCGTTTCTTGCCGTCTTGCGCGGAGATGAGGAACGGGGCTTCACAAGAACAAGATTCTAGCAGGCGCAGTCAGTGTGCAACTGCTCTCGGCAGGACGCCACACCCGCACTGATCCATTGGGCGTCAGGTCGAATTTGGAGTACAGCCCGTATCACTCTGGAACGACCTTTCCCAGCCAGTGAGCGTCGATGTCAGTCCAGGCGCATTCCAAAAATCATAGACCTCCGCCCCATTCGATACGGATTTTGATAGTTCAGGACACAACACTCGTCACAAACCGTTGAAAACAATCATCGAAACAAACATTTTGTTGTGGAGTGTGACTTGCAATGCCCAAGTGCTGCTTGCGCGAGATCGTGTGTAATGCGGAAGTTATGAATTTAGGAGGGAATGAATGAAGCGTTCATGGTTTGCGATGATATTTATGGTGCTGTTTTCGGTAGGTGCTTTTGCCCAGACCGAAGCCGGCCAGATTAGTGGAACGGTCACAGACTCCACCGGCGCCGTTGTTTCAGGTGCGAAGGTGACGGCCAGGTCGATACACACCGGCTTTAACCGTGAGGCGACCACGAACTCGGGTGGTCTTTATACCATTCCCAGTCTTAAACCCGATGTCTATGACGTGACCATCGAAGCCAGCGGCTTTAAGAAGTACGTCCGCCGCGTCGAGGTTTCTGTAGGATCGCAGAACGAAGTCTCCGGGCAACTTGTAGTTGGCGCAGCCGCCACTACGGTAGAAGTAAGCGCCGTAGGTGAATCCGTGGCCGTCAACACGGAATCTCAGACCTTGTCCTCGATCGTTACCGCAGATGACCTCAAGGACCTGCCGACCGACCCAACCCGTAACCCGTATGCGCTGGTGGGATCGTCCGGCAACGTGAGCGAGGACCCGAACAGCAATCGTGGCGCAGGGTTCTCGATCAACGGTCAACGGTCGGCTTCGACCAGTATTCTGCTCGATGGCGCCGAGAATGTGGATCTATTTACGGCCACGGTTGGGCAAAATATACCGCTCGACTCGGTGCAGGAATTCAGCGTTTTGACCAACAACTTTACGGCTGAGTATGGCCGTGCCAGCGGCGGCGTGGTCAACCTGGTTACCAAGTCTGGCACCAATCAGTTCCACGGCAGCGGGTACGAATTCAACCGTATCTCGGCTCTGTCGTCCAACACTTACCAAAATGCTGTGACCGACACTACAAAGGGTGTTTTCACGCGCAACAATTTTGGCTTCTCCGTGGGTGGCCCCATTAAGAAGGACAAATTGTTCTTCTTCAACAACACCGAGTGGGTCCGCGTTCGCAGCGGTGGCCCCACGTTTCAGACGATTATCGATCCCTCCTCCTACTCGTTGCTGGGAGCGACGAGCCAAGCTTTCCTCACGCAGTACGGAACGTTGGCTCCGGGGGTCCGGACGTCCAGCACCCAACCCTGCAATGTCGCGGGTCATTCGGGTTCGAACCTGACTTGCGACATAGTCTCCTTCGTCGTACCCTCCGACGCAGGCGGGGGGCTTCCGCAGAATACCTGGGATGAAGTAGCCAAGATTGACTTCAACCTCTCGAGCAAGACGACCATCACCGGACGTTATGCCGGGTATCACGAACTAGATTTCCCCGGCACCGTTGACTCCAGTCCCTACGCCGGCTATGACACCGGACAGAAATCATTCGATCAGAACTACACGTTCAGCATCAATCACGTGTTCAGCTCGAATTTCGTGGACACAGCCAAGGTGATTTACAACCGGCTGAATGGACCTGTCCAACCCTTCGGCAGCGCTCCCGTAGGCCCAACCCTGTACACGTCTAACAATCTCCCGGCAGTGGGCGGATCCGCGTTAGTGTTTCCGGGCTACAGCCAGACAACCCCGGGCAATTCCATTCCCTTCGGTGGACCGCAGAACCTCTACCAGTTTTACGATGACCTCTCCTTTGTCAAAGGTAAACATCAGTTCAAGGCGGGGTTCCAAGCCATTCATATTCGCGACAACCGCATATTTGGCGCCTACGAGGGTGCGGTTGAACTCTTGGGGACGAACTTGGATTCAGGGCTCGCCAACCTGATCTCGGGCAATATTTACCAGTTCTCGGGCGCAATATATCCGCAGGGCGAGTTCCCTTGCGCTTACAATGGGGAGGGTGTCCAGCAAGTGACTCCAGCCTGCACGCTGACGCTGCCGGTCGGGCCACCGAGCTTTGAGCGTAACTATCACTACAACGATTTCGCAGCCTACGTCCAGGACTCCTGGAAGGTCACACCTCGCTTCACCGTCAACCTGGGAGTGCGCTGGGAGTACTATGGCGTCCAGCACAATGCGAATACGGCTCTCGACTCCAATTTTGTGTTGGGTACGGGGAGCGACATCTTCGATCAGATTCGCAACGGTTCTGTCAAACTTGCCAAGGACGGAGGCGTGTTCTGGAAGCCTTATAACAAGGGCTTCGGGCCACGTGTCGGTTTCGCCTGGGACGTGTTCGGCGACGGCAAGACCAGCCTGCGCGGCGGATACAGCATCGGCTACGAGCGTAACTTCGGCAACGTAACCTTTAACTCGATCCAGAATCCCCCCGCCTACGGCGTGATCAACTTGACAGAGGGCGTGGACGTCACGTCAATGCCGGTGTACACCGACAATGCCGGTCCACTGGCGGGTTCGGGAGTCTCGAAGCCCTTTCCAAGAGTCAGCCAGCGGGCAATCAACCAGAACATGAAGCCCTCGTACGCCGAAACTTGGGATCTTTCGATTGAGCGCCAGACCACCCGCAACTCCCTTCTCTCCATTGCGTATTCCGGATCTCACGATATCCACCTCTACGACATCGCCAACATCAACCTCGGGGCTACTGGTGGAACGTTCCTGGGCGATGGAACGTCCTTAGGCAATCCCGCCTACCTCTTCGGCAACCGCCTCAACCTCCAGTACGGCAGCATGAACTACCGCAGTGACAATGGGTACAGCCACTACAACGGTTTGAATGTGGGGTGGAGGGTCAACAACCTCTTGTCCAAGGGCGTTAATCTGGGCGCGAACTACACGTGGTCGCACGCGCTGGACAACCTCTCCTCCACGTTTAGCGACGGACCCGCCAGCTTCTACGGCCTTGGGTATCTGGACCCCTTCAATGCGAAGCTCAACTACGGCAACGCCGATTTCGACATTCGCCACCGCTTTAGTCTCACCGGAAGCTGGGAGCTCCCGTGGATGAAAAGCGGCAAGGGGTTTGCCGGTGCAGCCCTCGGCGGGTGGGGATTGGGCGGCAACCTCAACCTACGTTCAGGTGCGCCGTTTACCCTCTATGACTGCTGGAATTTCAACGGTCAAAACTGCCCGCAATTGCTTACCACTGGGCTCCCAAAGACTGGCTCCTCGGTTTCCGCAGGAAGCCCCAATGTATTTAACTACATCTCGCTGCCGACTAGTGCCTGCGATCCGTCCCTTGGGCAGGACCCGGGAAGTCTTTGCGTTACCAACGAAGGCCTTACGTTAGGCCTACCGACCTGCACCGGGCTGTATCACGCCGGTTGCACGTACACCACTAACGGCCAAGGCTATCCCGGGCGAAACGGGTTCTTTGGACCCAAGTTCTGGGACATAAACATGAACTTCTTCAAGAATTTCAGGATCACGGAGCGTTTCCAGATGCAGTTCCGGGCGGAGATGTACAACATCTTCAATCACCACAACAACTACATCAACATTCTTAATCTGGACACCTCAATCTATGAGAGCGTGCCAGTAGGCGGCGTCGTCGCCCCGTTAACTGCGAATATTCAGACCGAGAAGGGCGGCATCTATGGGCAGCCCGGACAGCCCACGGACGAACGCCGGAATATCCAACTCGGGTTGAAGCTGACCTTCTAACGGTACAAGGTCTACTGAAGTACTCGGGGGAGCCTACGGGCTCCCCCGATTTTTTTGTGTGCCCGGCAGGCGCGCTCACTTGGAGGGGAACCCCTCCTCACAACCTAATCGAGGTGAGGTGATGGCGAGCGCTTTCATGGCCCCCATTCGTAACCGCTAAGGATTTTTGGGAACTCGCGCATTGTATTGGCGATCTCCTAAACACCGCCTCCGAACACTATCTACTAAACATGGGATAGTGGCTGGCCGCGCCCATCAGGAACAGCATGGGGAACGACAGCACGAAGTTCGCACGCGACGTAAGGAAGGACTGCCGCGCCAGATATTTTGCTTTGTCGGGCATCGGCGTGCCATTGGCCGCGTTGTCGGCGGTCCACCGGATGATCTTCTTCTGCGCGCGCCAGATTACTCCCCAGACGTTCAGCATCATGACCCAACCCACCCCGCCGCCCAAGCCGATGGCGAGCAGGCGATTGCCCTCCCAGCCATGATCGTTGAGGCGCAGAAACAGACAGGAGGCGGCGACCACGATGACGGTGTAAATCGCCGCCAGCACCGGCCACTTGTCCAGTGGACCCTTGCCGGGAATCTGGCAGGCATACATCAAGGCCCAGGCGGCGGTCCAGATCACGAAGAACGATCCCATGGGGCCGGCGGGAGTTACACCGCCGTTTCTGGCGTCGGAGCCGACGATGCTGCCCCAGTAGGCCAGGCCCGTCAGCACGGTGACGACCGATCCCCAGCGAAACCACCACAGCGCCCGAGACATCAGGCTGGGCAGGACTTTACCTTTGGTGGGGGGATCGAGTTCCTTCATGAAGGGAATGTTGACCAGATTGAAAAAAAAGAGCAGGCCGAGCCAGGTGATGCCGCCGACAAAATGCAGCCAACGAAACAGCATCAGAAAGTTTGTGTTGAAGTCGGTGGGGAAGGTGATATCGGTCAAGGTCAGGGCTCCTATTCTGAAATTCTGCTCCGGCAGCGACGATTGTAGATGGCGGGCGCGGGAAATGAAACCCGGCCGACGCTCTGGGCGTGTCCGAATTTGCCTTTTCTTCACCACGGAGTCACAGAGAAACGGAGAAAACCTACTGCTTGGCAAAACTCTCCCCTTATGGTTTTTCCAGGTTCAAGGTTTTCTCCGTGTCTCTGTGACTCTGTGGTGAAAAATTGTTCGCCCGGAAGTTGAAAAGCGCGAGACAAGGCCGTATTGTAAGAGCCGACAGGAACCGAGCTGCCGCCAACTGCCCTCCCTAAGCTCATGGCGCAGCATCGCACCCGCAAGCATAAAGGAGATCGGCAAATGGAAGCCAAGCCGGCACAACAGAATATTCAGGATTCCTTCCTCAACACGGCACGAAAGGAACGGCACAATATTACGATCTATCTGGTCAGCGGAGTGAAGCTGACGGGCCGTATCCGATCCTTCGACAAGTATTCGGTGGTCCTCGAAACCGGCAGCCAGGAACAGCTCATCTTCAAACACGCGATTTCGACGGTCGTCATCGCGCGCGGAGCCCACAGCCACGCAGAAGCGAAGCCGGTGGCAGTGGAGTCCCACGGGGAGGCGGCGGCCCCAAGCTCCGCTTCCGGCACCGAAGGATGAAGTGAGTTTGCTTGCGCCGAGATAACTCCAGAGTGGGCAGCCGCGATAGTTCAGGAAGAAGCTCAGGAAGAAGTTCGCGGAAAGAGCCCAAGACCCTGCTGAATCCATCGGAGCGGCGGGAACGTGCTTTCCTGGTGGGGGTGGAGTTTCGCACCCGAGGCCACGCTGGCCATTCCGGGAAGACAAGTTCTGCGGGCATCACATCGGGGGCTCAGGCAGCGCGCGATCACGCCACGAGCGTGGCCGCTTCGTCATCGTCCCTGCCCCCGGATTCCCCGGTTTTCAGCGCCGATTTCACTTCCGAAGACTCGCTCGACGAACTCCGCGCACTGGCGACGAGCGCGGGCGCCGAAATCGCCGGCGAATTCACACAGCGGAAGGACCGGCCTGATCCTGCCACGCTGATCGGCAAGGGCAAGCTGGAGGAAATTGCGGGCGCGTCGGCTTCGGTTTCCGCGGATGTGATTCTGTTCGATCACGACCTCTCGCCTTCGCAACAACGCAATATTGAGCGCGTCGTCCATACCCGTGTCATCGATCGTACGCAACTGATTCTCGATATCTTCGCGCGGCACGCCCGCACTCGTGAGGGCCAGTTGCAGGTGGAACTGGCCCAGCTTGAGTACATGCTTCCGCGGCTGGCGGGACGCGGCGTGGAGATGTCGCAGCTCGGCGGCGGCATCGGCACTCGCGGACCGGGCGAAACGCAACTGGAGACCGACCGGCGCAAGATTTCCCGCCGCGTGCGGCACGTCAAGCAGCAAATCGAAAATGTGCGCCGCATCCGGGCGCAACAGCGGCAACGGCGCGAATCGGTTCCGGTGGCCACGGTGGCTCTGGTGGGATACACGAACGCGGGAAAGTCCACGCTGTTCAATGCCCTTACCCAGTCGAATGTTGTGGCGTCGTCGCGCATGTTTGCCACGCTCGATCCCACCATCCGAGGCGCTGAACTGCCATCGAAACGCAAAGTTCTGTTCTCCGATACGGTGGGTTTTATCCGGCATCTTCCGCATACGCTGGTGTCGGCGTTCCGCGCCACGCTCGAAGAAGTGCAGCGCGCCACGCTGATCATCCAGGTCTCGGATGCCAGCAGCCCCATTTCCGGCGAGCAGGACGTGCAAGTCGAAAGCGTCCTGAAGGAACTCGAGGCCGACAAGAAGCCGCGGCTGCGGGTGATGAATAAGATCGATCTGTTGCCTCCTAAGCAGCGCGAGTCGCTGCGCGACAGCGATCCGCGTGACAACGATGCGACCATCCACGTCTCCGCGGCGAAGGGGATCGGACTCAGCACTCTACTCGATCGCGTCGATGCCCTGCTCGAAGCCGACCGCCCCCGCCGCGTTCGCTTGCGCGTCCCGCAAAACGAGGGCAAGCTGCTGGCCCAGTTGCAGGCCGGCGCCCGCATCTATTCCCGCCAGTATCAGGACGGGTTGGTGGTGCTGGATGCGGAAGCGCCGGCATCACTGCTGCGGCGCTTGCGGGAATGGGTGGTGGAGTGAGTTGCGGGACACGAGCGCGCTTCTACGGCCAACGCTCACGAGGGGCCACAGAAGGAACTTGTCATAACTGACCAATCTGATATGACATAGAAGTCATGAGAAACCGCATGGCGTCGAGGCTGGCTTTCTGTCTGCTCGTTTGTCTAACGATTCGCTTGTCTGCGCAAGAACCGGCGACCGCCGCTTCGCAAGTTCGAAAGCTGGAAGAGAAATGGGCCGAAGCGTACAAAGAACGAAACATTGACATTCTCTCGTCACTTCTGACCGAAGATTTTGTGATTACGGTGGAGGATGGCAGCACCTACAGCAAAGCGGGCTATATCACGCATAGCGCCGACTCATCGGTTCACGTGGAAGTCGCCGAATTGTCGGACCTCCGTGTGCGGATTCGCGGCAACATCGCCGTCGTGACCGGGGCCTATCACGAGCGGGGACAGTCGAACCACAAGCCTTACGAGTACCACGACCGGATGACCGATGTCTGGGTAAAGGTTGGGAATGGCTGGCGCGTGCTTTGTTCCCATTACAGCTCGCCGCTGAAACCGTGAATCCGAGTATCGAACCCAGCCCTATACTTTCCCAAACGGATTCTCCAGAGACGGGCTCTGCGGAGTGAACAATTCCGCTCCGTCTTCCTTGATGTGCATGTCGTCCTCTAGACGAATTCCGAATTCCCCGCGGATGTAAATGCCCGGTTCATCGCTGAAAGTCATCTCCGGCTGAAGCTTCGTTAAGTTGCCGCGGACTAGATACGGCCACTCGTGGCCGTCCATGCCTATGCCATGTCCGAGGCGGTGCGCGAAGTATTTGTAATCAGGACCGTAGCCCGCACCGGTAATGACCTTGCGTGCGGCGGCATCCACCGACCCGGCTTCTGCGCCAGGCCTCGCTGCCGCCAGCGCGGCGCTCTGGGCTCGATGTACGATGTCGAAGACTTGCTTCATCTTGTCATTGGCTTTGCCGAGTACAAACGTTCGTGTGATGTCGGACTGATAGCCTTCCACCAAGCAGCCACCGTCGATCATCACGATGGTGCTTTCTTTTATGCCCTGCGGCGCAACGGAGCCGTGCGGAAAAGCCGAAAACTCACCGACTTGTACATCCGCGCCGCCCTCGAATCCCAGTTTGCGGTGCGCCTCTTCCAGTAGGATTCCCAGATCCCGCTGTGTCATGCCTACTTTCATCGAACGATAAGTTGCTTCGTAGGCGGCGAGCGTGACCTTCGACGCCAGCTGCATCAGATCGATTTCGTGCCGGCTCTTGATCATGCGGCATCCGGCGGTGACCGGGGTGGCGCTGGTGAATATGGCGCTGGCCGCGGCCTTTCGCAGGTTGTCGCAGAACACAAACTTCGCCGTCTCCTCGACTCCCACCGTGCCGCTCGCGATCCCGCGGTCGGTGAGTCCCTGTGCAACGCGGGCATAGGGGCTCTCATCCTCCTGCCAAATGCGGAGATCGGGTTTACCGCCATCGGGAGCTTGCGCGATCTGCTCGCGCGCCCGGCCTTCCTCGAATGCAGGAGCCACGTAAAACGCTTCGCCCTTGGCGGGCAATACCATGGCAAAGAGACGCTCTCCGCCCTCCCAGCGTATGCCGGTGAAGTAAGCAAGCGATGTGCCTTGGGCGAGCAGGATGGCGGACAGGTTATTGTCACGCATCAAGCTGCGGGCTTTTTCCTGACGCTCCACGCGTTCTTCGGTGGTGATGGGCTTCGCTTCTCCGCTGAGGGTGCGAAGATCGGCGATGGCTGGCGGCAGAGGTTGATCGCCTTCGGCCGCACGCGCGAGCACGGGCCAGGCGGCGCTGACGCCGGCAGCGAGGGAACCGGTTTGCAGAAAGCGGCGGCGCGAGACCATGAAGCCTCCAAGAAAGAAGACCATTATATAGAGCGAAAGCGGAACATGATCGCGTTCGAGTAATTGCGATCAACTCTGAATTAGAATGAAGCGTTTACAGCGACGAGTTTTTCCGGAGGAGCAATGAGCAATTATCCAGCAGGCGCAGGAATGGTTGCCCACAACATGGTGACCACGCAGTTTGAACTCGACGGCTTTCGTGTAGTGCGCACGCTGGGCGTGGTGCGCGGTATCACGGTGCGCTCCCGGTCGATTTTCCGAACCATTGGAGCCGGGTTGCAGACTCTGGTCGGCGGCAACATCACGTTGCTGACCAATCTATGCGAAAAGACGCGGGTCGAAGCCTTCGACCTGATGTTACAGCACGCGGCGCAAATCGGAGGGAACGCCGTCGTCGGCGCCCGCTACGACGCCACCGAAGTGATGCAGGGCGTCACGGAAGTTCTTGCCTATGGGACGGCCGTTTTCGTGGAACCCGCAAAATAGGTTCAGGCGCGGGAGAATTAAGGCTTCGTATCAGGGCATTGCTTTAGCGATGCCAAGGTTTTCGAAATCGGAGGCCCCTTCAGGGGCCGTCGTCGCGACACTTCGATCTCCTGCCTCAGCGCCTGAAGGCGCTCCCGTGACCCAGCGCTTTCGGCATGCCTGAAGGCATGCCCTGATACGAACCGGTTGGGGCGTTCCGCCCAGCCCGCGCTTATCGCCAGATTAGGATTTGTCTTTGTACAAGAACCCCGCGACCACCGCAGCCAGGATCGCGCCTATCCACATTTCCAGCATCCATCCGAGCGGCATTATGCGCGGAACCGGCGACCAGGCAGCTTGCGCAAAGTTGCCCGGCACACCCGCGCAGAATCCCACGATCATCCCGATTTTGACCGCCGTCTTCGGTCCGGCGCCGGCCGTGGCGCGGCTCCACGCGTAGAGATACGCGATGAGAATCGACATCACGAACACCAGAGCCAGCCAGTGCGCAACAAAAAATGGATAGCGCGATTCCTTGAGGAACAACCCTTGCTTCTGCATGGCCTCGTAGAACGGGGTCTGTCGCGTCTGAATAAAGAAGCCCCATGCGTTCCACACCACACCGCCGGCAATACCACCCAGCCACACCCGAGTCGTATTCAGCCTCATTGTGCCCCCTGTTTGTGTTGGCTCCAATTCCGCCCAAGTGTACTCCAGCGGGTCATTCCGCGGAATCCCTAGTAAGGTAACCGCGTAACCAGTGATAACGATGGAGGGACGGGCGCCTCGCCCGTCCAGTCGCGCCCCTTCTCACGTCGTACGGTGATTACAGTCACTGCGCCAATCTGATTGAAAGGCAATCATAAAGAGGGCTTAGTGTCAGGCGTCGCCAGGGACCGCTCCTGGCAGCGACGCTCGATTGGCCGGCGGAGTCGACCTGCGATCCGCGCAGTTCAATCGGGAGGAGGATTTCGATGAACAAGGTCTCGGTGAACAAGATAATCTTCGTTGCGCTGGCGGTGATGCTAGTCTTTCACGGTTCAGCTTCATCCCAAACCGGCATCAAGAAGCGAAGACCGCTTCCTTACGAGTACGGCCGGGTCATCATTAGAAACTATTCCGAAAAAGCTGGCCTTGCACCCGTCGTCTTCGAACATTGGATCCACCGTTCAAAGTTCACCTGCCGAGTCTGTCACGTGGATGTCGGCTTTGCCATGAAGGCCGGAACCACCGACATCACGGCCGCGGACAACGCTCACGGCTATTACTGCGGCGCCTGTCATAACGGAACGAGGGTCGTGGATGGAAAAACCGTCTTCCAATCCTGCTCCGAGCACGCGACTGCGGCAGACACGAAGAGATGCGAGCGCTGCCACTCCTACGGGCTGAAGGTCGCCTCCGATCACGACTTTTTCGAATTCAGTGAACCGCTTCCCAAACAGCGCTTCGGCAATGGGCTGGATTGGGAAAAAGCGGAAGAGTTGGGACTCATCAAGCCGTCGGCTCTTCTTGAGGGTGTCTCCATAAAAAGAAATCCCCTTGTCGTGCAGAAGGATTTCACGCTCAACCCGAAGGTTGAGGGAATGCCGGACATCATTTTCTCCCATACGAAACATACGGTGTGGAATGGATGCGAACTCTGCCACCCGGAGATATTCGTGGGCGTGAAAAAGGGCACCTCGCATTACACGATGGTCGAAATCACCGAAGGAAAGTCCTGCGGCGTGTGCCATACCAAAGTGGCATTTCCTTTGGCGGATTGCCAGCGCTGCCATTCCAAGCCGGTAGAACCCTGAATCGAGGCGTCTATGTTCTTCAACACGAAGTTCAAGGCGACGATCATCACCGTGCTGCTGTTCCTGGGCCTTGCTGCCTTCTGCGGCGTGCGTGCCATGGGTGCGCCCCAGTCGCCTGCCGCGCCCGCAAGTCCGGCGCAGGAAACTTGGCGCAAGGAGTTCGATGACGTCTGCGGAAAGACCCAGGATGCCATGTCCTTCTCGCCGGAGGAACTCACCGATCTGATTCGAAGGTGCGACAGTTTACGGCCGCAAATTGAGAAGCTCGACGAATCACGAAAAAAGGTGTACCTGGGACGACTACGAATGTGCCGAGGCCTTTATGCCTACGTGCTCGATGAAAAAAAGAAAGAGAAAAAATAAAGGCGGGCTTCTCCCGCTCGTGCTGGTCTGGGGAGTTTTACTCCTGGGGAATATCGTGTCCGCCCAGATCTATTTGCCCAAACCTGCGCCCGCACCGTCCGAGTATGGCAAGGTGATTCTCGACAACTCCAAGACTGGACCCGGCCCTGTCGTGTTTGATCATTGGCTGCACCGGTCCATGTTCACGTGCCGGCTCTGCCATGTCGATGTCGGCTTTGCCATGCAGGCGAAGGCTACCGGCATCACCGCGCGCACCAACCGCGAAGGTTTCCATTGCGGTGCCTGCCACGATGGGAAGAAGGTGTTCGAGGGAAAGACCATCTTCCCCGCCTGCTCCGATACCCCCAACAGCAACGACCAGCAGTGCAACCGGTGCCATTCTGTGGGCAAGAAGGGCGTTAGGAAATACGAGTACAAAAAGTTCACTGCGAAACTTCCGAAAGGCGTTTACGGTGTGAATTGGGAGGCAGCGGAGAAATCTGGAGTCATCAAACCAGCCGATTTTGTTGAAGGTTTATCCGTCGGAAAACCGAAAATGCAGAACCGGCAAGATCTTTCTGTCGTGACCGCTTATCCGTGGGTCCACCCTGTCACGTTCTCGCACGAGAAGCATTCCATTTGGAACGGCTGTGAACTCTGCCATCCCGAAATATTCCCGACCGCCCAGAAAGAAACGATTCACTTCTCGATGTTCTCTAATATCGAAGGGCGATACTGCGGTGCTTGCCACGGAAAGGTCGCTTTCCCGCTCAATCACTGCCAAGGTTGTCACCCGAACGCGCCGCCTTGGGCTCCCTAGCGGGGCTGGAAGAATCGACTGCAAGCGAAAAATTTACAATTCCACCTTCGCCGAACCACTTTTCTAAACACAAGCCCTAGTGGTCACCTTGATGGTTAACCGCAACATTTCGCGTTTTGTACCTTGAGTCCCTTACCAAAGTCTCAACCTGAAACTTTCTTGTTGACAACAAACGATTTAGGCGTAGGATGTGGACAAAAGTGGTTGAAAGTGGACTAATTATTAGAGGTTGTGGGCGTAAACGTAAGTTTCGAGGCGCCAGTGATTTGCGAGACTGACACCGAAAAAAAACGACCCAACGAACCCGAATCCACTGCTTTTGTGACCGCTTCTACCTCCCTCGTCGTAGTGGCTGTGGTAGCAGCCATAAGTAAAACGGACCCCAATAGCGAGCCCGACACATGTTTCGCGGAAATCATCCAGCGCGCGTCGACGAAAAAGGACGGTTAAAAGTCCCGGCCGAATTCAAGCGCGTGATCGACGAGAAATATGCCCAGAAATTTTACATCACGAGTCTCGATGGAATTGTTGCTCAAGTGTATCCCTTCGAGGAATGGGAGCGGATCGAGCAGAAGCTGGCTGCGCTATCCACTTACAACCCGACGAAGAAGAAGTTCTTGAATCGCGTCAACTATTACGGGCAGGTCGTGGAGATGGACGGGCAGGGGCGCCTGCTGGTTCCGCAGATCCTGCGTGAGTCGGCGCAGATTCGCGGGGAAGTGGCAGTGCTCGGCAATCTGACCTACCTGGAAGTGAGGAACCTGGAAGCGTTCCGCAAGGAGATCAGCGAGCAGGCCTTCACGGATGAAGACACCAAGACGCTCGACGAACTGGGCATCTAGTGGAAACGGATTCAGATTCAATCCACACCCCCGAGCGGGGTGGGCATGGGGAGGTTGGCCATGTTCCGGTTCTTTTAAAAGAAGCGATCGATTTTCTAGCCGTAAAGCGTGGCGGAACTTATCTGGATGCCACGGTGGGCTTGGGCGGGCACAGTTACGAAATCGCAAGACGCCTCGGCGCACCGGGACATTTGATTGGCTTCGATAAGGATCCGGCGGCGCTGGAACGGACCCGCGCAGACAGTTGACGGCCATCGCCGTCGGATGGCGAGCTGGCCGCAGATCACGCTGATTCATGGATCGTTTGCGGAAGTGGGCGAACGACATCGCTCCCGCATCCATGGACGGCATGATGGCGGACCTGGGCGTGAGCAGTTTGCAACTCGGCGACCCGGCGCGCGGATTTAGTTTTCAGGCGGAAGGACCGCTGGACATGCGGATGAACCCGATGTCCGGCGAGACCGCCGAACAAGTGGTAAACCACATCGACGAGCGTGAGCTAGCCGATGTGATTTACGAATTCGGTGAGGAAAGGAGGTCGCGGAGAATCGCCAGAGCCATTGTCCGGTCGCGGCCGATACGCACGACGAAGCAACTTGTCGAAGTGATATCAGCCGCGGCCCGGTCAATGAAACATGAGCGGATTCATCCGGCGACCCGAACCTTTCAGGCTCTCCGAATCTTCGTAAACCGTGAACTGGACGATCTGAAAGCACTGCTGGAGACGGCGCCCACAGTGCTGAAGCCGGGCGGAAGGCTGGTGGTGATCAGCTTTCACTCGCTCGAAGACAGGATCGTCAAGGATGCCCTTCGCGACGGTGCGAAGCAGGGCTGGTACCGGCTGCTGACCAAGAAGCCGGTGACGGCCAGCGAGGAAGAGATCGATCGCAATCCGCGGTCGCGCAGCGCCAAGATGCGCGCCGCCGAAAAAGTTTGAGTTGGTCGACTTTAGTTTGCCCCGGAGAAACTGCCGGGCTCCCGGTGCGGTGATGGTGAGACGTGCCGGGTAAAGATTTTAGAAGAAACTCTGTGGTGGAGTTTTCCCGGAGCGGCCAAGAAAAACAGAACAAGGCCGCATCCGGAGAAGAAAAACTGGACGTTCGAAATGAAATTTACCGGCACCCTGATAGAAGATCTGATCGCGACGGTCGAGCGCGCGGAACGGACAGCGCAGTCGAACCGAGCATTGCCCTGCGAACGCTTGATCGATGATTCCTTGGTTGTCGAACCGATGTTCGCCGGAACGTTGGTTGACGAACCCTGGTTCGCTTCCGTTCAGGAAACCCGAGACTACAATTCCAAATTTATTGGAGTGGCATAAATCATGAGCGCCATGGCCATGCAAAGCGCAATTCCTTCGAGTCGGCGCAGGTCCTGCTGGCTCGGGACCCCGGAGATTTACTTCCGCAAGACTATCGATAACTCGCGTCTGGTGAAGGTCGAAGACCCGCGCCGCGCGCGCGAAATGAAGTTCTTCGGAGTGGCCTTGTGTTGCCTGTTCCTGCTGGTCATGGGATACGCGCTGCAGCATTTTCGCTCCATTGAATACGGGTACAAGATCGAGCAGTTGCGGTCCGACCGTGACGGTCTTAGGGAAATGAACCGGGCCCTGCGCCTGGAAGAGGCGTCGCTGCGCGATCCGGAGCGTATAGACCTGATGGCGCGCAAACTGGGTCTGCAATCGCCAGAGCCCGGGCAAGTGCTTCGCATGGATGCCGTCAGCGATGCCGCGACGCCGGTAATGGCCAGCGTGACTCCGGTTGCGGTCGTGTCGGCGAGATAGTTCTGTAGAGACGGGGCTTGCCCCGTCTCACTCTGCGGCGGGAGACGCGGCAAGCCGCGTCTCTACGGGAAATCAGCTATTTCGCGGCGGCTCTCCGGGGCCGCCGAAAGTTTCTGAGGACTGGAAGTGGCGGCAAGCACCTCTTCGAACGACGCAAGATTCAGGCTCTACGCCTTGTCTGGATGGCTGTGCCTGTGGTTGCTGGCGATCTGTCTGCGGCTGATCTATCTGCAGGTTTTCTGCTACGGCGACTTTATGCGCCGCGCCCAGCACCAGCAGCAGCGCAGCTTCGATCTTTCCGCGAAACGCGGCATCATCTACGATCGCGCCGGACGTGAGTTGGCGATGTCGATCCAGGTGGACTCGGCCTTCGTCGTGCCCTCGGAAGCTCCCGATCTCGCCAACACCATCAGCCTGGTTACGCGCATCACCAAAGACGATCCCCGCGTCGTGCTCGCGGACTGCCGCGCCCACAAGACTTTCTGCTGGGTGGCAAGAAAGGCCGACGCCGAAGAGATCGATCGCATCCGCGCGCTGAATCTACAAGGTATCCATTTCCAAAAAGAGCCCAAGCGCTTTTATCCAAAACGCGAACTGGCAGCGCAAATTCTCGGTTACGTTGGCACCGACGATCAGGGTCTGAGCGGCCTGGAGCGGCAATTCAACCAGCAATTGCAGGGCAAGCCCGGCAAGCTGATGATTTCCGTCGACGCGCGCAAGCGCTGGTTTGCCAGCGTTGAAAAGGAACCTGAAGCTGGGAATAGCCTGGTCCTCACCATTGACCAGAATATCCAATACATCGCCGAACGGGAACTCGATCGCGGGATGGAAGAGACGCACGCCATTGCCGGCACGGCGATTGTGGAAAATCCCCGCACCGGCGAGATTCTGGCGCTCACCAACCGGCCCACATTCAATCCCAATATCCGGAAGGAAATTAACAACGAGACCCTCAAAGACCGCGCGGTGAGCGACATTTACGAGCCGGGCTCGACTTTCAAGATGGTGACCATCTCCGCCGGCCTGGAAGAGAAAGTCACGCGCCCCGACGAAATGTTCGACTGTCAGATGGGATCGATCGTCATCAACCGAATGCGTATCCGCGACAGCAAGCCGCACGGCATGTTGTCCGTGGCGGACATCATCGCCGAGTCGAGCGACGTCGGCGCCATCAAAGTTGCGCTGCGGCTCGGCGACGACCGCCTCTACAAATACATTCGCGCCTTCGGATTCGGCCAGCAAACCGGAATCGAACTTCCCGGCGAAACCCGCGGCATGACGAAGCCGGTGGATCGCTGGTCGAAGGTTTCGATCGCGGCGATTTCCATGGGCCAGGAGATCGGCATTTCGGCGCTGCAACTGGTTTCCCTGATCTCCACGATTGCCAATGACGGCGTGCGCGTTCCGCCGCGCATTGTAGCGGGCACAATCGAGCCGCAGAATACTCCGCAAACCATCGCCTTCCAATCCGCTGCGGGGACGCGAGTGATTTCATCTCTGACTGCGGCCGAGATGCGCCAGATGCTGCAAGGAGTGGTGCTGCATGGCACCGGACGCAGAGCCATTCTTGAGGGCTACAGTTCGGCGGGAAAAACTGGAACTGCCCAGAAGGTGGATCCAGCCACGGGTGCTTATTCGAAGACGAAGTATGTCGGGTCTTTCGCCGGATTTGCTCCCATCAATGATCCGCAACTCGCAGTGGTGGTGATCCTCGACTCCGCCGTTGGCCTGCACCAGGGAGGCCAGGTCTGCGCGCCAGTCTTCCAGCGGATCATGCAACAGGCGCTTGAGTATCTGCACGTGCCGCACGACGTGCAGCTTTCGCCCAGCCGCCAGGTCCTGCTCGCGCGCCGCAATGTCCCTGACGCAAGTCTGGAAGAGAGCTCGCCCGATCATCTGGGGGCCAGCTTGGACATGGTCGAGGCCAATGAAATGCCCGCCCTTCCAGCCGCGGCTAAGCCGGGCGCGATTGGCGCCCAGATCGTTCCCGCCGCGCAGACCGCACCGATGACCGTCGCTGCAGGTACGCAGGCAACAAGTTCCAAGGGCACTCAATCGGAAAGTCCACCCGGGCAGAAATTGCCCGCCAGCGGCACGGTGGTCCTAGACGTGGAAGAAGGAGGGATCGAGGTCCCGTCGTTTCTGGGCAAGAATCTGCGAGTTGCCCTGGAGGCTGCGCAGGACGTAGGACTAGACCTCGACGCCATAGGTAGCGGGACCGCGAAAGAGCAGTCACCCTTGCCCGGTGCGCACGTTGCGGCGGGATCGCGCATCACAGTGCGTTTCGAGAGATAAGGTTTCCCCCGTGTACCTCTGTGTACCCCGTGGTTCAAGCTCTCGTCTCGTAGCGCCGGATAACGCAGCCGGCTATTTATAATCACTCCAATGACATTTCAACAACTCCTGCAAGGCGCCGAGGTCCTCTCCCAGAGCGGGAACCCGGGCGTTGCCGGGGTCGAATACGATTCCCGGCGGGTGTGCCCCGGAACGGTTTTTGTCGCCATGAAGGGCGAGACCAGCGACGGCAATCGGTTCATCGATCAAGCCATCGCGGCCGGCGCGGTTGCCGTAGTTACCGACTCTCCGGCCGAAACGCCGCGCCCCGCAGTTGCCTGGGCGCAAGTCCTGCACGGACGCCGTGCCCTAGCTCGCCTGAGCGCGAATTTCTACAAGCGTCCTGCCGAGCGAATTGCGAACACGGGAATCACCGGCACCAACGGAAAGAGCACGACCGCGTTCCTAATCGAATCCATATTCCAAGCGGCCGGACGTAAGACGGCGCTGGTCGGAACCATCGAATATCACGTTGCCGGGAAGATTCTTCCAGCTCCGCACACCACGCCGGAAGCGCTGGAACTGAACCGCCTTTTGTCGGAGGGCCTGGGCCAGGGAGTCACCGAAGCGGTGATGGAAGTGTCATCGCACGCGCTCGAACAACAGCGCGTTTTCGGAATTCCTTTTGACGTGGCCGTATTCACGAATCTCACGCGCGACCATCTCGATTACCACGTCACCATGGAAGCGTACTTCCGCGCCAAGCAGATACTTTTCGAAGGTTGCGGAACGGAGCCGCCGCGCGCCGCCGTTCTAAACATCGACGACGAATATGGCCGCCAGCTATTCAAGCTCTGCAAGAATAAGAGCGCGCTGATGCTCTCCTATGGTCTCGCATCCGGCGACTTCCATGCCGAATCCGTCGAGATCACGCCGCGGGGAACTCGTTTTCAAATGGATACGCCCTCGGGCAAGATCGCCATGTGGTCTCCGCTGATCGGCAATGTGAATGTGTACAACGTGCTCGCAGCCTCTGCCGCGGGCTATGCGCGCGATTGTTCGGCCGAGGCGATCGCTAAAGGAATCTTCAACCTCGCCAGCGTTCCCGGCCGCTTTGAGCGCGTCGATTGCGGCCAGCCTTTTACCGTGGTCGTAGATTACGCGCACACCGATGACGCGCTCCGCAACCTCACCGTACAGGCTCGCGATTTTGTAGCCCGCGCCGGGCTCAAGGGCAAGGTGATCACGCTTTTCGGATGTGGCGGCGATCGCGATCGCGCCAAGCGTCCGTTGATGGGCGAGGCCGCGGGCATGGGCAGCGACTTCGTTGTGCTCACTTCCGACAATCCGCGCTCCGAAGATCCGCTGGCCATCATGAACGATGCGCTAGTCGGATTGCAGAAATCTGGTGCAAAGTATTCCATCGAGCCCGATCGCCGCAAGGCCATTGCATTCGCTCTGCAACAGGCAGCCCCCGGCGACATCGTGTTGCTCGCGGGCAAAGGACACGAAAAGCTACAGATCGCAAAAGAGGGAACGATCCCCTTCGACGATGTGGAAGTTGCGCGCGAGAGTCTGTTGGCCCTGGGCTACGATTGCAAGAGTGCCGAGAAAGCGGGCACTGCGGGGAAGACAGCATGAAACTTCTTCTGGCTCGCATCGCCGAATTCATTGGAGCGTCCGACCAAGCTGCCACCGGCCAATACGACGGTCATGCCATGGTCCAGGGATATTCCATCGATTCTCGCACCGTGCAGCCCGGCGAACTGTTCTTCGCGGTCAAAGGCGAACGCCTTGACGGTCACGATTTCGTGGCCCAAGCCCTGAGGCAGGGCGCGATAGCCGCGGTGGTCGAGAAAGGGCAACTGGCGCGCTATTCCAACCCCGCCGGCCTGCTGGCCGTCGATGACGCTCTAGTCGCGCTGCAGACGCTCGCGACGGCAGTGCGAAAAATGTGGGGCAAAACGGCCATCGCCGTTACCGGCTCGATGGGCAAGACCACGACCAAAGAAGCGATGGCCCATCTGCTCGCGATCAAGTATCGCGTGCATCGTACCAAGGGGAATTTCAATAATCATTTTGGTCTGCCGCTCGGGCTACTGACTCTCGAACCTGAATACGACCTTGCGGTAGTTGAGATGGGAATGTCCCACGCGGGAGAAATTTCCGCCCTCGCCCGAATCGCTCTGCCGGACCAGGCCGTCGTCACCAACGTTGCCCCCGTCCATCTGGAGAGCTTCGACTCGATCGCCGGTATCGCGCGCGCGAAATATGAGCTGATCGCAGCCCTGCCACACGGCGGCACGGCAGTCTTGAACGCCGACGATGAATATGTCTGCCAGTTCGGCCGCGATTTGAAGGGCAAGGTGGTGATGTTTGGACTGAAGCCGACGGCATGTGTTCCAGCAGATGTGCGAGCGGAAAACATCGAGGTTCTCGGACCCGAAGGCACCCGCTTCGATCTCGTCAGCCGCGAAATGCGCCAGCCCGTGCACAGTCCGCTGCTTGGCAAGCACAATGTGTACAACGTGCTTGCGGCTGCCGCCATTGCGCTGGAGCACGGCATCACTCCGTCCGAGATCGCCGCCGCGCTGCCGTCCCTTCAGCCCGCCGACAAGCGCGGACAGGTCGTCCAAGTGGGTAACATCACCGTGCTGTACGATTGCTACAATTCAAGTCCAAAGGCGCTTATGGCTGCCATCGATATTCTGGCTGCCATGCCCGCCAGGCGCAGGATTGTGATTGCCGGCGAAATGCTGGAACTCGGGGCTACCGGCGAGCAGTTGCATCGCGAGTGCGGACGTTACATGGCAGGAGTTCATGCCGGTAGTAAACTCGACTTCCTGCTTGGAGTGCGGGGATTGGCGAAGCCGATGGTGGAAGCGGCCGGCGAAGCGGGATTGAAAGCGGAGTTCGTCGCCACGCCGGAAGAAGCTGGCGAGTGGCTCGCCCGCGAAACTCGCGAAGGCGATGTTGTATTGTTGAAGGCGTCTCGCGGAGTGAAGCTGGAAAAGGCGCTGGAGACGTGGCAGAGAAAGATCGGTATTCCCAATGCCCCAGGCAAAGGGAGCAAATAACTGAGAGCTGACAGCTGAGAGCTGACAGCTGCTGTCGGAGGCGGATTGCTCTACTGGCTGCTCTATCTGAAGCTGTTCCATTATTTTCCGCCCTTCCGTATTTTTCGTTATTTGACCTTCCGCACCGCCTTTGCCAGCCTGACCGCTCTTTTTACCGGCCTGATCGTCGGGCCCATCGTGATTCAGCGCCTGCGCGATTTTCAGATCGGGCAGTACATTCGCGAAGAGGGTCCGCAGGCTCATCAGAAGAAAGCGGGCACTCCGACCATGGGCGGCCTGCTGATCGCGATTGCTATCCTGGTGCCGACCTTGCTCTGGGCCGACCTGAGCAATCCCTTCGTTTGGGTCGCGGTATTTGCTACGCTGGCCTTCGCGGCGATCGGGTTTGCCGACGACTATCTTAAAGTCGTGAATCGCCGCAACCTCGGCCTCACGGCGCGCGCCAAGCTGGGCTATCAGACTGCGGCCAGCATCGTGATTGCGATTGCACTGATCGCTTTGCAGCACCGCGGAGAATACTCGACCGTGCTGCTGGTTCCTTTCTTCAAGCAGTTCCACCCGGATCTGGTCATCCAAAGATTGGCCCATCATCCTCAACTCTGGCCGCTGGCCTTCCTGCCGTTCGTGGTGTTCGTCGTGCTTGTGATTGTTTTTTCGAGCAACGCCGTGAATCTGACCGACGGTCTGGACGGGCTCGCCATTGGCTGTACGGTGATTGCGGCAGGCGCCCTCGCGGTTCTCACCTACCTGAGCGGCCACGCTACGTTTGCCACCTATCTCGAATTGCAGCGCATGCCGCAGATTGGCGAGCTCACCATCTTTTGCGGAGCCATGGTCGGTTCCTCCATTGGATTTCTCTGGTACAACGCCCATCCGGCGGAAGTGTTCATGGGCGATGTCGGCTCGCTGGCGCTGGGCGGCGCGATCGGCACGGTAGCCGTTATGATCAAGCAGGAACTGTTGCTGCCGTTCATCGGAGGGATTTTTGTGATCGAGGGCCTCTCGGTGATCCTGCAGGTGGGTTCCTACAAGCTGCGCAAGAAACGCATTTTCAAGATGGCGCCGATCCACCATCACTTCGAGCTGCTGGGGTGGTCAGAGTCGAAGGTGATTGTGCGCTTCTGGATCGCATCGCTCGTATTCGCGCTGTTTGCGCTGACCACGCTGAAATTGAGATAAAGAATCTACCACGGAGGCACGGAGACACGGAGAAAACCAAATCTTTGTTTAGTTCTTCTCCGTGCCTCCGTGTCTCCGTGGTGAAATGAATTTCATGGATCTCAACAACAAACGCGTCCTTGTCGTGGGTCTCGGCAAGTCTGGCGTGGCCTCCGCTCTTTTTCTCAAGTCGCGCGGCGCCCGGGTTACGGTGTCGGATTCGAAGCCCGAAACCGAGCTTCGCGATGAAATCCTGCTCCTGTTGGAGCATGGGATCACGGTCGAAACCGGAGGCCACGGCGACCGCACGTTTCGCGGGCAAGACCTGATCGTCGTCAGCCCGGGCGTGGCCGTCGATGCTCCGCAACTGGCGTTGGCGCGCAACCTGGGAGAGCCGATCATCGGCGAAATCGAACTTGCGGCGCAATTCCTGGCCGGTCCGATCGTTGCCATTACGGGAGCCAACGGCAAAACCACGACCACTTCGTTGGCCGGCGAGATTGTTGCCGCCGGAAAGTTCTCCACACTGGTGGGCGGGAATATCGGTGCGCCGGCCATCGGTCTGGTGGATCGAGCCGGGCCCGCGACCTGGACCGTGCTGGAAGTGTCCAGCTTTCAGCTGGAAACGATCGTCGAGTTTCGTCCGCGGATCGCGGTGATCCTGAACATTACGCCTGACCATCTCGATCGCCACAAGACGTTTATCAATTACGTCAACGCCAAGGCGCGCGTCTTCGAGAACCAACGGCAGGATGATTTCACCGTCCTCAACGCCGACGACCCCACCACCGCTGGATTGTCGGACCGCACCCACGCGCAGTTGTTCTGGTTCAGTCGAAAGAAGGAAGTTGAAAAAGGAGCTTTTGCCCGTGGCGCGCACCTCTATTTCCGCGACGGACACAGAGAACGCGAGATTATGCCGCTGGCGGAATTGCCGCTGAAAGGCGCGCACAACCTGGAGAATGTGCTGGCGGGAGTCTCGATCGGCATGATCGTCGGTTGCCAGCCCGAACAGATTCGCCAAGCCGTCCGGAACTTCAAAGCGGTCGAGCATCGGCTGGAATTTGTGGCCCGGGTCGCGGGAGTGGATTACTACAACGATTCCAAAGCCACGAACGTGGACGCGACGATCAAGGCACTGGAATCTTTCCCGGCAAACATTCACCTGATTCTCGGGGGCAAGGATAAGGGCAGCGATTACACCGTGCTCCACGAGTTGTTGCGGCAGCGAGTGAAGCGCGTGTACACCATAGGGGCCGCGGCCGCCAAGATCGAATCCCAAATTCAAGGCGCTGCCGAAATCGTCCACGCAGAAACCCTGGAAAATGCCATCCGCCGCGCCAGCGAATCCGCCGCGCCGGGCGACGTGATTCTGCTCGCCCCGGCCTGCGCCAGCTTCGATCAGTTCCGCAGCTACGAGCATAGGGGCAAAGTATTCAAAGAAGTAGTGCATTCCTTGGCGATGGCAAGATCGACGTAGGGACAGCCGCCCTCGCCTGTCCAGGCGAGCGCACCGGGGCCCCCGGCAAGCCCGGTGTTGGCTTGACGGGGTGGAGGAGCTCGCCGGTTTTCACAACGGAACCAACTCAGTTATCCCCCGCCCGAAATCCACAGCCGAAACTCCTCCGTGTCTCCGTGTCTCCGTGGTGAAATGGATTCACCATGGCCAAGCGCGTCAGCGTCGACCGCTGGATGTTCACCGTGACCACGATCCTGGTTTTTATCGGACTGGTCATGATCTTCAGCGCTTCCGCCGTGATGGCCAAGGAGCGCTTCGGCTCGGCCTACGAATTCCTGTTGAAGCAATTGGTATGGGCCGTCGCGGGATTGGCCGTGATGATCGGGGCGATGAAGGTGGACTACAAGCGCCTGCAACATCCAGCGCTGGTTTTCTCGCTTCTCGGCTTGACCACGCTTCTGCTCATCTCCGTTTTCTTTCTCGATCGCGCGCACGGCACGCATCGCTGGTTTCACGTGGGCCCAATTTCGCTGCAGCCGTCGGAACTAGCCAAGCCCGCGCTCATCCTGTTTCTCGCGTGGTTTCTCGAAAACAAGACCAAGGCGATGGTCATGGACGATTGGCGCAATACGCTGATCCCCGCCGTCGCGCCCACCGCGGTTTTTCTCGGGCTGATTGTTTTTCAGCCGGACCTCGGCACCGCCATCGCGTGCGCGGGCATTACGGCGTGCGTCCTGTTCATCGCCGGAATCCGGCTGCGCTATTTTGGATACGCCTTCGCGGCCGCTCTGCTGCCGCTCTATTTCCTGATCTTTCACGTGGCCTACAGAAAAGATCGCATCCTGGCCTTCCTGAATCCTTACGCTGACCCGAAGGGGTTTGGGTTCCATATTATCCAGTCGCTGATTGCGGTCTCGACTGGCGGCGTGACCGGCCTCGGCCTGATGGAAGGGAAGCAGAAATTGTTTTATCTTCCCGAACCGCACACCGATTTCATTTTTGCTGTTACCGCCGAAGAGTTGGGGTTGGTCGGAGCGCTCACGGTCATCATTCTGTTTGCGATCTTTCTCTGGCGCGGAACTCGCGCGGCGCTACGCACGCAGGATAGCTTCGGGCGTTTTCTCGCAGTCGGAATCACCGCCATGATCGTGCTGCAGGCTTTCATCAACATCAGCGTCGTGCTGGGGCTGATGCCTACCAAGGGGATTCCGCTGCCGTTTGTTTCCTATGGCGGGTCGTCGTTGTTCGTGACCCTGATGTGCGTCGGCGTGCTGCTGAATATCACCAAGCAGGCGGACTAGACAGCCGCGCGCGTCTAGGATCGTTCCTGCCGCACTGTAGAGACGGGGCTTGCCCCGTCTCATGGTCAGCAACGCCATTTTTCCACCGCTGAAGCGGTGGGCTAAGCTCGGTCGTCCCTCCGGCACTGGATGCTGCGGGGCGAATGCAACACGGATTTGTTCTGCAGCATGAGACGGTGCAAGCCCCGTCTCTACAGTTGTTTCTCCATTGCCAGCAACCGCTCTTTGCGCTCGATTCCCCAGCGATAGCCGCCGAATTGGCCATCCTGGCGCACGACGCGGTGGCAGGGAATTGCGACTGCCACCGGATTGGTAGCGCAGGCGCGGGCCACGGCGCGCGTGGCTTTCGGCATACCGATCTTTTTCGCGACCGCACTGTAGGAGCGGGTTTCTCCGCGGGGAATTCTTTGCAGAGCTTCCCAGACTCGGCGTTGAAAAGCAGTGGCCCTTATGTCGAGCGGGAGAGATGGACTTGCCTCGCGTCCCTCCATCAAGCGAGTCAGGTTCACTCGCCATTGGGCCATGGCGCCATCGTCGCGGCGGCGGGTGGCGAAGGGGAACTCGCGCATCAGGCCTTGCTGGAGCTGCTCATCGGAATCGGCGAACTGGATGGCGCAGATGCCTTTGTCGGTGGCGGCGATCAGCATGCGTCCCAGAGGCGAGCCGGCGATGGTGTAACGGACGACGGCGGCGACTGCGCCACGCCGGTACTTCTCCGGGGTCATTCCAAGTTGCGCGGCGGTGCGCTCGTAGAGACGGCTGCTGGAGCCGTATCCGGCGGCGTAGAGCGCGGTCGTTACGGAGTGGCCCGCTTGCAAATTTTGTTTCACTTGCCGCAGGCGGCAGGCGTCGATGTAGGCCTTGGGCGAGACTCCCAGTACCGACTTGAAGGTTCGCTGCAGGTGGAAGGAACTGCGGCGGAACTCTTTCGCCAGCAAGCTGAGCGTCAGGCGGTCTTCGATGTGCTGTTCAATGTAGCGGCACACCGCGCGCACCAATGCGGATTGCGGGTTTCCGTCCACTGCCTTCGGGCGGCAGCGCAGGCAGGCGCGATAGCCGGCTTGTTCGGCTTGGAGAGCATGATCGAAGAAGCTCACGTTCTGGCGGCGCGGGCGCTTCGCCGGACACGATGGACGGCAGAAGACGCCCGTGCTCGACACGCCGAAAACGAACGCGCCGTCGAGTGAGCCGTCACGATCGAGGATGGCTTGCCAGCGGCGGGTGTTGATCCGTTCGTCGATCTGGTCGTCGATCTGACCAACGATCGGTTCCGCCGTTCGGGTTGGAGTTGTCTTCATTGTTTCCTGTGAGAGTACCGTATTGGTGGCCATGGAGGTAAGATAGGGCCGTCCGGCCGCACGGACTATCCGAATGTTGCGGTCAAACGAATTTTCGCGCGGAATGCGAAAATCGGCTTTTGGCCCGCAGCCCCTAAAGGGGCATCTGATTTTGCGGGATTTGCGGCATCGCTAAAGCGATGCCCTGATACGAAGCGTGGGTTTTTCCGCAGCCTGTGAAGGCCCCATTTGAACTGGCTCGAAACGTCGGGGCTGAAGGCGCGCCCCTGCAAAGAACTAGGTAAGGCCGGCCTTGACGGTGGGGTTGGGCGGGGACGCCCGGCTCTCCACCGGCGAAGGGCTGCTTCCAAAGTCCTTGACTGGCGCGGGTTTCCGGGCGATGGTTCCGGACTATGCCTCCGGACTATGCCTCGGAGCGAACCTGCCGTGGTCGTGCTGGGTTGGTTACTCATTAAGTGCAGCGCCTTGCACCCTGGGGTGCGGCTCGATGCCGTTTCCGCCCACTAACTCCATATCCAACACACACTTAAGCCATCCCCCACGTATGGTTTCACGGGTGCAGTATTCCTTGGTGAAGCCCCGGAGCGAATGGGGCGGACTGGGGGCGTTTGTGAGCATCGTCTACAGCGCGGAGTGCGTAGCTTCTCAAAAAAAGTCGCGATCGGCGACCCTGCTGCCCCTGCTGGTGATTTTGTTCATCGTTTCTTACGGCATTCTGACACTGCTGGTTTTCGAGCAGGGCCGGACCATCGAGTCGCAGCGCTTTTTGATCCGTGGGATGTTGCAGGACAGCACGCAACTGGCTTCGCTGAAAGGCAAGCTGGCTCGCGATGAGAGCAATCGGTCGCACGACAAGGCGGCCGCGCAGGCGGAGCACAAAGACGCGGATTCCGGCAGTCGTTCGGCAGGCAATCCTGCGGCCGGAGCAAAAGGATCGGACAAACAAACGAAACGACCCAGTAAATCGGCCCGCTCCACGAAGGAAGCTCCCGGGAAGCCGGCCTCGGATCTAACGGATGTGCGACGCTCCACTCGATCGATCTAGCGGGCTTGACGGCCTAAAACGCACGGATCGGGTACTAGTTTTTAAAGACAAGCGGTACGAGTTTCTAAAGATAAAAAGAGAAACGGTTCTGTAAACGCGGCCTCTCTGTGGGGGCTGCGGTGGAAGCGAGACCCAATCATGAAGGCCCTGGCCCTAGCGTTAGTCTTGTCTCTTCCCGTCCCCAGGTTGGCCCCACCAGTTCAGCTCTCTCCCGCCCCCAGCCAACAGCCCGCAAAGAGAAAGGGAGGGCAATGGTACTTCGCCGCCACCGGGCACGCCGTCTATTGCTACGGACCGGTCATGACCATGCCTGTACCGCACCGAGGCCTGTCGAAGGTTGCAACGTTCTGCCGTGGCGATCAAACCATGGTCCTGCTGAAGGATTAACTGCTGAAAGACTAACTGCGGGAACCCAGTTCCGAAGAACACCGGGTCTAGCCCCGCGCACATCCCCTATAATCGGTAATAGAGTCCCGTTTTAGCGAGGGCCCGTAGCTCAAGCGGATAGAGCATCGGATTTCTAATCCGAGGGTTGCAGGTTCGATTCCTGCCGGGCCTACCAGCCAATCCATTGCAGACGAACTGCAGCTGAAAGTCCGTTCCGTCGCAGCTTGCAATCGTGAATTAAGATTCTATGGACGTCGCCACCAGGCGGGCCGGCGATAGTTCGGGAGGCACGGGTTGCCATTGAAGCGCGAAGCCGGTTGGTACAAAGACGCGATCATCTATCAGATCCATGTGCGCACCTTCTTTGACAGCAACGGTGATGGGATTGGCGATTTTCAGGGTCTCGCCCAGAAGCTGGATTACGTGCAAGAACTTGGCGTGAACGCAATCTGGCTGATGCCGTTTTTCCCCTCTCCCTTGCGCGACGACGGTTACGACATCTCCGATTACCGTTCGGTTCACCCAAGCTACGGCACGCTGGAGGATTTCAAGACCTTCCTTGCGGGCGCTCACGACCGTGGCATCCGGGTGATTATCGAGATGGTGGCGAACCACACTTCCGATCAACATCCATGGTTCCAGGAATCCCGGAGTTCGCAAGGCAATCCGAAACGCGACTGGTATGTCTGGAGCGATACCGATACCAAGTATCGTGGAACCCGAATCATCTTCGTCGATACCGAGATGTCGAACTGGGCTTGGGATCCGATTTCCAAGTCCTACTACTGGCATCGCTTCTTCAGTCATCAGCCGGATCTGAATTACGACAATCCGGCGGTACGCGAAGAGATGTGGAAGGTTATGAAGTTCTGGCTGGAACTCGGAGTCGATGGTTTCCGGCTGGATGCTGTCCCCTACCTGATCGAGCGGGAGGGGACGTCGTGCGAGAACCTGCCCGAGACCCACGCGGTGATCCGGGAACTGCGCAAGAAAGTCGACGACCAATTCCCGGGCGCGATGCTGCTGGCGGAAGCGAACCAGTGGCCGGCCGATCTTCGTCCGTACTTTGGCGACGGGGATGAATTCCACATGGCCTTTAACTTTCCCTTGATGCCGCGGATGTTCATGGGTCTACGTCTGGAAGACCGCAAGCCCATCACAGAGATTCTGCGCCAGACTCCCGAGATTCCCGCCTCCTGTCAGTGGTGCCTCTTTCTGCGCAACCACGACGAATTGACGCTGGAAATGGTTACCGATATCGAACGCGATTACATGTATGACATCTACGCCAGCGACAAGAGTATGCGGCTGAATCTCGGCATCCGCAGACGCCTGGCTCCGCTGCTCGACAACGATCGGCGGCGAATCGAATTGATGAATGGCATGCTGATGTCGCTGCCCGGCACTCCCATCATTTATTACGGAGACGAGATCGGCATGGGCGACAACATTCATCTGGGCGACCGCAACGGAGTGCGGACTCCGATGCAATGGAGCGGCGGCTGGAATGGAGGCTTCTCCACGGCGGATCCGGAAAGTCTCTATTCGCCCCCGATTCTCAACCCCGTTTATGGTTACCCGGCGGTGAACGTGTTATCGCAAAAGCGCACCGAGCATTCCCTGCTTTCCTGGATGAAGCACATCATGCGGATTCGCCGTTCCAGTCCCGTGTTCGGCTCCGGCTCGATCGAGTTTCTTTACCCGGCGAATCACCGCATCCTGGCCTATGTTCGGCAATTGGGCAAGGAGACGGTTTTGGTGGTGAACAATCTCTCCAGCGCCGCGCAAGCCGTCGAGCTCGATCTGCGGTCCTACAAAGGGAATATTCTGATTGAGATGTTTGGCAGAAATATTTTTCCGCGCATCGGCGATCTGCCTTACCTTCTAACCATGGGCCCTTACCAGTTCTACTGGTTCCGGCTGCGACGGATCTGATCGCCGAGGATATCGGCAGTCTTGGTCGGGACGACAGTTTGCGGCCCCCCCCTGACGACGGTCTTTTAAACTCAAAGACTTAGCGCGGGGTCTTTTGCCAAGTCTTTGAAGAATAAGGAGTTACTTGTAAAGTATTTTCGGATCAAAGACTTAGGGGAAAGGTGCTGGGCTGGTACACATAAACATGATGAGTATACACATTGCGTTTTGAGGATGGGGAGGCGGCCGATGCGAACCAATATTGTGTGATAGCCGAGACTTGACCTTGCACACCACGCTGTCGGATGGGGTCCCCGTTTCCCCCCCCGGGTTCTCCGGTGCCGGCGGTTCGGGCAGGCCCCTTCTCGAAAAGCGCGAGAAGGGGCGCACCCTCTTTTTCTCTGCTATCACGGGCAACCGTACGCTACGTATCCCCGCAGATGTTGGCCACCCGCCCTACCTTGAATGAAGGGAACCAACTAAGCAGGTGTTGTTGCGCGATTTCTTTGTCGAACTTCAGGAAAGCGGCGTGGCACTGAGAATTCCATCTCGCTTCGGGAGCTTCGACACGCTGACGATCCGCAAAGGCACCCGCCTCTTGACTGTCGTGCGCCTCAGTCCTTTCTGCCTACAAGGGTTCGCTGGTTGCTCTTTCACGCTATTCGCGAAACTGTCGAGGGCTGCTTGCAGATCAGTTCTATGAAATGGCTTGAGCAGGATTGGAACGTGGGCAAGCTCGCTCGGGCGGACTACGTCTTCTTCGCTGCAATGAGTCGTTGTGATGATCATATTTTGCGACGGACTTCTTTTGCGGATATTCATCGCAATCTCGACGCCGTTTAGATCGAGGGAATAGCTCAGCATGACCACATCAAACGGACCGCATTTGCTGTACAAACGCAGACCTTCGCTGGCGGTGCTAGCCGTGACAACCGCAAAATCCATTGCCCTGAGCAAACGAACCAAGAGCCCCACCACCTGATCGTATTCTTCAACGATCAGAACCGATTTCTGGGAACGAATTCGTCTCCGTGCGGCTTCATACTGTCGCTTAGTCAATTTCTGTTCCTGCATGATTTCACGCGCCGTCGTCACACCCTCCCTCTGCGCCTGAAGTATGGCAGTAGCCACTTCGTCTTCCCCGAATTTCCCGAACAGTCGCTCTACCTCGTCTTTTGCGCTGAGGCATTTATCGACTGGCTGATCGCGTGGATCGGGCTTTTCGAGCCGAGAACTTTCATCTCCTTCAGCATTGTGTGTGATATTGTCAACTTCAAAGAGAGGTTTCCGCTTATAGAACCTTCTTTTCCAGTCGTTGCAAATACTCTGCATTGTGCCTAGCAGATGACCGAAGAAATCAACCGTGACCATATCCCAGTTCCTGCGACCATCCCATGTCCTAAGCAGTGCTTCCTGAAATAAATCCTCGCCGGTTTGGTCAAAAGTTTCGGCGAGAGGCAGCACTAGCCGGTAGGCACACTTCTTAAGGTCTTGCCACTGCTGCGAAGGCTGCAATCTTTCTATTGCGTACAGAATCTCGTCTCTTGTCGCGAGACATCGTCTTGTCTCCTCTCGCGAATCGCACTTGTTGCAACAATTGGCACATTCCGCCCTGACACGAACCTTCTCCATCACCAAATGTGCGCGCAGCATCATCGCGCTGTACTTCGTGATGCGAACGTGAAACGTTTCAGGAACGTCTACTTGACTTCCGCAAGTGTCACAGCAGCTTTGACCTTCTAGCTTGTCAATCGCGAAATTGCGATCTTCGATCTCGCTTTCCAATAATTCTTTTTCCCCCGCCAAACCCTCGGATTGACCGGTGAGGATGCTCATCAACCGCAACTGCCGATCTGTCATTTCGTTTTCTAACTGTTGTCTTGCGTCATGGAAAGAGAAAGAGGAGTCAGCCATCTGTGTTCTCCACCCGGATGTGAACGAAACCCGGAGCCTGCTAGCACCGATCTCATGGCGGCCTTCCTTTCATGAGACCGGTTCTAATCTGAGAATGCTCGTTTGGACCGGAGTACATGCCCAAAAGATGTGGTCGGAGGGTTACGGAGGTAACTTCAGAACCACCCATCTGCACAGCAAGTTGGGCAAGGAGTGCGCGGGAGTTACTTGAGAACTATGTCTCGCAGCCAACACTCTATTGCCCAACGTGGAACAAATTCGTACCAGAGCCTCCGAAGTTGTTCCAAACCGCTGCAAATTTCGGCATTAGGAGATAGGACGGTGGCCTGAATTCAACAGAGCCAGCGCCTCGCGACCGGAACTGACCGCTCGGCATTCGTAGCCCGCCGTCGTCAAGATGTCAAAGATCAGTTCACGGACGCCTTTGCAGTCGTCTACGATGAGAATGCGCTGTGGCCCCCCTGCCCCACTTGCCGTGTCATTGCCTTGCTGAATTCCAGCCATTGCCTTGTTCATGCAATGCCCTCCTGATGGGCTCCGATGAGCACCAGTGGCATTCTGCTGAAACCGTTTCGCGCCAAGGCACTATTGACCACGGTCTGGCGCACGCTTGCGGGTCGCTCTATCACTGGTAGTACGTTTGGAACGGCGTAGTGAACGGTGTCTGCCCAAAGTGCGGAGCCGACTACCCCGCGATCACACCCAAGGAAAATGAGAGCGCATCGTTGAATAAACTAGGAACTATGAGAAAAGCACGCATCAAGCAAAATCGCTGGGACAACTGGTACGGATACGTTGGTACCCGGCGCGTCATAGCTTTCGGCAATACGCCGGAGGGCACGGCGGAAGATAACGCTAAGGCGTGGCTCGAAGATATGAAATACGCTGCTTCCGTTGTGCATCAGTGGCGAAGGCACTTGATCGATGATAAGGGTAAAAGGCTGGGCATAAAAGCTCTCCTACGTGACTCTGTGTTGCGCCGGAAACTGATGATCGACTGCATCATCGCGACTCAGGCGCGGGAAGGCATCAAGACGACGCAGGAACAGGCTGAAGCGGCATACGACAAAGTTCAGAAGGAGAAGAAAATTGTTTAAGAAATCGGTGAGGGGACTCTCTATGGGGTTTGTATTCGAATTTGACGCAAAGAACAACGTCCTGCGCGGGACTATAAAGGACCGTCCTGAAACGATACGCTTATCCGATGAGATCATGAAACTTCTGATCAAGCGCCAAATCAGCCTCGCCGACGGGAGCGATGCGCTCACCACGGTGATGCTCAACGCCCTCAAAGCCAATTACGGAGGCGCAAGGGCGAACGAGTTCGACCTGCTTTTGTCTCATTACTCCGAAGAGGTGAGGAAGTTCTCGGAATCGATGAAGCGTGATCGCTTTTGTTCCATTTCTAACAAGAGGTTCGCGGAATGGATAGAGCGTGATCGAGTTAGTATGGATGAACAAGCAAACCGGGAGTTACGAAGGGTTCGTTCCGTTTCAGTGAAACGGCTCTGGCACCGTATCGGGCAAGCACTGGCGGGCGCGGGCACCAACCTGCGGAACAAGCTTGGTCATGGCGGCGGTTTGCAGGGGACTATGGTTGACAAAGAGCGGCCCGAAAGGGTCCGCCACTTAGCCATTGAAATAATCGACCTTCTGAACAAGCGCGGACCCAGCCTCGGCGACGCTCTTAATGCGCTCAACACGGTGATGCTCACCGCCATCGAAGCCAATTACGGACGCGAAAAGGCGAACGAGTACGACTTGCTTAATGCCTGGTTCTCCGAAGAGGTACGCAGGTTCTCGGGGGGCGGGTTCAGTAGCCTACTCGGGCGGGCTGGTTGGCGGGCGAACGATCACCGCCTACCGCGAGTTCTTCGGTGACTCGCACACCAATCCGATCGTCCACGATGGCGTGGAGATCGGCGGCGATGAAGCCTCCCTCATTTACTATTGTTACCAGGGGCGCTGGCTCGAACTGGCGGGGAACGACTGATCTGCCGGAAAACTTCGCACGGAGGATGAATTGGCGGAAGAGACCCTTTTTACCGATGATTTTCTTCGCCAACTCATCAACGTAGGCGAGGTAGATATCGTCGTAGGCCTGCCGACGCACAACAATGCCAAGACGGTTGAGCCCGTCATCCGGGCCATTCAAGCTGGCATTCTCAAGTGTTATCCCCGCGAACGCGCCGTAATCATTAACGCCGATGGTGGATCGCAAGACGGAACCCCCGACTTGGTACTGGGTACCTCGATCGACGATGTGTGGAACGCGTCCAAAGTATTTGCGTTACGCACCTTGCACTCCATCAGCACGCGGTATGCGCGCACTCCAGAGCCTGGAACCGCGCTGCGGACGATCCTGGCGGCCGCCGACTTACTGCGCGCCAGGGCCTGTGTGGTAGTTTCACCCGATTCGACGACCATTGAACCGGACTGGCTGCAGCGGCTTGTCACCCCTGTCTACCACGATAACTTCGACCTGGTATCCCCCATCTATCGCAGGCAAAGTTCGAAGGCGTCCTCATGCGAAATCTGCTCTATCCCATGACGCGCGCGATCTACGGTCATCGAATCCGTGAGCCCTACGCCTCGGAATTCGCCATCTCGGGACGCCTCGCAACCGACTTCCTGACCCAGGAAGTCTGGAATGACGACTGGGGCAGAATCGGCGCCGAAATCTACCTCACCATCACCGCCATCACAGGAAAATATCGCGTGTGCCAGTCTTTTCTGGGGACGAAGACGCAGCCGAATCGAGGCGCCGGCGATTTAGTGGCAGCCATGCGCCGGACGGTGGGCGCTCTGTTTTCGTCCCTCGATGGCAATTTTCCGCTTTGGAGTACGATCGCCGGCATCGCAACCGGTGCCCACTTTAGGCGCGCAATCGGAAGTCATGCAGGAACCTGCCGGGGTAGACCGCAAACACCTGCGCGAGATGTTTTCCACCGGCGTCGCCGAATTAGAACCTGTGTTCCGGTCGATCCTCTCGGCTTCGACACTCTCCGAACTGCAAAGAATCGCGGCTCTCGAAGTCAGCGAGTTCAGTTACCCAGCGGACGTGTGGGCCAAGACCGTCTTTGAGTTTGCGGCTTCCTATCACAAATCCGTTATCAGTCGTGACCATATTGTCCAGGCCCTGGTTCCTCTCTACCGTGGAAGAACTTTGTCCTTTCTGCTGGAGAATCGAGATGTTTCCGGGGAAGACATCGAAACAAATGTGGAATCTCTGTGCGGCGAGTTCGAACGACTGAAGCCGTACCTGCTCGAAGTCTGGGCGGATAGAAAGTGAGACGCCAATGCGGGAAATCATCATCACCGAACTGACCCAAGCCTTGCAGGAGTTGGCCAGAGGCTTTGCCCACTACCTGCCCCGTCTGATCGTGATGTTAATCATTGCTTTCATCGGATGGGTGATTGCCTACCTGTTGAAGGTGCTGGTGCGCAGCATCCTGCGCCTGACAAAGTTTTCCAAGCTCTCGGAAAACGCAGGCGCCACCCAGCTACTGAACCAGGCGGCACTCCCTTCTTCCACGGAACTGCTGAGCCGGTTTGTCTTTTGGGTGGCCTGGGTCGGTTTCATTCTGCTGGGCGTGAGCGTACTCGGGATCGTGGGTTTGCAAGAGTACATCTCGCGCTTCTTTCTCTTCCTGCCGCGGTTGTTTGGGGCCCTGGTCATTCTCTTCTTCGGATTGCTAGCGGCCAGCTTTTTCTCCCGCGCGGCGCTGCTGGCAGCGGTCAATGCGAACTTCCGGTCGTCGCGGCTGTTGAGTATTTCGATCCGGATCATCATCAGCATCTTTGCGTTGTCCATGGTGTTCGAAGTGTTGGGCGTTGCGGAACAGACGATGCTGATCGCTTTCGGGACCGCGTTTGGAGCCGTCATGCTCGGCCTGGCGATCGCCTTCGGCATCGGAGGCAAGGACCTGGCGCGGGAGTTCCTGGAGAAAAGACTAGTTACCGGGAAAAAAGAGGAGAAGGAGGATGAGCTATCACCGCTGTAGATGCGCCATCCTGTCGGGTCTCTCCTGCTTGTTCAAACGGAGCTCCCCTGGATTGGCGTGCACGCTTCAGCGCGGCGCTGAAAAACGAATGCCCAACAGGATCTTCAGGGAGACGGGCTGGCCGTCAATCTGCGCGGGCTGGAACAGCCAATGCCTAAGGGCTGCGAGCAGTGGTCCCACTAGCGCGTCTTCAGAGTTCTGTGGGATCGAAACCTGCTCGAGTTTGCCCGAGGTATTCATGATCGCGGAGGCGACGATCACCTTACGCGCATACTTGTGCAGAAGTTCGGGCGTGAATTCCGGAATTTCCTTGAGCATGGCATAAGGCGGCGTGGGGACTCCGTCGATTCGTGTCCGGCCATTCGCGTCCGGATCACCCGGCGGTGGTTGCTGCACTGCGTACTGCAGAATCCACGAAGGAGCGTGGTCTTCATCCGTCGCTCTCATGTCGACGAAAACGGTATAGACCTTTTCATTGTGAAAGATTCCGAGGTCGGGGAGACCGCCGCCGCTGCTGGCGGTGGAGACAATATTCATATTGTAAGTGGTCGGATGGCGAGGCTCGGCCTTCGCCAGCATGCTGCCGCTGCCGCTACCGTATCGGCCTCCCTGAATCGAGATGCCGGGGAACCCGCCTCCGCCGGGTGCGCTGCCGGCACCGGCGCCGCTACCGTGGCCGGTTGCGGATCCAGTTCCCACGCCGGGGCTTGAACTGGCGCCCCGCCCGGTGCCACTCGCGTTACTGGCTGAATTCACACCACTGCCTTGCCCGCTGCCATAGCGCCCACCGCTCCCGGCGCCCGATGCTGTCCGTCCTTGATTCGCACTAAGATTCGTATTAAGATTCGCGCCGCCGCCCCCGGCCGGGCTCTCCGCGAGTGTGTCGCCGGTGGGATTGTCGGAGGGGCTGCCCGTGCCGGCCGCCATCGGGGACATTCCGCCAGCTTTCGTTCCAGCGCCGGGAGCCGCGATGATCGTGGCCTCCCCCGGAGCAACCGCAAACAGCGACCGCTCTTCCATCGATCTGCATGGAAGCCGGACTCGGCCTGGACCAGGGCGTTGTCCGGGTCGGCCAGGAACTGCACGTCAGCCACCCTGAGCTCAGTGAAGAGCTTCTGCTTGTCAACTTTGAGCAGCGTGCGGGGGTACAACGCAACGCGGCTTGGCAATCCTTTGCCACACGCGCCAATTTCGAGAGCGCCCGGTCTTTTGTGGCCATGCTGATTCAGACCGACCGCTTCGGAACGCCGATTGCTAAGTCTTTGAGCGCGTTTTCCGATGCGCTCCGAACCCAGCGCCGGCAGAAGGCCGAGGAGATGGCGGCCAAGACCACCATTAAGCTGGTATTCCCGCTCGTGTTCTTCATTTTCCCGAGCATGGGCGTGGTTGTGGTCGGCCCAGCCGCGATCACCGTGTCCGACTTTCTGGCACATTTTATGAAGTAAAGAGTTCATGCAGTCAAATCAATCGACCGAGGTGAAGAATGGACAACGTGACGCTAATCAGAGTAGTTGCGGGAATTCTGGCGGTGTGCTGTCTCCTCCTGCTGATTTACCGGATGAAGAAAAAGGCCCCTAAATAGATTCAAAAAAAAGCGACGCAAGGAAACGGCCATGTTCGGAACATCACGCGAAGTATTTGTGTACAACCAGACGAAGGGGACTTTTCTCGCCTTTCGGGTCGGCGTTGCCGACTCGATCTTGGGCCGTCTCATCGGCCTGTTAGGCAGAAAGTCCCTCAAGCCGGACGGAGGTGTGTGGATCGTACCCGCAAACGCGATCCACACCGTGGGCATGCTGTTCTCGTTCGACGTGGTCATGATCGACAAAGATTTCCGGGTCGTGAGTGTGACCGAGATGGTGAAGCCGTTTCGCGTCCTTCTGCCCAGACTGCGCGCCGAAAGCGTGATTGAACTGCCGGCCCACACCATTTTCCGGAGCCGGACCGAAGTCGGCGACCAACTGTTAATCGACCGCTACGAAGCGAGGAAGGTGGCGGAGCCACTATCACCGACCAGACAGGAAAAGGTCACCGCCCTCACCCCGCTGAGTGCTAATCGAGGTGAATCAGGGGATCGGGCGTCGAGGGCAAGGACTTCGGCTTAACCCGGAACGCGGCCCTCGAAACCGGTGGTATCCTGGCCGGCGACGGCCGGATCACCACGCTCGACGTCCAATTCATTTCAGACGGCGGGATTCGCTCGGGACGTTTTTCTGACGCGAGGCTAACGCTCCCCGTGTCACTGCAAACTCTGCTTCGTTGCGTGGAATACCGGCTCACTTGTCGAGCCAGATGTGGCCGGCTAAAGCGTCGTAGTCCGCAGGCTGAGCACCAGAGCCGTCATCTGCGCGCGGAGTCCGTCGACAACCCTAATGATGACGAACGGCGAGAGAGAGCAATACGCAGACATTCCAGAGAACCACGCCGGCATAAAACAGATTCGCCACCCACACCAGCCGACGCACCGGTAAAACGATCAGCACGGCCACCACTTTGCTCCAAATCAGTCCCCGCACGGGGTTAAACTCGTGCGTCAGGCGCGCGACCAGTGGATTCACTTCGTAGGCGCCAGCATGGAAGGCAGCCAACGTGGTCAGAACGTCCATTACCTGGAGTCCCAAAAACATCCACTTGGAATGAACCAATTTCATCCCTGGCGTTCGCTCGAAAACGGCTTCAGCATTGAGACCCATGCGCAATGTGAATCACGATGCTAAACTGCGGAGCCTCGGTCAGCAAGCAATTTCCGTCGCGATTCTTGAAGAACGAAGATTCCGGGCAAGAACGAGAAGCTTACATTGAAGCAGCGATTGCCAATAAAGGTTGGTGAATAAACAGGAACAAACCTGGCGTGTTTCCCCAGGCTTGCCCCTGAGGTTAGCTCTTAATCCTCGGTCCCAAACTTTTTCAGGTCCTCTGGACCATCTGCAAGCGCCACCGGCTCTTTGCCCTGGGCCATTTCCCGGACCTTTTCCACCGCATCCGGATTGGCCAAGGTCGAGATATCTCCGGTGTTCATGTTGTTGGAGACGGCGGCGAGTACTCGACGCATGAGCTTGCCGGATCGTGTCTTGGGCATATCGGGAACGATGAGGATTCTTCGCGGACGGGCAATCTTGCCGATCATAGTCTCGATGACCTTGTTGACCTTGTCCACAATCTCCTGGCTGGCGACCAGACCCGGCTGCAGGGCGATGTAGACTTCGGGCACTCGGCCTTTGATTTCGTCCACTACCGGCACCACTGCCGCTTCCGCCACCTCGGGAACCGTCAGGCACGCTGACTCAATTTCCTTCGTGCCCAGTCGATGGCCGGCCACGTTGATCACGTCATCCACGCGTCCCAGGATCCGGAAATAACCGTCCACGGCCAACACCGCTCCGTCCGCCGCAAAGTAGGGCCAGTCGCGCCAGTCCTTGCTGTTGCGATTTTTGCAATACTTTGCGTAGTACTGAGCGACGAAGCGCTCGCGATCGCCCCAAATCGTTTGCATGATCCCTGGCCACGGATTCCGGATGCAGATGTTTCCCGCCTTCCCTGATCCCGCCGCTACTTCCTGTTGGTTCTCGTCAAGAATCGCCGGATAGATCCCCGGCATGCCTGGGCCCGCGCTTCCCGGCTTCATCGGATCGAGCGCGGGCTTTGTGCTGCACAGGAAGCCGCCATTTTCCGTCTGCCACCAGGTGTCGACAATGACGGCCTCGCGCTTGCCGACGGTTTCGTAGTACCAGCGCCAGACCTCGGGCTCGATCGGTTCTCCTACCGTGGTCATGTGTTTGAAGTGGTAGTTGTACTTGGGGGTTCATCGTGGCCGGCCTTGCGCAACATGCGAATGGCCGTGGGCGAGGTGTGGAAGATGTTGACATCCAGGCGTTCGGCGATTCTCCACACCCTGCCGGCGTCGGGATAGGTGGGAACACCTTCATAGATGACGCTGGTAGCGGCCAGCGCCAGCGGACCGTAAACAATATAGGAGTGGCCCGTGATCCAGCCGATGTCGGCCATGCACCAGTAAACATCCTCGGGATGAATGTCCTGGATGTACTTGGAGGTGCCGGTCACATAGGCGAGGTAGCCGCCGGTGCGGTGTTGGCAGCCTTTGGGTTTTCCGGTGCTGCCGCTGGTGTACATAAGAAACAATGGCGCTTCCGAATCCATGGGAACGGGCGGCACGATTTGGCCTGAGTAGTTCGGCAGGATCTCGTCCACGAAGAAATCGCGGCCCTTCACAAACGGTGACGCGGACGCATTCTTGCCGGCGTGCCGCCTCCAGACCAGGACCTTATCCACCACCTGGCCTTCCTTCTTAGCAATATCCAGAGCAATGTCGGCGCCCGCTTTGTGGTCGAGCAGTTTGCCATTGCGATAGTAACCATCCATCGTGATCAGGATGTGGCTGCCCGAATCGGCCACGCGCATACCGCACGCCTCGCCGCTGAAGCCTCCAAACACCACCGAGTGAATCACCCCCAGACGGGCGCAGGCCAGCATGGTAATCGGCAACTCGGGGACCATCGGCATATGAATGGTGACGCGATCTCCGCTCTTGAGGCCGCAGAAATCGCGCAGCAGCGCCGCAAATTCATTCACTCGCACATAGAGTTCGCGGTAGGTGACCGATACGGGCGCTTCCGCTTCCGGCTCCGGGACAAAGATCAGCGCCGCTTTGTTCTTGTATTTGGCGAGGTGCCGGTCCACGCAGTTGTACGAGGCGTTGATCTTGCCGCCCACGAACCACTTCCAGAACGGCGGATCGCTGGTGTCGAGCGTGGTGTCCCAGTACTTGTCCCAGCTCAGCAGGTCGGCGTACTCCCGGAAACATTCCGGGAAATTCTTCTCGCTGAATCGTTCCACGATGGCGGGATCGGTCAGATTGGCCTGGCCGATAAATTTCGCGGAAGGATAGTAGTATTCTTCCTCCCGCCAATGAACTGCGATCTGAGCTTCCGTGGTCTCGCTGACCACTGGTTTCGGACGAATATCTCCCATATCAGTTGCCCCTTTGGATTGCTGAAATTTGTGCTGCGCCCAGGCAGTTCCCCGCCCGCGCTTTGTTAGTCGGCAGAGTCAATCAGGGTAGCACGTCGTTTTGGAAGAAGCCCCGCCGGTACTGCGCCTCCAGGCTCTTGCCGTTGCCTCGGAGCGAAATATCGAGTGGGATGCCCGACCCCACGTCGGGCTTGAACCGCTCAAGCACCCGAACTTAAGGGACGCGGGCGCTCGTGGCTTAGAGCGCCCGCCCCCATCCATGATAATGGAAACATCCTGTGCCAGACTGCAACGTCTTCCGGGAGCTAGGCTGCCGCCGGCGCCTTCCTTCCCGACAGATCTCCTTCCGGCGCGGCCGGGCGTTTGGCTGCCAGTTCGCAGATCAGAGCAACTGCCGCCAGCCCCGCCGCTGTGTAGAACGCCATCTGGTAGTTGTGGTACTTGTCGAACATCCAACCGCCGATGCGGCCACCGAGCAGACCGGCCACACCCCAGGCAGTGAAGAGCATGCCGTAGTTGAGGCCCAGGTTCTTGGTGCCCCAGAAGTCGGCTGCCGTTGATCCGTTGACCGAAAGCTGGGTGCCGTAGCACCAGTAAACGATGAACAGCATCACGAACAGACCCACCACGTTGCCGCCCACATAATACAGAATGGGCATCGCCACCATGGAGATGCCGATCATCAGGCGCAACACGTTGATACGGCCCAGCGCATCCGACATCCAACCCGAGAAGATGCGGCCCATGGCGTTTCCAGCCGCGCCCACCACCAGGCCAAAGGCAGCCAGGGTGGTGCCAGGTATACCCACGCTTTTGGCAAAGGGCACCAACTGGCTGATGACCATGAGACCGGCCGCGCAGCCAAACGCGTACGCCACCCACATCAAGTAGAACGAAGGAGTTTGCAGCACCTCGCCGGGGGTGAAGTCGTAGGTAGTAGCCGCCACCTTGGAAGCCGGTGCGGGCACCCAACCGGAGGGCTTATATCCAGCCGGCGGATTATGCAGCAGGAAGGAACCAAAAACCGTCATCGCAAAAAAGATCACGCCCAGAACCTGGAAGGTGACGCGCCAACCAAAGTGCGGGATCAGGTAGCTGGCGGCCAGCGGGCCAAAGATAGCGGAACCGCCGCCATAACCGGCAACCGCCAGTCCTACCGCGAGACCGCGCTTGTCCGGGAACCACTTGGACATGACAGGAATCGGGGTCGCGTAGCCAAAACCGTTGCCCAATCCGCCCAAGACACCGAAGAAGATGAAGAACTTGGTTAGGCTGTCGGCATAAGCGCAGAGGAAAAAGCCCAGGCTCACCAGAACGGCGCCAATCAGGGAAATCTTGAAAGGCCCAAGCTTATCCTGCAGCCGGCCAGCGACTATGAAGGTCAGCGCGAAGACCACCACCGCAATGGTGAATACCATCGAGGTGTCGGCGCGTTTCCATTTGAACTCCTTTTCTAACGGGGCTACAAACACGCTCCAGGCATACAGCGAGCCCAGCGCCAGGTTCATGGACATCCCGCCTACCACGCGCCACCAGCGACTTATGCCAGGGTTACCGGTATCAACATTTGCATTAGCCACAGTTTTTCTCCTTTACAAGAATGAAAGAACCGGGAGCGGTCTTTCTTTACAGTGCCTCCCGTTACGGCTCGTGCCACCTTCCTAATCAAACGGACTATAACTTTCGCGCGACATCATACAGCGGTCCAACCTCGGGCGGAAGCTCAAATTTGTACAGCAGCAATCCGGCTAAGGCTGCGTCTTTTCCAAGGTAGCCGTCACGTTCACTACGGAATCCGCCGCTACCGTAAGCTCGCGTTTCCACTCGGCATAGCCGGGCATCGACACGGTCACGACATGCGTCCCAATGCTAAGGCCGATTTCAGAGGGCGTGTTACCTACGTATCTCCAGTCAACACTGATTTCCGCACCGGGCGGTGTCGAGCTGAAATTGCACTTGACCTTCTGCGCAAGGTCTTCCTGCGTGGAAGCGGGTGACGGGACGGGCGTGGCCACCGTTGAATTTTGCGCTGGCGCCGCAGTTCGCGGGACTGGCGCTGCCGGAGCCTGCGCCGAACTCGGAGTTGGACGCGGCCTTGTATTCTCCGTCGGAGCCGCGCTGGCTTGCGCCTTGGCTGCGGGAGTCGCGGTGGCCGCAGGTTTGCCATTTTCCGCCCCCGCTACCAGCGTGTACAACTGATTTCGCACTTTGCCCTTGTCATCTTCGTAATACACGGTAATGCCGTGTTTACCTCTCCGGGCATCGAAAGTCTCGCCAATGGGCAACCGTACGCAGCGCGAAAATTTTGAATCAGCGGTGCAACGGATACGAAACGGTGCCCCGTCGCCTTCCTGGACCAGCAGGGTATACACCAAGGTCGCGGTCGGGTTACTAGTAGAACGGCAGTAGGCGTCGAACGTGAGTTCATCGCAATTCAAAGGGACACCGTTGTTGTCAAGGCCCGCTGATCGAGTTTGGGAATCCAGGACCTTGATCCGTATCGCGTTACTCCGCGAAGCGGCGTGGGCGAACATGGCCACCAACAAAAGACATGCCTGCAGGGCTGCAATTCTGCGCGTAGTCATGGAACCAATTCCTCCAAACACTGCAGATGCAATCGCCGCATCCACGGTTTTCCGTGACGATTCGGCCAACCGCTCTCGCAGAATCGGTACATTGTGCTCCCTGGGCGTGTCCCGCACAATAGTTTTCCCTGTTGGAGGAAGTTTGGGGGGACGGATTCACCTGCGGGTCATCGCCCGATTGGAGCCCGTCCCCTTTCTGGGGTAGCCCGTGCCTTCAATCTGCACCGGCCATTTTCAGTCATCCGGCCTGGGACCCCTGCGGGCTAGCTCTGGGCCCGCAGGGGTGGAGGGTCGGTCTAGAAGGTAAAGATCGGCCCGAACTCCGTCCGGTGATCTTGCCATTCGTTGGATGGAACTCCGGCAATTGTGTATGCGTTGGCGTGGTCGTAGATACGGGTGGCATAGATCGACTGCTCGAAGCCGAACGAGCACCAGTTGTTGGCCTTGTAGTACAGGGTTGCTATCGCCGACTTGCCCATCAAAAGGGGCAATGGAGACAAAACGTTGGCGTTGCCGGTGAAGCCGGGATTATTGAGGTCCCTATCCACCACTTGGTCCTTGCCGACGGTGAGGAATAGCTGCCAGCCTGCGTTGTGGCCTCTCGGATCGGCGTCGAACCACCGGGAAATCGGCAAGCCGAGTTGGACGAAACCGCCATAAGCCCGGATGGGCCTCTGCGGGGCAACCACGACGCTCCCGCTCGGGCATGTACCGTCTGAATTAAGCGCCGCGGTGCAACCGAGGACGGAGGCACCGGCCGCAGCCAGCGGACCGCCATCCAGAGTGGCGTACTTATTGGATACGGCAGTCAGCCCGTTCGTATCGGTGGCGAAAGTGTTGACTTGGCCGCCGAAGTAGAAGCGCATATCGGCGCCTTTATAAGCGCTCGCCACCAAGGTGAACCAGCGGGTCGGTATTTGCAAGACAATTTGGCCGCCCCACATTTTGCTGGAAGCTTCAAAACCGTTCGGATAGGCAGACTCCAAGGAGCACGCCAGCGGGGTGTAGCTATCGCCGCAGGCGGAGTAGTCGGAAGGACTGGCCACGTAGGAGCTGTTCGGCACGATCGACGTGCGCCGAGAACGGAATCCAGCGAATGCGATTTGTGCCGGAGCGACGCCCTTGGCTTTGTCGAGTTGGTAGCTCAACGCCACTCTGCCTTCCCACTCGGGACGGTCGGCGTCGGCGCCCTCACGCTCGCCTTGCCCGAGCTGGCCGGCGAGACCGAGCGTGCCGAGCTTCAGGATTTCACCCGTGCTGGGCATCATGATGCCAAACTGACCCTCGAGATTGACGTGGTTCTCCTTGCTCAGGTTTTGGATGAAACCGACCCGCAGCTGCGGCGAACGCGTGTAAACGTCGCCCCAAAATGCGCCATTGAAAGTGGTTTCCACGATATTCATCAGTGCGCCGGACCCGAAAAGCGTCCAGTCCTGTCCACCAACAAAGAAGATGTCAGTCTTCTCGCTGGCGTGGTAGTCCATGCGGACGAAGGCCAAACGCAGTTGCGGCATATTGCTGCGAATGGAGGAAACGTCGCGGTTGTCGACTTCGCTGAAGTTGCCTTCTAAGTCGCCCTCGATCTTGCCGGTAAACGTCATCTTCTTCGAAATGTCCGGCCATTCAAAGTTCATTCCAAAGCGGGTGGCCCGCGCCTTGACGTGGACTTCGGGATCCTGCGTTGGGCCGGTGCTCAAAATGTTTCCCGAGTTCAGGAACAAGCCAGGGAACGGGAAGTCATCGCCATCGGGCATGCTGCTGTCATGCACGACCGTCGCCTTGATGAAACCGTAAGGCGCCAGCGTGAGCGGGCCCACCTTTACACCGCTTAGACCGCCGGTCTTCGGGGCGTCAACTCCGAACACCCGAATGGGAGCAATCGCCGCTACCACCCCTCGTGGGGCGGGCTTTGCTACCGGCGGAGCAGCGGCGCCCTGCGATGAGGACGCACCTTCCGGGCTGGCCAGGGAGGCCGAGACCTCTTCCGTAGCCGCAACCGGAGCTGCCACCAACGTTGAGGATTGCGCTGCCGGTTTCGCAGCGGCTGCCAAGTCCGCTGCGTTCACTACACCTTTCCGCGACAGCACTTCGACCAGGGCTTGAAATTGAGCCGCGGGCGCGGCATTCCGAATGGCGTTGGCCTCGGTAGGCGCCAGAACACCTTTCATCACGAGTACACCGAGCAACGCCGTGACACTGGCATCGCCAGTCGCCGAGGTTGGGCTTATGCTCGGGCTTGGGCTTCCCACGGTGGGGCTGCCCTCCGTGGCGGTTGTATTCGCTGCATTTCCATCTGCTTTCTTGGAGTCGTTGTTCCCCGCCATGACGGGCACAGCCATGATGGCCACTACTAAGAGGCCCAACAACCACACTTTGAGCTTCAACATAGACGGTGTCCTCCTCGTTCCGGCTCGGGTCGGGCCTGGGCACAGAACATGGGGCGCAACCGTATGTCGTTTCCGCAAATTTATCTGTGATCGCGATCACACTTCTGGGTGATTCATGTCATGGAACTCCCGGAAATCCGACGAGCGCTCTTCGTCGTAAGGCACACCAGTGTGTGATCTTTATCACTTTCGGCGACTTTTAAGGGTACAAAACCCTCCCCATTCCATCCGCTTAGAGGGCAGGCGGGAAGGTGCGAGGTATTCGTGCGCCCATTTAGCATAGGCAGGTGAGGACGCAGAAACGAATCGGCCTGGCGAGAGCCCTTTCCAAAATGGGATATTGCTCGCGGTCCCGGGCAGCGGTTCTGATTCGGGCTGGACGTGTTACTCGGAATGGGCGGGTCGTCCGGGATCCGGAGAGCCCTGTGCGCATGCCCGATGGCCGCATAGACGACGACCGGATTGAGGTCGACGGTTCGCCCATCGACAAAACACCGGCCATCTACCTCGTCATGAATAAACCGCGCGGCGTGGTCACGACCGCGTCCGATGAGAGAGCGCGCGAAACGGTCTACGACCTGCTGGAGCCCGGGCTGCCGTGGCTGGGTCCCGTAGGGCGGTTGGATAAGGCAAGCGAAGGCCTGCTGCTATTGACCAATGATTCCGAATGGGCGGCGATGATCACCGAGCCCAGCCGCCATCTAGACAAGAAATACCACGTGCAGGTGGATTGCGTTGCCGACGCCGGTCTGCTGGCGAGAATCACTCGTGGACGCACAGCAGAGGGAGGCTCGGTTGCCAGCCGTGCTGTTAAAGACAACCCAGGCGAACATTTGCGCGCCAAGGAAGCGCGACTTCTGCGGCACGGCACCAAGAACAGCTGGCTGCAGATTACCTTGGACGAAGGCAAGAACCGGCAGATTCGGCGTCTGTTCGAGGCGCTGGGGGTCGGAGTGTTGCGCCTGGTACGAGTGTCGATCGGGCCGCTCGAACTGGGCGATCTAAAGAAAGGCGCCGTGCGACGGTTGACGCCGGAGGAAAAGCAGGCCATCGATCAAGCGCTGCACGCGTGAAGTGGACAAATTTCCAGTAGAGACGCGGCTTGCCGCGTCTCCCTCTGCGGCGTGAGACGGGGCAAGCCCCGTCTCTACCTTTCTTCGGGAGAGAGTTGAGGTCAGAGGCCTTTGGTTTCGAGGTAGTCCTGCGCCTGGCGGAGCACCTTGCGCTCGTTGCCGTAGGCAAGTTGCCGGCTCGCATCGCTGAGCACTACCCAAAGCGCTCGTTTGACTTCGATCCGCATGTCGGCGGTGAGATTGTCGATTTCTCCGGACACATACCGCATCAGGTAGAAGCTCACGATTTTAAAAACGCGTTGGCCATCGCCCCACGTGCGGACATAAACATATTTGTTGTCCGCGAGTTTAGTAACCGGTTCGGCCACAACACCGGTCTCTTCCAGGACCTCTCGTACCGCGGCAGCCGGCGCTTTTTCGCCCGGATCCACCAGCCCTTTGGGAAGGGTGAACACGGCCCGGCTGCGCTTGCGCGGTGTCGATGCGGGCTTCGTGGCAGGTCTGGGGCTTTCTTTTTGCGGCTCGCTCTTCTGCGGTTCGATCAGGGCGACGTGCCAGACTCCAGCAATCTGCCGCAGCACGACCCCGCCCGCCGAAATTTCCCGTGGCATAGTGTTCCCACTTTACAGGACCAGAGCCGCATTGGTCGCAGCAGCAGGCCGAGATCCGCTCGGCTTGGACGGCCGAGGGCGGCCGTCTCTACACGAGCGACGTCTCTTGCAGGATTCGCTGCCAGGCTCTTTCCACGTGGCGGGCCTGTGTGTTGGTTTGGCCAACGCAGAATCGAAGGGTGAGTTTGCCATCGAGCTTGGTGTGGGTGAGGTAGAGATCGCCGCTGCCATTGAGCCGGTCCATCAGTTGTTGATTCGCAGCATCTCCCGCGCGCAACCGGAAGCAGACAAGGTTGAGGTAGGCGGGAGCCGCGAGTTCGAAGCGCGAATCGTCACGCACCCAGGCGGCGAACTGCTGCGCCAGGCGCACATGCTCGCGAATATGGTGCTGCAGGCCTTCGATTCCGTAATGCCGGATCACAAACCAAAGCTTGAGCGACCGAAATCGGCGCCCGAGTTGGATGTGCCAGTCGCGATAATCGATGACGGCGCCGGATTCGGTCGCCTGGTTGCGCAGGTACTCCGGCAGGACAGAAAGCGTTTGAATCAAGTGCTTCCGGTCGGCGACGTAGAAACAGTCACAGTCGAAGTTGGTGAACATCCATTTGTGCGGGTTGAAGCAGTAGCTGTCGGCGAATTCGACGCCATCGTTAATAAAGCGGAATTCCGGGCAAAGCGCGGCCGGGCCGCTCATGGCGGAGTCCACATGCAGCCACAAATTGTGGTCGCGGCAAATGCGGGCAATCTCGCGAACAGGATCGATCGCGTTCGAAGACGTCGTACCCACGGTCGCGCAGACGAAGCAGGGAGTCAGTCCGGCTTTAATGTCGGATTCAATCTGGCGCGCCAACGCTTCCGGGCGCATGGCGAAGGTCTTGTCCACTTCAATCTGGCGCAGGTTGTCCGATCCCATGCCGGCGATCTTCATTCCTTTTTCGACTGAAGAGTGCGTTTGCGTGGAGCAATAGGCCGTCAAGCGTCCATCGCAGCCTTTGCGATTGCTGGCAAACTGGGTCGCACGCTCGCGAGCGGCCAGCAACGCACAGAGCGAGGCGCTGGACGCCGTGTCCTGAATCACCCCGCCCCCGGTGCTGGTGGAAAGAAACTTTTCCGGCAGGCCGAGCATGGGTACCAGCCAATCGAGCACGTGCGTTTCAAGCTCAGTGCATGCCGGACTGGTGGACCAGAGCATGCCTTGCACGCCCAGTCCGGAGGAAACGAGATCGCCGAGAATGGCCGGCCCAGAGGCGTTTGCGGGAAAGTAGGCGTAGAAGTTCGGCGACTGCCAATGGGTGATGCCGGGTAGGATGACGGGCTCGACATCGGCGAGAATCCGCTCAAAGGCTTCGCCATGCTCCGGTGCGTTGGGCGGAAGTTTCGAGCGAATTTCTCCCGGCTCGACGCGCGACAGAACTGGGAAGGTTTCGATGCGGGAATGGTAGTCGGCGATCCAGTCCACCACGGCGTGGCCCTGGCGGCGGAACTCCTCGGGAGACATGTGAAAGGATTTTGAGTCGGACATAGGAATCGACAATAAAAGTCAAAAGTCAGAAGTCAAATTGAAGAAGTAAAAGCGAGTCGTGGCAGTTGGGTTTTACTTCTTCAATTTTACTTCTTCAATTTGACTTCTTACGTCTGACTTCGTCCACTACAGATGTCCGTAGTACACCCGCGTGTTGTATTCGAATCCAACCTTGTCATCTATGGCATGGGCGCGAAAAATTCGCTCCAGTTCCCTCATCATCGGCGCGTGGCTGGGATGACCCTCGAGCGGCGCGTACGAAGAAGACAACAGTCGTCCCGCCGTGCCTTCGTAGTCAAACTGCTGGCACAGGCTGAAGACGCGCTCCTGGCACAGCGCGGGCGCAAAGAACTTGTGGATCAAGGCGGTCGTGCGTTCGTGGCGCACTTCCTTGTAGTCGGTGCCGTAGGTCAGCAGCAGCTGTTCATAGTCACGCAGGAAAGGCGTGGTTGCGGTGCGGCGTTCATTCCAGATCAGCACGCACCATCCCTCGGGTCTTAGAATGCGAACGAATTCCGCGCGAGCGCGAGGCAGGTCGAACCAGTGCGCCGCCTGGGCGGCGGTCACGAAATCGACGGAGCCGGAACGCAGCGTCGTCTCCTCGGCTGTCCCCGCGACCGACACCAATCGATCGTAGGATTCGAGCTCATGGACGCCGGCTTCGCGCATTTCCGTGTTGGGTTCGACCGCAAAAACGTGATTTCCGTTTTCCAACAGCAGGCGAGTAAACACACCAGTGCCGGAAGCGATGTCAGCGACGATGTGACTCGCCTGCAATCCACATTCGGCGCGAAGAAGGTCGAGAACTTCAGGCGGATATCCCGGGCGATAGCGGACATAATTCTCCACCCGATCGGAAAAACGAGCCGTTGGCGATTGAGTCATTGCTCTTTAGTGTAACGCGTCCCAACGGCGGCTCGCCCCGCACGGTACAATCTTCATTTCGTGGCGGGTTTGTGCCGGATCTCACGCCTGGTTTATGAAGCTGGGTTTATGAAGGAAGATCGTTTACGCGGGGTTATCGAGAACCAAACGCCGGGCGTCGGGGATGCGGCACCCGATTTCGAACTGCCGGCGCTGGTTGCCGGCGTCAAGAAACCATTGCGTCTGAGTGCGTATCGCGGACAGAAAAGTGTGGTGCTGGCCTTCTATCCGTTCAACTGGCAAGAAGCGAGCGCGACCCAGTTGGTCAGCTACCAGGTGCAACGTCCGAGAGTGCTGGCGAGCAACGCGGAAATCGTGGCCATTACGGTGGATTCCATCATGAACACCACGGTCTGGGAACGCGCCATCGGCCCTTTCGACTTTCCGTTGTGCAGCGATTTCTGGCCCCACGGGGAAGTCTCAGAACGCTACGGAGTTTTGCACAAATCCGGAGATGGCGCGGGCTCGAGCGATCGCGTGGTGCTGATCGTGGATCGCAGCGGAAGCGTCGCCTTCCGCAAGACCTACGCCCGGGAACAGGTTCCACCGGTAGAGGAAGTTCTGACCCTGCTGGAACAAATCTGAATCATAGTTGTCGACATCGTTGTCAACATGGCTGTCTACGAGGAGCTTCATGAAACTTCTTTCGCGCGCTGTTCTGTTCTTTGTGCTGATGGGTTCGGCCCTGCAGGCGTTTGATCGAGCCGGTAAAGAGAAAGATCAAACGGGTAAAGAGCAGCCGGACAACTGGTCCATCAGCGGGTTCCGCGATGTCGCCGGCGAGCGGGAAGTCGAAAAGAAGTTCATGGCGGTGCCCGACCCCAAGCTGGCGGAAGCGCATCTGCGGATTCTGACCGAAGCGCCGCACATCGCCGGATCTCCTGAGGACAAGACAACCGCCGACTACGTGGCGAAGAAGTTCCGCGAGGCCGGACTGGACACTGAGATTGTCGAATACAAAGTGTGGCTGAACTATCCGGCGGAGATTCGGGTGGACCTGACCGCGCCCGAAGGAGTTGAAATGCATGGGCCGCGGCCCGAACATGTCGACGGGGATCCGTTTCAGGACGACCCGCGCATCGTCAACGCCTACAACGGCATGTCGCCCTCGGGCGACGCCGAAGCGGAAGTTGTCTATGCCAACTACGGCTCGCCCGCTGATTTTGACAAGCTGAAGGAGATGGGCGTCGATGTGCGCGGCAAGATCGTCATTGTCCGTTACGGTGAGAATTTCCGAGGCGTCAAAGCGTTCGTGGCGCAGGAGCGCGGAGCCGCGGGAGTCATCATTTACTCCGACCCGAAAGACGATGGCTACTACCGCGGCGACGCCTATCCTAAAGGGCCGTGGCGTCCGGCGAGCGGCGTCCAGCGCGGATCGATCGGATACATGTTCCAGTTTCCCGGAGACCCGACAACTCCGGGTGTTGCGTCCACTCCCGCTTTACCGGATTCGAAGCGCGTGTCTCCCGCCGCATCCGAACAGTTGCCGAAGATTCCCGTGACTCCGCTTTCCTACGCTGATGCCTCACCGATTCTCGAACACCTCGGCGGGCCGGCCTCTCCACGCGAGTGGCAGGGTGCGCTGCCGTTTACTTACCACGTGGGTCCTGGCCCCGCGAAAGTGAAGATGCACCTTAAGCAGGACTACCAGCTTCGCACCATTTGGGATGTGATTGGCAAAGTTCGCGGAACGTCTTCGCCCGACGAGTGGGTGGTGGCGGGCAATCATCGCGATGCCTGGGTGTATGGAGCGGTCGATCCGAATAGCGGTACAGCAGCCATGCTTGAGACCGTGCACGGGTTGGGCGAACTGCTGAAGTCTGGCTGGAAACCCAAGCGGACGATTGTCATCGGAAGCTGGGATGCGGAAGAGGAAGGACTGATCGGTTCCACCGAGTGGGGCGAAGATCACGCGAAGGATCTGGGAAACGCTGCCGCCTATTTCAATATGGACGTGGCCGTATCCGGCAAGAAGTTCGGAGCTTCAGGGGTGCCCAGTCTGAAAGAATTTATCCGCGAGATTGCAAAATCTGTTCCTTCTCCGCAAGGCGGTACCGTGTACGACACCTGGAAAAAGACGAGCCAAGCGAATCCCGAGAACCGTTCGCAGGAGACCAGCACCTTCCGCCCGCCGCCGGCGGACATGCAGAGCGATGTGCCGGTCGGCGATCTCGGCAGCGGCTCCGACTACTCCGTGTTCCTGCAGCATCTGGGTGTGCCTTCGAGCGATATCAGTTCCACCGGCGATTATGGCGTGTATCACTCGGCGTTCGATAACTTCAACTGGTTCAAGAAGTTCGGCGACCCCGATTTCCGCTACGAGCAGCAGATGGCCCGCGTTTTCGGGTTGGAAGTGCTGCGCATGTCCAGCGCCGACGTGCTTCCTTATGACTACGAAAACTACGGGAAGGAAATCCTGGTCTACCTGGACGCCGCAAAGAACAAAAGCAAAGAGCGCTTCGGAGACAAGGCGCCCGACTTCTCGCCGGCGCTGGAAGGGGCGCGCCGGCTGCAGGAAGTGGGCGCAAAAATGCTTCAGAAGCAGCGGAAAATCCCTGCAATGCCGGATCGAATGAATGCTAAACTCCGGGAAGCAGAGCGGGCGCTGCTGATTCCAGAGGGACTACCCAACCGTCCGTGGTATCACCATGCCATTTACGCACCCGGACAATACACCGGGTACGCAGCCGTGGTGATTCCTGGGGTGAACGAGGCGATCGATCGGGGTGATCTTCGCCGGACCGAACAACAAATCGCAGCGCTGGCGGCTGCCTTGAACCGCTCTGTTCTGGTTCTGGACCAATACCGCTAACCGTGGCTCTGAAGTTTGCGGTGCAGCGGGGTATCAGGGTATCGCTTCAGCGGTGCCGTAGTTCTTCGGAATCAAATGCCCCTTCAGGGGCTGCGGATCTCCGCCCCAACCGTGCGGCCGATTAAACGCCGAGGCGACACGAGTTATGGCACTGGCAAGAATCATTACGCGCTCTCATCAGTGCTCGCGAGAGCTGGCGCTCGATCTGCTTGCTCGCGGTTACACTGTCGAAATCGTTTCGCCCGACAAGATCCCCGACAATATTGCCGATCTGGAATTGCGGGTCGATACCGGCCCCGGCGATCGGGTGACCGCGACGGTCGCGGCACACGATGGTGGGCGATCGGCGTCGTTTGAATTTGTGCATTACTTGAAAGCGCCGATGGGGGACTTCATCCGGCGCCCGCCGGACCCTCCTGAAGTTGTGCGCGTCCCGGAACCACCTGCCTGTGTGGTGGCGGGGCTCAGCCCCGCCGGGACGGGGCCGAGCCCCGTCACCACACGAATCTGCCTCAATGCCAAGCCGGGCGTCAAAAGTGCCGGGTTGTCTACGGATGTTCCGCAACCGCCGCAGAAGATTGTTTCCCCGGTCGTCGGCGTTCCGCTTGCTCGCGAACTCGATCCGGAAGTAGGTGCGCGTCCGACCGAGCCGCCTAATCCTGTGCCAACCCCGCCGGTGGAAGTTCCGAGCTATTTCGTGGTCGAGGACTCGACCGTTGCCCTGCCAGCGAGTGCCCGGCCAACCGTGTCCCGGCCCGCGCAGTCGCTGCGACGGCCTGATCGCTCCGCGGGATGGCGTTGGCGCGCCGCTCTAACGTTTGCCGGCGTGGTGCTGCTGGCTGCAGTTCTCGGGTTCGGCATGCGGCGGGCCGGCAAAGCTGCCGCGCAGAGTTCCGGAGTAGCCCCAGTTGAGAAAATCGCGGCAGCATCAACTGAGATGACTTTTCTAGGCGCCGCGGATTTCGAAAAAGACGCGGGGAAAGATCCGGGGCGAGTTTCGGTTTTAGCCTCGCCGCCCTCAGCCGTAAAGTCGGAAGGGAACTCCGGCCACGCGCCGAAGGCCGCAACTGCGACGAAGGCCGCAACTGCGACTGCAAGCCACGTCAAGGTCTCGCGTACACATAGCGACGACTTGATTGCGCGCAACACAGTTACCTATCTCGACAAACGCTTCGAGCCGCGTCCGGTTAACAAGTCCACCTCGAAAGTTAAGACGGCGAAAAGTCCCGTTCGCCGGCGTCCGAGTTTGCGCAAGCATGGCGGCGTGATCGCAGCTAACGAAGTTACCTACCTCCACAAGCCCTCTCCGAAGGCGGCGAAGTAGGCCGGCATGGCTGGATGTTAGTCGAGCGCTTTGTGGAAGCGGAGAACGGCAACCGTCAGTAGACTGATCCCCAAGGCGGCCATCGCGAGCATCTGTGGCCAGAGGATCGCCATGCCGACACCTTTCAGATACGTGCCCCGTAAGACGATCAGAAAATAACGCAGCGGGCTAAGGTAGGTAAGATATTGCAGCCATTCCGGCATGGTGCTGATGGGGAATCCGAAGCCGGAAAAAGTTATGGCGGGCATAATAAAAAAGAAAGCGGTCACCATTGCTTGTTGCTGCGTGGACGAGACCGTTGAAATCAACAAGCCAACGCCCAACATGCACAGCAGAAAAAGAATCGCGCCCGCTAACAACACCAGAATCTGGCCGCGAAATGGAACCTGAAACCATAGCGTCCCCACCGTGGCAATCAGCGAAACATCGAACAGGCCAATGAGAAAGAACGGCAGCGTCTTGCCCAGGATGAACTCGGCCGGGCGGATGGGCGTGACCATGATCTGTTCGAGAGTGCCAATCTCACGTTCGCGGACGACCGCGAAGGCGGTCAGAGTGACCACCAGCACAAGCGTAAGACTGCCGATAATTCCGGGCACGAAAAACCAGCGACTCCTCAGGTCGGGGTTGTACCACGGCCGCGGCTCGAGTTGCACAGAGTGGATTTTCTCGATGATTTGCGGCGAGATGCGGGAGATGCGGTCTTGCTGGTATTGCTGGGCGAAGGCGAGTGCGATTTGCGAAATGTAACCGGACGCGATCAAGGCAGTATTCGAGTTGGTTGCGTCGACGATTACTTGCAGGGGCGCCGTCTGTCCCTTGCGCAGATTCTGGGCGAAGCCGGCATTGATCTCCAGTCCGACCGTAGCCTCTCCTCGATCGATGAGATCGCCGACCTGGCGATAGTCGGTTAGTTGTCGTTGCACGTCGAAATAAGGGCTGGAGGTAAAACGGGAGATAAGTTCGCGGCTTTCCTGACTGTGGTCGAGATCGAGAACAACGGTTGGAACATGATGAATCTCGAACGTGGCGGCGTATCCGAAGATCAGCATCTGAATAATTGGAGGAGCGAACAGGACGAAGCGCGTCCGCTTGTCGCGGAAGACCTGGATGAACTCTTTGATCAGCATCTGCTTGAGTCGCGCCAGCATAACCTCTCCTTGTTAGGCCAACCTTAGGCCAACCTTTTGTGGAATGAGCGGGTGGCGAGCAGCGCCAGCACGAGTGTGAACACGGCCAAGGGAACCAGGTCGGCATAGAGCAGAGCAATAGGCGTCCCCTTCAGAAAAATTTTCTTCAGCACCGAAACGTAGTAGCGCGCGGGCAGGATGCGAGTGATCCACTGCAGCACGATGGGCATTTGCTCAATCGAATATAGAAATCCGGACAGCAGAAAAGCGGGGAGGAAGGCAACGAGCAACGCGATCTGACTCGCCGCCAGCTGACTCTTTGCAATCACGGAAATAAAGAACCCGAGCGAAAGCACGACCACCATGAACATGGCGGAGCTGATGAGCAGAGTTAGAAACGAACCCCGGAACGGGACATGGAACCAGTAGATGGCGATCAGGGCGCAGACGATGACGTCGAACATCCCGATAATGAAATAGGGCACCAGCTTGCCCAACATGATTTCGAGCGGGGTGACGGGAGTTGAAATCAGCTGCTCCATGGTGCCGCGTTCCCACTCGCGCGCGATGGTGAGAGAGGTAAGGAAAGCCCCAATCACCGACATGACCAAGGCCAGCACTCCGGGAACGATGAAGGCGCTGCTTTCGAGATCCTCGTTGTACCAGGTGCGGGTTTGAACACTGACGGGAGCAGGCTGGACGAGTTGGCCACGGCTGCGCAGCCAGTCGAGTTGAATATCTGACGAGTAGCCTTGGACAACCGCCTGGGCGTAGCCAATGGCAACATTCGCTGTATTGTCATCCGTGCCGTCGACCAGCGCCTGAATCTGAACTGGCCCACCGTCGTGCAGACGCTGAGAGAAGTCCCAAGGGACGACAATCCCCAGTTTGGCATCGCCGTTGTCGAGAGCCCGGGCGAGCGCGGGATAGTCGTTCACCACCCGCACGACATGGAAATAGTCGCTGGCCTGGAAGCGCTTCAACAGGTCCTGACTCTGCTGGCTGCCGTCGCGGTCGTACACGTAAACGGGAAGGCCCTTGAGATCGAGATTGACACCGTAACCAAACAGCAGCACCAGAATTACCGGCATGATCACGACAATGATCAGACTGCGCGTGTCGCGCAGGATTTGTACGACCTCCTTGTTCGCTACGGCAAGGAATCGCGTGAAGCTCATGCTTTCTGCTCCGAATCGCGTGCGGTTGTGAGAGAGACGAAAACGTCCTCCAGGCTGGGACGTATCTTCTCGATTCGGCCAACGCTGATACTGTGATCCGACAGATACTTCTCTATCTGCGGCACCGCAGCCGTCGCGTCTTGCACCACCAAGTGCAGAGCGTTGCCGAAAACCGCGGCATCCATCACGCCGGGTGCGGACTGCAAGACTTCAACCGCCTTGCCCAGCGGTTCGCACTCGACCAGGAGCAGTTCGCCTTTCATCGATTTCTGCTTGAGCTCTGAAGGCGTGCCCAGGGCGACCATCTGGCCGCGGAAGATCAGCGCAAGACGGTTGCAGTATTCCGCTTCTTCCATGTAATGCGTGGTCACGAAGACAGTCACACCTTCTTCCGCCATGTGGTGAATGAGGTCCCAGAACTGGCGCCGCGAGATGGGATCGACGCCGGAAGTGGGCTCATCCAGAAAAATAATGGGCGGCTTGTGCAACACGGCGCAGCCCAGGGCCAGACGCTGCTTCCATCCGCCCGGAAGCGTGCCGGTAATTAGATTCTCCTGGCCTTTGAGGTTCGCCATTTCCAGCGCCCATTCGATTCGTTCCCTGAGCTGGTTGGAAGGCACGCTGTAGAGGCCGGCGAACAAGCGTATGTTTTCGATCACCTTGAGATCGTTGTAGAGAGAAAACTTCTGCGACATGTAGCCGATGTTCTGGCGCACGGATTCGGGTTCGCGGCCAACGTCGTATCCGGCAACCCGCGCGCGGCCGGATGTGGGCGTGAGCAGCCCGCAAAGCATGCGGATGGTCGTCGATTTGCCGGCGCCGTTCGGTCCGAGGAAGCCAAACACCTCGCCCTTGCGAGTCTCCAGGTTGATGCGATCGACGGCCACAAAATCACCGAAGCGCTTCACCAGGTTCTCGATCACGACCGAGTTGTTGTCCTCAGGCATGAGGCGATGCTCCGTTGCTCTTGCCGCTGACGACCGCGTCGATGAATAGATCTTCGATGGTGGGCGTGACTTGTTGAATCGCGTCGAATGGGATGTGCGCGTTTTTTAGTCGAGCCTCGAATTCGGGAATGCGCCGGGTGGCATCATCCACCACCACATGCACGCCATCACCGGTCAGCACCAGACTCGAGATCCCAGTTGCGTCCTTGATTTCGCTCCGCAGTCGACGCGGTTCCGGCGAGGTCACCGACAAAACTCCCTTGCCCAGCTTCGCTTTGAGATTTGCGGGCGTATCGCAGAACAGCAGCTTGCCTTGATGGAGTAAAGCCACTCGATGACAGCGCTCCGCTTCGTCGAGGTAGGCGGTGGAGGTGAGGATCGCCACACCCTCGGAGACTAGTTCGTAAAGGATGCGCCAGAAGTCCCGCCGCGAAACCGGATCGACGCCCGTAGTCGGCTCATCCAGCAGAATCACCTTGGGACGATGAATGAGCGCACAGACAAGTCCAAGTTTTTGCTTCATGCCGCCGGAAAGTTTCCCGGCAAGACGCTTGCGAAATTCGCTCATGCCCGCCGCCCGTAAGAGTTGCGGCGAGCGTTCTTCGCGCTCATCCTTCTTCACTCCGAACAGATCGGCGTAGAAGCGAATGTTTTCATCGACGGTGAGGTCTTCGTAAAGCCCGAAGCGTTGCGGCATGTAGCTGAGGTGGTGCTTGGCGCCTTCGGGATCGTGAACCACATCAAAGCCAGCGACCGTTGCCTTGCCTTCATCGGGGGGCATGATGCCCGCGAGCATTCGGAGCGCGGTCGTTTTTCCGGCGCCATCGGGACCGACCAGGCCAAAGATTTCGCCAGCCCGTACATCGAAACTCAAGTGATCGACCGCTCGCACGCCTGGAAAGCTCTTCGTGAGTCCCTCGGCGGCAATCGCGGAAACGATCGCGGAAATGCCCGCGGATTGTGTTGGCTCGGTCACTGCTTCTCCGGCGCAGTTCCCGGTTGCGGTGTGTTGGCTGCGGCCAGATTGATATGGGCGTCGGCGGGCATGCCCGGTTTGAGTTCGTGATTGGGATTGTCGATGTCGATCTTGATGCGATAGACGAGTGTGACGCGCTCCTTATAGGTCTGAACGCTTTTCGGCGTGAACTCGGCAGTCGAGGAGATAAACGAGATTCGTCCGCGGTACTGCTTGCCGGGATAGGTATCAGTGGTGACGGTTGCTTCCTGGCCCCAGCGGATGCGGCCCAGGTCGGGTTCGGCGATATACGCGCGCAACCAGATGTGATCGAGGTCGGCAAGCGTGACTACCGGAGTGCCGGGAACGACCACCTCTCCGAGTTCAGCCTGGCGCACCGTGATCACGCCGGCAGAAGGGGCGCGGAGGGTGGCGTAGTCCAGATTCACTCGCGACAGGCCCAGGGTTGCGCTGGCTTCCATGACATTGGCGCGAGCGATCGCGATGTCTTCCTTGCGGCTGCCTTCGACGGCTTCGTTGTAATGTTGTTGTGCCGCCTGGTAAATTGCCTCGGCGCGTTTCCGTGCGGTTTCCGCGAGGTCGCGGTCCTGGGCGGATACCTCATCTTTGCTGAAGAGTTGCTGGGCGCGGTCATAGTCGATCTTCTTCTGCTGCAGATCGGCTTGTGCATCGAGCATGGTTTGCTCGGATGCCTTCACTTCCTGCTCGCGGGTTCCAGCCAGCACCAGCGCGAGGTTGGACTCGCGCACATGAACATTGGCTTCGTCGATACGGACCTTTTGCCGATAATCGGCATCGTCCAAGCGCGCCAGCAACGCGCCCGGCTCAACCGATTGGCCCTCCTCGACGGGCAAATCAACGATGCGCCCTTGAACTTTAAAGCTGACCAAGCTCTCGTGCGCTTCGATGTTGCCGGAGAGGGTGAGCTGATTCTCGGGCTGCGATTTCGTGGTGAGGCGCGGGTAAAGGTACACGCCTGCGGCAATCAGGGCAGCCAGTACGATCAGAACAGGTATAAGTCGTTTCATAGCTTCGAACCTCGTGGCTTCCACCCTAGCGGGCGCAAAAAGAAAGATGAGTCCTGGCCCGCTCCACACATCACTTACGGATTTCCCAGATACTGTCCAATGTTTTTCTCGGTATCGCCCGCGGCCCGTGCCAGCGCGAATTTCGCGTCAGCGTGGGTGGAGACGGCAAGAATGTAGTTCTCCTGCGCGCGAGCGAGTTCGTCTTGGGCGGTGACCACCTCCACGTTGTTGGTCGTACCCGACTGAAAACGGTCTTGCGCCAGTTCGAGTTCGCGCTGCGCGAGATCCTGTCCGTCTTTGGCCACCGCGACCTGTTCGGCTGCGGACTCCAAATTCAGCAGCGCCTCGCGAATCTCCTCTTCGATGCCGCGGCGCAGGTCTGCGATTTGGGCGTCGATGCGCCTAACGCGGCTAGCAAGTTCTTGGGCCTCGCCGCTGCGGTCGCGATCAAAAACCGTAAAGTCGATTTGGCCTTGAATGATGCCCGTGCCCTGCACGCTGCCGATGCTGCGGCCAAGCCCGCCATAGTTCCCGTTGATGCTGAGTTTCGGAAGCGAGCGGGCATGGTTGGCGCGTTGCTGCTCGACCAACCCCTCGCGCTGGCTGGCCAGCGACAGGTAGTCGGGGCGCGCGAGCAGCGCCGACGGCACGAGGCTCTCGGCCTGGGGCTGCGTTAAGGGCTGATACTGGAGCCTCTCGGCGAGTTCCAAAGGCGCGCTCGGACTCATCCCGATGTTGCGTGCAAGCGCGAGCAACGACTGTTTGTACTGGTTCTGCGCGACCAGCAGAGCCTGCTTGTCATTCGCCAGTTGCACCTGCGAGCGCAGCACGTCCACGCCCGTCGCAGTCCCAGCGTCGTGCCTGTCCTTTGCGAGCTTGTACAAGACATCGGAAGCAGTCACCCGGGATTGCGCAGCATCGACACGCGCCGCCGCAGATTGTGCATTGAGATAAAGACCGGCGATGGCGCGGATGATAAGATCGCGCGTGTCCTGATAATCCATTTTGCCGGCGTCAAGAGCCCGCTCGCTGGCTTTCCACCCGCGATAGCTCTGAAGATCGACGATGTTCTGCTCGCCATAAACACGAAAATCGTAGTTGGAAAACGGTCCTACAACTTCTGGGACGCCGGGAAACGAGATCCCGAATGCGCGCAGGTCGCGGTTCTGGAAGTTGGCATAACTCTGAACGCGCACGCGCGGAAGCAGCGCGGCCGATAAACGCCGCGCCCGCGTGCCTTCCGCCTCCTCAACCCGAGTATCGGCGACCAGCACGCTGAGGTTGGCCTGGAGTGCCTTCTGAATCGCATCCTGTAACGTCAGGCGATACGGCGTCGGTTCCTGGGCGGCGCTGAACGTGGCGCAGATCAGGCTACCGAGTGAAAGAATTGCGACAGCAGAAAAGTTGTATTTCATCGCGTTGACCCTTGCCCGGAGACGGCGATCGCCCTCCAAAAGTGTTGAAAGCTTTCTTCTGCCCGGGTTTCGAGCGCGGGCCCGCCCTGTAGCGACCAAAGCAGAAGTGTTCCCATGAAGGCCTGCTGGAGTTGGAGCGCGACCTTCTCTTTCTTCAAGCGAGGATCGATTTCTCCGCGCTTTTGCCCCTCCGCGACAACCTGGGCGACCATCTTGCGGCCTTCGGACATGTTGTAGTCGATCAACTGACGAACACGCTCGCTGGCCAGAAAAGAAGTGATCAGGGTGCGCGCCAGGTCGGGACTTCGTCCAGGTTCCTCGGCGATGCGAAGGAATAGACGGTGCAACACCGAGTAAATGGTCGGTTTGCCGGACTCGGCCAGCGTCGCCGCTTCTTTCACCTTGCCCAGCTGAATTTCAGCCATCACACCCAGCACGTGGTCCTTGCTCTCGAAATAGTTGAAGAAGGTGCCCTTGCCGACATCCGCGGCTTCGGTGATGTCTTCGACGGTGACATTGCGGAACCCGCGCTCGCCAAAGAGCCGAAGCGCGCAACGAAACAGCCGCAGACGCGTTTCGGCGGCGCGACGCTGGCGGCGTCCCATGCCCTGTAAGTGCGGAAGATCCTCGGAGGCGAGCGCTTCGGCCAGCGCGGCGGGTTTAGATGTATGACCTTTATTCATATAAGACTTATGACCATAGTCGACTAATAGTCATTTATTGTGATGCGGATCGCCGGATTTGTCAAGGGGGCAAATTTTAGCCGCAACGGCCGCCGCTCGCACTATTGGGGCGGCGGTAGCGGTTTTTTCGATTCCGTTGTTCAAGCTTTTCGTTAGGAGTTGAGCAATCGGGCGTTCTTGACTCAGTTACAATTCAAAATAACGCGGGCGCAAGACTGCAATCCGCACCTCCGATGCGCACCGTGGTAACCAACAATTCCGGGGCTGATGTGAGCCGTTCCGTCTTCACCCGCTAGAATGGTTAGAGGGGATGGCTTTTCTAACCGTCTCGCGCGGCCAGGCTGGCTGCTGGGAGAACCGTTGCAGGACTTGGGGAATGTAAGCGAATGGAGACCAGATTTGGACCGACCGAATGAGCCCGTTCCGGCTCAAGACCACGATGCCTGCTCGCTCGATGCCAGCCATGTGTTGACCTGGGAGGAAATCGCGAACCTGACGGCGGAACCCGGCAAACCGGCCGAGACCCTGATGAACGTTGTCGCCTTGATTGCCAGACGATTTGGCGCCGATGTTTGCTCCGCCTACCTGCTCGAACCCGACCGCGCCAATCTCGTGCTGGCCGCGACGCTGGGGCTTCGCCATGAAGCCGTCGGCAAGCTTCGCATGGCAGTCAATGAAGGACTGGTCGGCCTGGTCGCGGAACAGGTCCGCCCGGTGGCTGTCGAACAGGTCATGAATCATCCTCGTTTCAAGTATTTCAGCGAAGCCGGCGAAGACGCGTACCAATCGTTCCTCGGAGTGCCTCTGATCGATCGCGGCGTGCTGCAAGGCGTGCTGGTGATTCAAACCGTGGAGGCGCGAGTCTTCCCGGAAGATGAGATTCGTCTGCTCACCGAGGCCGCGAACCGGGTGGCGCACGTGGTGAGCGAGGCCCGCACCCTCGACCGTTTCATCGCGCCTGTCCAGGAGCGACTCTGGGCCTTGGCCCGCAACCTCTGGTGGAGCTGGGATTACGACTCCGGCGGCTTGTTCCGCGAACTCGATCCGCTGCGCTGGAGCCAGCTCAATCACAGTCCCGTATCTCTTCTGAACGAATATCCTCTCGCCAAACTCGAAGCGCGCGCCACCGAACTCAATCTGCACAGCCGCATCAACTACGCCTATCGCCGCCTGCGCGAGTACGAAAACGCGGAGCGAACCTGGGGTGCGCGCCACGCCGGTGTGCTGCGGCCTCGCCCCGTGGCTTATTTCTCCGCCGAATTTGGCGTGCATGAGTCTCTCCCCGTCTATTCCGGCGGACTCGGGGTTTTGGCCGGCGATCATATCAAGAGCGCTTCCGATCTCGGCATCCCCCTCGTTGGCGTGGGCCTGTTTTATGGCCAGGGATATTTCCGCCAGCGCCTCGATCGCGACGGGTGGCAGCACGAGGAGTACCTCGAGACCGATGTCAGCCAGCTTCCCATGGAAGCGGCCATCGGGAAAAACGGCAGACCGGTCGTGGTACAAATCGATACTCGCCATGGCTCGATCCGCGCCAAAGTCTGGCGCGTAAGGGTGGGCCGCTGCGATTTGTTTCTCCTCGACTCCGACGTGGAAGGCAATTCTCCCGAGGACCGCGTTCTGACCTCGCGTTTGTACGGCGGCGACGGCCGCGTTCGCGTGCATCAGGAACTGCTTCTCGGCGTTGGCGGTCTGCGTGCCCTGAACGCGCTCGGCATCACCCCGGGCGTTCTTCACCTGAACGAAGGGCACAGCGGATTTGCCGTCCTCGAAGCGATTCGCCAGCGCATGGAAGAAGAGGGCATCGCTTTCGAGAAAGCCATGCCGCGCGTTTCCCGGGAAGTGGTCTTTACCAGCCACACGCCCGTGCCCGCCGGCCATGATCGTTTCGATGCCGATATGGTCGAAGAACACCTCGGACCTCTGCGTGATGCCCTCGGCCTTTCCAAGGAGAGTTTCATGGCACTGGGACGGGAGAATCCCGACAGCGACGAACGTTTCTGCATGACCGTGCTCGGTCTGAAACTCTCGCGGCGCGCCAATGCGGTTTCCTCTCTGCACGGGGAAGTTTCTCGCGCCATGTGGACCGGACTCTCCCCCGGCAAAACCGAAGACGCGGTTCCTATCGGACACATCACCAACGGCGTTCACGTTCCCTCCTGGCTGGCGCCGCAGATGTTTCGCCTTTACGACCGCCATCTCGGAACGGGATGGCATTTGCGCAGCAGCGAGGCCAAAATTTGGGACGGTATCGACGACGTTGACGACGGCGAGCTCTGGGAGACTCATTTCAGCCTGAAGTCGCGCATGATTGAATTTGTGCGCCGCCGCGCCGTCAGCCAGGCCGCGCGCCGCGACGAGCCGCGCGCCGTGCTGCAACACCTGGAGCGCGTCCTCAGTCCCGATGCCCTCACCATCGGTTTTGCGCGCCGCTTTGCCACCTACAAGCGCGCCAATCTGATTTTGACCGACATCGAAAAAATCGCCAGCATGGTCAACGACCCGAAACGCCCGGTGCAATTCGTGTTTGCCGGCAAGGCGCACCCTCTCGACGAACCCGGCAAGCGCGTCCTGCAGCAGATTGCCCAGTTGATGCGCGATAAGCAATTTTCCGACAAATTCGTCTTCGTCGAAGATTACGACATCAACGTGGGCCGACATTTCGTGCAGGGAGTCGACGTCTGGTTGAATAATCCTCGGCGTCCGCTGGAAGCCTCCGGAACCAGCGGCCAGAAAGTCGTTTTGAACGGCGGGTTGAACCTCTCAGTGCTGGATGGCTGGTGGGCGGAAGCGTACGACGGCCTGAACGGCTTCGCTATCGGAAACGGCAGAACTCACTCCGACATGAATGTTCACGACACCCGCGACGGGGAAGACCTGCTGCGGGTGCTGCGCGACGAAGTCATCCCTCTCTACTACCAGCGCGATCGCGATGGCCTGCCGCGCGCCTGGATCCAGCGCATGAAGCGCACCATCCGCACCCTCGGCTGGCGCTTCAACGCCGATCGCATGGTGATGGATTACACGCTCCAGTGCTACGTTCCCGCCGCCGGCGGCACCTCGAGCGACCTCCGGCCAAAACTGTAAGCGTCATTCCCAGTCTGCGCAGTTTCGTAGAGACGGGGCTTGCCCCGTCTCCCCCGCCGCGAAACGCGAAGTTCGCCCGGTTCTTTCATTTCGACTTGACAATTCGGTGGGATCGTTGAATCATAGGTGAATATTTATGCATTAAGATGGATAAATATGCCTTAGACTGGGGGATCGGCAAGCGAACCGATCGAGGCGGCTTCAAGAAAATCTGATGACGGCGAAACTCAAAACCGCGGTTCTCGGCGCGACGGGCTATTCCGGCCTCGAACTCGCCCGCCTGCTCGGCCGGCATCCGCGCACCGATGCTCCCTTGCTCTTGCGTCGCAGTGCGGAGATCGAGGCCGGCAAGTCCGCTGCGGGCGCGCCGCACATTTCCGGCAATGGCAATGGACATTCGCAAGTCCAGCCGTTTTCCTGGTCCGCGTTGCAGCAACATGGCGTGGAACTGTTATTCCTGGCGACACCGCACGCCGTTTCTCGCGAACTGGTTCCCGAGGCGATGGCACGCCGCCTGCGCGTCGTCGATCTGAGCGGCGCATGGCGGCTGAAACAAGAAGAGCATCGTGCCGTCTATGGTTTCAAAGACGCCAACCCCCATACTGCGGCGGAATTGACGGAGTGCGCCGTCTACGGTCTGCCCGAGTTGAAGATGAATGCGGACCGGATCCCGTCCGCTGCTCTGGTTGCGAATCCCGGCTGCTATGCGACTTCCGTCATTCTGGCGCTGGCGCCCTTGCTGTCGTCGGGCATGGTGGATTCGGATCGCGGCATCATCTCCGATTCAAAGTCCGGCGTATCCGGCGCCGGCAAGGAACCCACCGCGCGTACCCACTTCGTCTCGGTGGCCGACAATTTTTCCGCCTACTCGGTCTTCGGACACCGTCACACCGGCGAAATCCTCGAACAACTGACGCTCAAATCGAGTCAGTTGATCTTCACTCCCCATCTGTTGCCCATCCCGCGCGGAATTCTGTCCACGATCTATGTTCACTTGAAGTGCGAAACGACGGCGGACGAGATTCAAGGCTGCTTCGAGGATTTCTACAAGGGTAAGCGCTGGATACGCGTCTTCCCCGCATCGAGTTTGCCGGAAATCCAATTTTCCGTGCACACCAACTACTGTGACCTCGGTTTCTGCCTCGCGCGCGATGGCCGCCGGCTCGTCGTCGTCTCCTGCCTCGATAACCTGCTCAAGGGCGCGGCCGGTCAAGCCGTGCAGAACATGAATCTCATGTACGGCTGGGACGAAGCGGAGGGCCTGCAGTGAAAATTGTGATCAAGATCGGCGGCGCGGCGCTGGAGGATAAACCGACCCTTCAGAAATGTGCGCGGGCCGTGGTGCAACTCGCCCAAGATGGCCATCAGGTCACCGTCGTACACGGCGGGGGCAGCGCGCTGACCCGCACCCTGAAACTCCTCGGAAAGAAGAGCGACTTCATCCACGGCCTGCGCGTGACGGACGCCGAGACGCGCGATGTTGCCCTGATGGTGCTCGCCGGCATTGTGAACAAGAGCCTGGTGGCCGCGATCGCAGCTGCCGGACAGCCGGCCATCGGACTTTGTGGCGGAGACGGCGGCGTTTTTCGTGCCCGCAAGAAACAGAATGGCGAACACGACTTGGGGTATGTCGGCGAAATCTGTTTTTCCGAGCCCCGCTGGCTCAAAGCCATCTGGGCCGAAGGCGGCATTCCCGTGCTCTCCTCGGTCGCGCTCGGAGGCGACGGCCAGTATTACAACGTGAATGCCGACCAGATGGCGGCCGCCTGCGCCATAGCCTGCGAGGCCGACGCGCTGATCTTTCTCACCGATGTGCCCGGTGTAAAGCAAGCCGATGGTTCGGTGATGGCTCGTTTGGATACTAAGCAAGTTGCCGGGCTCATCGGCGAATCCGTGATCAGCGGCGGCATGATGCCCAAACTCGAAGCCTGTACGCAAGCGCTCAAGTCCGGTGTGGGACGCGTGCGCATCCTGCCCGCGGCGCAAGTCGAAGTTTTGCCCCTGTTCTATTTCACCAAGATCGAATGCGGCACCGAGGTGTTGAGAGCATGAGCCTGGCCTCGGTTTCGCGCATGGAAGCGAGGCTCTTGCTTCCCACCTACGAGCGGCAGCCCATCTTGTTTGTTCGCGGGCGCGGCGTGTATCTGTGGGATTCTCGTGGCCAGCGCTATCTGGATTTCTTGAGCGGAATCGGAGTCAACGCGCTCGGCCACAATCATCCAGCCATCCAAGCGGCGATCAAGCGGCAGGCCGGCCGTGTGATTCATGTTTCGAATCTGTTCTTCCACGAATATCAGGCGGAACTGGCGCGGCGGCTGACCGAAATCTCCGGGCTTGATCGCGCCTTCTTTTGCAATAGCGGCACCGAGGCCTGGGAAGGCGCGCTCAAACTCGCCCGCGCTTTTGCGCAAGCCAACCATAAGAACGGAAGCAAACCAAATCCAAAGACGCGCATTCTCGCCATGGATAACTCCTTTCATGGACGCACTTTTGGCGCGCTGGCTACTACCGGTCAGCCGAAGTATCGAGCTCCGTTTGTTCCTCTCTTGCCCGGCGTCAGCTTCGTCAAGTTCAACGACCTCGACGATCTGCAACGAAAATTCGATTCCAGAGTCTGCGCCGTTTGCATCGAGACCATTCAGGGAGAGGGCGGGGTTTGCCCGGTCAATAAGGAGTTTCTCGAACTCGCCGCGCGCCTGACCAAGAAGAGCGGCGCGTTGCTCGTGCTCGACGAGATTCAGTGTGGCCTCGGCCGCACCGGACGCCACTTTGCCTATCAACACTACAGTGCGCTACCGGACGTCGTCACCGTCGCCAAACCGCTGGCATGCGGTTTGCCACTCGGCGCCATCCTCACCACCGAGCGGGTTGCGAGTTGCATCCACCCAGGCATGCACGGGACCACCTTCGGCGGAGGCCCGCTGGCCTGCGCCGTGGCCATCGAGTTCCTGCGCGAGGAAAAGAAATTGCTGAGGCACGTGCGCGCGCTCGGCCAATATTTTCACGCCGCGCTTCTGGCGCTGGACAAGAAGCACAAGTCGATTCAGGACGTCCGCGGAGCAGGCCTGATGCAGGCCGTGGAAGTGGACTCGCCCGAACTGGCGAAGGCGGTGGCCAAGCAACTGCTGCAAGAAGGAATTATCATCAATCGCACGCATGAAACCGTGCTGCGCTTTTTGCCGCCCTATGTGATTCAGAAGAAGCACGTGGATCGGGTGGTCAAGGCCCTGGACGCTGCGTTGCGCAAGAATGCGGAAAGCCCACATCAAGAAACGTCCAAGAAACAGAGAAGCGCCCCGGCGCGGCGCAAGGGGGTCTATGCGCACGCGTGAAGCGGTCCTGCCCGATGCCGAGCAGATTCACGCGCTCATCGCGGCTTACTCCGCCGACGGCACGCTCCTGCCGCGCACGCTCGCGGAGATCTGCGAGAACGTCCGCGACTTTGTCGTCCTGGAGCATGACGGACGCATCATCGGATGCGGCGCTCTTCACCTCTATGGCCTGCACCTCGCCGAGATTCGTTCGATCACCGTCGATCCCGCGAGCCAAAGCGGCGGCGGCGGCCGGCGCCTGGTCAAGGCGCTTCTCGCGCAAGCGGAAAAGCACCAAGTCACGTGCGTCTGCCTGTTCACCCGCATTCCGGAATTTTTCTCGCGCATGGGATTCACTCTCGCCGCCCATCAGGATCTTCCCGACAAGATCCACAAAGACTGCTATAAGTGCCCCCGGCTCTATCGCTGCGACGAAGTGGCGATGGTCCGTGGAAGTCTGCCCACGTTTGCAATTTTGCCACCGCCCAAAAACTGGTTGAAGATTCAGGCATGACCTCGCTGCGCCGTTCTCCTGAAAAAATTCGTTTGCCCCTGGGGTTCTCTTTCGCGGCTGTCGCTGCCGGCATTAAAGTCAGCGGCCGGCCGGACCTCGCGCTGGTGGAAGCCGCCGGTGGTGCGACCGCTGCCGCGCTGTTCACCAAAAACCGGGTCGTCGCCGCTCCGGTCGTAGTTGGCCGCGCGGCGTTGCGTTCGACCGGCGGCCGCGTTCGCGCCGTGGTCGTGAACTCCGGCAACGCCAACTGCGCCACCGGGCCTGCCGGCATTCAAGCCTGCGAACGAGTTTGTCACGAAGCCGGAAACCTTCTCGGCGTGTCCGCTGCCGAAATCTTTCCGTCCTCGACGGGCATCATAGGAGTTCGACTGCCGGCGGAAAAGATCCTCAAGAAGTTGCCGGAGCTCGTCATCCTTGCAGCGCGATCGCCGAGCCAGCGGAGTGTCCGCGCCTTCGCCAACGCCATCATGACTACCGACACCCGGCCGAAACTGGCGTCGGCGCGTTTTAGAGTGGCATCGAAAGAAGTCACCGTGCTCGGTATCGCGAAGGGCGCCGGCATGATCCATCCGCAGCTTGCCACTCTGCTGGTGTACTTGTTCACCGACGTCGGCGCGAGCGCGCGTGAGCTGCAGCCTCTTCTGCGCGAGGCGTGCGACGATTCGTTGAATTGCATGTCGATTGACGGCGACACTTCCACGAACGACACCGTGCTGCTGCTCGCGAGCGGTGCCAGCGGTGCTGGAGTGCAAGATGCTCGCACCCGCAAGAAATTCTCCGCCGCTCTGAACGCAGTGTGCCAGTCCCTCGCCGAACAGATCGTCACTGACGGCGAAGGCGTGCAGCATGTGATCCGCCTGTTCGTCGAACAGGCGCGGAGCAGGGAAGAGGCGTTGCAGGTGGCGCGGACGATCGCTCACTCCGTGCTCGTGAAGACTGCGTGGGCGGGGGCCGATCCGAATTGGGGACGCATCCTCGCGGCCGTGGGACGTTGCGGCGCGCCCATCGATCCCTCGCGCGTCCAGATTTTCATTGACCGTCAGAAAGTATGTCGCAACGGGATCGCCCGCCAGTTCAACGAGCGTCAAGCGCATCGCGATCTCGCGCAGCCGGTCTGCGATGTTCGGGTGCAACTTGGACGAGGCCAGCACGCGGTGCGATTTCTCACCACCGACCTGACCGCCGAGTATGTACGGATCAACGCGGATTATTCCACGTAGAAAACGTCTCAGGTGTTAGGTCAGGTCTCAGGAAGACCAGAGGCAAGTGCAGGTTTGTTCCTGAGACCTGCCCCTAGAAGCTGAACATCGCCTGCAATTCGATTTTCCGATTCGCCGCCATGCTCGAAAACGGCCCGCCCGCCAGTGCGGTAGACTGTCCGAAATTTGGTGAGCTCAGGGTCCCGTTGGGAGTCGCTGCATTCACCTTATTCAGAACGTTCCGCGCGTTGACGCTGAACGTCAGGTTGTAGCGCCGAGTTGTCGCTGGACCCATGCCCCCAAATCCGCCGCCGGGCCCGTGTCCCATGCCTCCGCCTCCACCACCGCCGCCGTGTGGACCGCCGCCGCCCGGAGGTCCGCCCGCGGGAGGTCCACCGCCCGCCTGCGGCGTGTTTTTTCCGCCAAGCTCCGGCCCGAAGCCGAAGGTCTTCGCCAGCCTCAGGTTGAGCGTGAAGTGAGCGGGGCCAGTGAGATAGTTAACAGGGATTAGAGCATCCGACGCAGTGGGGGTGGCGTTGTAGTGGCACTTCGTAATCACCGAAAGACACGCTGGATTATTCGTTATCGCGAATGCGGGGCGGTCATTGAGAATGGTGTCGTTATTCAAGTCGCTGCGGCCCACGGTGACGTTATAGGGCGATCCCGAATTGAAGATCATGAATGGGCTTAAGCGGAATGCGTAGGGCAGACCGATCGTGCCGCCCACGAACAGCTTGTGCCGCATATCAAAGGAAGCCCGTCCGTAGTCGGCACCCAGATCGTGCGAATCGGTGGGGAAACTCGAAGCGCCCGACGCGTCGCTGTTGGCATAGTTCAGAGCGTAGAAGCCGAAGAGCGCCAGCTTGGCGCCGGCTCGTATGTTGAAATGCGCGATCAATTGATTTTGGCGGAAGACTCCATCTGACGAGTACTGATAGATCGGGGCTTCGCCGTTTGGAGGCGAGCCGGGTTTGCCCGGAGACGGAGCAGTGACGTTCAGCGACTCAAATTGGTGCACGCCGCGCGAATTCAGATACGTAAGCGTAACGTTGGCGCTCTTTGTGACCTGCCTCTCCAAGCTGACCGCGCTCTGCATGATGTAGGGCGCGTGCAAGGCCGAGTTGATCTGGTAGGTCGTTTGTGTCTGCGGAGTGAATGAACCCGTGCAGGAAGGCGACTTCAGATTCGAAAAGCAGGCGGACGGCGGCGAGGGCACGGTGTAGTGCAGCTGCGTTACGCCGTTCAAACGGTCCGCATTGAGGACCAGGTCCTGGGTAAAGCGGTCGTAGAACAAGCCAAAGCCGGCGCGCAGTACGGTTTTCGGCGCGCTCTTTCCCCCTCCGCCAATGCCCCATGCAAAGCCGAGCCGGGGCGCCCAGTCCGCATGGTCGTGAATCGCATTTTGCGTTTCAAAGCGCAGCCCGCCACTCAGCGTGAAATTGGGACGGACTTTCCAGTCATCCTGTATGTACAGCCCCGCATCGGTCACGGTGACCGGAACAGTGGGAACAGCGCCGCTGGCTGTCGTGTCGAGCCTAAGCTGCAGCGGAGTACCGTCCGGGAGGCCTTGCAGCGCGTTACTGTAAGTCTGGAGGTCCGGGAACGTGAAGCTGCCATTGAATCCAGCGCTGGACGTGCTGACTTCGTGAATTGTACGGAGTCGCCCGCCGAATTTCAGGAAGTGCTTGCCCTGCGATACCGAGGTGTAATTCTGCAGTTCGTAATGATCCACGTGGTCGGTCTCGGTCCCGCCACTGCTGCCGCCTCCCGTGAAAGCTCCCTGCACATTGATGGTCGGGAGCGTGCTCAAGGGATTCTGCCCGCTGTTATCGCGCAGATACTGGAAGCGGGTTTCATTGACGGCCTTCGACCCCAGAATCTGCGTATCGCTGATCTGCACCGTGTGTTCGGTGGACGTGGTGTCGTAGCCGGCCTCCGGCAGCGTAAACCCGCCGACTCCTGCGTTCTGTTGTGTGTCGCGATAAAACTGATAGCGGGCGGTGAGCGTATTGTTCGGGCTGACCTGGTAGTCGATTCGCGGACTGATGTTGGTGCGGGTGCGCGGGTTCGGAACGCTCTCGCTCAATTGGATAATCTGACTCGGTGTGGTTGAATCCAGCGCCGGCGCGTTCACCACTGCGATCTCATCGATGTTGCGCCGCTGCACGTTGAAGAAGAACGACGCCTTCTTGTTGATCGGCCCGCCGATGTTTCCCTGGTAGATCACCGAGTCGTAAGGCTGCGTCGCATCGGCGTTGAGGAACGGATTGCGCGAGTTCATTCCCGAGCTGTTGCCCTCGACCGCGAATTGACCATGTAGCTTGTCCGTGCCCGGCTTGGTGAAGATTTCGATTCGTCCATAGCCCAGCTTGTCGTACTCGGCGGAAAACGGATTCTGGTTGATGCGAATCTCGCGAATCGACTCTTTCGGCGGAAGCTGTCCGGCCGTAAATCCATCGATGTAAATCTGCCCGCCATTGGGACCCGCCGAAGGTCCGGCCAGCGCTTCCAGGTCCTGCTGCAATTCGTCGGGATCGTCGGGAAGCGCTTCCAGATCTTTGCCGCTAAGCACGATCGCGCTGGCATTGCTGGCGGGGTTGGTGTCGAGTTGCGGAGTCTCCTCCTGGACGTTGACTCTTTCCTTCTGCACCTTGATGTCGAGCGCAATGTTGAATTGCGCGACCTGGCCCGCCGCCACGGCCACGTCGTTCTGCACAAAGACGGCGAATCCCTGGGCATTCGCAGTTACTGTGTACTTGCCCGGCGCCAGGTTTCCGATTTCGTAACCGCCGCTGCGGTTGGTCGTTGCCGAATGCGTTTGTCCCCCGGATACCTGCTCTCCGGAGATCAAGATCGCGACCGTGGCGTTTGCAACCACCGCTCCCGAGGGATCCGTCACTTGCCCGCGCAAGGTCCCGGTCGTTGTCGAAGACTGGGCCTGCGGCTGCGCCCATGCCGGCGCCGTCAACCCGATCAGCGCCCCCGAAATCAGAATCGCCAAAATCAGATTAGCCCGAATCGGATTTACCACCATGAAGAATGATTGCTTCAACCGGCACCTTATGCTTTCCAGGCAGATCACATTCGTTCAGAACACAGATTGAGATTTGTTCACTACTGCGCCGCTTCGCTTTCCCCATTCGGCGCGCCCAGCGACCACGACGACAACAGCGAAGAGCTTCGATTTGGCGACGCTGTCAGGATGGCCTCGACTCCGGCCAGCAGCTTAATTGCCCTCACCGCGTCCGAATTTCCGTCCTCTGTCGCCAGGATATACACGATATCGCCCTTCTGCAGGTCCGCCAGCTTGCAGTTGGGCAAGCGGCTAAGCGCATGCTGGAACATGCGCTGCAAATCCGGAGGACCATTTCCGCCGGCTCCGGCACTCTGCCCGGCGCCCTGCCCGCGCCGGGCTTGCCATTCTGTCCCTGTCCCTGCCCGCGCCCCGCCCGTGCCCGGCGGAGCACTCTGCCCGGCCGTGCCCTGGCCGTTGCCGCCCGGCTGATCTCCGCTTCCGCCGCCCGCCACGCCTTTCAATTGCCTGGCGAAGCGTTGGTCCATTTCCGCCGGCAGCTTCCACATGAGCGAGTCGGGAGGCACGGCCACCACCACGGCAGTCTTGCGGATCGCATCCTGCACCGTCACCGTATTCCCCGCCGCGTCGACCGCCTTGATGGTTCCCTCAATAATCGGAAATGTCCCGAAGACAACTTCCTCCGCAATGACGTCGCTGCCATCCGGGTTGCGAGCTCCACGGGCGTGAAACTGATCGCCCACCTTGATCTGCGCCATGCCTTCGCCGACGGGCGCCGGCTTCGCGTCTTCGTACTTCGCCGAGCCGGGTGGGTAGCGGCGCAGGATGGTGTTCTTGCCCATGTGGACGGCAACACTTTGGTTCGCCCCGGTTCCACCGCGCGAGATGGTGATGGTGCCCGTCGCAGCGTCCACCTTAGTGACGATCCCGTCCACTCCTCGCTTCTGCCAATCGTCCAGGTCATGCTGCTGCTTCACCGCCACATCGGCCTGCTTCACCACAATCACCGCCAGCGCAGTGATGACGATCGCGTGCCCGTCTTCACCCGTCGCTGCCTGCCCGCGAACCAGCACACGATCCCCGGGCTGCAAGTCCTGCACTTGCAGAGCAGTCGCGTTCTTCAGATCCTTTTCTCCTGGCGGCACGCGCAGGATCTTCGTCGAGCCCGTCAATTTCGCGACAATGTCGCCGCCACCCTCGCTGCCCGCTTCAGCCGCAACCGTGATCGAATCCGCTTGAATACTCTTGATGACTCCCACGGCCTTGGCGACTTGTGCGCCTGCGGAACTGCCGGATGGTTTGTCCTGCGCTACAACGTAGCCCGGCGCCGTCAAAATCAGAGTGACTATCGCCGTGAGCAGGCACCTCGCAAGAACGTGCGTCCGAAGAACGCAAACCCGCGGCGGACTCTGCCAGAAGCATCGCATGATCTAACTTTAGCATCGCCAAACCCACCCTATTTAGCCTTTACGAAGTTTTACCCGCCATTGACGTTGCTTTTACAGGGACGCTGGCAACTACAACTGCGTTGCCGCGCATCCAGTCATAAGACGGAAATCAGGAGAGAAGTCAGGTCACCAAGAAAGCAAATGCTGGCGTGGGGCCCATGTCCGTTGACAAGTCCAGTCTCGAAAAGCAAGCCCCGTCGGTTGCGGCAGGCTTCCTATACCGGTTAACGGTGGCCCTCCCCAGTTGTGCGGGTGCGATCCTGGTTGTGTACTCTATTTTCTTGTGCAGATTCAGCGCACTTAAGATTCGTCTGAGATAAACGTTAAACGGAGGATGCACGGTGAATGAGCCCCGGCTCGAGAATCCCCAGCCAATTGGAGAAACGATGGCGAACCGTTCGTCCTGGCGGAATCCGGTCGCCTATGCCCTGATTGCCGCGCTGGTCGCTCTTCCCGGAGTCCTCCCGTCGCTGCGCGCACAGGAACCCGCGGCCACCATCGCCGTCGACGTCAAAGTTGTCACGCTGCCCGTCACCGTTCGCGATAAACATGGCAAGATCGTCCGCGATCTTACGAAAGAAGATTTCACGCTGCAGGAAGACGGCCGGCCACAGACGATTCGCTATTTTTCGCAGGACACAAATCTCCCGCTCACGCTGGGATTGCTCGTCGACACCAGTCGCAGTCAGACCAACGTTCTCGACGCGGAGCGCAACGCGAGCCGCAGTTTTTTCGATCAGATGCTGGTGCAGCCCAAGGACAAAGCCTTCCTCATTCACTTCGATCGGGAAGTGGAACTGCTGCAGGACTTGACTTCGTCGCGTGAAAAGCTGCAAGCGGCGCTGGAATTGCTCAAGACGCCATCCGGGCGCGAACGATCTAACGATCCCAACGACTCCGGCGATTCCCGCTCGGGATCGGGCTCGCACCACGGCGGCGGTACCGAGCTTTACGACGCCGTTTTTCTGGCGTCGAACGAATTAATGAAAAAACAACAGGGGCGGAAGGCCATCATTATTCTGTCGGACGGCGTTGACCGCGGCAGCAAGACTTACTTGGAGAGTGCGATCGAGTCGGCCCAACGCGCTGACACGGTGGTCTACTCCATATATTTCGCAGAATCGCGCCGTGAAGAAGGCCAAGGCGAAAGACCGGGCGGAATGGGCCGCGGCGGAGGTGGCGGTGGTTGGCCCGGCGGAGGTGGTGGCTGGCCCGGTGGCGGAGGCGGATATCCGGGCGGCGGCGGGCGCCGCGGCGGAGGTGGCCAACGTCATCCCGAAGAACAACACGCCGATGGCAAGAAGATTCTCCAGCGCGTTTCCAAAGAAACCGGCGGACGTTTCTTTGAAGTCTCTAAAAAGCAAACCGTGGGCGAGATCTACGACAGCATTGTCGAAGAACTGCGTACCCAGTACAACATGGGCTACACGCCCGATAAAGACAGTGCAGCCACTGGTTATCATCACATCCAGTTGCAGGTGAAGCGCAAAGACAAAGACCTCACCGTGCAGACCCGAGACGGATACTACGCGGATCGGTAGTGCCGCGTCCCGCAAAATTGTTGTGCGTGGCTGGACTGAGCCATGCCGCTCGCGGCTACTGCGCCCGAGGAAGCCACCATCCAATTGACGCCGGAGGGCTTTCTGCGGTTGGATGGAAGCTGCGTGTCACCTGCGTCCCCCATCTTCGATCCCGAGTCCCGGCGGTTTAGCCGTCTCGACGCGGTCTGGCTCGTCATCTGGCTCCTCTTCCTCGCCGGACTGGCCGCGCTTCCTCCACAACTCGAATGGCACAAGCAGCTAATTCTCCTCGCCATCGGCATCGTGCAGGTGCTGGAGACAAAGCTGATCGCCCACTTCCCCAAACGAGGCATCTTCTACGTCGTCCTGCTTAAGATTTTGCTGGCCACCCTGCTGATCGATCACACCGGCGAAATCGGAATCAACAGCAGTTACTATCCTATTTATTATTTGCCGGTCGTCACTGCGGCGCTCTACTGTGGCCCGTGGCTGACGCTCGCCTGGACGCTGTTTGCATCCGCCGCCTACTGCTCGTATCTCTATCCCGCGATGCAGGAATACGAACTAACCCCCGAGGCTTTCGGCTACCTCGCGCTGCGCATCATGTTCTTCTTTCTCGCCGCCATGGTGGTCAACCGCTTCGCGCAGCAGAGCCGGCATCAAACGCAGTTGTACCGTGACCTTGCCGAGCGCCTCGCCGAAACCAATCGCCGGCTGGAGAAGGCTCAGGCTGAAGCGCGGCGCTCTGAACGACTGGCGGCGCTCGGCCAGCTCTCGGCTGGATTAGCGCATGAAATTCGCAATCCTCTCGGAGTCATCAAAGGCTCAGCCGAAATGTTGACCCAGAAATTGCAGGCCTCCGATGAGATTGCCCGCGAGTTAGCCGGCTACATTTCGACGGAAGTCAACCGGCTCGGCGCCCTGGTCACCGAGTTTCTGGATTTCGCTCGTCCTCTTCACGCGCAACCGCGGCCCGCCGACTTGACCGCCCTTCTTGATCGCGTGCTGCAGATTGTTGCCGATCGCTTCAACGTGAAACAAGAAAAGAGCAAACCTGTGCGCGTCGAGCGCCACTACGCCAGCGGACTGCCGCTGATTCCGCTCGACGAAAGCCTGTGCGAGCAAGCCTTCCTCAATCTGGTGCAGAATGCCTACGAAGCCATGCAGGATCCGGACCATGGCGGCACATTGCGGATAGAGGTTCAACTCGCTACACAAAACGATCGCGAAGGAGTGGAACTTCACCTCGCCGACACTGGCCCGGGCGTTCCGGAAGAACTGCGCGAAGAGATTTTCAATCCGTTCGTGACCACGAAGAAAACCGGTGTGGGACTGGGACTCTCCATTGTTTCGAAGATCGTGGACGGTCATCACGGGTCGATCCATGTTGAGAACGCCCCAGCCGGCGGCGCTGTGTTCACGCTATTCTTTCCGCTGGAAGAAGCCGCCGAACCCAAAGCCGCGCACGCGATAACCACAGGATGAAACCAACATATAGGATCAGAAGCAAAGCGAATAGCGAACGACGAACCGCGAACGACTAACGACCAGCGACGAGCGACCAACGACCAATGCCGACCATCCTCATCATCGAAGACGAAGCCAAAATGCGCCGCCTGCTCGAGCTGAACCTTGGCGAAGACGGCTTCAAGACGCTCTCCGCCGGAGACGCGGAAACGGGATTAAAGCTGCTCGCCTCCGAGCCCGTTCACCTCGTCCTCACCGATCTAAAACTCCCCGGTATTAGCGGACTCGAATTTCTACAAACCGCCAAGCAGGAAAATCCCGCCTTGCCCATTGTCGTCATGACCGCGTTCGGGTCGGTTGAGACCGCGGTCGAGGCCATGAAAGCCGGAGCCAGCGACTACGTCCTCAAGCCCTTCTCCCTCGCCGAAATGCGGATGGTGGTGCACAAGGAACTCGACAACTCGCGCCTGCGCGAGGAGAATCGCTCGCTGCGCGAAGCCCTCGGACAGAAGTACAGCCATCCCAACATCGTCGCTATCAGTCCCAAGATGCAGGAAGTGTTGGCCACCGTCGAGCGCGTTGCGCCCACCAACTCCACCGTTCTGCTGGGCGGAGAAAGCGGAGTTGGCAAAGACCTGATTGCCCGAGCCATCCACGAAAAGTCGCGCCGCGCGTCCGGCCCGTTCGTCAAGATCAACAGCACCGCCATCCCCGAAAATTTGTTGGAGAGCGAACTCTTCGGCTACGAAAAAGGAGCTTTCACCGGAGCCGCCACCAGCAAGCCCGGCAAGTTCGAACTCGCCGACAAAGGCACGCTCTTTCTCGATGAAATTGGAGACGTGCCGCCCGCCACGCAAGTCAAACTTCTCCGCGTGCTGCAGGAGCGCGAGTTCGAGCGCCTCGGCGGCACGCGCACTATCAAAGTCGACGTTCGACTCGTAGCCGCCACCAATCGCGACCTGCGCGCCGCGCTCGAAGATGGAACGTTTCGCGAAGACCTCTACTACCGGCTCAATGTGGTTCCGATCGATATTCCGCCCTTGCGCGAACACAAAGAAGATATCTCTGGATTAGCGAACCTGTTCCTCGCGCGCTTCGCCAAAGATTCCGGCAGAGAGGAAAAGATCACCGGCATCTCGCCCGCCGCTATGCAGTTTCTAGTCGGGCATTATTGGCCAGGCAATGTGCGTGAACTGCAAAACGTCATCGAACGCGCCTGCGCGCTCGCCCAAGGCGGCCAGTTGGAAGTCAGCGACATACAACTCGACTCGCCGCGCAATCGCAACCACGCGGCATCGGATCGCGACCGCTTTCTCCCCGACGGCATGACGCTCGACCAGTGGGAAGACGAAATGATCCGCGAAGCTCTGAAGCGCGCCGGGGGGAATAAGTCGCAAGCTGCCCGCCTGCTCGGGCTCTCGCGGAACGCGCTGCGGTATCGCTTGTCGAAGATTGGAATTGACGACAACGAAGGCGAGTGAAGCGCAGAGCGCTCGCCCGAAATTGACTCGAGGGTGGCGCATGCCTCGTGCGGTTCGGTCTTGGTTATTGGCGGGTCTCTTTCGTCCAATCGACGACTTTCAGCTTTTTAATACGGGCAAACGCATGATCGTTGGTGACGAGGGCCGCATCCAGCGCAAGAGCGTGAGCGGCAATCATGGTGTCGAGGTTCCCCATCGACTGGCCCTCGCGCTCTAGCGTGGCCCGAAGCTGGCCGTATTTTTGGGCTGCGTCGGAATCCCAGGGCAGGACTGCCACGCGCAGAAAGAAATCCTCAATCAGGTTGTGCAATCGTGTGGCATGAGGAAGCCGCGCAGCCCCGAAGCGCAACTCCCCTTCAGTAACCGCGGATATCGCGAGCTGTGCCATCGGAACTTTCACCAAGTGACGATCTACGGCTGGGCTGTTCCCTTTGATGATGGAGCTCGCGATATTGGTGTCGAGCAGGTAACCGGTCATCTGTGTCAGGCCATCCTCCTCAGACCCATCAGAACAACTCGCGTTTCTGCGGCGTCTCGTCCTGACGGTCTGCCATGAACTCATCCGGAACATTTGCTTCCCGCCGGAGTTTGAAAAAGCTATCCCACGACTCCGGACGGCGTGACAGAACCACGTCTCCGGTAGCTGGGTCTTGCCGGATAAAGACCTCGCTGCCTTCGAAACGAAAATCGGCAGGCAGGCGGACCGCCTGACTGCGGCCATTGAGAAAGAGCTTAGCGGTGCGCGGCATCGGTGCCTCCTGGAAGCGATATATACCACGATATATTACATAGAGTCAATCGACTTCATCAAGCGCGGGCCCCGACTTAGAGCGGAATCCTGGAAGGAATGTCCACTTCTCGTCTTATGTTCGCCCGCGATGCCTCTTCGTACAGTGACGCGCCTTGCCAACTGTGAACCAACTCTAACTGATTGATTTTAAAATACTTTACAAGTAAGTCCTTATTCCTCAAAGACCTGGAGGGAATCGCCCCCTAAGTCTTTGATTTCCAAAGACCGTTTCAAGGGGGGGCAAGAGCGCGGGTATCGAACACTACGACACACCTTCATCGAATCCGAGAGCCGTATTCTCCTCTTGGCCGAAAACCACCACCCTGGTGGAACCCGGCCACCGGAACCGCGAGAATCACCGCCGGTTCCAGCTGTTATGCCTCTCGTTAACTTTCTAAGAACAATGCAGTTAAGGAATCTTTCCCCGGCCGCGCGACATTGGCAGTCAGCTTGCGTTCTTACAGGCAGAGGTTTTGTCCCGAGCAAGGTGGAGGTACCTATGAAATTCAAACTAATAACCGGACTCTTAGGGTTGGGATTGACGATTGCGATTCCATGCACCGTCGTCGCTCAGATCTCGGACGACCAGGTGCCGGATCAATATTCGAAACCGTCGGCGGGCATCCCCATGCAGGGTCCCAACGACCAGGATTCGATGGACCAAGGTCCGAACGACCAAGGTTCGATGAATCAGGGCCCGACGGAACCAGGTTCCAACGACCAGGGTTACGGCAGCCAGACCGCCAGCGCTCCGGCCGAAACCAACGGCGTGGCGCGCGTCAGTCTGATTCATGGTGATGTCTCCACCCAGCGCGGCGATAACGGCGCCTGGTCGGCGGCGGCGCTGAATGCTCCCCTGCTTGCGGGAGACCGCGTTTCAACCGGCGACAACGCGCGCACGGAACTTCAGCTTGACTACGCCAACATGCTTCGCCTGGCGCCGAATTCGCAGGCCAACATCAACACCCTGAATCGCTCGCAGATCCAGATTCAACTTGGGCGCGGCATGGCGAACTACTCCGTCTTCAAGAACAGCGACGCGGACGCGGAAATCGATACGCCCAACGTTGCCATACGCACCGATCGCCGCGAAGCCAGCTTTCGAATTCTGGTCACCGCCGACGATCATACTGAAGTGCTGGTCCGCAAAGGTGAAGTCGACGTTACGACTCCGCAAGGCGGCACGCGAGTGGGGGAAGGCCAGTTCATTACCGTGCAGGGCGCGGGCGATCAGGCGCAGTACAAGATCGGCGAAGCACCTGCACGGGATGACTGGGACCAGTGGAACACCGATCGCGACAACGTCATCCGCAATGCGGCATCGCGGCGACACACCAACGATTACTACGTAGGAGCCGAAGATCTTGACAACCGCGGAACTTGGTCGGAAGTTCCCGATTACGGTCCAGTGTGGCGGCCAACGGAAACGGACCCGGACTGGGCCCCGTATCGCAATGGCCACTGGGTGTATGAGCCTTATTGGGGATGGACCTGGGTTTCGTACGATGATTGGGGTTGGGCTCCGTATCACTACGGCCGCTGGATGGATATCGACGGAGGTTGGGCATGGTGGCCAGGTCCGGCCTACGGGAACCCGTTTTACCAACCAATCTGGGCGCCCGCTTACGTTTCGTTCTTCGGGTTCGGAGGTGGTTTCGGATTCGGATTCGGCTGGGGCGGCGGCTGGGGTTCGGTCGGCTGGCTCCCTCTCGGGCCGTGTGACCATTTCCATCCGTGGTGGGGCCGTTGGGGCGGCGGAAGATTTGGGGAGGGCCGTTTTAACGACTTCAACCGCGGCGGCTTTGCTCCGCTGCATGGCGGCTCGCGGTTTTCGAACGTGAATCTGGCGATGCATGACCAGCATTTCCGCGGCGGAACGACCGTCTCGGGGAGCGAGTTTGGCAGGGGCCGTATGCATGCTCAGCCGATGAGTCATGCGCAGTTCCAGAATGCGCGTTTCTCGACCGGCGGACTGCCCATGACGCCGGGCCGCGAGAGCTTCTCGGCCAGCGGGCGTCCGGCGGCTCCTTCAACCATGCGCAACGTGTCGCAGAACCAGCACTTCTTCTCGGCCCGAGGTGCGACAGCAACAGCGTCGCGATCATTGGATAGAGGGGATAGAGGGCAGGGGCGAGGGCAATCGCAGATGTCGAACGGCAACCGGCAGGCTGGCGGCTTCACTGGAAACGGCCGCGAAGGTGCGCGGCCCGGAAACACCAGCTCGAATAGCGGGTCCCAACGTTTTAGCCAGAATTCGCAATCACGAGGCAACTCGAATTGGGGTTCGGCGCCAAGGCCCGGCAACTCAGGTGGCTCGATGTCCGCTCGCGCCGCCAATAGCGGCAACGGTGGCGGCTGGCAGAAATTTTCGCCGATGCCCCAGCGTTCATCCACTGGAGCAACCCGCGGTGAGCCCGCCGGACGCCCATCCATGGGTGGCACAGAGAACCGCGGCTCGTACGGATCGCCCCACAGTTCAGGTCCGGCAAGCCGCAGCTATAGTCCAGAGGGCCGTGGCTACAGCGGATCTTCTCGTCCGCCGCTCAACATGAGGCAACCGATCGTTACTCCGCGCTCTTACGGTCGTCCTTCTTACGAAGGCAATCGTGGCGGCTACAACGGTGGCGGACGCCCGGCCCCCAGTTACGGTGGCGGCGGACGCCCGAGTTACGGTGGTGGTGGACGCCCGAGTTACGGTGGTGGTGCACGTTCGGCTCCCAGCCACGGTGGCGGTGGCGGCCATTCAGCGCCAAGCGGCGGAGGGTCGCACGGCGGCGGAGGGTCGCACGGTGGCGGCGGTGGCGGCAGACATGGAAGGTAACACTATGCTGGTTTCTTTCCCAGCGTAGCAATGCAGCATAGCAACACTCACCCCAGCAGTGAGACGCGCAACCACGCGTCCCACTGCTTTTTTTGCTGAAGTTGCTAGCTGTGTGGTGGCGGGGCTTCGCCCCGCTGGACGGGGCAACCCTCCGTCACCACGCGCGTCATTCTGAACGAGAACGCGAGGTCATTTGCCATGCAACTGCTGCGCCAGGTAATTGGCAATGCCCATTTCCTTGATGGAATGAAGTTGAGATTCCAGAAAGTCGGCGTGCCGCTCTTCGTCCTTAATCATGTGCTCGAATAGGGCCCTGGAGCCTTCGTCTCCCGCCACCACGCAAGTCTTCAAGGCTCCGTTGTACTGGCGGACGGCATCCAGTTCATCTTTGAGGTTAATCTCCATCTGCTGCTGCACCTTGGTGCCCAGCTGAGGCTTCAATCCGACATCGACCGCGGGTGTCGAGTCCAGAAAGATAATCCGCTCGATCAGCCCTTCGGCGTGCCGCATCTCCTCGATGGCGCGCACTTTCGTGAGCTCTCCAAGGCGTTTGTAACCCCAGTTCTGGCACATCTCCGATTGCGTCATGTACTGCACAATCGCCGTCAATTCACAACATAGAGCCAAGTTCAACTGCGCAATGACCTTCTCGTCGCCGTGCATGATTTCGGCCTCCGTTGTTTAACATTCTGCGATTTTGCACGCCAAAAACGCTGTGATGCACGGCACATAGGCATGGCTGAGTGGACATTGCTGGCTCGCGATATCCATCCAATCGCCTTCGTACTCACCATCCAGTTTCGGCGCGTAAAGGCCTGTTTCCGACTGCCACGCCGCTTGCGGGCCGACGTTCCAAGGTCACAGGCCCTAATGACACAGGTCACAGACCCGCCGGTCATGCGACGGCAGAATCAGGGGGGTCGCTTCCCAAGACCACTTCACAAAGGAGCAAGGCCATGGCCTCTACTGCCGCCCCCGTCGAGCCGGAACTGCTGCGGACGCTTCCTTCCGATGCCGCGCGCCAGTTGCAATGGCGATTCGCCGACCGCTATGACCTGCAGATGCTGGTGCAGTCAGTACGGTCCGTGGCCCGCGGTCCGGTGGCGCGGCTGGTGGCCAGCGGCGGCCGCAATTCTCACGAGTGGACTCCGGCCAAGGCCGAACTGCTCGAGGCATTCGATAAGTCCGGGATCACGGCCGTCTTCATGGAACCCGAGCAAGGTGGATTCATCGCGGGCCCGAAGAACCTGGCGCTGGCGCTGGTGGCCTTTGAGCTGGGATGGGTGGACGGCGGGGCCGCAACCGCCAGCCTGGCCAGCTGTCTGGCGCTGTCGCCGATTCACGAGCGCGGCACGGTTGAGCAGCAAACCAAATACATGCAGTTAGCCGCGCCGCCTCAGGCCGGAGAAGATCGCAAACCCTGGCGGGGAGCATTCTGCCTGACCGAGCCCATCCCCTACGTCGGGGTGGATACGGGCATGCTCAACGGAAAAATCCGCATCGCCGAGTGGAAAAAAGGAGAAGAGCCGACGCTGCAGGTGGAAAAGCGTGGCCGCTTCATCACCAACATCGCGTTCGCAAATTTTGTAACGGCCGCGGTGGATTCCGGCGACGAGCGCATCAAGGGAAGCTGCATGGTGATCCTGGAAGAAGGCGATCCGGGCACTTTCGATCGCGGCACGCCCACGAAAAAACTGGTACATCAACTCTCCTCGACCGGCGATCCGATTTTCAGCCTGCGTATTCCGGCCAGCCGCATTGTCGGCGGCTATGACGTGAAAGATGGCGTCATCGTGCCGCGCTACAACCACAGCGAGATCATCGAAGCCGTGTTCCGCCGGACGCGCGTGACGGTGGGCGTTATGACCGCGGCGAAGTTGCTCTCCGCGGTCGAGCCGGTCATACGCTATCAGCGCGGGCGCTTTCGTGGCGCGGAAACGGCGACGCCAGGATCAGTGCGTTATGAACTCGGGTTGCAGGCTCGCGAAGACGCGCTGCACCGACTGGTGGACGTGTGGGCGACCGGCGAGGCCAGCGCGGCCCTGGGATTTGCGGCGGCGCGGGCCTTCGATGAACTCGACCCGCTCGAGCGCGAAGCTGATAAACTGCTGGCTGCGCGGGGAGTCGTCACCGCTAAAGCGCGCGCGAAGCTGCATCGCGAAGCGTCGGAACGGGCGGCAGATCTGCTCCGCTTGCCGGTTGGCGATCCCCATCGAGCGCAACTGGAATCGGATACGCTTCTGCGGTTCGTTCTTTTGGACTCCCTGGCCGACGTCCTTTGCCCCGCTACCAAGCTGTGGAACACAGGCTGGGGTGCCCAGATGATGCGCGAAGCGGTCAGCCTGATGGGTGGCTACGGCATCACCGAAGACTGCCCCGGCTTCCTCGGCAACAAGTGGATGGATGCGCAGCTGGAAGCGACCTACGAGGGGCCGGAAGCGGTACAACGCCGCCAACTTTCGATCACCATGACCAACCCGCTCTTCCTCGCGCAGTTTAAGGCGTGGATTGTGGAGATGCGGGGCATCGCCGGCGAGCGTCCCGGTACTGGCGCGTGCACGCTGGCCACGGCGATGGGAATGTGGCTGTGGACGCTCGATCGTTTGCAGCGCTCGACCGATGCCGACGGTGGCCGTCTCTACCAGAGCGCGCGCCAGGGGGTGACGTTCCCGCTGGCCGACGCACTCTGCTGGTTGCTCGCGGCGCGCTGCCAGATTCTCGATGCGCTCGAACTGGAGCAGCGTGGACCAAGCGATCCCGCGGTCGCCGAAGGCCTGGCCGGGTTGGTGAATTTCATGACCGACCTGTGCCACGTGCAGTCGGCGCGGGCCAGTGGAGAAGTGGCCCGCATCTGCGCTGAGCTGGTGTTCGGATACAACCGTCACCCCGCGTGGGACGAAGCGGGCTACCGCGGTTGCTACCAGCAAGACGAACTGGATTCGTTGGAGGGCATTATTCCGGGAATCGGTTCCTACGGCTTGGATGTCATCGCACTCGATGGCTCGCATCCGAGAAAAGCCGGTCCCTGCGCGAAGTGCAATGGAGCCGAGCAGTTTCTCGCGTTGCAAACCAAACTCTCCACCTGCCTCACGGGCTGCCGCCTATCGAAAGACCGAGCCGCCGAGGCAATTTCGAAAATCATGATTCCCGAGGCGCTGGACTACCCCGCATGACAACTCGTGGCGCGACTGTGGTGTTGCACCTGTTTTTGGGTGGCGCAGCGCTTCAGCGCTGCGGTACCTGCATTGTCTTGAATGCGGCTTTAGCCGCTGAGGGCGCAGGCTCCGTTCGGGAATGACTTTTTCCGCAGCCTCTTTAGCCGCTGAGGGCGGCGATTGGAGATTCACCACAGACTCATGAGCGCCGCTTCCCAAGAACAGCCCGCAATCGACCGTCAACAGATGACGGTCGACATCGCCTGCGTGGGCTTCGGTCCGGCGATGGGCGGCTTCCTGACGACGCTGAGCCGCAGCTTGCTGAATCCCGATGGCTCGGTGCGATTGGAGAGCACAGCCTCCCCCGGCCTGCCGCTGCAAGTAATTTGTTACGAGCGCGCCGACGGGCTGGGCTTCGGAGTCTCAGGCGCCGTCACGCGGGCCCGAGGAATACGCAGCAGTTTCCCCGACGTTGACCTTACTCAGATTCCAATGTCAGCCGTCGTGAAGAAAGAGAAGCTCGCATACCTGCTCGATCCCACGGGCGCGAGCCGACGATCATTTTCCTTCCAGGCTGCCGACCGCGTGCTGCGCTCACTTGGCTTCCTATTCAGGCTGAAGCACGATGCCTTCGAGCTACCCTACACCCCGCCCTTCATGAAGAAGCACGACGGCCTGGTGCTGTCGCTCGGTCAGTTTAATCAGTGGGTCAGCGATCAAGTTGCGGCCTCCGGCGTGGTGCAAATCTGGCCGGGCATGCCGGTCGCCGAGCCGCTGATTGAATCCGACTCCGTTACCGGCGTGCGCCTCGCCGATCAGGGTACCGATCTGCAAGGACGCCCCGACACAGGTTTCACGCCGGGCATGGACCTTCACGCGGCGCTAACGGTAGTGGCCGACGGTCCGGTGGGAGCAGTCGGCCGCAAAATCGACGCGCAGCTTGGAATGCCCGAAGGCCACGGCTCCCGCGAATGGGCGCTCGGCATGAAGATGGTGATCGAGCTCCGAGAAGATAGCGGACTGGAGCCCGGCACCGTCTTGCACACCATCGGCTTCCCCGAGCCGGAAATTTTCGGCTTCCTCTACGTTCATCCTGACAGGCTGGCGTCGGTGGGCATCTTTGTTCCGTCGTGGTTCCGCAGCCCGGTGCGCACCGCGTATCGTTACCTCCAGCACTTCATGCTGCATCCTTATTTGTGGCGTTATCTCGAAGGTGGAACCCTGAAGTCGTGGGGAGCGAAGTCGCTGCAGGAATCGGGCCGCCACGGCGAGCCATTACTAGCGGGCAACGGCTACGCCCGCATTGGTGAGGGCTCGGGCAGCACGAACGTGCTCGCGGGCTCCGGAGTGGATGAAGCCTGGACCACCGGCGTGCAACTGGCGGAAGCAGTCATCGAACTCGCCGAACAAAAACGGGCGTTTACTCGCGAGAACCTTGAAGCTACGTATGTGCGCCGCCGCCGAGAGAGCTGGATCGATCGCGAGTCGAAGATCGCGGCCGACGCGCGCAATGGATTCCAGCAGGGCGTGGTCACGGGAATGATCGGCATGGCCGTCGCGGGCTTGACCGGCGGGCGGGTCGCGCCAGCATCGCGTCCAGCACCCAGTCATCAGCCCTCGCTTGAGGAAGCTTTCGGATCGCGGATTTCACCCGCCGAACTGAAGCAGATGCAGGAGGAATGCGCCTCCAAGGGCACGTCGCTGCACGACCGCATCATGGACCGCTGTGGCTGGCCCGAGATTCCGATGGATGGCAAGCTGCTCATCTCGCACCAGGATGCTTTGCTCATGGGAGGAGGCGTGCAGGCCCCGTCCGGCTATGCGAACCATGTGATCTTTCGCCGCCCCGAACTCTGCCGCGCCTGTGAAACCAAGCTGTGCGTGGAAATGTGCTCAGGGCAGGCGCTCACTCGCGGTGAAGACGCAGTGCCCGCCTTCGATCGCGAAAAGTGCGTGTACTGCGGCGCCTGCCTGTGGAATTGCGAAGCTGAGCACGACGGTGCGAAGGGGAATATCGAGTTCAAGTCCGGCGCAGGAGGACTGCACTCGGCGCTGAATTGATGGCCAGTCGGGGATATCATTGAAAGACCTTATAAACTGTCATCCCTCGCGAAGCGAAGGATCTGCAGTTTGTCAGACATCGCTAAGAAACTGTGGCGAAAATGAAGCACGACAACCACCAGGGACGAGAAGCCCGAAGAATGTGGTTCAGAGGCCAGAACGTACCGATTCTGTATGGTCGCGGTCGGAAGGGTATTTTCGGTTCAGAAGATTGGATTGCGAAAGGAACGATACAAAGAATTGGCGCGACTATCTTCGCCACAGTTTTTTTCGGCGCTTCGGTTGCTCTCTTTGTCGCCAGCCCCTCAGTGAGAGCCGAAATTTCGGAGAATGTGGGCGGTGTTTGGGGTCAGATCTTCGGAACCGTGCTAGCGGTTCTCGCTTTCTTGGTCGCATGCATCGGCATGTTTCTGACCTTCAGGCTGGTGCGAGGTGTAGTTCGGTCATTTCATAAATAAGACTTGGTTCCCAACGTGATTGCTAAGTTGACAGGACTCATATGACCAACGGATATCACATAGTAGTCTGCGGCAGCATCGTACCCGACCCGCTGCAAACTCTGGAGCCGATCCAGACCCCGACCGGCCCCGCGCTCAAGAACGAAATGATGCTTCCCGCCGTGCTCGATCCCTGGGCCGCTCATGCCCTGTATGAAGCCGCCAACCTGGCGACAAAGGTCGCGGGCAGCAAGGTCTGGCTGGTGAGCGTGGGACCCAAAGCAAAACTTCAGCAAGTAATGATGACCATTGCCCAGCGCGTGAGCTTTGAACTGATTCCAGTCGATGCGAGCGCCAGCGGCTTCTCCGATGCGCACGCGACGGCCGCTCTGCTGGCGGATACCATCCAGAGCATCCCCGGTCTCGATCGCTCGTGCTTGCTTGTTTTCGGCGGGTGGGAATCGGCGTCGCGAGGCGCAGGCGTAACCATGCAGTTAGTCGGAGAGCGCCTCGAAATTCTCGATCAGTTTCAAGGTGTCGACCAACTCAGCATGCAAGCCGATGGTTCGTTCGAAGTTCTGGAGCGCATCGAAGGCGGACGTCACCAGGTCTCGGTCTGCCAGGGTCCGCCGGCGTTATTCGGATGGGCGACCGGCAATCTGCCGGAGCCGCGCAACAATCCTCAGATCGGGATGGCGAATATGCGCACCGTGATGCCCGCGTTGCAGCGGGCGAAGTCCGTGCCACTGCCGGCAGGCGCCCTGCACTTCCTGAGCGCGAGCCCGCCGAAACAACAGCGCCAGACGCGCGTAGTCAAAGATTTGTCGGCCGATCAGATCGCGCAAGAGCTCGCGGAATGGATCGGCAAGTAGCCGCGGAGGGGCGATCGAACTTAGCCCAGCGCTTCCAGCGCTGGGAAGCGTAAGTAAGTGCTACAAGTCCCGGAGGGACGACCGAGATCTCAGAGAATACGGTCGTTCGCGCAGCATGTTCTGACTTCACCAAGCGAAGAATACCGGAGATCAAAACTCAGATGTCACAAAGCATTTTGTTTCTGGCGCACGTTTCGGAAGCTGGCAACACGCTCCCCAAGGCATCGTATGAGGTTCTGGGCGCTGCTCTGGAATTGACCAGGCAACTCGGCGCGCGCTTGACCATAGGTTTAATTGGCGAGGACGTGTCGGCAGCGGCGGAGACGGTCGCCACCGCCGGAGCCGAGCGAATTCTCGCGGTCGCAGGACCAGATTTTGCCACTGCGCGCTATGCCAGCGATGCGGCGGCGGCGGAAGCAATCTGCCGTTCAGCCGCGGCCGACCTGATTCTCGCGCCCGCAACTTCACGCTTCATGCGCGTCCTGCCGGGAGTGGCGCATCGTCTGAACGGATGTGTCGACACCCATGTCACCTCGCTCGAAGCCGAAGTTGTCCCTGGCGAAGTGCGGGCCACGCGCTGGCACTATCGCCAGCGCATCGAAGCCGTCATCCGCCGCGACCAGCGACCTTGGATGGTATTGCTCGAGTCCGGCTGTCACGCGGCATTCACCGGAACACCAGGTACCGGAACACCAGGCGCGGCCCGGGTCGAACAGATTCCGGTGACACTGCCGAAAGTGGCCGAAAGAACGGTCGTCACCGGCATCCGCACTCCGAAGAGCGACGTACAAACCATCCGGCCCGATGCCAGCTTGCTGTTTGTCGCGGGCGCAGGCTGGACCAAGAAGCAGGCCGACGGCAAAACCCACGTCGAGCAAGCGGAACCGCTGATTCTCGACTTCCTTCGCACCTCGGGCGCATCCCTCGGCGGCAGCAAATCGCTCGTCGATCAGACTGGAGAAAGTCAGGCGGTGCTCGGCTTTATGACCCATCTCAACCAGGTGGGCCAGACCGGATCGACGCCGCGCCATCCCAAGGGTTTGTCCACGTGCTGCCACGGCGAGGAGCCCCACGTCGTGGGCTGGCGCTTCATCAACGAACGCCGCGCCGTGAATCTCGACCCGAACTGCGGATGGGCCCGCGGAAAAGCGGACGTGCTTTACGTGGCGGATGCGTTTGAAGTGCTGGCGAAATTGAACGCACTCCTCGCCCGGAGAAGCCGGACCAGCCCCGAGCCGGCGCCTCAGGAAGCCTGACCCACGCGGGTTAATTGGCGGACCCGTGTATTTCCGGTTGGCCGCGTACCCTGCGCGATCCACGCCGCACCCTGTCAGCGTCACGCGCGGGGTCCTGCCGAAATCACTTGGCGGGAGCCGCCGGTTGAGCGGGTTCGGCAGGCTTCGACCCCTTCAGCTTGGCAAAGGATTCCTCCACGCGCTTTCGGAAGTCACCACTGTCGTCGTGCTCAAATCCGCTATAGTTCGACTTGACTTGCATCTCACACTGTGTACCCTTCGATACCAGGGCAACATGGTTGGTGCGCTGGAGGACCGCTCCGGTAACGGTTACATGAACGTTGTGCTTCACCTTGTACGCAGCAGTCATTAAGGTATCGTTACTCTCCTCGACGTTGTAGTTCTCCGCATTGCCAAGAACCTCTTTAACCGCGCCCCACAGCTCACTGCAAGCAGCGGGATAGGTGTTTTTGGAGGTCTTGCCGAACGCCGGCAGTGCCAGAGCCAGCGATAGTAAAGTCATAACTACAAGTCTTATCTTCCTCATGGCATGTCTCCTCGTATAGATGTGCATCCTGGCATGTTCAACCGAACGGGAATCCCCCCGCTTCACAACACAAAACACCACAAATCCGGAGCGCGGATCCCCGATCCGCGCTCCGGCACCGAGAACCAGGAGACCAGCTCACGGTGACATCGTTTGGCCGCGGAACCGCGCGCCGCGCAGGCTCAGAATCCTGCCCTCAATCTCCGGAGCGCATGGCTGTCCGCGCTCCGGAGTTAAAGACTCGGCGTCTCCCTATCCATCGTTCGTCCTCAATTGATCGTGAACGTCTTGGCGGCGCTCGTGCCGCCGCCGGGAGTTGGGTTAAAGACGGTTACGCTAGCTGTGCCTGCGGTCTTGATGTCGGCGACCGGCACGGTTGCGGTCAACGTTGTGCCGCTAACGTGAGTCGTAGTTAGTTTCGTTCCATTCCACTCGATAAAGGAACCAACAACATAGTTAGTGCCGGTAGCGGTCAGGGTGAAAGCCGCCCCACCGTGTGTCGCCGAGCTCGGTGAGATCGAGGTCAGCGTCGGCACCGGATTGTCGACGACGAAGTTGGAAGCCGCGGATGTGCCCCCTCCGGGCGCGGGATTGGTGACCGTCACTTTGAACGTTCCGGCCTTCGCAACATCGGCGGCGTTGATGATGGCCGTAATCTCGGTCGCACTCACAAACGTCGTGGTTCGAGGAGATCCCGCCCAATTCACCACCGAGGTGCTGAGGAACTTCGTGCCATTCACCGTGAGCGTAAATCCGGCGCTGCCCGCGATCGCGCTACTCGGTGAGATCGAGGTAATGGTCGCCAACGGGTTCACCGCGATGAGCTGTACGGTTTGCGTACCGGCAGAGTCTTTAATGGTGAGTGTCCCGGTTTGGGCCCCGAGGGCCTTTGGCGTGAACTTCACCGTAATGGTGCATTCCCAGCCGGCCTTGCGGCTCGTCCCGCAATTCTGGGTTGCGGTGAAATCGCCTGTTCCGCTTGCCGCCGTAATGCTGTTGATGGTCAGCGTGCTGCTCTGGTTGTTGGTGAGAATGACGGTCAGCGACTTGTTCGCGCCCACAGCGACGCTGCCAAAGTTCAGGCTGAGCGGCGATACGCTCACCGGCTGCGTGCTGTTTGGCATCACGGTGACGAAGCTGATGTAAGTGCCGACGCCAAAATCGTCATCATTCAGTACGGCGATGTCCGGGGTGCCGTCGCCGTTGAAATCGGCAACCACCGCCGCGTGGCTGGTCGCCCCGACATAGAACTCGCCGATGCGGTTAAAGGTGCCGTCTCCATTGCCTTGGAGCAACACCGGACCTGAGACTGAGGTCGCACCGTACTCCTCCAGCATGGGGATGAACGCGTCCAGTTTCCCATCTCCATTGAAGTCGCCGACCACCGGATAGACGGGATAGTCGCCGCCCGTGCAGTGGAGGGAGCCAGGAGCAAACGTGCCGTCGCCTTTGCCCAGAAGAACGACATAGGCGGCAGCGCCTTGGTAACCTGAACAACCCGTACTCCCTTCGAGGGTGACGAGCAAATCCGTCTTGCCGTCATGGTTGAAGTCGCCCGCCGCGAGCGTGTTGGTGTATACGTATTGCGGGGCCGCCGCAACCGTGATCGGCGCCTGGAACGTGCCGTTACCATTGCCCAGCAGGATATACACGTTGTTGCTGTAGGAGCCCGGATAATAGGATGCGGCCGCGATGTCGAGCTTTCCGTCGCCGTTGAAATCGGCAATGGCCAGCGCATTCAGATGGGGGCTGAGCGCGGCCACGCTGGTGATCAGCGTAGCTGTGCCGAACGTGCCGTTGCCCTTGTTGAGCAGCACGCTGATGGTGCCGTCCGTGTTGGAAATGACGATGTCCGGTTTGTGGTCGCCATTCACATCGGCCAGGAACACGTCCATCGACTGGGCCGACGCGCCTGTCGAGTAATAAACGGGAGCACTGAACTTTCCTGTCCCAAGACCCTTGAACACCGCTACCTGCTCGCTTTTGCAGCCGGTGTTGGTGTAGTCCTGGATGGTCGCCACGATGTCGGCTTTGCCATCGCCGCTCACGTCGCCGGTGGCCATCCACGCGGGGTAGTTGCCGCTGCACGTGGCCGAAAGGAATGTCGTGTAGGTTGGCGCCGCTAATGCACCGTGCGAACTGCCCAACATGACTCCGAACGCCGGCACGCTGCTGATTCGCGCGTAGGAGAACGCCACGTCCGGGAAGCCGTCGCCGTTGAAGTCGGCGGTGACAAGATTGTTCCCGAAACCGGTCACGCCTCGCCCATAAGCCGCGTTCGTTTGGAACGTGCCATCGCCGCGCCCCAGGGTCACCTGCCCCTTCAAATAGTGGTCGCCCGCTTTGAAGATATCGAGCGCACCGTCTCCATTGAAGTCGGCGAGAATCACGTTGCTCGGCGCGGTGTCCCAATATTGCAGCGGGTAGACGGGCCCGGCGGTAAAGGTGCCGGTACCCTTGCCATAGAAGGTGAAGATTTCTCCCGCGAAATCGGTGACCACGAGGTCCAGTTTCTTGTCGCCATTGATGTCCGCTATAGATACCAGCCAGGTGGGCTCCGTCAGCGTGGCGACCACCCCCTTTACCGCAAACGTGCCGCTGCCCTGATTCTGAAAGACCACAACATCTCCGAGGGAGTCCGTGGTCACGATGTCGTTCTTCTTGTCGCCGTTGAGATCGCCAATCGCGATGCCCATCTGGCTTTGGGAGTTGATCCCGGAAGCGTAGTACGTGGCCGTTCCGAACGTGCCGTTTCCGTTGTTGAGCAGCACGGCCATCCCGTTGTTTTCTGTAACCGCGATATCGAGCTTTCCGTCGCCGTTCAAATCGCCCACCGCCATGCCCGACGCGGTGTAGTTGTTCGGATGGTTCGGGTCTACCGTGGAGTAGCCAACCGCAGTCTGAAAGGTGCCGTCGCCGTTACCCAGGTAGATGAACACGCCGTTGTATTGAGTCAGCGCGGCCAGGTCCAGCTTGCCGTCGCCGTTGAAGTCGGCCACGTAGAGGGTGTTTGGGTTCTCGGTATAGTCAGAGCTGTTTGGAGCCGGATACGTGCCGGTCCAGTTGAAGGTTCCGTTGCCATTGCCGAGGAAGATCATGACTTCGCTGGTATTGTTGGCCGCATAGATACCCCACACGGCAACGTCGAGATGGCCGTCGCCGTTGAAGTCGCCCACCGCCATGGCATAGGGGGTATGTTGGCCAGGAGAGAAGAGGTTCTGGACCACCGGGTATTGGAAAGTGCCGTCCCCGTTGCCCAGCGCGACGTCGATTTCAAGGTACCCGCCGGGGGCCTCCATGGAGACGATGTCGAGTTTGCCGTCGTTGTTGAAGTCTCCCACTACGGCCGCTCCGACGGGCGAGATGGAACCGCCGACATCGTTGTTCACAATAAAAGTTGAGGGATCCGGAAAACGTACCGGATAAGTTTGCGCCTGCGCCGGAATCACGATCCCGGCCAATATCACCACCGCGACAAGCACGCTGAGCGCGAGCGCGGCCATACTCGGATACTTCACTTGCCGATAGATTGAGTTCATTTTTTATGTCTCCTGGGAGTCGGACTGCTTACAGTCTTTACTTAGTAGGAATCCGTTGTCGGGGTCCGGGCCGACTTTCACCCCAAAGCGTGCGGCGGTCAATGGTCTGGAGATAACGCGTGTGCGACGTGCGGGCAACGCGATAAGCACCTTTCTTACATGAACTTAGGAGAACTTCTTGTCCGGCGGCGGAGGCAGGAAGAGCGGCCCGAAAGTGCCAGTTCGAAGAAATTCGTCCGGGTGTAAACTTAGCATTCCTCCCCGCAAGAGCGTTGTCCTATGGGCTCTGCACAGGCGTCTCCGGTACTTATACGTTTTGGTGTGTTTGAAGCTGACCTTCGTGCTGGCGAACTCCGCCGGAGCGGCGTCAAGGTCCGGATCCAGGACCTGCCGTTTCGTGCCCTGGCAGTTCTGCTGAGCCGTCCTAACGAAGTCGTCACCCGCGAAGAGTTGCGCCAGGCCCTGTGGCCAGGCGACGTCTTTGTGGATTTCGACCGCGGCATCAGCAGCGCCATCAAGCGCCTGCGCGACGCCTTAGGCGATTCCGCCGACAACCCGGTCTTCATTGAGACCATTGAACGGCACGGCTACCGCTGGATCGGCCCGGTACAAGGCACGGAGCCTTCCACGGAAGAGGGAGTGCAGCTTGGCCCCCATGCTGTCGCACCGCCTCCGCCCCATGCCTCGCTGCGCTGGATATTCATCTTCGCTCTGCCAGTTCTGGCTCTGCTGTTTGCAGTCTGGATTTTCCGGCCCAGCTATCGCTCGGCGAAAGCGGGATCGAAAACGCAATCAGCCTCTTCTTCGTCCAGCGCCGGCTTGCCGCTCCACGCCGCCAACCGCGAAGCCGAGGAGTTCTACCTCAAAGGCCGTTACTACTGGGAAAAGCGAACTCCCGACAGCCTGAACAAAGCGGTGGACTCGTTCACCCAAGCTATCGTCCACGATCCCAGCTACGCGCCCGCCTACGTTGGACTCGCCGACTGCTACAACCTGCTGCGCGAATACACCGTGATGCCTGCCTCCGAGGCTTACCCGCGCGCCCTGGCCGCCGCGAAAAAAGCGGTCGAGCTCGACGATCGGTCTTCGGAGGCGCACGCCTCTCTTGCCTTTGCATCGTTCTTCGGGATGGGGGACGCCGCTACCGCCGACCGAGAGTACCGGCGAGCGATTGAGTTGAATCCCAATAACGCCGCCGCCCATCATTGGTATGCGACTTACCTGCAGTGCCTCCGCCGTTATCCCGAGTCGTTGGCGGAGATCGAGCGTGCCCAATCGCTGCAGCCCGCTTCCAAGTCGATCTTGGCCGATAAGGGTGCCATTCTTTTCGACGCGGGCCGTCAACAGGATGCCATCGCCCTGCTCCGGCAGATGGAAGAAAATGAGCCCGACTTCATTTCTCCTCACCGTTATCTGAAGTTCATCTACCTATTGGCGGCGGATTATCCTCATTACCTGCAGGAAGCAAAGAGCGAAGCGGTTCTGATGCACGACAGCTCGGCCCTCGCCATCGCCGAAGCCACCGAGAAGGGTTTCGCCGCCGAAGGCGGAAAGGGTCTGCTCCAGGGTCTCCGCCGGCAACAGACCAAGCTTTATGCGCGCGGCCTGTTGTCGCCGTACTTCCTGGCGGTGACGTGTTCACTTCAGGGGAACAAGCAAGAAGCCCTGCGCTACCTCAGGACCGCCTACGATCGGCACGCCGACGGTTTGTTCCAAATAGAAACCGATCATGCTTTCGACAACCTGCACGACGAGCCCGCCTTTCGGCAGTTAGCCGCCGACGCAGGCCTGCCGCCGCTTTCGCAAGAGAACACTCGCTAAATTGGCGCCCGGTGGCCCGGACTTCGCATGTGCGAAAGGCGCAACACGGACTGCCGGGAATCCTGGTGCACTCCAGTAGACAACCCATGTATGACGCGATTCGTAAAAGCCGTGAATTACAATACATCCATTGCGCCCTGAGTCGCAGTCTTAGACACAGGAGGACGGTACGGACGACGGAGCTTGCGCAGTGCTCGTTAGGTTCGAGCATCGCTGCGAGTTCTGTTGCGTCACAGTCAGTGCACTTTGATCTCAACCCTTATGCGCTTCAAGTACTCTCGGGTGTTTGCACCGGCGGTGATGCTCTTCCTGCTGGTGGGGACCGGCAGTGGGCAGAATGCAACGCGCATCACTCTTGATCAGGCCATTGATCTGGCGCTGGCTCACAACCATTCGCTGCAAGCGACGCGAACCCTCATTCTTCAGAATCAGGCCCAGGAGATTACTGCGAACCTGCGCCCCAATCCGACGTTGGGCGTGGACACGCAATTCATTCCCTTTTTCAGTCCGCAAGATTTTTCTGGGGACAACCTGAACAACGTTCAACAGTTCGACATTGGCGATCGGATACCTCTTCGAACGCGGTCACAAGCGGCAGCGGCGGCTGCAGGCTGCCCGTGATCAAACCGCGGTCACGCGCGCCCAGGTCGCCGACGCCGAGCGCACCCTGGCGTTTAATGTAGGCCAGCAGTTCGTCAGCGTTTTGCTGGCGGAATCGACTCTCCAGTTTGCTCTCGAGGATCTGAAAGGTTTTCAGCAGACGGTCGATATCAGCGAGACGCAACTCAAAGCGGGATACATTGGTGAAGGCGATTATCTGAAGATCAAGCTCCAGTTACTGCAGTTTCAGACCGACGTCTCGTCTGCCCGCCTCGCGAAAGTGCAGGCTCTTGTCGGCCTGCGCGAGTTCCTGGGCTATAACGCGGTGCCCGCCGACTACGACGTGGTAGGCGAACTGGAATTTCAGCCGCTCAAGGGGAACCTGGACGACTTGCAGGCGCGGGCGCTGCGCGAGCGGCCTGACTTCCGTGCCGCTGAATTGGGGATAACCGCCGCCCAGAGCCAAATCCTCCTGGCCAAAGCGAACGCCAAGGTTGATGTCAACGGCACCTATGATTTCACCCACGTTTCCGGGGAGAACACGGCTTCCATCTTCGCTAATTTTCAGCTGCCGATCTTCAATCGCAATCAAGGAGAGATCGCACGCACCGGCTATGCCCTGACGCAGGCACAAGAGCAGCGGCAATCGGCCAGCGATACGGTTCTTTCCGACGTGGCCAATGCCTATGAGGCGGTCCGGAGCAACGAGGAAGTCGTGCAACTTTACACCTCCGGCTACCTCAAGCAGGCACAGGATTCGCGCGACATCAGTGAGTATGCTTACAAGCGTGGCGCCGCGAGTCTCCTGGATTATCTGGATGCCGAGCGCAGCTACCGGTCAGTGCAACTGGCCTATCGCCAGTCGTTGGCATCTTATATGACGGCGCTGGAGCAACTGAAGGAAGCGGAAGGAACGAGGAACTTGCCATGAGGAAACTGCCATGAATGTTCGCGCGGATCGCTGTCGATGGGGTGGCTGCTCTGGCTGCCGTGTCGGCGATCATGCTGGTGTTTGCCGGTTGCGGGGAGTCGGGGTCGAAAGCCGCCGCTAATTCGAACAGTGCGAAAAGCTCCGACAATGCGGAACTGTTTACCATCCCGCAAGAGCAGATGGCGCACGTGCAGGTGCTGACGGTTCAGCCCACGACCCTGCCTCGAACCCTGCGACTGACGGGAGCTGTGGCTTACAACAGTTTTCGCACGACGCCCGTCATCACGCAGGTGAGCGGACCGGTCAGCAGGGTCGTGGTCGTGCCCGGTCAGAAGGTCCACAAGGGCGATCCCATGTTGTACGTGGCGAGTCCGGATTATTCGCAACTCCGCACCAATTATCTAAAGGCCAAAGAAGCCTACGCTCTGGCGCAAAAGGCTTATGCTCGCGCCCGTGACTTGTATGAGCACAAAGCGATTGCCGAGCAAAACCTGGAGCAGGCGCAGATCGGCCGAAATCCAGGCGAGCGGCGACCTGGCAGCAGCGCAAGCCGCATTGAAAGTGATGGGGATTACGGATCCCGACGCACTCGTAAAAGCTCCACCTTCTTTTGAGGTTCCCGTGAGAGCGCCGATCAGCGGCGTGGTTGTCGAGCAGGATGTGTCTGCGGGGCAACTGATTCAACCCGGCACCACTCAATGTTTCATGATTTCCGATATCGGCACCGTCTGGGTGCTGGTCAATGTCTACCAGAAGGATTTGCCCTACGTGCACGTCGGCAATACGGTCACCATTCAGACGGATACTTATGCGGAGGCTTTCCACGGCCGCATTTCCTACGTCGCGGCTTCGCTCGATCCGAACACGCGTACGCTGCAGGCGCGCATCGAGACCAACAATCCCGGCGAGAAACTGAAGAAAGATATGTACGTGGTTGCCACCGTAAACGCGGGCACGATTCCAAACGCCATTGCGCTCCCGGATGCCGCTGTGCTGCGCGATAGCGAGAACCAGCCTTTTGTTTATGCGGCGGCAGGTTCGAACCAGTTTGGCAGACGCGCGGTTACGCTCGGAGAAAGCTTGAACGGACAGACGGAAATAACCAGCGGGCTGAAAGCTGGCGATCAGGTTATCGGTAATGGCAGCTTGTTCCTGCAGTTTGCGAACTCGCTGCAGCGCTAGCAGGATCGCGCAAGCTTTAAAAAGCAACGTTACAACAATTCTCGCAAGAAATAAGGATAGTGTCCACCAAAACCGAATGATCCACCGAATCGTCCAAGCGGCGCTGCGTCAAAAGTTTCTGGTGCTGATGCTGACCGCTTTCATCACGGTCGCAGGCGTCATCTCTTTTCAGCGCATGCCCGTGGACGCCTATCCCGACCTCTCGCCTCCTCAGGTCGAAATCATCACCCAGTGGCCCGACCATGCCGCCGAAGAAGTCGAACGCCTGGTCACGCTTCCTCTTGAACTCGAGATGAACGGCGTTCCGCACATGGTGGTGATGCGTTCCAAATCGCTGTATGGCTTGTCCGATCTGATTCTCACCTTCGAAGAAAGCACCGACAACTACTTTGCGCGGCAAATCGTCTTTGAGCGGCTGGCGCAAGCCACCCTGCCGGCGGGAGTCATCCCGACTCTGGCTCCTCTGTTCAGCCCCAGTGGCCTGGTCTATCGCTATGTGCTCGAAAGTCCCGACCGCTCACCGCAGGAGTTAAAGACGATCGAGGACTGGGTGGTGCAGCGGGCCTATCGATCCGTGCACGGCGTAGCCGACGACTCGGGCTTTGGCGGAACCGTGATGCAATACCAGGTGCTGCTCGACCCGGCGCGCATCTACGGATATCACCTGACCATCCCGCAAGTGATCACGGCGCTCGCCGCCAATAACGCGAATGCCGGCGGCGGATTCTATTCCCAGGGCGGACAGTTCTACTACGTGCGCGGCATCGGACTGGTGCGCAACACGGATGACATTGGAAACATCGTGGTTGGCGCGAACAAGGGCGTGCCGATCCGAGTGCGCGACATCGGAGAGGTAACCATCGGGCACGCGCCACGCCTGGGCGAATTCGGCTTCCAGAAGAATGACGATGCGGTGGAAGGCGTCATTCTGATGCTGCGCGGGGAACAGACGCAGAACGTCCTGAAAGCCGTCGAGGCAAAAACCGAGGAACTGAACCGCCAGATCCTGCCGCCTGACGTCAAGATTCATCCTTATTATGACCGCAGTGAACTGGTCGACCTGACTACCGACACGGTGGAAGCGAACCTGCTTCGCGGCATGGTGCTGGTGTTGGTCGTGCTGATTTTCTTCCTGGTCAGCTTCCGGGCCGCGATCATTGTCGCCATCACCATTCCACTCTCGCTTCTGTTTGCCTTCATCGTGCTCCATGCGCACGACGTTGCCGCGAATTTGCTATCCATCGGCGCCATTGATTTCGGAATTGTCATTGATGGCACCGTGGTCATGGTGGAAAACATCTACCGCGAACTGGCCCTGCGGGAGGGGCAGGAGTACAAGCTGAACGATGTGATTCTCGCGGCCGCGAAAGATGTGGATCGCCCGATTTTCTATTCGGTCGCCGTCATCCTCGCCGGCTATCTGCCGATCTACGCGCTAACCGGGGCGTCGGGCAAACTGTTCCACCCCATGGCTGAGACCATGTCGTTTGCGCTGGTTGGCGCGCTCATCCTGACGCTCACGCTTGATACCCGTGCTCGCCTCCTACTGGTTCAAGAAGGGCGTGCACGAGAAACCGAATCGCGCCTTTGAATGGATGAAGCGGAAATACGCTGTGCAACTGGATTGGGCGCTCAACCGGCCCAAGACGACCATGCTGATCGCAACCCTGATCTTCGGAGCGACCTTGCTGCTGGTGCCCTTCATCGGCGGCGAGTTCATGCCTCACCTCGACGAAGGCGCGCTCTGGGTCCGGGCGACGATGCCCTATACCATTTCTTTCGAGGAAGCCAGCAGCATCGCTCCGCAGATCCGCGACATTCTGATGTCCTATCCGCAGGTGACAGTCGTAGGTTCGGAGCTAGGACGCCCCGACGACGGCACCGATGCCACCGGCTTTTTTAACTGCGAGTTCTACGTTGGATTGAAGCCGTACAAGGACAAATCATGGACCGGCGAGGTTAGTGACAAGAAACAACTGATCGAATCGATCAACAAGAAACTCACCGCCTTTCCCGGAATCATTTTCAACTACACCCAGCCCGCCGAAGACGCCGTGGACGAAGCACTCACTGGCCTCAAGAGTTCTTTGGCGGTCAAGATCTATGGGGAAGACCTGAACGTGCTGCAGGACAAAGCGATCCAGATCAAGAACGCGCTCTCCAATGTGCGCGGGTTCACCGAGCTTACCGTCGTACGCGAACTGGGCCAGCCCAGCCTGCTCGTAGATGTCGATCGCGACAAGATTGCGCGGTACGGCATCAACGTTGCCGACGTGGAAGCCGTGATTTCGGCTGCAGTAGGTGGGCAGGCCGTCACCCAGGTCATTCAAGGGGAGAAGCTGTTTGATCTAGTAGTCCGAATGCAACCCCAATTCCGCAGCAGCGCGCATGAGATTGGCAACCTGTTGGTCGGCACACCCGATGGACAGCAGATCCCACTCAGCCAGCTCGCCAATATTACTCAGGGGAATGGTGCGTCCTTTATCTATCGCGAAAATAACTCGCGCTATATCGGCGTGCAATACAGCATCGAGGGGCGCGATTTAGAGCGGGCGGTGCGAGACGGCCAAGCGGCGGTCAAGAAAGCCGTGATCCTGCCGCCGGGTTACACGATGTCGTGGGGCGGCGAATACAGCCAGTTTCTCGAAGCGAAATCGCAGATGTATTTCATTGGACCCCTTGCGGTCGTGCTCATCTTCATGATTTTGTTTGCCCTCTACGGAAACTTCAAATTCCCAGTCACCATCGCCCTGGGAGTCGTTATGACGGAGCCGGTGGGAGCGCTAGTTGCGCTGAAACTCACACACACTCCCTTCAGTGTTTCCTCCGTGTTGGGTCTTCTCGCGCTGCTGGGGGTTTCCGTGGAGACGGCCGTGATCCTCGTCTCCTACATCAACAAGCTCCGTCAGGAAGGGATGAGCATTCACGAAGCCACACGGGAAGCTTCGCTGCTTCGGCTCCGTCCGATCATGATGACGGCTCTAGTCGCCTGCCTCGGGATTGCTGCCTGCGGCTCTTTCCACTGGCATCGGATCGGATACGCAAAGGCCGTTTGCCATAGTCATCGTTGCCGGCCTCATCTCCCGCCTCTTCATCGGCTTCTTTGTCAACCCTGTGTTGTACGAGATGGTTGCGCACGAGGGCGATGTGCTACAGGTCTAGAAGGACTGAGTGCGGCCCAACGGTGTTACGGTCTTCGCGAGGGCGACGGGAAACAGCGTAGCACTTGCAAGATACCTGTAAGCAGCATTTTCGGAGTGGGAGGGCAACCGGGAATATATCCATCTACGGGAATGACCGCGTCCACCGGACCGACAACTGCGTGGCTGCCGCCGAAGATTCCACCGCTGCAACCGCACGCCCCAACCGCAACCACCAGCTTCGGAGAAGGTACAGTATCATAAGCGTTTTTCAGCGCTACGGCCATGTTTCGTGTTACAGGCCCGGTGACCAGCAGCATATCCGCATGTTTGGGGGATGCGACAAAGTGAATTCCAAATCGCTCCAGGTCGTAGTAGGGGTTGGTAAGGGCGACGATCTCTCCCTCGCAGCCGTTGCACGATCCGGCATCAACTTGCCGTATGTTCAGCGCCCGCCCGACCAGAGCGCGAATCTGCTCTGCTGCCTGAGACAAGGCAGGCTCGTCTTGGACAACGACAACTTCGGTGCGGTTCTGGATGTCCCAGCGCCGAATCAGTGCTTCTTTCCTGACCCCGCAACGGTCGACTATTTCCGCGTACCGGAACGCCCCACTGCCGGCGGCGATGCAGCGCGAGCACGCAATGCAATCGCCGTAGTTGAGAACCAGGTACTCGCGTCCGGCGCTCTCGTCAACTTTGTCGACTTTTAGTGCCGAGGTCGGGCAGGCGGCAACCACGCGACGCGCCACCTCGCCGGTCAGCAGGTCCGGCTGGACCTCCGGCATGCGGCTTCCGGCGGCGTTCGACAATAATTCGCCGACCGGAATCAGCACCTGCGGGCTCCTGAGACTGCGCTCGACCGCGTCGCCGATCATCTTGCACACCTCATCTTTCAAACCTCATTGATCACACCTCATCGATCACATCCCGAGTACGAGAGATTGAAGCTCTTGTTGATCAGGGGAAAGTCCGCAATGATGTTGCCGGGCATAGCCAGGGGCAGCGCGGGCCAGTTCTGAAACGAAGGCGACTTGATGTGGCAGCGCACGATTTTGCCGTCGCGGATTCGCACCCAGTAAAGCAGCTCTCCACGCGGCGATTCGACCGCCGACAAAGCCTCGGCGTCACCCGATGGCGGCACGGGCACGAGAATCGATCCCGCCGGAAGATCCTTCAGCGTTTCCAGGATCAAACCCGTGGATATGGCGGTCTCGTCGATGCGGATGCGCGCACGCGCCAGCACATCTCCATACTTGTACTGCGGGACGTCGACGTTGAGGTTGCGATAGCGGCCGCCCGGATGATCGCGCCGAACGTCCATTCTGATTCCACTGGCGCGCGCCGCTGGCCCGACCACCGCCAGTTGCCGCGCAATTTCGGCGGTCAGGATTCCGGTCGATTCAAAGCGGTTCTGTACCGACGAAGTGTGCAAGATGAGGCGTGCCATGCGTGCAAAATCGCGGGCGGCGTCCCTTACCATCCTTCCGAACTCATTCACGTCCGCCGAGGCCAGGTCACGAGTCACGCCTCCAGGCACGGCCATGCCGCGCCAGAAGCGCGTACCAAAAAAACGGGTGGAAGCCTGGAGCAGACTCTCCTTGATGCGCGCGGTGTAGGCGGCGGGCACGCTGAATCCGACGTCGCCGCACAGCGCCCCGACGTCGGCGATGTGGGCGACCATGCGCTCCAGTTCGAGTCCGATCAGGCGGATGGCCTGCGCCCGCGGCGGCACCGAGATCGCGAACGCAGTTTCGATGGCCTGGCAATAGGCCACGGCGTGCGAGAAGCAGTTGTCGCCGGAAACCGATTCGGCGATCATCGCCCCGTCCATCAGCGGTGCGTCTTCGAGGAGCTTCTCCGTGCCCTTGTGGGTATAGAAGTGCCGCAATTCGAGATGGAGGACGGTATCGCCGACAACACTGAAACGAAAATGCCCAGGCTCAATGATGCCGGCGTGTATGGGACCGACCGGCACTTCGCAAACCCCGTCCCCTTGCACTCTAAGAAAGTGGTACTGTCCTTCTGCCCAGGGCACATGCGAGACATCGTCAATCATGGGATGGACGTTATCCGGCCAATTCTCGTGAAACAACAAAGGACGCGGATCGGGATGCCCTTCACACTCGATGCCGTACTGGTCATGGAGTTCACGTTCGTACCAGGCGGCTGCGGGCGTGACCTCGGTGGCCGACGGAATGGGTCCAGTGACGGGCGCACTGATCATGCGGTATTCGCGGCCATTTACGTCGATGAGGTAGTGAACGCGGCATACGCGGTTGTCGTCCGTGCTGCCAAAGATGGAGACCAGCCGCGTGTTCGCCGAGCGCAGCAGATCCAGCGCTCGCGATACACCCACTTCGTTATTGGGAACAATCTCTGTCATGGATGCAATACCGCCATCGCGCCACGTAAAACGGCCGCAAAGGCTGCTGGCACATGGACGCCCAACACCAGCAGGCACAAAGTGCAAACGCCCATCACGACGAACCAGGAAGCCTGCAACGCCGGCTGCTGCACGGGAACATCCTCCGCCTTGCCCATGAGCATGTACTGGAAATGGTGCAGCAGCGCGCCAAACACCACGGAAATCGCTGCCAGCATCAGCACGGCAATGAAATAGTGTGCCGTCGAGAAAGCCGCTGTGAGAATCAACAGTTCACTGACGAACAACCCAAAGGGTGGCATCCCGGTGATGGCGAGAGCGCCCAGAATGAGAGCGCTGCCGGTCCAGGGAAGGGAACGGGCCATCCCGCGGATGCGCTCCATGCGCAGGGTGCCGAAGTTTTCTCGAACATTGCCCGCGGTGAAAAACAGAAATGTCTTGGCGATCGAGTGATTGAAGGTGTGCAGCAACGCGCCGAAGAGTCCAAGTGCGCCGCCCAGGCCAACGCCGATGGCGACAATGCCCATGTGCTCAATGCTGCTGTAGGCGAGCAGGCGTTTCAGATCGCGTTGCACAATCATCAGCAAGCTCGCCACGGCGAAGGAAACTCCGCCAAAGATCAGAAGCAAAGTGTGGCTGAAGCCGCTGCCAATGGCTCGCGAGGTGATCGCGTCAAAACGCAGCAGCGCGTACATCGCGCAATTCAGCAGGACCGCGGACAATAGGGCGCTGATGGGCGAGGGCGCCTCAGCGTGGGCATCCGGCAGCCAGCTATGCATGGGGACGAAGCCCACTTTGGTCCCGTATCCAACCGCGACAAAAACAAACGCCAGTTTCAGCAACTCGCGTCCGCCCACCAGGCCCGGAGCGGCCGTCATCAGCGTTCCCCAATCGAGCGCGGACTCGGGGCTGACTCCGCCTTTCACCGCCGCCAGATAGAGGGCGATGGTGCCGAACAGCGCGAAGGCGATGCCCACCGTGCAGACGATCAAATATTTCCAGCCGGCCTCGACTGCGCCTTCCGTGTTGTAGAAGCCCACCAGCAGCGCGGACGCCAGAGTGGTGGCTTCAACGAATATCCACATCATTCCGAGATTGGCCGAAAGATACACCGCGACCATGGTGAACAGGAACAAGAACACCAACCCATAAAACCAGCGCAGAGAAGAGAACCGTCCCTCCGGAACATGCCGCAGGTATCCCGACGAATAGACGAGCACGAGCGCGGCGATGAGTCCAAGACTGATGAGGAAGAACGAGGTGAGGCCGTCGGCACGCAGATAGCGCCCCGCAGTCAGAACGCCCTGGGAATGAATTTTGTACACCGTAACCCCAATCGCGGCCAGTTGCAGCGCACCGGTGGTAAGGGCGGCGCGCACCACCACCCGCGGATCACGGCAGAGGAACACGAAGAGCGCACCGGCCAGCGGTATGAACAATGGAAGAAGCAGGACCATGCATCAGCCTCGCAGCCGCCGCAGCTTGGAAACGTCCAGGTGGTCGAAGGTGTCGCGGATACGAAAGACAAACAATCCCATCAAAAAGACTCCCATCAGCAGGTCGAACACAATTCCGATCTCGATGACCAGCGGCATGCCAAAAGTGGTCGTCAGAGCGGCGAGGAAGATGCCGTTATCCAACACGAGCAGGCCGACCACCTGCATCAATGCCTTTTTACGGCTTACCATCAGGAACCCGCCGGTCAACACCAAGGCCACTGCGGCGGCGAGCATGGCTTGGTCGCCGCCCAGGGCCCCGACATAGGGCCGCACCGCAAAGAAAGAAAGCAAAATAAGTCCTGCGGCAATGAACACGGATTGAGAAGACGAGGTTGAGGAGGAGACATCACGCGGTGCCTGCAATTCTTCGACGATGCGGTACAGCACGTACGGAATCGCGATCACCTTGACGATTAACACCATGGCCGCGACGACGAAGCCCGCCGTCGAATGGTGCATGCGCGATACGGCAACGATCTGTGCGGTGATGACCAGCGATTGCACGCTGTACAAGCCGATGCAGGTGGAAATCCGCTTGGCGGCCGCGATCAGCAGCACCGTCATAAACAAGAACACCCCAGATGACGCCAGAGCTTTGGCCGCAGCCGTCTCAAATAATCCCATCGTTAACCTCCGGAGCATTTTTCCGATTTACTGTAGAGACGCGGCTTGCCGCGTCTCCGCTTGCACCACCAGTTCCCTCAATGGCAACGGAGACGAGGCAAGCCCCGTCTCTACAGGAGGAAAGCAAATCGGCAAAGGCTCGAATTCCATCGTTCACCTCATCAGCGCCGTAAAAACCACAGCGAGGATCGCCAGCGCCGACGCCACGCCAAGAAAATCGGGAACCAGATACATCCGCAATTTCGCCACACTGCTTTCCACCAACGCGAGCGCCAGTACAAGTGCGGCGATTTTCAGGAACAGCACCAGCGCTGCGATTGCCAGTGCCAGCACCGAAAGGCTGCTCGCTATTCCCCAAGGGACAAACAGCGCGATCAGCAGCGCCATGACCACGGTGAGCTTGATGGCGCTTGCCCACTCAATCAGAGCCAGGCTCGGTCCCGAGTACTCCAGCACCATCGCCTCGTGAATCATGGTCAGTTCCAGATGCGTGGTGGGATTGTCCACCGGGATGCGTCCGGTTTCTGCAATGGCCACCAAGGCCAAGGCCACAAACGCCAACGCGTGAACGGCCGAGAACTCAAAGAAGTTCTGCCCCAAGGTCCACTGCACCATTCCCGCGATAGTTGCGGTATGCGCCGCGATAGCCACTGACATCAACGCCAACAAGAATGGAGCTTCCGCTAAAGTCGAAACCAGGGCCTCGCGGCTCGCTCCCATTCCACCGAAGGAACTGCCTCCATCCATCGCTCCCAACATCAGGAAAAAGCGCCCCAGCGCCAGCAGATAAACGAGAAGAATGAAATCGCCGCGTGCCCCCAGAAGCGCCGAGCCGTGCAGCAGCGGAACAAACGCCGCGACCACCAGGGTGGTCGAGAACAGGACGATAGGGGCGAGGCGAAAAACGAAGGAAGCCGAAGCCGGGACGAGATCTTCTTTGTGAAGAAGCTTGAACAGATCGGAGTACGGCCTCCACACGCTCGAGCCGCGCCGATTCTGAATTCTGGCTTTGAGCTGGGCAATCACCCCGCGCACCAGCGGCGACAGAAGAATAAGCAGCAAAACTTGGACCGCATTCATCGCCAGTGTCATACCCACCTCATGAACATGAGCAGGGCGATCAGGGCGGCGAAGATATAGAGCAGGTAGATCTGAATATTGCCGGTCTGGAGCCGTCGCAAACGGAGCGCCGCTGCGACGATGGCGTCCACGCCGGGCCGGTACAAATACTTTTCAAATGAGGTGGTGCGAACCGAGCGGTACGAGATCGAAGCCGGGAAATAGGGCTGGTCCGCAGGGACCACGTCGAGCGTCCGATCCGCCTTGTACACCTGCGAGAATACTTTTCGCAGCGGCTTGGAGAACGCGGTGGAGGTGTACTGCATGCGCTCGTCCAGGCCGGAAAGGCCGCAGGCCCAGGTCGCGGTCAGCTTTTTCGCTCGCTTGACTGCGGCAATGCCGACGGCCAAGACCAGAACGAACAGCGCGATCCAGGGAAGCACACTGGAGAGGGATGTTGCGACTGGCGGCAAGGTAGCGCCGGGAAGCAACTCCTCCGTCAGTGCGCCCAAGCTGTGCAACACCAGGCTGGGGAAGATTCCAATCACGACGCACGCCGTTGCCAGCGCTAGCATTCCTGCCTGCATGGGCCAGGAAACTTCCTGCGCACTTTCCGCCTCGTGACTCCGCGGACGCCCCAGGAAAGCGACGCCGTAAACCTTGGCGAAGCACGCGGCTGCTAATCCGCCGATCAATGCCAGTACGCCCGCAGCCAATGGCAAGATGATGGCGGCGGAGAGATTTGTCATTTCCGAACCCGCCAGAAAACTGCGGAAGGTGAGCCATTCGCTGACGAAACCGTTGAACAACGGCAAGCCAACAATGGAACAACAGGCAACTAGGAACACGGCGCCGGTCAGAGGCATTCGTTTCTGCAACCCGCCGAGTTCTTCCAGGTCGAGCGTGTGAGCCGCGTCGGAAATTGCGCCAGCTCCGAGAAACAGAAGGCTTTTGAAAATCGCGTGGTTCAAGCAGTGGAGCAACGCCGCCGTGAGCGCCAGAGCTGCCCAGAGCGGGGCATGGTTTGCCATAAACACCAAACCCGCTCCCAGGCCGAGATAGATGATGCCAATGTTTTCGACGCTATGATAGGCGAGCAAACGTTTCAGATCGTGTTCCGAGATCGCGTATAAGACACCCAGCAGGCCTGACACGCCGCCTGCCAACAGCACCAGATATCCCCACCAGCTGGGGCCGCCGCCGAGAAAATCAAAAGCGAAGCGGACCAATCCGTAGACTGCGGTTTTGAGCATGATGCCCGACATCAGGGCTGATACCGGACTGGGCGCAATCGGATGCGCTCGGGGCAGCCATAAATGCAGCGGAACAATTCCGGCTTTAGTTCCGAAACCTGCAAAGGCCAGCAAGAAGACCGCCGTACGCAGAGCCGGCGTCATTAGGGCTGCGCTAGCCCGCATCTCGGCGAAGTTGCCAGCGTGCGGCAGGAATAACAGGAAAGCGCCGATCACGGCGGCGGCGCCGGCATGCATCATCAGGAGATAGATAAAAATGTTGTGGCGCCGCTGTTCTGAGTCGCCGTCGATCACGATCAGGCCAGCCGAGAACAGCGTCATCAGTTCCCATCCGAACAGGAACGCAAATGCCGTGGAAGCGGTTACGACCAGAACCATCGACATCAGGAACAAAGGCAAGAGCACCCACAGCCAATCCCGGCGCGCTCCGGAATAGTGGCGCGGGATGTAGGAACTCGAATACAGGATGACGGGAAGTGAGACTGAGCAAATCAGCAATAGAAAGAACGCGCTGAGCCGGTCCACGCTAAGTGCGAACGAGAACGATGCCACTTGAGAAACTTCAACCGTGAACCTTTGCCCATCCCAGAACCCCGCCCACGCCACGGTCATTCCGATGGCTAGCGAGACCATGAGCAGTACCGCAGGGAGCGCGTGCCCCTTCGTCCACCGGCGGGAGATCAGGGTGACAACGGGGACCGATAGCATTGCCACCAGAAACAAACTGAAGACAACTGGCGTCATTGGAATAGTTGTCCGCCCGCCCGTCCGCTAAATCGGCATAGGACAACGGTGAATTCCAAACGCGGCGAGATCGCGCGGTGGGAGTCTACGTTGAATGTGGCCCTCACTTTTCCCCCGCTGGGCTAAGTTGGGAAAGGAGGTCCCTGATGTCTACCAGGTGGTTGTTGAAGACCTGCCGGGCATCGTCGAGTAGACGAAAGATTGCCTGGTCTGGCACGGAGTAGTAAACGTTCTGGCCTTCTTTGCGGCCGACTACAATGCTGCTCTTGCGCAAGACTGCAAGTTGTTGAGAAAGCGTACTTTGTTCGACTTTCAGCCGGGCGCTGAGTTCATTGACGCCGACTTCCCCAGAGCGCAGGCTGTCCAGTATCCTGACCCGCATCGGATGCGCCAAGGCTTTGAAAAACTCGGCCGTGAACTGTGGTAATTCAGGCATCTTTATATTGCAATATTTGCATATTGGTTCATATAAATCAACATAACTTTCGTCACTACCCAGCTTTCCGAGTGATTTCGCAGTCTGCAAGTTGTTGAGACTGGCGGAAGCGTGTGTGAGTCGAACACACCGGCGACATCGAAGATGCCGCCCGCCGGTTTTGAAGACCGGGACGATCACCGGACCGCATGCGCTTCCGTACTGTTCTAACTATGCACGCTACCAAAGACTTCCCGCATCGCGATCCTCCTCGGGGAGGAGAAAGACGCCGTGATCCTCGGGCTCGCCTGTTTACCAGCAATAATCTTGGTGCCGTAGTGCGGGCCAGCCACGCACCGAACCCTCCCCGCCTTCATGCCCAATTCCTGAAGAAAAGCGCCTGCTTGGCAATGGGCGCGGTGCGTCCGGTCAGGCCAGCCATTTGGGTTTGGCTGAGCGGCGTGAAGTCGCGGGCGAGTTGCACGTTTTCTTCGAGTTGGGCAATGGAATCGCATCCGATGATGACCGTGCTCACCGGCAAGCTGAGGGTGAAGTAAAGAGCTTCCTTCATGGCCAGAACGCCGGGTTTCGAAGCGGGCTGGTTCCAGCCTGAGTCGTGGCTTTTGTCGGGCTGCCAGGAACTGAGGATGCGGCCGCGTGCGGGAATCTTCATGCCAATGATCCCCAGTTGTTTGTCGACGGCCATGGGCAGCAGGTGCTCGGTGAAGCTGCGGTGGTGCGGGTCGGCAGCGTTGAGAGCCATCAGAATCTGATCGAAGTCAAAGCGGCGAAGGCACTCCATTAGCAGATCGGGATCGGAGTGGCCGGTAACGCCCAGGTAGCGGACCATCTTCTGCTCGCGCGCCTGGACAAGGGCTTCGAGGGCGCCACCCTTTCCGAAGATTTGCTCGACGTCCTCTTTGCTGTCGATGTGATGAAGCTGCCAGGCGTCAAGATGGTCGGTGTTGAGCAGCTTGAGCGATTCCTCGAGCAGGGCCAGCGATCCGTCGCGGCTGCGGTCGTGCGTCTTGCTGGCCAGGTACACCTGACGGCGGCGATGCTTCATCACTTGGCCAAAGTAGCGTTGGCTCCAGCGCTCGCGGCCTCCATACGCCGCGGCGGTATCCACGTAGTTGACACCTAGATCCAGAGCCCGCTCGATGATGGGTACGGCTACGGCTTCGTTGTTGGGTTGTTCGATGGCGGCTTGTCCACCGAGGCTGAAGATGCCGACCCGGTGTCCGGTGCGCCCGAGGTTGCGAGTCGGCATCGCGCCAGCGGTAGCGGGATTAAACGGAAGGTCGATTGGACCGGCAGGCGATGCCGCTGCAGTGTCCGGAATCAGGCTTCCAGCCAGAGCTCCGGCGGTCACGGCACCGGTGGTTCTGAGAAAGTTGCGGCGGGAAGCGGTGGCGTCTTGCTCATCAAGCCGATGCGCGCTCATGGCTGTCTCCTCATGGCGTCATCCTAGCTCCGCTTCGCGCCGCCTGCAATCTCTTAAGACGCACGAATGATCACGTCGTACCCCGGCGGGCCATCACATCGGGCGGCCATTACGCCTTTGCTCGTGCAATGCGGCCCGATTAAGATATCGACCATGTCTGCTGCGGCACAAAATCTCACAACGGTCCGGTTGTCCATGGTGCAGGTCGATGTGTTTACCGGCCGCGCCCTTACCGGCAACGCGCTGGCGGTCTTCCTCGATGGACGTGGTCTCAGTACCGAACAGATGCAGGCTCTGGCGCGCGAGACCAATCTTTCCGAAACGACCTTCATTCTTCCCGGTGACGCCGCTGTCGAAACAACCCGCGGAGTCCGCGTGCGTATCTTCACCGTGCAGGAAGAACTGCCCTTTGCCGGACATCCAACGCTTGGCACCGCGTTTGTTCTGCGTGGCCAAACCGGCGCGGTCACCGCCCCCGCCGCCGCACCCGAAATCCGGCTAGATCTGAACGTGGGCACCGTGCCCGTGCGCTTTACCCAGGAACCAGCACAGCCCATCTTTGGAGAAATGACGCAGAAGGATCCCGAGTTCGGAGCCATCCACAACGTAGACGACATTGCGCGCCTCACCGGCCTCCGCGTGGCTGACTTCGACGACTCCGTTCCGATCCAAACAGTCTCCACCGGCGTTCCCTTCACCATCGCCGCGCTGCGAGAGCTGAAGACGCTGCAGAACCTCCGCCTAGATTTCAACCGCGCCGCCGAGTACCTCGCGCCCAGCGGCGGACAGTTCTTTTACTTTGTTTGCCGCGAGACGGTCGACCCCAAAGCCCGCCTGCACGCTCGCATGATTTTTTACAACGGAGAAGATCCCGCCACCGGTTCCGCTGCCGGATGCTGCGCCGCGTGGATGGTGGCGCACTCCGTTGCCGCCAGCGAGGAGCAGGTTTTAATCGAGCAAGGCCTCGAAATGCACCGCCCCAGTTGCATTTTCGTTCGCGCCACCAAGCTCGATGACGAGCAGGATAACCATGTCGCCAATGTGCGTGTCGGTGGAAATTGTGTGGAAGTTCTCCGCGGTGAAGTCACGATCGCGATCTAGTGCATCAAAACACCGCGACAGTCGCGGCTCCGAGGCCGATAGCACGATCATCCCTTACACCGGAGTGCCATTGGCGAGCACGGCACTTTACCGGCGCTCGGATTCTGTTTAGCATTCACCTCGCTCCGGTTCTCAATAAAAATTCAAACGATTAGAAAACTTTGCGACGACAAATCTCCCGGTCTGGCCAATGAAGCCCAAAAAAACTATTCTCTGTGTGGACGATAACGAACAGGCCCTTTCTATCCGCAAAATCCTGCTGGAAACGCGGGGCTACCGTGTGCTCGCTTGCAACAGTGGCGAACTGGCCCTCGAAGCTTTCCGCCGCGGCGGCGTCGATCTGGTGCTCACCGACCTGATCATGCCCGGTGTGGATGGTTCGCGGCTGATCGAAGAAATCAAACGTCTTTCTCCGCAGACTCCGGCCGTGCTGATCTCCGGCCGAACCAAGGTCTACGAGCGCGAAACGCTCGCCGATCTTTTTTTGCCCAAGGGAATGTACGAACCCGCGGACCTCCTGGAACGCATTCGCGTGTTGCTGGTGCGCAAGCGCGGTCCCAAAAGGCCGCTGGAAATCCGCGCCCGTGCGATCGATTTGGAGCACGCGAGCGTGGCGTGAGCAGAATCATCTGAGGCATTTATTCACTGAATCATTGAGTCATTGAAACCCTGAAGCAATGGGTCGATGGCTCAATGATTCAATGTCTCAATGCCTCAATCGCTCTTCTTCCTGTGATATGGTTTTCACTGGATGGCAGCCTTTATCGAAGCCAAGGAACTGCGCAAAACCTACCGGGTCGGCAAGGTGGATGTGCCCGCCCTGCGCGGCATCTCCTTCAGCGTGCAGAAGGGGGAATTCGTCACCATCGTGGGCCCTTCGGGCAGCGGCAAGTCCACGCTGTTTTATCTGCTCGGCGGGCTGACCCAGGCCGACTCGGGAAGCGTCACCATCGACGGCGTAGATTTCGCCACGCTTTCCGACGGCGAGCGCACCCGCCTGCGCAAAAGCAAGATCGGATTCGTCTTCCAGAAATTCAATCTTCTGCCCACGCTCAGCGCGCGCTCGAATATCGAGATCGCCGCTGATATTGCCGGCCGGGCCATGCCCGATCCCGCGTTCCTGAAGAAGATCACCGGGATGCTCGGCATCGCCCAGCGTCTGGAGCATCGGCCCAACGAGCTTTCCGGAGGCGAGCAACAGAGAGTCGCGCTCGCCCGGGCTCTCATCAATCGTCCCGCCATCGTGCTCGCCGACGAGCCCACCGGCAACCTGGATTCGAAAAGCTCGAGCGTCGTCCTCGACATGCTGCGCCAGTCGAACAAGGATTTAGGGCAGACCGTGCTCATGATTACGCACAATCCCGAGGCCGCCGACTACGGCGATCGTATCGTCCACATGCGCGACGGCCAGATCGTAACGCCCGATGAAGATCCGCAGTGGTCGCCGCATCATCCGGCCGGACACCTGCATTCCTGACTTCTAGGTAGAGACGGGCCTTGCCCCGTCTCCCTTGTGTAGGAGGGACTTCCAGGCGCTTCGTCACTTCCGTTTCGGCCGATTCCTGACCGGAATCACGAACTTCAATCCCGACCAAACTTCGGTTACCGCGCAGACTTTCACATCCACCAGGCCAGCCGCCAGCCCATTCTGGCGAATCACATCTTCGGTGAGGTCGGTCGGCATGCCTGAACTCTTCTTCGGCCACGAGATCCACAACATACCCGCGGGAGCGAGTGCTTTCGCTGCCGAAAACAATTCAACCCTGAGTACCGTGAGCGACTTGGCAAAGAGCAAGATGAAATCGAGATCCTTGCTAGCGACGGTCTCCCGCTGGCATTTCACAAGTGCGTTTCGAATCTCAGTTTTTACCTCGTCGGGCACATGCAACAGCGCAACGCGAAAACCGTCCTTAATCCCCAGTTTCTTCGCGAGAGGAGTTCCAGAATAACCAGCCATAGAAGTTGGCGCTGAGAACCGGAACCGGCCAACTGAGAACTGAGAACTGAGACCTGAGACCTGCTCTACTGCTTCGGAGCGTAGTATCCCTTGCGGGTGCGCACCTTCAGGCCCTTTTCCTGTGCCAGAATTTCGATCGTGCGGTAGCGCCCATCCGCGACAAAATCCGCCGGCTTGTAGGCCATCGCGTACTGGCTGCGCAACTCCTCCTGGATGGAGAGAAATGCGTCCGACACGTCGCGCATCTGGAACGGAAAAAACGCGCGGCCGCCGGTGGCTTCCGCGATGCGCTCCAGCACCTTGTCGCCCTTGCCCTTCATGCCGCTGATGTTGGTGCTGATGGTGTAGACGATCACTTCCGCGCGCTCCGCCATTTCGATGGCTTCCTCGCGCGTTACGTGGCTCAGGTTGTCTTCGCCGTCGCTCAGCAGAATGATGGCGCGCCGCACCGGCCCCGTCTGCTCCTGATTTCAGCAGTTTGTCCCGGCAAGCAAAGTAGAGCGCGTCGTACATCGCGGTGCCGCCGCCCGCCCGCAACATGCGCACGCCGGCCGAAAGATTCTCCGTGCTGTCGGTGAAGTCCTGTGTAACTTCGGGCGTGGCGTCGAAGCCGACCACGAACGCCTTGTCGTAGCGCGGGCGAATGATGGCGTTCAGAAACTCAATGGCCGCTTCCTGCTCGAACTTGAAGCGGTCGCGCACCGAGTTGCTCGCGTCCACCAGCAGCCCCACCTGCAGAGGCAGATCGGTCTCGCTGCGGAAGCTGCGCAGCTCCGCGGGCTTTTGATCGTCGATCACCCTGAAGTCGGTTCGCTTCAGATCCTTGATGTAGTGGCCGTGCCGGTCGGTAACCGTGAACACCACGCGAACTTCGTTGACGACGTGGACGATCGTCGCGACGGACTCGTCGGAATCGGACTTAGCCGGAGTTTCCGCCTGTGGACCTTGTCCTGCCGCCGTCGGCGCCGCGGGAGCGGGAGAGGTGGCGGAAGCTGGCGTGTGGCAGGAGTCGGTGCGGAAGAGGCCCGGCGGGCCGGCCGTCTGGCCGATGAGCGAGCCAGCCAGCAAAAGTAAAACGACCAGAAGCAGGAAGATGCGAGATTTCATCAGGACGATTTGCTTAGACTTGATTCCTTCCATTATAGTCTGCGGCCCCGCCCTGTCGACGGCCCCGGGAAGCAGCCGAAAATTCCCTGTAGAGACGTGGCTTGCCACGTCTCCGCTGGGCAGGCAGATCGCTCACCGGGGAGACGCGGCAAGCCGCGTCTCTACAGGGAAGCTCCGTCCGACGCAGGTTCCAGCCGGGGACCTTCCTGCCGAAGCATTCTCCAGGCTCCCGAGCAAGTTCTCCAGTTCCTTCGGTAACGGCCTGCTGAACCTCAGCCGCTCCTTCGTCCGCGGATGCGTCAACTCCAGCACCGCCGAATGCAGAAAATTTCGATCCAGCGCCAGCGTTGCGGGCATGCCCGCCGACCGCCGTTTATTCGACTGCGACCGCAATTCGCCCGGCGCGCCATAGAGCGCGTCGCCCACCACCGGATGTCCTAGCGACGACATGTGCACGCGAATCTGGTGGGTGCGCCCCGTCTCGATCTTGAGTTCGACCAGCGCAAACTTGCCGTAAGGTGAATCGATCTTTCGTTGCACCACGTAATGTGTCACTGCCTCGCGGCCGCCGAAGCCCCGAGTCGTCATCCGCGTGCGCCGCTGCGAGTGGCGGCTGATTGCGCTTTGAATCGTACCCCGATCCTGCTTCGGCCAGCCGTGCACCAGCGCGATGTAAGTCTTGTGCACCTCTCGCCCGCTGAACTGCCTCGCCAGCCGGCGGTGCGATTCATCGTTCTTCGCCACCACCATCAGTCCGCTGGTCGCCCGATCCAGCCGATGCACGATTCCCGGACGCAGTTCGCCGCCGACCGCCGAGAGCGTTCCAAAGTGATGCAGCAGCGCATTGACCAGCGTTCCGCGGTTGCGCGCATCGTCGGTCGCTCCCGCTCCCGCATGCACCATCATGCCCGCCGGCTTGTTGACGATCGCCAAGTCGTCGTCCTCATAAACGATGTCGAGCGCAATCTCTTCCGCGATAGCGCGCAGCGGCGGAGCGTGCGGCGGCCCGGTAACCGTAATCTGCTCGTCGCCCTTCAGCCGCAGCGAGGCCTTCGCTGCCGCCCCGTTTACCAGCACCTCACCCTTGGCGATAAGTTGCTGCACGCGAGCCCGGCTGACTTCCGCCTGGCTGACCTCGGAAAGTTGCATCGCGAGATATTGGTCCAGGCGCTGCCCGGCGGCGTCGGGAGATGCGGTCAGCGTGATGGGGAAATCGAGCATTCAGCACTCAGCACTCAGCATTCAGCATTCAGCCCGCAACTGCAAGCAGAATCGGCAGGGAGTCGATGGCCCAAGGAGTCTGCGTGAGAGCTTGGTCGTCGCGCTGAGAGCCGGGTGAGAGCTTGAAGTCGAGTGAAAGAGTTGAACGTACGATCCTCCAGCCGCGAAGCGGCGGAACAGGAAAGCCCGGCACGTGAGTGCCGGGTAAGCGGAAGTGGGACCAATCGAGTCCCGCCAGGGACGGCACCTGGGCTACCCTAAATCCCAGAGCCCGATTTCTGAGCCCTGAGTGCTGAATGCTGAGAGCCGCTCTCGCAGCCACCAGATCAACCCACCGCCCACGACCAGCAGAATCGAAATCAACTGTGTTCCCGACATCAGCCCGCCGAAAACTTCGCCGCGTCCGGGATCGTCGCGCAGAAATTCGATGAAGTAACGCTCGATGCCATACAGGATCATGAAGCTGCCCCAAACCTGTCCGTCGAACTTCTTGCGCCCGAGCAGCCACATCAGCAGCAGAAAATTGAAGAACTCGGCCGCGGCTTCGATCAGTTGCGTCGGCTCAATCCTGACGCCGAGCGGAGTCCCGCTAACAGCATTCGCCAGCGGATTCGTGAAGACCACGCCCCAGAAGTGATTGGTAGGTTTGCCATAACAGCAGCCCGCCGAAAAACAACCAAAGCGCCCAAGGACGTGCCCAAAAGCCAGCCCGGGAGCGAAGCCATCGCAGGTGCGCAGCACCGGCATGTGATGACGCCGCATGTACCAGGCCGCCATGACGAGCGCGGCAATCAGTCCGCCCGAAAATACGCCTCCCGCCTGCAGCGTGTTCAGGCTGAAAATCTCCCGCCAGTTGTTGGCGTAGGAACTCCAGTCGTTGATGACATAAAGAATCTTCGCCCCGATAATTCCGGCGAGAACAACGAGTATGCCAAGATTCCACGCATCGTCGCCGTTGATGCCCTGCTTCTCGGAATTGCGCACGCTGATCCAAAGCCCGATCAGCACGCCCGAAGCAACCAGCACGCCATAAGTGGGCAGGTAGAAACTGCCAATGTGAAAAAGTCGAGGAAACACGGTAGTTTAGATGCTCCGATTGCAGGCTTGAGTGCAAGAGAGAGTCTAGCAGAGGAAAAAGCTTCGCATGTGTCACGCATCCCAGGGCCTGGCTTTCCCAGAGCCTGACACCTAAGACCTGACACCTGAAACCTAAGACCTGACACCTAACACAAACAAGCCGACCCACTGGGCCGTGTGGTGGGCCGAGAATGAACCCGTCTCAGACGGTGGGAACCCGCCGCGACCCATTAGGCTTTTCCGCATGACGGAACATAGCACACAGGATCTTTTTGCGAGTCGAGTCCCCGTTCATTCGGCATTGGTTCAAAAATCGGTTGCCACCATCACCAACTCCGCAGGTCGGCTTTCACCTTCGATGCTAGGAAACCGGGAAGAGATTCGCAAGAGGAAAACGCAAAATAGTTGGCAGGAGGTTTGCTGACGGTTGCGCGGCGACTATGTTTGGAAGATGAACCCCAGGTTACGATCGATTTCATCGGTCGCGAAAAAGCTTGGATTCCGTGTCCAGCTTTTCGCATCCAGTGTTTCGCATCAGGGTATCGCTTTAGCGATACCGTAAGTTGCTCGAAAAAAAAGCCCCTTCAGGGGCTGGCCGGTGAGCCGCCTCACCCCGTGCGCCGCGTATCCCGCAGTACCTCGTCCAGCGCGCTCGCCAGTTTACTGGCCCGCTGCTGCGCTTCCGGCGAAGACTTCTCCAGCCGCCGCTTCAGCAGATGATATTCATCCGCGATATTCAGCGCCGCCAGCACCGCCAGCCGCACCGAATCGACGGTTGACGTCTGCTGCGATACCGCGCGCATCTTGCCGTCCACGTATTCGGCCAGCTTCAAAATGTAGTCCGCGTCCGAGCCCCGCAGGTTATAAACCTGGTCGAAAATTTCGACGCGCACGCTGCCATTGGCGTTCGGCAACGCATCGGTCGGAGGTTGTTTGCTCGCAGTGGCCATCTCACTCCTCGGCGATTTACTTACTGCCCGATCGCTGCCCGCCGGATGCTCTCCGGACGAAAGCTTGCCGGACAAAAGTTTGCCGCCCTCGCCTTCGCCGCCCTCGTTCAGCTTGCCGCCTGCTCCTGCGTCAAGCTGTCCATCTGGCTCAACATTTTTTCCACCCGGCCGCGTATATCCTCGCGATCCTTGCGCAGTTGAATCAGCTCGCGGCGCATGGTTTCGTTTTCTTCCTCGCGCTCTTCCAGTTGCTCCCGCAGCCGCTTGGCATCGCGCTCGGCGGTGGCACGCGCTTCCTTGGCGGCCTTGTACAACTCAATGGTGCGATAAACTTTCTCTTCCAGAGCCTCAAAATCTTCAGCCGGAACCTGCGCAGATACCTCTTCCACGCTTTTCACGGACATGAGCGCCACTCGCTTTCGGGGAATGTTTTCAGCGTTGAGGCGAAGTATAGCGCAGTTTGCTGTGGAAGAGCCGTACCTTTTGCCGCAACTCGCGCTTTCTGTAGAGACGGGGCTTGCCCCGTCTCCGCCGCGGGCGAAGGCGCGATTAGACGCGTCTCTACCGGCGCGCCCGCACCTTCTCCAACCGCAGCGCCGCCTCATCCAGTGTCTCAGGCTTCTTGCAGAAGGCGAAACGTACCTGTTGGGATCCGTCTTTCGGATGCTTGTAGAAACTCGATCCCGGCACGCAAGCGATGCCGATGTCCTTCACCAGGTAACCCGCGAACTCCACGTCGTTCGCGAACCCGAAGGCGCTGATATCGGTCATCACGTAATAGGCGCCTCGCGGACGGTAACAGACGAAGCCGGCCTTCTCCAGTGCCGGAATCAGATGATCGCGCCGCGTGCGGTACCGATCGGCCAGTTCGCGGTAGTAACTAGCGGGCAGGCTCAACGCCACCGCACCCGCTTCCTGGAACGGCGCCGGCGCGCCCACGGTCAAGAAGTCATGCACCTTGCGAATCGCGTTCGTAATGGCCGGAGGCGCAACCGCCCAGCCAACGCGCCATCCCGTGACGCTGTAGCTTTTGGAGAGCCCGTTGATCGTGATCGTGCGTTCGCGCATGCCGTCAAGCCGCGCAATCGAAATGTGCTCCGATCCGTCGTAAAGAATGTGCTCGTAGATTTCGTCGGTGATGGCGAGCACGTTGTATTCGACACACAGGTCGCGAATCAGTTCCAGTTCCCTCCGGCTGAACACCTTGCCCGTAGGGTTGTTCGGCGTGTTCAGGATGATTGCCTTGGTGTGATGCTGCGTGGTCTGGTGCTTGAACGCTTCGCGCAATTCCTGCTCGTCGAATGTCCACTCGCCTCCCGCCCTCTGCGGAGGACGCAAGCTGACGAACCGCGGCTTGGCTCCGCTAAGAATCGAGTCCGGCCCGTAATTCTCGTAGAAGGGCTCGAAGACCACGACCTCGTCGCCCTTATTGCATAACGCCAGCAGGGTGGCAATCATCGCTTCGGTCGAGCCGCAGCACACCACAATTTCCTTTTCCGGATCGACCTCGATCCCCTGCCACTCCCGCATCTGCCGGGCAATCGCACCCCGCAAACTCTTCGCCCCCCAGGTGATGGCGTACTGATTCACGTCGGCGGCGATCGCTTCCTGCGCGGCCCGCTTGATTTCGGCGGGCGCCGGGAAATCGGGAAACCCCTGCGCCAGATTGACCGCGTTATACTGCATCGCCTGCCGAGTCATCTCGCGAATCACGGACTCGGTAAAATGCTCAACCTTGTCGGAGAGAAAGTGCTTGGGATGGGTCGAAACCGGGGACATGGAAAGTAAGGCTAGCACAGGCAGAATCGATTTCACCACGGAGACACGGAGGCACGGAGGGAAGTCAAATGGGAGAAAATAGGCCGCACCGCATCTGTACCATTCCGCTCATCGTTTTCCCGAGCCGCTCTGCTATCCTTGGTGGCAAACAATAACTACCAAACCGTGTCGGCCGAGCGTGTTTGCCCTTTTTCCCGGTCGTACTTGAGGTTTGATGTGACACATGTTTCCAGAACTGCTGGTTGCGGAGTCCTGTTTCCGCATCAAAAAGTTGACGGAGATTCTGCGAACGTCTAGGTTCGCGACAAAGAAGGTTGGGAGATTGATTTTTCCTTGGAGACAAAACCCTATGACAAAAATTCTTAAGAATCTAGTGTGGTGGAGCGCCGTGCTCGCACTCGCACTCTCCACCGCAGTCCTCCTACCGATACTCGCCGTTGCCCAAGATCAGGATCAAGGAAATCAGCAGGACGATCCGCCCAGTCGCGTGGCGCGCCTCGGCTACATGGAGGGCTCGGTTTCCTTCCAGCCCGCCGGCGAAACGGAATGGGTCCAAGCCGTTCCGAATCGCCCTATGACGACGGGCGACAAGCTCTGGGCAGACCAAAACTCCCGTGCCGAGCTGCAATTAGGATCCGCCGTGATTCGCTTGAATGCCAACACCGGCTTCTCATTCCTGAACCTGGATGACAATACCGTTCAGATCCAACTTACGTCGGGTACGATCAACGTTCGGGTGCGCCGCCTGGACCGGAACGATGTCTTCGAAGTCGATACGCCGAACCTGGCATTTTCGATTTACCAGCCGGGCAGCTATCGGGTAGAGGCCAGTGAAGACGGCACCTATTCGGTTGTCAGCCTGCGCCAGGGCGGAGGCGAAGCGACCGGCAACGGCCAGACCTATACACTGCGCGCCGGACAAAGAGCCACGTTCAGCGGGACCGACGCGCTGAACGCCGAAGTAGTGGATATCGGCGGACCCGACCCATTCGATAACTGGGCCTACAACCGCGATCGCCGCTACGACGATTCACGCTCGGCGCAGTATCTATCCCGCGATGTCGTCGGATACGAAGACTTGGATGACTACGGCGACTGGCGCGACGATTCGAGCTACGGTCACGTCTGGTTCCCCAACCGCGTTGCCGTGGGCTGGGCGCCGTATCACGAAGGCCACTGGGACTGGATTCCTCCGTGGGGATATACCTGGGTCGACGACTCCCCGTGGGGTTACGCGCCGTTCCACTACGGACGCTGGGTGGTGGTCGGCGGCCGTTGGGGCTGGGTAGCCGGACCAGTCGCGGTCCGGGCAGTCTATGCGCCCGCGCTGGTGGTCTTTATCGGTGGCGGAGTGGGAGTTGGCTTCGGCGGCAATGTGGGATGGTTTCCGCTAGGCCCGCGCGAAGTTTATGTGCCGTCGTATCGCGTCAGCCGGGAGTATGTGAACCGGGTCAACATCAGCAATACGACAGTCAATAACGTCCAGATCACAAACGTGTACAACACCACCATCATCAACAAGACCACGAACATCACGAACGTGACGTACGTGAACCGGAACGTGCAGGGTGCGGTGATGGCGGTTCCGCAACGTGCCTTCGCCGGCGCACAGCCCGTGGGCAGAGCAGCGGTTACCGTGAGCGCGCGGGATATTGCCGCGGCGCCTGTAAGCGCGAGGGCTGCGGTGGCTCCCACACGGGAGAGTGTACTGGGGGCGAAGTTCGCAACCGCAAACCGCGTGACCGCGCCGCCGGCAGCAGTCATGAACCGGCAGGTGATCGCGAAGACGCCGCCGCCTCCTCCGCCGGTGCCGTTTGCCAAACAGCAGCAGGCCCTGGCGGCCCATCCCGGTCAGCCCTTGGCAAAGAGCGAAGTGCGAAGCTTGCGTCCCGCGGCCACTGAGGCCGCACGCCCGATGGTCAAGCAGGCGCCTCCCGGCACACCGGCAACGCCAAACGTTGGCCGTCCGAGTAATCAGCCCGGCACCCAGCCAAACGCTGCACGCCCGGGACAGCCCGCCAGCACACCGCCCGCAAACCAGCCAGCAAATCGTCCGCCCAATCAGCCCGCTCCAAATGAGCGTCCGGGCGCGGCTAATCCCGCACAACCGAAAGGTTCGCCATCAGCGCAGCCGAATTAACCCGCACCGTCGCAGCCAGGCAATCGTCCGGAGATGACCCGTCCAACCCAGCCACCGGCAAGGAACGATCGTTCGCCGTCAGCACAGCCGAATCGGCCGACGCCGTCACAGCCGAATCAGCCAGCTCCGAATAATCCGCCGGAGACGAATCGTCCGCCGACCGAACCGACAACGAACCGGCCAAGTCAACCAAGCAATCAGCCCGAGCCGGCTCGTCCCCAGACGACTCGCCCAGCTGAGCCACCGGTGCGCAATGACCGCCCGTCTGCGGTACAGCCGAATAACCGTCCCGAAACCGCTCGTCCTGCACCTAGTCAGCCCGAGCCGAACCGGAACCAGCCCGCTGCGCGGCCGCAAACACCTCCGCCGACCGAGCGCCAGCAACAGCGCACGCCTCCTCCTGAAGCGACTAGGCCGGTGCCTCCGCCTCAACGACAGCAAGCGAAACCCGAACAAAAAAAGCGAGAAGAAGAGGACAAGAAGAAGCAGGAAAAGCAGCCGCCGGGCGCGTAGCCGCGAGCTTGTAAGTGGCCAGGATTTAGAAAAGGCATCCCCGAGGTTTGGGGATGCCTTTTTGTCACTTCTGGTCGAGTTAAAATCGCTTGACTGTTCTTGCATGCAGCGCACAGTCGCAGAGCGCCGTCGAACAGGCTGCGGGAAACACCCCAGTTCAAGCAGGTTTCGGGAAGGGCACGACTTCGCAGCTTGCGGAAAAACTCGATGTTGCACCTGATTTTGGGTGGGGCAGCGCTTCAGCGTGTGCGTGAGAACTCGTTTTCGGACAAGTCTGGTAGAGCGAAGCACAGGAAAATGCAGCCCCGGAGGGGCGACCGAGCTTAGCCCAGCGCTTCAGCGCTGCAGTAAGTGCATTGTTTTGAATCCGGCTTTAGCCGCTGAGGGCACGGCTCTCGCTCACGGACGACTTTTCCGCAAGCTGTTCAGTCGTGCCGTAAGTCGTTGAAAGTGCGTCTCGCTTTAGCGCCCGAGGTGAGCTTTTTGGGCCCTCCCCGACTTTTTCCGCAGCTCGCTAATAGACTAAGTCTCCGTAACACTGGTCTAATAGATTGACCATAGTATGCTAGAATGACCATAAGAGAACGCTATGCAAGAAATCGCCATCTCGGAATTCAAAGCCAAGTGCCTCGCCGTGCTGGAGCAGGTTCGCGCCACGAAGAAGCCGATCCGAATCACCCGGTTTGGCAAGCCAGTGGCGGAAGTGGTACCGCCGACGGCCGTAGAAGATCGTGTAGCCTGGATTGGATCGATGAAGGGCACGTTCGAAATTCTCGGGGACATCGTGTCTCCGGCGAACGACGAGGACGAGTGGGAGGTTCTGCGCGATTGAGACTTCTGCTGGATACACACATCTGGCTGTGGAATTTTCAAGATCCGCGGCGGCTTGGCCGACGCGTCTTACGTTCTCTCCAGGACAGAGAAAACGAACTCTGGCTTTCGCCGATGAGCACGTGGGAAGCGCTGACCCTCAATTACAAAGGCAGAATTCGGATCAACGAAGATTTGGCGACCTGGCTGGCACGAGCCACCGCCGGCACGCGCGAAGCCCCGCTCACCCATGAGATCACTCTCGTGGCCCGGCAATTGCCCATGCACCAGGACCCAGCCGACCGCATTCTAGCCGCCACCGCTGAGGTCTTGGATCTGACGCTGGTCACCGCCGACGAACGCTTGTTGGGATTGGGAACGATCCGAACCATGGCCAACCGCTGACCGCTCCTTGGTTTTTGAGCGTCGCTCGCGAAATTGCGATCCCGCGCACCTAGGCTGACGGCCACCGCTCTACTGCGATGCCAAGCTCTTTCATCAGATTCAGCAACTTTATTCGGTTGGCCCCAACGCGTGCCGAGTCTGCCTTGCCTGACAATACCCCTGCATCCTGAACTACCACGACTAAGCCATATGACCATGCCGAGTCAGGCAACCTCTCCAATACCCCTTTAACTGAATCGACAGGGATTCTTCGCCCAATAGGAGTTATTCCAACTATTTCTATGCCGTCAGGCCCGACGACCAGATAAGGATTCTTCCAATGTTTCGCATCCAGTACCGAGTCGTACTTCTTTGGGTCAGGCTTAGGGACTCGGCTTTGCAAGGATCGAGAAGTTTGGGTCCAGCCGATGTGCGTAGCGACCACGAACTGGGCGAGGAGGATACCGACCAGCAGCCCTGTCTTGAAGGCTTTCATTGAGGCTCCTGAACACTACTGACACCGAACGTGCGCGATTTGTTTCTACAGTTGCGGTTAGCCCCTATGCCCGCTGCACTCCGCCGAGCCCTTCGAGCGCCTTAGCAATCTGTCCCGCCCACTGCGCCACCTCGTCATCGCGCAAGGTACGCTCGCTTGACTGGAGCTTGGCGCGCATCAAAATCGAGTACTTACCCGTGCCAACTTTATCGCCGCGGAAAACTTCTACCGGCACGAAACTCCGCAACTCGGCGATGCCCAATGCGCTGACGCTCTGGCGAATTTTCTCGAACTCCACGCCGTCATCAAAAGCAAAGGAGAAGTCGCGCTCGACGGCAGGGAAGCGCGGCAGCGCTTCATAACGCACCTGCCGCAGATCGTGTTGGTAGAGCCGGTCAAGATAGATCTCCGCGACAAAAACATCCTGCCGTAGCTTGCGGCCCGCGGCCACATCGGGATGAATCTGGCCAAACTGGGCGACGGTAGCGCCATCCAGCACGGCGCGGGCCGAGCGTCCGGGATGGTAGTAATCAGCCGTCTGCGTATCGTAATAGAGTGTCCAATGGCTGAACGGAGCCAGCAGCGTTTCGATGTCGCCCTTCAAGTCGAAGAACGAGAACGGACGCGCCGCCGCTCCCGGAGCCAGTCCGCGCACGACATCGTCCACGCTGCCGGTAGCGCCGATCGAGATGCGTTTCATCTCCAGCGCTTTCGCTCCAGACGCCTCAAATACATTTCCAGCTTCAAACAGGCGAGCATTGTCGCTGCCGCGATTCAGGTTGTAAGCGAGCATATTGAGCATGCCCGGAACCATCGACGTGCGCATCACCGAAGCCTCGTCACTCAGCGGGTTCGCGAGGTCGAGCTCAGCAGCGGTCGAAAAGCGCCGGGCATCGTCTTTCGAAATGAAGCTCAGCGAAATACCTTCGCTGTACCCGAGCGCCAGCAATCCACAGCGCAGCCGCGCATCTTTGTGCGCATCCGGCAGATCGCGAACCTCGCCGCTGTAAGCGGGAAGCGTATTGGCGAACTTATCGTAGCCGTGCAACCGCGCCAGTTCTTCGATGATGTCGATTTCGCGCTCGATATCCAGCCGCCAGCTCGGGATGTGGACCAGGTAAGTATCTTCGCTGCCCGGAAGCATCGTGAACCCGAGACGGGAAAGGATGCGGCTGATTTCCAGCGTGCTGAGGCTTTCGCCGAGAATGCGGTGTACTTCCCGCGGGTCAAGCTCCACCGGAGCCAGGTCAAGCTGGCGCGCGATCACGTCGATCACGTCGCCGACAAGCGTGCCACTGCCAGAATTGAGAATAAGTTCGGCAACCCGGTTAGTCGAAACCACGGTCGATTCAAAATCAGCCCCGCGCTCGAATCGGTGCGAAGCATCGGTGTGAATGCCGTGCCGCTTCGACATCCGGCGCACCGTGACCGGGTCCCACCACGCGGATTCGATCAGGATGTTCTTCGTGCGCTCGGTGATCATCGTGTCGAAGCCGCCCATCACGCCGGCCAGCCCCACCGGCCTTTTCGAGTCGGCCACGACGAGATCCTCGGTTGAGAGCTTGCGCTCCACGCCATCCAGTGTCTTCAATGTTTCGCCGGCCTGGGCCTTGCGAATCACCAATCGCCGACCTTCCAGCAGATCGAGATCGAAGACATGCGTCGGTTTGCCGCTCTCCCACAAAACGTAATTGGTAGCGTCCACCGCGTTGCTGATAGGCCGCTGATCGAGCAGTTGCAAACGATTCGCAATATTTGCGGGCGAGGGCTTGATGGTAGCGCCGCGAATTTCGCGCGCCGTGAAGCGCGGACACAACTCGGGCTCCTGAATGTCGATGGTGACTTCAGACTTGCCCTGCGACGGCGGCAGCGTAGGCTCAATCGCCTTGAGTGGCAGGTCATATAGCGCGGAGGCCTCGCGCGCCACCCCGTAATGATTCATCGCATCGGGACGGTTGGTCGTGATCTCCATCTCGTAAACGGTATTGTCGCCTTCGCCGGCAATACCTTCCACAGCAACGCCCGCAAGAGTAAGTTCGTCTGCAAGACGGAGATAGTCGACCGGGATATCGACAAAGTCGTGCAGCCAATGAGGAGAAATTTTCATGAAAGCAGCTTTTAGCTCTTAGCTCTCGGCCTTCGGCCCTTTACTCTTACTACTTGTCATCCTAAGCGAAGCGAAGGACCTGCTGTCTCGCGCGCCGAAAAGAAAGCAGGTCCTTCGCTTCGCTCAGGATGACAACAATTAAGATGAGCGTCCTAACATAGGTCTAGGTTGCGAATCGCGAACGACCAACGACCAACGACTGCTACCCGAATTGCTCCAAGAACCTTACATCGCCCTGAAAGAACAGCTGAATATCATCCACGCCGTACTTCAGAATCGCGATTCGCTCCACGCCCATGCCGAAGGCGAATCCCGAAACCTTCGCCGCATCGTAATCGACGAAGCCGTACACATTCGGATCGACCATGCCGCAGCCCAGCAGTTCAATCCATCCGCTGGCCTTGCAGTTGCGGCAGGGACCGCCGTCGCGCGTGCCCTTGCCGTTGCAGAAAATGCAACTGATCTGCACGTCGGCGCTGGGCTCGGTAAATGGGAAGAATGACGGGTAGAAACGGGTCTTCACGCTCGATCCAAACAGCGCTTTCATGGCGTGGTCGAGCGTCCCCTTCAAATCGCAGAAGGTAATGTTGGTATCGACCGCAAGTCCTTCGACCTGATGAAAGATGGGAGAGTGCGTAGCATCGGCCGCATCGTTGCGGTGAACTTTTCCCGGACACACCACCCGCACCGGCGGCCTCATCTTCTGCATGGTGCGGATCTGCACCGGCGAAGTATGCGTGCGCAGCAGCAGACGGTCGCGCAGTTCTTTCGATTCCTGGCCGGCAATAAACAGCGTGTCCTGTGTGTCGCGCGCAGGATGGTTCGGCGGAAAGTTCAGCGCCTCGAAGTTGTAATAATCGGTTTCAATCTCCGGCCCTTCTTCGACCGAGTAACCCAGATTGCGAAACACGCCGATGATCTCGTTCATCGTCTTGATGACGGGGTGCTCAGCACCGATAGGGCGACGAATACCAGGCAGAGTGACGTCAACCGGTTCGGCCTTCTTGAGCGCATCTTCGTTTGACAGTATCTGCCCGCCACTTTTTTCGGCGGCTTCGACAAAGGATCTCGCCAGATCTATCATCGGCTGTCTTCTTTCCACGATGGATCGCGTGATCGCTAGAGTGCCGCAACGTTCCTTGGCCTTCAGCACCTGCGACTCGACTTCATCACGAAGTTCGTTGACCCGCTGTCCCACCTCGCGCTTCCGATTTTTCGGAGTGGCCTTGAGCCAGAGCTCGTTGATCTGGGTCAGGATGCCGTTCTTGCGCGCCATCCAGCGATCACGAAATGCTTTCCAGTCGTTCTCGGAACCGGCCGCTGCCGACTCTTGCTCCAGCGCAGACAAGAGTTCGCGCGCGGCGCTGTCAAGCGACGAGGCCGAGAAGTCGGTCAATTTTGGGACGGTGTATGGCATCGTTCGAGCAATACACTTTAATGATTGTCATCCTGAGCGAAGCGAATGACCTGCTTTCTTGTAGGCGCCGGAGACAGCAGGTCCTTCGCTTCGCTCAGGATGACAAATTCTCAAGCTAAGAGCTGAAAGCCAAGAGCTAAGAGCTGAAAGCTACGCCGCCGCGTTCGCCTTCTTCGCCTGCTCTGCCAGACTGCCAAATCCCGCCGGATCGTTCACCGCCAAATCCGCCAGGATCTTGCGGTCCAGTTCCACGCCGGCCTTCTTCAGTCCGCTGATGAACTGGTTGTAGTTCAGTCCGTTCAGGCGGGCGGCGGCGCCGATGCGCACGATCCAGATCGACCGATACTGGCGCTTCTTCTGTTTGCGGCCGGAGTAGGCAAACTTCAGCCCGCGCTCGACGGCTTCTTTCGCCGAGCGGTAAAGTTTGGACTTGGTTAGGAAATATCCACTGGCGCGTTCAAGAATTTTTTTGCGCTTGGCGCGGCGTTTGGTTCCGCGTTTGACACGAGGCATTGCTGTTCTCCTTTTTCATTTCGACTGGCGGCTGGAGGTAAGGAAGCTTCTACCCAAAGGGATTTCCGAAGCCCGGCCTCTTCACGCGCCGCTGCGGGGCATGCGCTCCGCAGACTTGGTTAAGGACGGGCGAGAGCGCCCGTCGCTCCATTCCCGTTTAGTACGGGATCATGCGCCTGACTTTTTTGAAGTCCGCGTCGCTTACCAGCACGGAATCCCCCAACTTCTTCTTGCGCTTCTTGGCCTTCGAGGTCAGGATGTGGCGCAGAAACGCTCTGTGCCGCTTTATCTTTCCCGTCCCGGTTTTCTTGAAGCGCTTGGCAGCGCCTTTGTGTGTTTTTAGTTTAGGCATAAAGATCAGTTCTCAGTTCTCAGTTGTCAGTTCTCAGTTAGGTCATCAGAGTTACGCAGCGCGAATCGATCGCGGTACGAAGGTTTTACTGATGACTGACAACTGATAACTGACGACTGGTTTTACGCTGTCTGCGCTCCGCCTTGCGACGCGGGAGGAGCGGGAGGTACGGGCTTCGGACGAGCCGGCGGCTTTTCTTTCGCTCCGCCTTCCTTCTTACTCGGCGCCAGAATCAGGTGCAGCGTGTTGCCTTCCTGTCGTGGACGAAACTCCACCAAACCTCGCTGGTCGACGTCCTTGATCAGCCGTTCCAGAATCTGCCGGCCCAGGCTTTGCCGCGTCATTTCGCGTCCGCGGAAGAAGATGGTCGCTTTCACCTTGTCTCCTTCGTCGAGGAACCGCAGCACGTGATTCTTCTTGGTCTCGTAGTCGTGATCGTCCACGTTGATACGAAACTTCACTTCCTTGACCGTAATCGTCTTCTGCTTTTTCTTAGCTTCGCGCTCGCGCTTTTCGTTCTGGTACAGAAACTTCCCGTAGTCCATGATGCGGCAAACCGGAGGTTGCGCAGTCGGAGAAATTTCCACCAGGTCGAGATTTCTTTCGCGGGCCATCTTAAGCGCCTCGAAGGGAGGCATCACGCCAATCTGTTCCCCTTCGTCGCCGATCACGCGAATCTCGCGCGCCCGGATGCGCTCGTTCATGCGGATAAAACGCTTGTCGATACCGTCCTCCGCCCGCCAGTTCAGCGGGAGATACAAAAGTATAGCATGCAAGGCAGTCCCAAGTTCCCGGTCTCAACATTGCAGTCCTAGTGAGAACGGGGAACTAAGCCGTCCATATCTCTCCAAACACCCTCACGAAATTCCCGCCCACAACTTTCTGCGCCACGCGCGCGGAATAGCCACGCTTCAACAGTTGATCGGCGATGACCTCAATCCGGCGCGGGGTGTTAAGCCCGACCACGAAAGGTGGTCGGTCTTCTTCTGGGGCTGAGAGCCCGGATTTCTGTCGCTCTTCCTCGTCCTTATTGAACTCCGCCATGCCCTTGGGGCTGGTGTCGAACGGATCAAGCCCCACATCGCTTCCCACACCGATGTGATCTTCCCCAACCACCTTCAGCGCGTGCTCCATGTGGGCCATGTAGTCGTCCACCGTTGGCTGCTTAGGCGAGGCCGCCAGGTAAGGAAGGTCGTAAATGCCCACTACGCCGCCTTTGTTCGCGAGCGAGCGCAACTGCTCGTCGGTTTTGTTGCGCGGATGCGCGTGGATGGCGGTGCACCCGGCATGCGTCATGATCACCGGCTTCGACGAAACTGCTATCGCGTCCGCGGTGGTTTGAAGATTGGCGTGGCTAAGATCGATTGCGATCCCGAGGGCGTTCATCTTCTGCGCCGCCTCTCGGCCCAGCGCCGTCAGACCTCCGCCGTTCGGCTCCATTACGCCTGCGGCGAACGGCGACTTGCGATTGTAGGAAAACTGCATCACGCGCACACCGAGATTGCGAAAGAGTTCGAAGCGTTCGAGCTTTCCTTCGAGCATGTCGGCACTCTCGAACGACACAATGATGCCGAGTTTGCCTTCGTTCTTAGCACGCTCCAGGTCGGAGGGCACGCGCACCTGCGTGAAATATGCCGGGTGGACCTCGATCATCTGCTGAATGTAGGCGATCTCCTTGACGGTGTCCGCCAGGCCCGAGTTGAGGCCGCCCAGCGATAGCTTGACCACACTCACACCTGAATTGCGCACCAAATCGAGGTCGGCTTGGGGCAGGGGCAGGCGGCCATCTTCATATGGAGGGCCTGAGCTGCAGTCCAGCACCAAGGCGCGAGCGTACAACTCGGTGGCCGCGGGTGAGACTTCGCTTAGCTGGTCAGCGAAAAGCGACGACGGCAGCAGGGCAGAGACGGCCGCGCCGGCCACGAGACCTGAAAATTCACGACGATTCATAGAATCCTCTGGAAGAATCGAGCCATCGTACCTGAGACCAGGAATTTGTGGAAAGGCTTTCTTCGCAAGGTTGGATGAGTTACGCCACCGCCATTTTCGCGGTTCGCAGCCGCCGGTAGAGCCGCATATAGTCGTCCACCATCCGCCGCGCCGTGAAGCGCTCGCGCGCCCGGTTATAAGCGCGCGTCCCGTAGCGGCGGACGAGTTCGCCGTCTCCATCGAGTTGGCTGAGCAACTCGCTGAGGCTCTCGGCGTCATTGCGTTCGAAATACAAGGCCGCGTCGCCCCACATCTCGCGATAGACTTCGGTGTCGTTCGCGACCAGCGCGCAGCGCGAGAACGCGGCCTCGATCGACGCCATTCCCGTCGGCTCGTAGCGCGAAGTCGCAGCAAAAATCGTCGACTTGCTGAACAGCGAGCGCAGCTGCGATTCGGTTTGCGCTCCCTTCACCGAAATCTCGTGTTCATCGGTGGAAACGCGAACGTCGGCCCGGATCGGCAGCGGCGGCGCGGGAATCGGGTTGTCCGCTCCCACAATGCACACCGGCAGGCCGTGCCTGTGCTGGGTCAGCAACGCCACCTGCTTCCCCGTATCCCACAAGCGCCCGATCGCCAACACCGACTCTTCCTTGGTCACAAACGGATTGAAGTAGATCGGATTGCGTCCGGCCGGAATCACGTGCCCCGCGAAATCGTCGCAGTAGGCGAGGCGCAGCATTTCTTCCATCCAGCGCGAAGTGGTGACCACGGCATCGGCCCGTTTCAGGCCCGCCTCAATGGTCGCGCGATACCACCTCAGCCATGCCGACGCGGCCGGTTCGTGCCCGTGGATGCAGAGCCACCAGGTAATCAAGTCGCCGTGCGCCACCACCAGTCGCGGCGTCGCCACCGGCAGCGCCCCAAAACTCAGCTGATTCAAATGCAGAAAATCGGGACGCGTGTCGCGAACAATCGCGCACAGATACTCCTCGGCCGCGTGGAAATCCTGCTCGCCTTCCTGCATCCAATCGAGACGAAACGCGGTGGGATGATATTCCAGCCCGTGCAGCCCGTCCATCCAGGCGGTCTGATGAGGAAGCGGAATCTCGCCGAAGCTGACGAGCGTGACTTGCGCCCCATGGGTCACCAGACCCGAAACCAGTTCGCGCGAGTACGTCCAAACTCCGCTGAACGTGTCAGCCGTCACCAGTACGCGCACAGAACCCCCGGGATTCGAGGGCTGGGAACTACCCTCGGCCTGCTTGCCTCCAGTTTAGGGCGAGGGGCGTGCCGAGGGAAGAGTTTTCTTGCGCTCAGGTTAAAGTGGGGACGGCGGGTTTGTGTGGGGACGGGCGTCCCGCCCGTCCAGGCCGGGCTAAGCCCGGCAGCTCCCAGCGGTCACAGCAACTCGGTATTCAAGATTGAAAAGAGAGAAGCCCGAAGAGAAACCAGGCCGGGCAGACGGCCTGGCCGAAAACGGCCCCTAAAAGCGCCCAACGTTTCATGTCGAGTCCGCCCACTGTGTCATCGCACGCTGGTCCGGACGATGATCCTGCATCACCAGCTTCGGCCGCACCAGGATCCGCATGGTCCACAGCAGATCGTCCAGCGCGGTCCCAAACCCGAAGTGCGCATCCACAAACGCCAGTTCCGTAGTCGGCAAAGCTCGAGCGGCCAGAGATCAGCACTACGGGAACATCCGGCACCAGATACTTGATTTCCTGAGCCAGCTTCGAGCCCGACATCACGGGCATTTCGTAGTCCAGAAGCGCCAGGTCAAAATAGGTTCTCTGGCAAAGCGCGAGCGCCTCGATCGGGTCATTTTTCGCGATCACTCGGAACCCGCATTTCTCAAGAACACTGGTTAGCAATCGGCTGGATTTGGGATTGTCGTCCACGTAAAACACCGTCGTTCTGTTCTCCATCACAAACCTCCGTTCCTGTCAGTAAGAACGCAATCCCCGCCTTACCCTTGCGAATACTTTGGGCAGAGATTTGTAAAGGTGGGGATGGACGGCTCGCCAAAACTCCCGTAGAGACGGGCTTGTCCTGTCTGCCGGAGACGCGGCAAGCCGCGTCTCTACAGAGAATTACTCTTTAAGGACGAGACACCGCCATTTCCTCGTCGCACAACTCCTTTTCCGCTGGATCATCGCAAGGAATCGTGAACTTGAAAATGGAACCACGGCCCGCCTGCGTCTCGACCCAGATCTTTCCGCCACGGTGCTCGATGATCTTCTTGCAGATGGCCAGACCAATTCCATTGCCCGGATACTCAGATCGCGTGTGCAGGCGTTGGAACACGGTAAAAATACTTTGGGCGAACTCCGGCGGAATGCCAATTCCGTTATCGCTCACGCTGAACAACCACTCCTGGCCCGCCTTTTCGGCCTGCACGGAAATCGCTGGCGCTTCTTTCCCGCGGAATTTGATCGCGTTCCCGACCAGATTCTGCAAGACCTGCGCGATCTGCGAGCCGTCCGCCCACACCACCGGAAGCGCCCCATGCGTGACCACCACGCCGCTTTCGTGAATCGCCGGACCGAGAGTCCGCAAGACTTCTTCCATCACCGCATCACAATCGACCTGTCCGCGAGCGCCGCCAACCCGGCCTATTCGCGAAAAGGCCAACAGATCCTGAACCAGGGACTGCATGCGCAGCGCTCCCTCGCTGGCATAGCCGAGGAATTTGTCGGCGCTCTCATCGAGTTTGCCGCGATAGCGTTCTGCCAGCAGCTGCGTGTAGGCCGCCACCATGCGCAGCGGTTCCTGCAGATCATGCGAGGCTACATACGCGAATTGCTCGAGGTCCGCGTTGGAGCGTGCCAACTCCGCCATTTTCTCGGCCAGCTTCTTCTCGGCGCGTTCGCGCTCGGTGATGTCGCGCAGGATGATGGTGAAAAACGCCCGGCCGCCAGTCTTGGCGTGCGAGATCGATGCCTCCATGGGGAACTCCTCGCCATCGGCGCGCAAAGCTCTTAGGGCGCCGAGTTTGTTCATAGCGCGAGTCGTGACGCCGGTCGCCCCGAATTTCCGGACGTGGACGGAGTGCGCGGCGCGGAAGCGTTGCGGAATGAAGCGTTCGATCGGCTGCCCCAAGCCCTCCGCCTGCGAACAACGGAACATCTTCTCGGCGGCCGCGTTGAACATTACTATGTTCTGCTCCTCATTCACGGTGAGGATGGCGTCCATGGCCGAGTGGACTAAGGATTCGAGCTGCGCCTCGCTCTCTCGCAGAGCGGCGTCTGACCGCAGTTGCCGTTCCCGTAAAACTTTTTCCTGCAACGCGCGGCGGATACTTTCAGGCAGCCGAGCCAGTCCGTCTTTCAGCACGTAATCCGTCGCGCCCCGCTTGATGCACTCCACCGCGGTCACGTCTCCCAATGCACCCGAGACCAGGATCAGTGGGATATCCAGCCCTGCCCTCCGCAGCACATCGAGCGCTTCCATGCCTCGCCACTGCGGCAGGTTGTAGTCGGCAAGCACAACGTCGGGAGGGTGCGCGCGCAGCTCCCGCTCAAACTCGGCTTCTTCCTGCACTACCACTACAGAAAACGAGAAGCCGCCTTTGCGCAGAGCCTGGGCGACGAGCTCCGCGTCCAGTTCGTTATCTTCAATGTGCAGCACCCGGAGTTGTGCCGGTTCTGGCCCGAGATCGTTAGTGGCGTTCATCAGCCAGGCCTGCCAAGGTGTGGGAACTTTCCACTACGGGTGGCTGATTGATGACCAGCCAGTACAGTCCGACGTCTTGACCGTCTCCCGGAACTGCTCGAAGTCGACTGGTTTCTGGATATAGCTGTTCGCTCCCAGGTGGTAACTGGCCACCAAGTCCCGCTCTTCTTTCGACGAAGTCATGATGACGACCGGGATAGTCTTGGTACGCGGGTCGCTCTTGACCTGTTTAAGCACTTCCATCCCATTCACTTTCGGTAGTTTCAAGTCCAACAGGACCAACTTGGGGGGATGTTCAAACGATCTTTGCGCGAACGCCCCGCGACAGAAGAGAAAGTCCAGGGCTTCCTCGCCATCGCGCGCCACGAAGATGTTGTTCGCCAGCTTCCCCCGCCGCAGCGCGTGCAGGGCAAGATCCCTATCGTCCTGATTGTCTTCCACCAACAATATGTCGAGGTTCTCTGAGTTCATAATCGGCCTCCCGCCGTTGCTCCATTGCTTTTCGATTCCGCTTGCTTTCCCACACCGAGGGTGAAATAGAAGGCTGCGCCCTTGTCCAGTTCCCCCTCCGCCCACACTCGGCCTCCGTGCTTGTGCACGATGCGCTGCACCGTGACCAAGCCGATGCCCGTACCTTCAAATTCCTCCGCGCGATGCAACCTCTGGAAGACTCCGAACAATTTGTCGACGTACTTCATGTTGAAGCCGATGCCATTGTCGCGGACCATGAACACCGGTTGCCCATCTTCTTTTTCTTCCTTTTGGTGGCTGACTTCGATGACGGCGTGGGCGCGGGGGCGGGTGAACTTGAGCGCGTTGGCCAGCAAGTTTTGAAAGATCTGCTTGACCAGAATGGGATCGCACTCCACCGCGGGCAGGTCGGCGATTACCCATTCCACCTGCCGCCCTTCGCTCTCCGGCTGGAGAATCGCTACCACTTCCGCGACCATCGAGTTCAACTTGGTCGCCTGCCGATTGAGTCGCATGGCGACCAACCCGTGCCAGATTCAACAATTCATCCACCAGCAGGCCCATCTTGTGGGTCCCTGCCTGAATGCGATCGAGGTAGTGTTGAGCGGTAGGATCGAGGGTGGAACCGAATTCCTCCACCAGCATCTTGGAAAAGCCGCTGATATGCCGCAACGGCGCCCGCAAGTCGTGGGATACCGAGTAGCTGAAAGCTTCCAGCTCTTTGTTGGCGGTCGCCAACTGGGCCGTCCGCTCCACCACCCTATGTTCGAGTTCTTCATTGAGTTCTCGGATTTCTCGCTCGTTTGCTTTCTGCCGCGTAATATCGCGGAGAATGGCGACGCCCCCGCACAGGTTGCCCCGAGCGTCCTTCATGGGCCGCGCGCTGACTTCGAGAGAGACCCGGTTTTCGCGTTCCGGGTGCTCAATCATCAATTCCACTTGTACCGATTCCCCGTGCAGGGCCCGCACCAGTGGAAGGCGATCTGGTGGATAAGGGGTGATTCCATCGGGCAGGAAGACCTTGTAATGAGGGGTCCACTGCTCACTGGGCAAATCGGCTGCTCCACGACCCATCAGCTTGTTGGCGCAATCGTTCCAGATGAGAAAGCGTCCTTCCTGGTCGGCCGCAATCAAGCCCTCGCCCACGCTGTCCAACACCAGCTTGAGCATCCGGGTCTGCGCCTCCAGAGCTTGCCGGGAACAGGCCAGTTTCTCTGCCTGTTCCGCCAGCCGCTCTTCCGCTCGTCTGCGCTCGGTGATGTCGCGCGCAATTTTGGAATAGCCCCGGAGAACCCCAGAATCGTCGTACATGGGAGCGATCACGACGTTGGCCCAAAAAGCGGAGCCGTCCTTTCGGACTCGCTGTGCCTGCTCTTCAAAGCGCCCTTTTGCCAGAGACTCCTGCAGTTCGCGGGAAGGCTTACCGGCTTCGCGGTCCTCCGCAACGTAAAAACAAGAAAAATGCTGGCCTAGAATTTCTTCACTCCGGTAGCCCTTGAGGCGCGCGGCTCCCTCATTCCAACTGATCACGTGGCCCTCGGGATCGAGCATGTAGATGGCATAGTCCTTGACCCCATCGAGCAGCCGCCGAAACCGTTCCTGACTCTCGTGCAGCGCTTCCTCGACTTTCCTTCGCTCCACGTCGTTGCGGTACACGGCTACGGCTGCCCAGGCAATGAGGCCAGCCAGCAGGAACAGGGTGGTCAATGCCGCCAGAACCACTGTGCTCCACTCGGAATAAAGGCCGCTGGTGGTGATTCGCCAGCGGATCCAGCCCACCAGCATGGGAACAAAGGCCGCGGGAAGCAGCCGGCGTGCCAGGCTCCCGCCCAAGCTCTGGCTGCACAGAAGCGCTCCCAGTCCCCATTCGTTGCGAGCGCAAACCAGCCCCAACGAGAAAACCGCGAAGGTGACTGCTGTGGGCAAAGCCAGAGACAGATGCGCAGTGTAGATGTGGGGGTCAAAAGCAAAGCTGAGCACGCTGAACGTCGCCAAGCCGCCTGCCGCGAGGGAGAGAAACTGCGCCGGCCACTGGCCCCGCCGCGTTCTCCAGTCGATCCCCAGCAGGGCAAGACCAAGCAGCAGAAAAGCCCCTGCGGTGATCGGGGACATGAGGCCAGGGCGTACGATGCCAGTTTGCAGCGCGGGAGGCACCACGAGCAAAAACTGATCGATGCCGAGGTCCAGTCGGGAAAGGTGCTCCACCAGGCTGAGCAAGCCCACCATGCCGACGATCGCCGCTGCGGTTTTAGCGGCAAATTTCCTGGCCCACGCGAAAGACTGATTGTCCTTTTTTCTCAGCAACCACAGGGAAACCCCGAGCAGCACGAAGCAGGCGGCGGTGTTCGCCACCATCGTTACCTGCGCCGTTCCCCAGGTGGTGAGACTTGGGATGTGCAGGATCCACCCCGCCAGGCCCGACAGCCCAACCACCGCTGAAAACACGGCGGCGGTCGAGGCGAAGGCACTCAGCTTCTTGACGAGGCGAGGCTCGGGGCGGTCGTTCATAAGGCGTTACTCTTCCGCAGGGAGACCATTAGCGGAGAGACCATCCGCGGATCCCACGGATAGCAGAAACCGTGGGGCATGAAATCGGGAGAAAGCAATTGTCTGAAGAATTCCATGATCCCGGCTTTGCCTCACTGGAAAATCATCGGCAAGAGCGTTGCCGTGACTCGCAGAGAGGCAGGTTACTTAGGGGATGGGTGAACCGACGTGGACCGCACCTGCCTCGCCGCCGGAACCGTTAGGCCCCGGCAGCCTGTTTGCGTTCTTCGGTTGCGCCCCCGCGCTCCAATTGCCTCCGGAGTTCCTTCACCAGCTCGTGAACCGACTCGATCTTTTCCGCTGCCGCCGCCGGCAACCCGGGAGTTCCCAGGGCCAACTCACTGGACAGCAGCAGCGCCGTAACCGTGCCATTGAGTTCGCCGTACATCCTGCCGATCACCGCCTTCCGCGCCCCCACTTCCTCGCGCTGGCGGCGCTGTACCGCTTCCCGGACTTCCCGCACCAGACGCTCCATTCCGCTGATCCCCAAATTGACCTGCACCGGGATGGCGGTGCCCAGGTGCGCGAGCGTGGCCTCGACTTCACCCGGTTCGGCTTCGAGCAGGTACTGATCAAGCACCACGGCCAGATAGCATTCCGCCCGCAGAAGGGTGACGGCGCGCGCCAGACTTTCCGCCACCACCACCCGTTCGCCCGTCGCCTGGTTCAGTGCCGCGGCGCATTCGGCTGCCCGCACGCTCGAAGTCACAAGAAGGATCATCCCGATCCCTATCGCAACTCCCGGGCCAATCATCTTTGCCTGAAAACAAATGAGTTATGCAGTCGAGCCTCCGCGGGCCCTCCCGTTCCGGCACCCGCGCCGGACTCCGGTAACTCAGTTTTGGGAATTTGTAATTAGGAATTTCTAATTGGCAATTGCGATCTCAGGGAGCCGCGCGATTTTCTATTCCCAATTACCAATCACAAATTCACTGCCGACCCGTACTCCTTCAGCTTGCGGTACAGCGTGGTCTTACCAATGCCGAGCAGTCGTGCCGCCAGCATCTTGTCTCCGTTTACCTGCGACAGCGCGGCGAGAATGGTCTGCTTCTCCAACTCCGCCATCGGCACGATGCCATGGCTCGGCGGGCTCATCGCCATCACCTCCATGGGGAGCGCTGCAAATTTGCGTGGGAAGATCGCGCACCTGAATTTCGCTTGCGCTGGTGAGCGCGCACGCCCGTTCCAGCGAGTTTTCCAGTTCGCGCACGTTGCCCGGCCAGTCGTAATTCAGCAGCGCCTTGAGCGCCTCGTCCGAAATGGCCTTCTCCATTCCCGCGTCGCGCCCAATGCGCTCCAGAATATGCGCCACCAGCAGAGGGATGTCCTGCCGGCGCTCGCGCAGGGGTGGAATCCGCAGCGTCAGCACGTTCAGCCGGAAAAAAAGATCGCGGCGGAATGTGCCGTCAGCCACGGCATCGCTCCAGATCGCGATTGGTCGCCGCCAGAATCCGCACGTTGATGGGCACGCGCTTCACGCTTCCCACCGGACGAATCTCCTTCTCCTGGATCGCCCGCAACAGCTTCGCCTGCAAGTCGACCGGCAACTCGCCGATCTCGTCCAGAAATACGGTGCCTCCCTCGGCGATCGCCAGCAGTCCGTCCTTGGGATTGGTCGCGCCCGTGAAGGCGCCGCGCACGTGCCCGAACAGTTCGCTCTCGATCAGCGTGGGCACCAGCGATCCGCAGTCGACGGGAATAAACGGCTTGTTGCGGAAGATCCCGGCGAAGTGAATCGACTTCGCCACCAGTTCCTTGCCCGTGCCGCTTTCGCCCAGAATCAGCACGGGATGCACGCTCTGTGCGGCTTTCGCGATGATGCGGTAGAGCTTCTCCATCTCCGGCGCGCGCCCGACGATGTTGCCGAACCCCTGCCGCGATTTGATGGTTTCCCGCAGCACCCGGTTCTCCGTCTTCAGCCGCAGATGCCCCCCCACCCGCTCCAGCAGCAAACGCAGTTCTTCCATGCTGAAGGGTTTGGTGACATAGTCGTACGCGCCATCTTTCATCGCCTGCACCGCCGACTGCACCGTGCCGTAACCGGTCACCACGATCACCAGCGCGTCCGCGCGATGCTTCTTGATCGTGTGCAGCGCTTCGAGGCCCCCCGATCCCCGCAAGTCGAGCAGCACGGCGTCCGGCATCGAACTGTCGAGCTGCCGGCAAGCCTGTTCGGCGGACTCCGCCACCTGCGTGTTGAAGCCGAGCGATTGCGCCACCTCGCGGCAGGCCTCGCGGATGGTGCGGTCGTCATCCACGATCAGCAGATTCAGGAAATTCGCTCCCGCGATTTGCAGGGGATGGCTGGGGGTGGGGCTGGGATTACGGCTGAGGACGGCGGCCGTCGATGCATTGAACATGGCGAATCTCCGTTGTCAAAGTCGCTCCGGTGTAGAGACGGGGCTTGCCCCGTTTCCCCGAGTGTCGAAAGGAAATCAGACGTCCTTTCAGGGGCCCCGCATAGCTTCCATCGCACCCACGGCCGGAGCGATCGCCGGAAAAAACACCGCAATGCTGGTGCCGCGTCCCGGTCCGCTTTCCACCTCGATCGTCCCGCCCGCTTCCCTGACGATGCGCTCGACCGTCGCCAGACCCAGCCCCGTGCCCTGTCCCAGCTTCTTGGTGGTGAAGAAAGGCTCGAACAACCGCGCCCGCGTCTCCACATCCATCCCACAGCCGTTGTCGCTCACCACCAGAGACACCGCGCGACGCCGTATTTCCGGCCCAGCTTTGCCAGAGCTCTTTCCATAAATGACTCTTGGGTGGGGCACGCCTTCACAGGCTGCGGGGAAATTCGGTTTCGTATCAGGGTATCGCTTTAGCGATACCGTAAGTTCGTCAATATCAGACGCCCCTTTAGGGGCTGGGCGTCGAACATCGAGTTCGGCAGCCTGCTCAGCCGTGCCGTTCAGTTCCTGCAGAAATGCGGGCTTTAGCCCCTGAAGGACGTGCCCCTCCGGCGGAGGGGCATCTGTGAAAACAGCCTTAGAAACATCACCGGGAAATTCCGCCGCCCCTGTGCTCAACCTAATCGTTCCACCCTGCGCCAAGGCATCGCGGGCGTTCAGCACCAGGTTCAACAGGATCTGCCGCAACTGTGCCGGATCGGCCAGCACCAGCCCGGCGCCGGAGTCGAGCGCAGGGTCAAGCAGCGGGTCGAGCACTACGACCAGCTCAATCTGTTCGCCGATCAGCCGCCGCAACAGATTTTTCGAGGAAGCCACAACTTCGTTGATCTGGATCGGGCGTGGCTCCGCCGCTTGCTTGCGCGCGATCGCCAACAGTTCCCGCGTCAACGCCGCGCCTTGCTCGCCCGCCATGCGGACTTCTTCCACGTGCTGGCACAGCCGGCCCGCTTCCATTCCGCCACTCCCCAAGGCGGCGTTTCCCAATCCCTTGTTCTCCACCCCAACGTTCTCCAATTCAACGTTCTCCAATCCGTCGTTCTGCAATCCAACGTTCTCCAATCCGCCGTTCTCCAATCCACAGCTCTTCAATCCCGCGATCAGCAGGTCGCAGTACAGCAGAATGCCGGTCAGCAGGTTGTTGAAGTCGTGCGCGATTCCTCCCGCCAGCCGCCCGATAACTTCCATCTTCTCGGCTTGGCGCATACGTTCTTCCACTCGCTTGCGCTCGGTCGCGTCCGCCAGCATCGCGATCAGAAAGGTGGCGGCGTGCGTCGCGCCCCAGCGACACCGTCAAATGTCCCCAAAATTCCGAACCGTTTTTCCGCCGGCAAAGCTTGTCGATCTCGAACCCGTTGCGCTCGCCCCGCATCAGCTCACCTACCCATCGCTCGTCCAGCCGAAGCTCATCCGGTCGAAGCTCGTCCGGCCGGCACTCGTCCGGCGAAGAATTGCCGGGAGAAATGTCGCGGCGAAGTTCCGGAAAAAGCTCACGAGCATGCGCGCCGGCCAGTTCCTGTTGGCTGTAACCGAGCATTCGGCTGAGTGCGGGATTGGCTTCCAGAATCCGGCCATCCAGCCGGCAAATCCCGATTCCAATCGCCGCCCCTTCAAACATCGCCTGGAACAGCAGATCGTGGTTGTAAACCCGCGCCGCCGGAAATTGGGTAACCACGTTCATACCGTCACCACTACTGAGCAGCCTCAGGTCTCAGGTCTTAGGTGTCAGGTCATTGACTTTCCCTTCCTAAGACCTGACACCTGACACCTGAGACCTGGTTTCCCGATTCCAAGCCGGGAAAACAGCAAACCCAACTTTTCCGCGAATGAAACCGCGCTGACCTAATTGGGGAAGTGTAGTGCGAAACGCCATTGCCGCTAAGTGCCAGCCATCACATCAAATTTGTGATGAATCAGGCGATGGATCGGAACCAATCGTGAAGGGTCGAGGCTGGAATGGGGGAAGTCGGAGCCAGGCCGGAATCCCAATACGGGCAAGCCCAGCCACTCCAGTCCGGAACCCGGCTGGATATGCTTACGCCGCTTCGCGGCTATTGATATTCTGATATGTACAAACATGCAGCCCCACGCCCATCGTGTAATCATCGTTCTGCTGATGCTCGGCCTCCTCTCGGCCTGCAGTCGCCCCCCCGCGGACAATGCTTCGAACCCTGCCGATTCACAAAAACTCCCCTTTGATCGCGAGCCGCGCTCGACCGGCATTTCGCCGAGCCAGTCGTTGATTCCATCCACCACGAAACTGCCCGAGGGAACCCCCATCCCGATTCGTCTGCTGAGTGCGCTTTCGAGCGCGTCGTCGCATGCCGGAGACACTTTCGGTGCAACCATCGATGAGCCGGTCGTGATCGACGGCCAGACGGTCGTCGCCCGTGGCACGTCCGCCACCGGCCGCGTCCTCGAAGCCAAGCCCTCCGCCAGTTTTCGCGGAAGCTCGCTCGAACCCGGTTATCTGCGCATCGTGCTGGTGAGTTTAAAAATCGGCGGCCGGCCGGTCATGATCGAGACCTCCAGCATCTTCGCCAAAGGCGGCTCCCGCGACGAACGAAACCCAGCGGCCGGAGCGGCTTCTGGCACCGGCAGCGAAGATAAAAGTAGAGATAAGGATATTGTGTTCGGCATCGATCGCCGCCTCAACTTCCGTCTCGCCCAGACCGTTGACCTGCAATAGCCCTACCCGAACTTCGCTCGTTCCACCGTTATAACCACTAACGTATTTATTTCTCAAAGACCTGGCGGGAAACGGCCGCAAAAACCGACCGAAAATCCGAGCTAACCTATTGATTTATAAGTACGTTACTGATAAGTCCTTATTCCTCAAAGACCTGGCCAAGCACCAACGCTAAGTCTTTGATCCCCAAAGACCGCACCAGGAGGGGTCCAACCCATGCTCTGCGCGGAAGGGCGATGGAATTCCCCGCTACATAAAATTTACATTCCACAAGGTAGTGCCCGCTCGCCATTTCGCCCCTCTGCGGCACGGTATGTTGCAGTAAGGAAAGGAACTTTTCCGTTCTGGCAAACTGCTTGCTCTATTCCATTTCAAATTATGGCGGTATTTATGCTGTCCATGATCTTCGCGTTCGCGCTCGTCGCCATGGCGACCGTTGTCATGACGATTCTCGCGCTGTGCTTCGTGCGAGGGCTGCTGGGCATTGGTCAGTTCCTAGGCAAGGTTCGCGCACCGCAGGATGCAGAGGAAATGGAGCTGCGGCCTTCCCGCGCCATCTCGTGATCGGGTAAAGAATGCAAGAGTCTTGTTTCAGGAAAGGAGCAAGCATGAAACGACATCTGGTTCTGGTGGTACTCACTCTGACGGCATTGCTCGGAAATCTTTCATGGGCAGGCTCGGTGCGTCAAGACTCGACCGAGCGGCTGCAGAATTCCGCCGATGTCCTCAAAGAAATCGCGGCTGCTCCGGACAAGGGCATCCCGGAAGAAGTGGTGAAGAATTCCAAATGCATCGTGGTGGTTCCGCACCTGGTCAAAGCCGGCTTCATCGTCGGCGCCAAGCACGGGCGCGGAGTCGCGGTGTGCCGCACCAGCGACCGGATGGAGCGCGCCCGCATTCATCAGCGTGGGCGGAGGAAGCTGGGGCCTGCAGATTGGCGCCGAGGGCGTGGACCTGGTGATGCTGGTGATGAACGACAGCGGTCTGCGGCATTTGCTTTCCAGCAAGTTTGAAATCACCGGCGAAGGATCCGCGGCCGCCGGCCCGGTGGGACGCCATGCTTCCGCCGGAACGGATTGGAAGCTGAACACCGAGTTGCTGACCTACTCCCGCTCCCGAGGCATCTTTGCCGGGTTGACTCTGGAAGGCGCGTGTCGTGGAGCAGGATGCCGATGCAACCGTGGCGATCTATGGCAACGACCTTCCCTTCAAGAAGATCTTGATGGGCGAGGTTGCTGCACCCGCTCCGGCAACGTCCTTCTTGCGCGCGGTGGCAGACATCAGTCATCAAGCCAGAGCGCAGGAAGCCATGGAACAGGTGCCACAGGCGCCGGAGAATCAGAACAATTCGTAACCTCAGGCGAAACCAGAGGAGCAGAATCAAAAGTAAGTCGGTTTCATAGCAGCCTGTGGTGCAAGGACGATTTGTATGAGGATATGCCTTCAGGCATATCGCAAGTGCCGTGTTGCGAGATCGCCTTTAGGCGCTGGTTTTGGGTGCTGGCGTTTCACCACAGGCTTTTAGTTTAGGGCGCGACCGGTCACGATGGTCCTCAGTTGCGATCGGCCGCGTCCCTGAATCATGCAGTAGAATCTTGCTGTCGTGCCCTGGACGCGAGATGTGAGATCAACTGCTGTACAGGACAGACGTATCAAGGTTGACCTCTCAGCTTCCGGCCCGGCAATCTCGCCCCTCAATCCACGAAACCCGGAGCAGCAGAGCAACACCGGGCAAACGAGGGATGATGGGCCAGAGGAATCACCATGCATATCCGTTCGATTCGAACAATGTTGTTCGGGCTATTCCTGGCGCTCGTCGTGCTGTCGATGTCGACGGCATCGTTCGCGCAAATCGGCGTGGCGATTACGATCGGCCCGCCGCCCCTGCCTGTCTATGAGCAGCCTCTTTGTCCCGGTGACGGTTATATCTGGACACCCGGCTATTGGGCCTACGACTACGACATCGACGACTACTACTGGGTGCCAGGCACCTGGGTGATGGCGCCAGAAGTCGGTTTCCTGTGGACTCCGGGCTGGTGGGGCTGGGGCGGCGGCGCATTTATTTTCCATGAAGGCTACTGGGGCCCGCACGTGGGCTTCTACGGCGGGATCAATTACGGCTTCGGCTATTTTGGAGACGGTTACGAAGGCGGGCGTTGGGACCACGACCACTTTTTCTACAACCGTTCGGTGAACAACATCAACATCACTAACATCCACAATGTTTACAACACAACCGTGATCAACAACAACGTGAACCGCGTCAGCTACAACGGCGGCAACGGTGGAATCGACCGCCGCCCGAGGCCTGAAGAAGAGGCTGCGGCGCGTGACAGACATATCGCGCCGGTAGCGGATCAAACTCGGCATATGCAGGAAGCCCGAGCCAACCCGCAGCAACGCGCTTCGATGAACATGGGCAAGCCGCCGGTAGCAGCGACGCCGAAGCCTGGAGAATTTAGGGATCACGCGGTGCAGGCCAAGGCGGCGGGAGGCGCTTACACCCCGCCCGCCAATCGGGGCGGAAATCGCGCGCGGGACAATAGTCGGCTCCGCGTCCGGAGAACCGTCCAGAGAATAACGCTGCTCGACCGAGCACTCCCGTCCACCCTCGCGACCTGCCGCCAGCGACACGGCCCCCTGCCCCTAATACCGGCAACGCGAAGCGGGACCAGAAATATCAGCAGCAGCAGGAAAAAGTAATTCGCGAAACAGCAACAGGAACGAGACAAGCTTCAGCAGAAGCAGGAGCAGGAGCACCAGCGACTGGCGCAACAGAACGCCAATGCGGCAAGACAGCAGCAGGTAGAACAGCGCCATCAGCAACAGACGCAGCAATTGCAGCAAAAACACCAACAGCAGCAACAGAAGTTGCAGCAGAGACAGCAGCCGCCGAGCCGGGAGTCCAAGCCTTCAGGCAAGGAGCGTCCGCCGGGAAGGTAGTGATCGTGGCTTAGGCAGTTTTCGAAAGTGGTGGGAAGGGAGAAATTTGTCCCGAAGGGACAACTGAACAAATAGCCCGGCGCCTTAGCGCCGGGAACCTTTTATGCTCTGGACAATTGCCATAATTCTCGTGATCCTGTGGCTGCTGGGGATGGTCTCGTTTCATGCCCTGGGCGCGTATGTACATATCCTGCTCGTGCTCGCAATTATCGCGGTGCTCATCCGAATCGTGCAGGGCCGCAGTCCGCTCTAGCCCGGTTGCCTTTCCATCAATCGCCGGTTCTGCCGCGAGACGGGTCACTTGAAGTTGCAACCTCGAGGTCCACGTGCAGTCGTTGGACGGGATCAACGCCAGGCGGATAACAATTTCCATCTTTATTGTAGTTAGCGGGGCAGCCGCGCGCGAAGTCAGTTCGCTTCGGTGACTGAGAAAATTGCCAGACGTCCGCAAAGAACATACCGCTGGCCCTCGGCAAGAGATCCTTTCTTGAAACGGTGCATCCCGGGGAGGGTGGACAGGAATCGTTAACCACCCAATATTCTATTTTTCGCCCGCCCGCATTTGCCCGGATATCCTCAGCGGTCACGATGGAGACACCGGGACCTTCCTTGGCAGCAATGCCCGAGCAGTACACGCCGGCCCCAAATCCCGCGGAATTGACACCATCGACCCACGCATGAAGATAGGATCGTTGTTCGGGAAGGAGACGTCCGCCTTGTTCCTGGTCGAGGAAGATGATGGTCTGCAATGGAAATCCTTCCGCACGTGCCGCCGAGACCGCAGCGGCAGCATCGGACCTGCCCAGCTTAGCCGCGTTCCCGGCCGACTTGATCTCCGCGTACGTGCGACCGTTGAAGAGGACCAAAAACCCGAACCCTGCCGCTTGCAGGGCCTTCCGCTTTCCCCTCCAGGAATTTGTTTTCGCTCCCGGCGGATTATTTAGCCAATAGCCGGAATAAGAGAAGGTCTCGCGGAGAATCTTCAAGTTCGAGTCGCCTGGGTAGTCGTTGCGATCAAATCCTATGTATCCAACAAGCGCTGCCGGGCGTTCGCTAGAATCCAGTCGGTAGTTGAGAACCGGCTGTTAGGAATGCCAGGATCGCCGCGCTTAGTAGTAAAGCTCTCATTCTGGCTCGTTCCTCCACCGCGACTTCCGCTGGCTCAGGCCATCATCTCTTCGCGGCGATCTGGTTTGGCGACCACCGCGGGAAGACGCAGGCGGAACGTAGTCCCGGTTCCGACGATGGAATCGAACTCCACCGAGCCATAGTGCCACTGCATGATCTGGTAGGTCTGTGCCAGGCCGATTCCGCTGCCGCCCTTGTCGCTCTTGGTGGTGTAGTAGAGTTCGAAAATCTTCTCCTGCGCTGCGGGCGGAATGCCGCAGCCCTGGTCCAGCACTTCGGCGACAATCATTTCGCCATCGCGCCGCGCCCTCAACGTGAGCGTTCCTCCCTCATTCATGGACTGCACGCCGTTCAGCACCAGGTTCAAAATCGCCTGCTTCATCAGGTCGGGATCCACTCGCACCATCAGCGCCTCATCTTCGGTAGGTAGCTCTTGCACTATGCGCACGCCGTGACGCGCCGCATCGGGCGCCGCCAGCACCGATACGCTCTCCAGAATCTTCCGCAAGTCCACGTCTTCCAATCGCAAATCGCGGGGACGGGTGAAGTCCACCAGAATCTGCACGACGCGGTCCAGACGGTGAATTTCGTTGCCGATGACGTCCATGTGGCGGCGGGTGTCGGGATCGTCCTGCTGCAGTTTGTTTTGCAGCAACTGCAGGTGCAGCACGATGGCGTTGATCGGATTCTTGACCTCGTGCGCCACCCCCCGGGTCATCCGCCCGCTGGCGGAAAGACGCCGCGAAATTTCAATTTCGTCCTCGATGCGCCGCACCGATTCGGCATCGCGCATGGTCAGCAGCGCGCCAATCGGCGTTCCTTTTTCTTGAATGAAGTCGAGCGATACCTGCACCCGCCGCCCATCGGCGGCGTCGAATTCGTATTGCGCCAATTGCCGCTGCTTCTGGAACGCCGGCAGAACCACCGCGCCCAGCACCGATCCATCGGAAAATATTTCTTCCGCGGTTCGTCCCAGAATTTCGCGCCGCGGACGTCCCAGAAATTTTTCCGCCGAGGCGCTCACCAGCACCACCCGCGTATCCCGCGTGAACAGCATGAGCCCGTCCTGCAGCTTGGTCATGACCTGCTCGACATTGTCTTTCAGGGCGGAAAAAATCTGGTTGGTATCGCGAATCTGCCGGCCCAGGTGCGCGATCTTCAGCGACACCAGGCCAACCTCGTCGCCGGCGCTGGTCTCCTCGTCCGGCAGTTCGTCCCCCGCACTCGCACTATCCAGGTTCCGGGCAATGGCCTTCAACGGTCCCAGCGCCACGTTGGAAACCACCGCCGCCAGGATCAGCGAACAGAAAATCGTGACCACCGAAAAGAATGCCGCCTGTTGCAGTTTCGGCGTCAGTTCGTTGCGCAGAAATACCGTCGAGACGCCGACCCGAACGCTGCCAAACGCCTGCCGATCCAGCTCCAGCCCGATGCTGACGTCATAAACAGTGGCCGGTCCGTAGAGTAGGCGCAACTGGCGCCGGAAGCCGGCGTCGCTCAGCACGCTCAAAGGGGCGCGCTCCGGAACCGGCCGGCCATTCAGCGCCGGATTCGTATCGAGAATCGCCACCCCATTCGGATCCATGATGGCGGCATCGTAGATGATGCGAGAATTCCCCACCACCGATTCCAGCATGTCGTTCAGGTTGGTGTCAGTTTGCAGATAATTTGCTATGGCCGCACGCATGGCCTTGGGATTGTTGGTGTCAATCCGTGTGCTGGTCAGATCGGGTACGGCTTTCGACGCGGCGTATTCCAGTTGATTGGTAAGCTGAGAAGCCGTCTCATCCGCCCACAGCAAACGCTGGCGCAGCAGTTGCGACAGGTAAATCCAGGAAAAGGCGACCACCAGCGCCGTGAACAGCGTAGTGATCGCAAACACGATGATGAATTTGCGTGTCATCAATCAAAGACGCTGTCAGCTCTCAACTCTCAGCTCTCAGCGAACGCCTCCACATTCCTGATAGCTGATAGCTGAGAGCTGAGAGCCGCTCTCACTCCTCCGCAGCCATCACCGTATCCTGCGGCCGGCCGTACTCTTTCAGCTTGTTATGCAGCGTCTTCAGGCTGATGCCGAGTATCTCCGCCGCTCGCGTCTTGTTGTTATTGGTCGCCTGCAGAGTTTTCAGGATGAGCAGTTTCTCCGCTTCTCCAACCGTCGTGCCCACTCCCAGGTGCACGGCATCGGGATCGTTCACCACCGGACGCACGCTCTGGCCAAAGCCCGGCGGCAAGTGCTTGGTTTCCACCAGTCCGCTTTCGCACACGATCACCGCGCGTTCCAACGCGTTGCGTAACTCGCGTACGTTGCCCGGCCACGAGTAAGTCTGGAAGAGGTTGAACACGGCCTCGCTTACGCCCGCCACCTTGCGATCATGTTTCTGGTTCATGTCGGCGAGCAGGCTTTTCACTAATTCGGGGATATCTTCTTTATGCTCACGCAGTGCCGGCATATGAATGTTGAACACGTTGAGACGGTAATAAAGGTCCTGGCGCAGCTGTCCACTGCTTACGGCTTCGTCGGGAACCTTGTTGGTGGCGGCCAGCACGCGCACGTCCACCGAGGTTTCGACCTTGCTGCCGAGCCGCCGGAGCTTGTGGTCTTCCAGCACGCGCAACAGCTTCGCCTGCGTGCCCACCGGCATTTCGCCAATCTCGTCCAGCAGCAGCGTTCCGCCTTCGGCCAGTTCAAAGCAGCCCGTGCGGCGCTCCAGCGCTCCCGTGAATGCTCCTTTTTCGTGACCAAAAATTTCGCTCTCGATCAGCGTCTCCGGTATGGCCGCACAATTGATGGGGACGAAAGGTTTGTTGCGCCGCGGGCTCAGATCGTGGATGGTGCGCGCCACCAGTTCCTTGCCGGTTCCGCTTGCCCCGGTGATCAGCACCGAGGCCGTGCTCGGAGCCACCAACTCGATCAGCCGGAATATTTCCTGCATTTCCGCGGACGCGCCGACCAGCAACCCGAGCGCTCCTTTGTCGCGCAGGCGCCGGCGCAGCGATTCATTTTCGGTGCGCGTGTTCAGAATCTCGCCGATGTTGGTGAGAATGGAGCGCAGCCGCCGGAAATCGATGGGCTTCTCGATGTAGTCCTGCACCCCCAGCCGGCCCGCGTGAAATGCGGTGTCGGTCGCCTTCTGCGCCGTCACCATCACCACCGCGATCGACTGCGAAAGATCTGCCAGCTTCTCCACCAGTTCCATGCCGCCCATGCGCGGCATCTTCACGTCCGTGATCACGATGGACGGAGCAAAGACGGGAATCTTCTCCAGAGCTTCCACCCCGTCGGCCGCCGTGGCCGTGCGATAGCCCCATCCCGAGACCAGTTCCGCCAGTCCGGTTCGTTCGTTCTCTTCGTCTTCGACAATCAGCACGCGTTCCTGGGTCATAGGCTCAGTCTGCATTATTCAGGGAAGCGCGCCGCCCCGCAACCCGGTCGGGATGCGGGAATATCAATTTGAGATCGTACCGGTCTAACCCTGCCGCGAAAAACTCGCTCGCAACCCGCCAGAGTTATCATATCAATCCGCCAACCATTCTTTCTCTGTTGCAAACATGCCCGGTTGCTGTAAAATTCTCTGTTTCCAATACGGCCTATCCGTCGGTGCCGTCGGTGTTTGCTAATCCCAGTTCTACAAATAACTTGTAGTGGATTTGACTCGGAGGATCTCAATGTCACCTTGTCGCGATACTTACCGGAGATGCGCGAGTTTCGCGCTCGTCCTGGCCCTCGTTCTGATTGCGTTACCGTCTTTGCTGAACGCACAAGCAGCACCCAAGGCATCGACTTTCCAGTCGGATGACGTGGTGCCCAAATGGGAGTGGTTCATTGGCTATCAGTGGTTAAACCCGGGCGGCAACGTGCCCGATCAAAGCACCCCGCCTTTGGCTGTCAAACTGTCCTCGATGTCAAGGGGCTTCGGCACCAATGTGGCCTACAACTTCAGCAACAATTTGGCTCTCGAAGCCAATTACGGCGGAGACTGGAACGGTGGCGTGGGCAGTGTCAACATGTTCAGCGTCGGACCGAAGGCCACCTATCGTGGAGAGGGTGTGAACTTTTTCGTGCACACACTGCTCGGGGTCGAGCGCCTCGCGGCAGATGGTCAACCATCCAGCACAGGCGTCGCAGCGCTTCTGGGCGGCGGCATGGATCTCAAACTCTGGAAGCCAGTCACGCTCCGCTTGTTTGAAGCCGACTTCCAGTGGGCGCGCCAAAGCTTCGCCAGCACCGTGCCGACGGACGATGGCTCTTTGCGTCATCCGGAATACCACGGCGCCCGCCTGACGACCGGTCTGGTGTTCAATTTCGGCGGAGCTCCTGAAGTTCCGGTCGCCGCCGCCTGCTCCATCGACCACAACGAAGTCCTGGTCGGGGAGCCGCTGCATACAACCGTCGCCGCCAGCAATTTCGACCCCAAGCACCCGCTCACCTACACCTGGGCGAGCAGCGGCGGCAAGATCGAAGGCAAAGATACGGCCGCGACCATCGACACCACGGGCGCGGCTCCCGGCACCTACACCGCCACGGCCCGTGTGGTAGACCCCAAGAAGAAGAAGAACGGCGAAGCCAGTTGCACATCGAACTTCACCGTGAAGCCGCTCAATCCGCCGCAGATTTCCTGCACCGCGAATCCGGGAACCGTCGAAGTCGGAACCGCCTCGACCGTCACCTGCACCTGCACCAGTCCTGACAATGCTACCGTCACGGTGGGCGGCTGGACTTCGAGCGCGGGCAGCGTAGCCGGCAGCGGCAATTCCGCAACCCTCACCACTACCGGCGCTTCCGCGGGTCCGGCAACGATAAACGCAACCTGTACCGACTCCCGTGGCTTGACGGCCTCGACGACCAGCACGGTTACGGTGAACAACCCGCCACCGCCGCCGCCAGTTGTCGACAAAGTGTTGGAAGCCCGGCTCTTGCTCCACAGCGTGTATTTTGTGACCGCCAAACCGACGGAGAAGGAGCCCAACGCTGGCTTGGTTAAGAGTCAGGAGCAAACCCTGGTGGCGTTGGCCACGGACTTCAAGAAATACCTTGAGGCCAAACCGGATGCTCACTTGACCCTCGAAGGACACGCCGACGTGCGTGGCTCCGTGCCTTACAACCAGGCACTCTCCGAGCGTCGTGTGGCGCGCGTCAAGAACGTCCTCGTCGAGAATGGCGTTCCCGAGGCCAACCTCGAAACCAAGGCTTTCGGCGAGCAGCACAACCTGACCGCGGCCGAGGTGAAGTCGGCGGTCGAGCAGAACCCGGAGCTGACGAAGGAGGAAAGGGCCAGGGTCCTGCGCAACATGAAGACAATCGTCTGGGCAAGCAATCGCCGGGTGGACGTCACTTTGAACGTGTCCGGCCAAGCCGAAACCACCTCGGTGCGGCAGTATCCGTTCAATGCTGCTGACTCCTTGACTCTGATTGGGGGCCGGGAAGCAATCAAGAAGGCCCCAGCGGCCAAGAAGGCTCCAGCGGCAAAAGGCGCGAAGAAACCAGCGAAGAAGCAGTAATCGCCGCAGGGTGATCGCTGGAAAAGCACAACGGAGGAAGCGAAGCAGCTTCCTCCGTTTTTTCTTTGGCCTTTCTGCAATGCGCTCGGGCCCTTGCGTACTTTGCCAGGCTGGGAAACAATCTCTTTGACACCTGTTATGCGACTTGTTTTCGGATTCGCGATCGCGCTTTGGCTAAGTTTCCCGGCGACGGGATTGGCTTCCCAGCAGCAGGCCCCGGCGAGCTCCACGAATGCGCCTGCACAAGCTCCGGCCGCGCCTGCTCCCAAAGAAAACGCTCCGGCGGAGAGCGCGCCCGCGCAGAAGCCGCCGGCAGAGAAGCCACCGGAAAAGACGGCACCGGCAGAGACCGCCCCGGCAGAGACCGCCCCGACAGAGACCGCCCCGACCAAGACCGTGCCAGCCGAGGTTCCGCCAGAGACCACGCCGGCTGCGCCCGCCAATCCGCCGACCCCAGCTGCCGAGAAGAAAGAGCCGGAACGTGAAGTGAAGCAAAAGATGGGCGCTAGTTCTGCGGTCGAATCTTCGACCCCTGGAACCTCGCCGAGTGGCAAATCATCGAATGGAACCAGAAAGCGCCGCAAGCGCACCGCCTCAGCGCCCAACGGCACTCCACGCAGAATTGTGGTGCGCGAGGGAGGAGCGACCGAACCCGCGGAGCAAATCGTGCCCGGCATGACTCCCGTGGAAGCCACCCGCCAGCGCCAGAACGCGGAACAGTGGCTGGCCTCAACTGGCGATCAACTAAAACAGTTGGCGGAACGCACGCTCGACGCACGGCAGCAGGATACGGTTGGACAGATCCGCAACTATATGGATGGCGCGCGTTCGGCGTTGAAGGAAGGCGACGTCCGAAGAGCGAGCACGCTGGCTCAGAAAGCGCACTTGCTGGCGGAAGACTTGGTGAAGCATTAGGGGTTTGATCTTGAGCGCGGCTATCCCTACTCCCGTCCTTCCCGCTTCTGCGCCACGACCAACCCCCTCGGGGTGGGCATGAGCACGGCCGAGATCAGGCCGTCCTGTTCGAGTTTGAGCGCGGCCTCGCGCACGATCTTCAAATGCGAACTGGCGTCGTGCATCAGGATCAGGCCATAGGGATTGATCTGCGGCAGAAAGCGGCGAATTTCCCGCTCGCGGATGGGCATATCGCTGTCGCTGAAGAAGAGGTCGATCGTGCCCTCGACCTTCATCTCGAGACTTGATTCATGGCGCAGTTCGATCCACTCGGCGAGTCCGGAAGCATGGATTCGCGCCTGGGCGTTCTCGTAGATCTCGCGATCGAACTCGCAGGTAATGACGCGCCCGCGCCCGTTGGCTTTCAGTCCCTCGGCGATCCAGAGCGTGCTGATGCCGCTGAAGGCTCCGGTCTCGACCACCAGGTCAGGCTTAATGGTGGTAACGACGGTGCGCAGGAACTCCAGCACCTCGGCTTCGGCCGTCATGGAGTCGAACATGTGCCAGCGTTCCGGATGCGGGCACTCGGGAGTCGGCCGATGATACTCAGGTTGCCATTGATCGCCGCTACGTTCGATCTGTCGCAGGATGCGGCGCTCCTTTTTCTTTTTTGAAAAGGCGGCGAAGGGACATAGAAAAAGTCTCAGGTCTTAGGTGTCAGGAAAATCTCACAAGCAACCGTTTGTATGTTTTTCCTGAGACCTAAGAACTGACACCTTTCTTACTCGCTCGTGAAATAGTCGACCGTCACGGGGTTCTCAAACAAGGAGTAATCGCGCGTCACGACGGTGATGCCGCTGTCGGTGACGAAGTATTGCGCGCGGTCGGCTTCGGCATCGTAGCCGATGGTAGTTCCTTCGGGAATGTGCACGTTGCGGTCGATGATGGCTTTCCGGATGCGGCAACTGCGTCCCACGTTCACGTGCGAGAACAGAATGCTGTTCTCGATTTCGGTATAGGAGTTGACGCGCACGTCCGGAGAGAGCACGCAATTCTGCACCGAGCCGCCCGAAATGATGCAGCCTGCGGAAACCAGCGAATCGATCGCGTGTCCCATGCGTCCCGGTTCGCCAAACACGAATTTAGCCGGAGGATACTGGCGCTGGTGGGTGCGGATGGGCCATTGCTCGTCGTAGAGATTGAACACCGGCGACACCGAAACCAGGTCCATGTTGGCCTCGTAGTAGGCTTCCAGCGTGCCCACGTCCCGCCAGTAAAGAGCTTCTTTCTTGTTCTCATCAACAAAATTGAAAGCGAAGACACGATAGTCCGCCAGCATTTTGGGCAGAATATCCTTGGCGAAATCGTGACTGGAATCCTTATCCTCGGAGTCCTTGAGCAGCACGGGAATGAGCACGTCGGTGTTGAAGACATAGATGCCCATCGATGCCGAAATTTTCGTTGGATCGTAAGGCGATCGCAGGTCGGTCTGCTTCGGTTTTTCCAGGAAGCCGATGATGCGATGATCGCCTCCGATGTCGACCACGCCGAAATGGCGGCATTCGCTGGGGTCGGTGGTCAGCGTGGCGACGGTGACATCGGCGGCGGCGTCCATGTGCTGTTGCAGCATGCGCCCGTAATTCATCTTATAGATGTGGTCGCCCGAGAGGATGATCACGTATTTCGGCTGTTCGGAGCCGATGGAATAGATGTTCTGATAAACGGCGTCCGCCGTCCCCATGTACCAGTTCTCGCTGACCCGCTTCATGGGCGGCAGAATTTCGATGAACTCGCCAATTTCACGGCCGAAAATGTTCCAGCCTTCGCGGATCTGCCGATTCAACGAGAGCGCCTTGTATTGTGTGAGGATATAGATGCGGCGCAGGCCGGAGTTCACGCAGTTGGAAAGCGTGATATCGATGATGCGGTAATTGCCGCCGAAAGTCACGGCCGGTTTGGCGCGGTCGCGGGTGAGCGGATAGAGTCGCTCGCCGGCGCCTCCGGCGAGCAAAATTCCGAGCGTATCTTTCATCGGCACACCGTTGGGACGCTGCCTGCAACGCGGCCCCGGCTCAACGGGCCATACTAGCACAACGCCAGTACTCAGTACCCGGTACCCAGTTAAAGTCGAAAGCGCAAGGTCACGGCTGCGGTTCTGGGTACCGAGTACCGGGTACTGAGTCAGCAGTGCACGATCTTGTCGCTCTTAATTCCGCGAGTGGCATTACGCGAATCCACCACCAGCTTGGCCTCGTGGACGATCTTCTTGTAGTCGTAGTCGGAGTGGTCGGTGACGATGAGCACGCAGTCGTATTGTCCAAGATTGTCGAGCGGAGTGCACTTCATCTGCAGGTCGTACTTGCGGCCCCGGCCGACGAAAGGGAAGTAGGGATCGTTGTAGCTGACCACGGCCCCCTCTTTTTGCAGCAGTTCGATGATGGTGAGAGCCGGCGACTCGCGCAGGTCGTCAATATCCTTCTTGTAGGCAACGCCCAGAACCAGGACCTTCGATCCGTTGATGGCCTTCTTCTGCCGGTTGAGAGCCGAGATGGTGGCGGCGATCACGTTGTAGGGCATGGCCACGTTGATCTCGCCGGCCAGTTCGATGAAGCGCGTGCGGAAATCGAACTCCTTCGCCTTCCACGAAAGATAAAACGGGTCCACCGGAATGCAGTGCCCGCCCAGTCCCGGCCCCGGATAAAACGCATGGAAGCCGAAAGGCTTGGTGGCGGCCGCGTCGATGATCTCCCAGATGTCGAGATTCATGCGCAGGCAGAGCATCTTGAGTTCGTTGACCAGCGCGATGTTGACGCAGCGGTAGATGTTCTCGAGCAGCTTGGTCATCTCCGCGGCAGCGGGCGACGAGACGGGAACGGTGCGGCGGAAAATCGACCCATAGAGCGCGGCCGCGATCTCGCTGGCCTGCGGATCGAGTCCCCCAATCACTTTCGGGATATCGTGGCGAGCCACCTGGGTGTTGCCGGGATCCTCGCGCTCGGGCGAGAACGCCACCCATATTTCGTTGCCCCCGGCTGCGCCTTGACGCGAAGCTTTCAGCCCCGCCTTGTTTTCCTGTTCGAGAATCGGAATCAGGACTTCTTCGGTGGTGCCAGGGTAGGTTGTGCTCTCCAGGATAACAATCTGGCCAGCGCGTAAGTAGGGCGCAACGGCGTGGGCCGTGTTGGTGATGTAGCTGAGGTCGGGCTCGTGATACTCGTTGAGCGGCGTGGGGACGCAGATGATGATTGCATCCATGGCGGTGATCTGCGAATAGTCGGCCGTGGCCTGGAAGCCGTTCGCCTTGGCCGCCGCGATCTCCTCGGGCGTAATGCGGAAAATGTAAGTGCCGCCGCTCGCCAGGGTATCGATTTTGCGCTGATCGATGTCGAAACCAGTCACGGCAAATTTCTGCTCGCTGTAGAGCAGCGCGAGCGGCAATCCGACGTAGCCAAGACCGATAATTCCGACTCGAGCCTGCCGCGCATCGATCCGGCTTTTCAAGTCCGTGAAGAGGGAAGAAGCGGTGAGTTGAGGATTCATAATTTGCAAATACCCGGAAATGTCCGAAAACGATTCTAGCATTCGAGATTACGCATTTATGAATCCAACTCTAGGGTAGTGTCCTAATTTGCCTTGTTCACCACGGAGTCACGGAGACACGGAGAAACCCAATTGCCATGTAAGATCTTCCTCTTCTGGTTTTTACAGATTCAAGGTTTTCTCCGTGTCTCCGTGACTCCGTGGTGAAAAAACTGAATTTAGGACAGTACCAACTCTAGTAACATGCCTTGCAGATGCGATTCTCACGACTATTCCGGCCCTTGCTCCTGATCGTTATTTTCGCCGCGCTCGCCAGCCAGGCGGCGCGCTTTCTGGTGGTCGACGAACCGGGAAAGTCCGACGCCATCGTGGTGCTGGCGGGAGAAACCAACGTCCGTCCGGCTCGCGCTCTGGAACTGTTGCGCCTGGAGTTCGCGCCGCGCGTGTTTCTCGATGCCGAGACGCGAGACCTGATCTACGATCGGCGCCTCACCGACATTGCGCAGAAATATGTGAACGGTCTCCCGGAAGCGAACCGCGTTTCCGTATGCCCAGTCGTAGGATTTTCAACCAACGCCGAGGCCGACGATGTTGACCGATGCCTGCAGCCGCTGGGCGCGCATCGAGTGCTGATCGTGACCTCCGACTATCACACTCGCCGCGCCTTGCTGATCTTTCGCCATCGCCTGCCGCAATACCAGTTCAACGCCGCCGCCGCGCGCAATCCGCAGCAATTCGGCGACGCCTGGTGGACCCACCGCGAATGGGCCAAAGTCACTTTTGGCGAGTGGTCGAAGATGCTCTGGTGGGAAGCCGTGGACCGCTGGCGGTAGCCAGTACCCAGTTCTCAGTTCTCGGTTCTCAGTTCTCAGTCGCAGTGTCGGCAAGCACCAAGCGCGATCCCTGGTGTAAATTTACTGAGAACTGAGAACTGGGAACCGAGAACTCGTTTTAGGAGGCTCCATGTCGCAAGTGAAGATCACAGTCCGCCCGAACGGTCCCTATCGCGTTGACGATCCCAACGGCGTTGTCGAAATGGTAGACGCGGACGGCAACCCCTACGACCTGATCGGCAAGACGGCGTTTTCCCTATGCCGCTGCGGCGCGTCCGCCAACCGGCCCTTCTGCGACGGTAGTCACAAGATCGCCTTCCAGGCGCCCGATACGGCGATAAAAGTCGGGTAGGTCCCCCGCGGCTGCGCATTTCGGTAGAGACGGGGCGCCTGCCCGAGATGGCCTGTGCCGTAACCGCGAGGGAGACGGGCGGACATGGGGAAACTCGAGGTCAAAGGGCGCAAGGGGCGATGCGATCAATGTCCCGCCCTTGCAACCAACGGGTAGGCCAAGCCTCAACAGTTTCCACCGGCGCCCGGCCGGATGGAAACTTTCTCAGGCTGCCGGTAGTCTAAACTGGTAGTAAGGGTGCGCCTTTTTTCGAATGAAATTCTTGCGATTACTCTCCGTCGTCTTCATATTTCTTCTTTGCGACGCGGCCTTTGCGGCTGAGCCGCCTGCGCCGGCCGTTGTTCCTTCAACCCCAATTTTTCCCGCCCCGGGTTCTGTGACCCCGGTCCTTCCCACCGAGTTTGCCGGCTGGCAGGTGAAAGGCGCTGTCGCCAGGAGCGACGACCCCGCCATCGCCGATGCCGTGAATGCTCCCGTGCTGAAAGAGTATGGCTTCCAGCGTTTGGAGAAGGCTGCGTACACTCGCGACGATGGCCGCAATCTGGCGATCAAGGCTGCGGTGTTTGCCGATGCGAGCGGTGCTTACGGCGCTTTCACCTTCTACAGCTCGGCCGAGATGGGGGAGGAAAAAATTGGCGGACGGGCGGCTTTTCTGAATAACCGCGTGCTGTTCTATCAGGGAAACGTGCTGGTCGATGCGGTGTTTGACAAGATGAGCGTGATGTCGGCGTCGCAATTGCGGGAATTGGCTGGGCTGCTGCCGCAAGGGGAAGGGAACAAGGGCAGTCCGCCTTCACTGCCCGCTTATCTGCCGAAGAAGGGTCTCGAGAGCAACACCACGAAGTACATGCTGGGTCCGGTCGCACTCGATCGGGTGGGATCGCCGCTGCCGGGTTCGCTGGTGGACTTCAAAGCTGGGGCAGAAGTCGTGATCGGCAGGTACACGGTGACTGCGGGCGATGCCACGCTGATGCTCATCGAATATCCGACGCCGCAGATTGCCGCGGAACGGCAACGCCAGATTGACGCCTCGCATCAGGTTGCGCAACCGCAGCCGGGGGTTGCGTCGATGGTCGATGTGGGCCCCTTCTTCGACGCACGCACCGGTCCGATCATCGTGATCGCGGCTGGCCCGCTTTCAAAAAGCGAAGCGCGATCGCTGATGTCGTCGATCAGTTACGAAGCCGATGTCACCTGGAACGAAAATACCTACGCCAGCAAAAAAGACAACATGGCCAACTTTCTGTTCAACGCAATTGTTCTTTGCGGAATTGTGGTCGGCTTGTCGCTGGTGGCGGGAATCGCATTTGGGGGCGTGCGAGTGGTGGTGAAGCGCTTTTTTCCCGACTCCGTGTTTGATCGCCGGGAAGCGATGGAATTCATCTCGTTGCACTTGGAAGACCATCCCGGACCGGCTCCCCGGGAGCGCTAAGTTGCTCAATCAAAGGTTGTTAACGTCGAAAGACGGTTTTTTGTCCCATTTTGAGCCGGTTTGCCGACTTGTGGACACATCGTGTAAGTTGTTGAAAATAAGACTATTTAAGTCACAAATTTTGCTTGACACCGTGCTTTTAAGGCTCATAAGATTCCGGCAGAAAGTTCTGATGGGTTAAACCTCCGTTGGAACTATTCTCCCTTGAAAGAAAAGGCCGCCCAAGTTGCCGGGTGGCCTTTTCGTTTTGAGTTCTCAGTTGTCAGTTCTCAGTTCTCAGTGAAAAGCTCACGGGTCCGAACTGAGAACTGGGAACTGAGAACTGCCTCGATCCGTATCACTCACAGGACAGACGTGCAGTGTGGAGGAGAAACGATGTATTGCGATCAATGTGGTGCGCCGTTGCAAACGGGAGAGTCACGCTGCGGACGCTGCGGCAAAACCGTGCTTGGACTCATCGAGCTTCGGCGCAGCCGGGTTCGCGAACATGTTCGCCTGGTCGGCATTCTGTGGATGGCCTATTCTGCGCTGTACGCGGTCGGAGGCGTGGTCGTAATCATCGTCGCGCGAGTGATCTTCGGCCACATGATCCATATTCCCAACGGCCCGCCTCCGGAAGTCACCGTCTGGCTGCGGCCAATTCTCAGCTTCGTCGGGTGGTTGCTGCTGGTGAAAGCCGCGGCCGGTTTCATCGCCGGTTGGGGTTTGCTGCAGCGGCAGGAGTGGGCACGAACGGTTGCCCTGGTAGTGGGCTTTATCGCACTGCTGAACGTGCCGATTGGAACCGTCCTCGGCATCTACACCCTCTGGGTGCTTCTGCCTGCGCAATCCGATGAGGAGTACAAAGCGTTGGCGCAGGCCGCGTAGGGCGGCGCAAGCGCAGGTGCCGTCCCTCGCGGGACTCGATTCGTTGCACTTCCACCTACCCGGTACTGCCGTGCCGGGCTATCCTGTTCGGCCGCTTCGCGGCTCAGGTGTTGTACGGTCCGCATTCTTTTCGACCTCGACCTTTGACCCATAGCCCCGCGCGAAGAGGGGTATAATCTGCTCATGCAGAGAGCAGCCTTATTTACGCTGCTGGCCGCCTTGGTTCTGGGCGGATCTTTGCAAGCGCAGCGCGCGGCGGCTACTTTTCATGGCAATGGCGCCAGATCGGCTGGCCGTACCGGCTTTGTCGGGCGGCGCGGCGTGCCCAACCGATTCCTTATAGGCGATTCTCACTTCCACCACAACGGGCAAGGCGCTTTTTTTGATCCATATTTTGTCCCGTACGACGAGCCGTATGGGTACGAGCAACCTGACACGGCAGTGACGAATGGGCCTGCGCCCGTAGCGGTGGTTCCACCGGCACCGGAACCTTCTGTACCCAAAGCGCAGGTCATCGAAATTCCGGTCGCGGCAAATGCAAGCGCCGTCAAGATGCTACCGCCGACCATCTTTATCCTGGCAAACGGAGAGCGGCTGGAAACTCGGCGGTTTCTGCTCACGGCAAGCAATTTGTCTTTTAGCATTGGCCGTCAGCAGCGCACCATTCCGCTTGACCGGCTCGACCTCGACGCGACCATTGCCGCCAATCAGGAACGCGGAATTGATTTGCGGATTCCCGCCGACCGGAATGAGATTTCCCTCAGCTTCTGAAAAGCCGCGCACCCGCGATTTGGTAAACTAAACAAGCAGGCCGACGTAGCTCAGTTGGTAGAGCAGCCGATTCGTAATCGGTCAACGGTGTCTGTGCTCACGCGTTTTCAACCATTTAGGCCGTTCTGTGCGGTGTAAAACGGTGTCATTCGGCCATACTTGTCAGTCATTTGGGCAAGGATTTGGACAAGGCGTATTTTGTCAATTTGTCAAAAACGGAAGTAATCAAGCCTGTCACCGATCACCGCCGACGCAGCGACGCAGCAGCCAGGCTCCAAACAGCGGCGCGTTAGCCTTTAGAGCCTGCCTTCGCTTCTGCTTCGAGTTCTTTTTCGACGTGGTCCAGCAGCGCTTCGAGTTCCTTACTGACCATCATGTCGGAGTTCCAGTTCTTGCGCCACCGCTCACAGCCGTTTGCAACACGCACGCGGTAGATTTCTCTTCGCAGCCGACCGATGCGGTCGTCAGGCAACGATGCGAGTTTTTTCTCGTACTCCATCTTCGTCATTTGCCTGCCTTCGCTCGCTGCACCATTTTCTGAAGTGCCGCTCCTTCGGGGCTAGCCGCAGGTCCATCAGGCATTCTCTCTATCGCCTCTGTCTCGTCATCTTTCGCGGTCTGCACCTGCTCTACCCAAACCTCAATTACGCTCTTGAATTGCGCGTGCCTGATTATGCTTTCGATGTGTGCAGCAACACAGTTACCCGCGTCTCGGGCTGAAGGACACACAGCGTCCACAAAAAGAGGCTTGCTGTGCTCGCACCCCGCAGTGTCGATTTTCACGTGAATAGTGTTCTTCATGTCCTGACGCTACGCTCTGCCGTGTTCTGCTCCAAGCGCGTTCCGTGCTAAATGTGTGAAATCACCGACCGGCATGACGGACCTGTGCTACAGGGATGCGCAGGGAAGCTAGAGCGAGCCGGGAGCACTTCGGACGGTGCTCAGCATCACCGTTTCAGCCTGAGCGCCGCAGAGCGAAAGCAAAAGCCACTCGACGAGTGTTACCATCGTGTGTTGTTCGGCTAGAGGCGGTTCTGAGTGAACACAGCCACGATCTTGTTAGGCATCGCCGGATTGCTGTTGAGTGCGGCCACGATTGTTGCTATCTACTTTGGGCCGATTCAGGCACTGAAAATTCAGCGGAAGCTGGACGAAGAACGTGAAGCGAGAAACCGCAAGCTGCTTATTTTTAAGACGCTGATGAGCAATCGCGCCACGCGACTCTCACCGAATTACGTGCAGTCGCTGAACCTGATTGATGTCGAGTTCACAGGCACCGACGAGAAGGAGAAAGCGGTGCGGGACGCGTGGGGAGAACTGCTCGACTTATTTCAGAACTACAAGACTACTCCGAATGCAACAGAAAAGTCGGATGAACTTAATGCTGTACTGCTGGCAGCGATGGGGAAGAGTCTTGGTTACGATTTCAACAAGGTGCATCTTAAGAAAGGCGCGTACTACCCAGAGTTTTTCGGCAACATAGAATTAGAACAGCACTCCTTGCGAAAACGCGTGCTCGAACTGCTAGACGGCAGCGGTACGCGAAAACTCCCGATAGCGATGTTCGAACAAAAATTCCCAGACCTCATCGACCAGACCCCGAATAGCACAGCGGACGACGGCGCGGGAGAGAAAACAAAGTCTGACTAAGGCAGGTCCGCTCTCTTCGTGAGCTTGAGAGCGATACCAACTGCCTGCGAGTTCGGGAGACTTCCTGTTGCTTTAATGACATCTCCTTCGAGCTTCCCGTCTATGTTCAACTCGAAGTCTCCTACGACACCGACAACGCTAGGCACACCCGGTAGGAAGTTTCGCACCATGATATTCGCTTTTACCGAATTGCCTTGAGTTCGATAAGAGCCTGAGTAGGTGTAGCCGCTGTCACCGCCGAATACCTTGCCTTTAATGAACATGACTACACCGCCACCGTTGCCCTGCATTCCTTCGTATTGAACAATCCAAAAACCCTCTACCATGACGCACTCCCTTTTGTTTCTGACATCAGAGCCTAGCAAGGGCCCAGATGCCTGGTCAATCCGAAAGACATGGCGCACAGCGCTCAGGTGACCGCCTGCGGACTGCTCTAAAAACTGTGGAAGAACTCAGGCAAAAAGTCTGCTAGGATTCAGACCAAATGCAGACAACTTTTTTCGGCGCTCCCGCCGCAACTAACGGGTTTAGGGACTCTTCCTTTGCCAAGAACAAGAACCTGCCTCTGCACCGATGGGTGCCTTGGATTGCGGGATTCTCCGCCGAGTTCGTTGAAGATTCTATCAAGACCTACCTTCCGAAAAAGGATTCTGACTGCTGGGTTCTGGACCCGTTCGCTGGCGTCGGTACGACGCTGGTCGAATCGTATTTAGGTGGCCTGAACGTCGTTGGGTTTGAAATCAACCCGTATGCCGCACTCGCGACCAAGATAAAGCTCAACGCGATGAAGATTTCAGTCCACGACCTGACACGGCAAATCGCTTCCTTCGAGCGATTCATGGAGAAGGCAGAAAGCGGAGCCGTGAAGCGGGAGCCTCATTCGAAGCCCCCTACCGGATTCGCAGGTCGGACGCAGCTATTCAGTCCCAAAGTCGAGCGGAAGGTTCTCTACGCGCTCGATTTCATCAACAACATCAAAGACACGACGCTGAAGGACATTTTTCGTCTTGGGCTAGGGTCCGTGATGGTCAGCTTCTCAAACTATTCCTACGAGCCGAGCCTCACGAGACGAGCAGCCGTAGACAAGCCGAACATCGAAGATGCGAACGTAGGACTTAGCTTGTCGGCGAAACTGCACCTGATGCTGGAAGACATCGGATGGGTTCAAGGACATCTAAAAACGCTGAGATGTCGGCCCAAAGTGAAGGTCTTTCCGAAGAGCATCTTTTCCGCTCTGGAATGCCTGCGGGAACGGAACTTCATTGACCTGCTCGTCACGTCGCCGCCATACCTAAACAACTATCACTATCCACGAAATACGCGGCCTCAGATGCACTGGCTGGGCTTCACTTCTGGAACGGGCTACAACGGCGCACGCGAGAACGAGAGTTTCGGGAAGTTCTGGCAGACTGTACGTGCTTCGGAACCGATACCTCTGGATTTTAAGATGCCAGCCCTCGCCGAAATCATTGAGGCGATTCGCAACCGGAATACGGAGAAAGGCTGCTACGGCGGCCCCGGCTGGGCGAACTACGTGACCACGTACTTCAATGACACGCACCGATTCTGCAAGGTGCTAACCCCACTCATGAAGCCCCAAGCGGTCTCCATCATCGTGCTGGGGAACAGCATCATTCAGGGAATCGAAGTAAAGACAGACTACTTCTTCGGAAGAATCGGCGAGCTGGTCGGACTGAAGTTTGAAGACAACCACTTGCTTCGGAACAAGCGAACGGGCAATAGCATCATCCAAAGTTCGGTTAGAGTGGAAGAGGCGAAAGAGAAAACCGTTCTCTACGAGTCCGGTGTCGTCCTTCGCAAGGCTTCATGAATCTGTCCTTCCTTCCCGGCGAACTGTACCTTTCGAAGAACACGAGCGGCATGTTTGTCGTCACGCTGGCCGGTCAAGAGATTCTCTCTACGAAATCGCAGCGTTCCGCGCTAGCCAAGTTCAACGCGCTACGGTCCGAACTCGAAAAGAAGTTTCCCACACGAGAACCGACTGCCGAAGAGAAGGCCGAACTACTCCACCGAGAAATCAATGACTCACTTCTCGGGCACAACAGCCTTGGCGGTCGTAAGAAGAAAACCACTGCGGGCGGGACACGAACCTTCGGCGGTTAACGGTATTGGTACGTGTCCTATCTTGAGATGATGGTGGTCGGGTACCATTTTCTTAGGGTGCCTGAAGACCAATTCAATCCGCTCGACAAGCGCAATCTCGGCGAGAGTGTAGCTGGCGCACTCCTGAAACGGGCGGTCGGGCCTCTACCGCCAGCCGACCCGTTCCCCGGTGCGGGAATTTACGCTATCTACTACACGGGTGACTTCAAAGCATACGCGCCAGTAGCGGAGCGGAATCGGAAGAACCGATTCGAGCAGCCGATTTATGTTGGCAAGGCTGTCCCACCGGGAGCGCGAAAGGGCGGCTTCGGCCTGAGCACAGCGCCCGGGAATGCGTTGTTCAGTCGTTTGCGCGAGCACGCCAAGTCAATCGAAGTGACCAACCTCAAGCTCGCTGATTTCTTCTGTCGATACGTTGTCGCCGACGACATCTGGATTCCACTTGGTGAATCTTTACTGATCGAGAAGTTCCAGCCGCTTTGGAACGTACTCGTTGCGGGCTTTGGAAATCATGCAACCGGAAAGCGGAGAGAGAAGCAGTTTAGATCACGGTGGGACACCTTGCATCCGGGCAGGGCATGGGCAGCAAAGTTGCCAGAGAACCCAGAAACAGCAGAACAACTTCAAAAAATGATTGCGGACCTCTTTGCAGGAAAAGCAGTACCAACCATCTCTCCTGAAGAAGCCGTCACCGCTGAAGAAGACGAAGAGTGAGTCGGGACCGTTTTCTTTGCGCGGTACTTTTGCAGCGTACCCAGCCGCTCTAGTGAGGCAAGCGGCTAGGGCAATCCCTTCTTGCGCCATCGTCTGACCTGTGCGGCTGCGATGCGCTTATCTTGAGCATTGCGTTCCGCAAGAGGAAGGTTGCGATAGCGTTCACGTCGGCTCTCCCGCGAATCGTCAGGACGTAGTTCTTCCGCCAGTCTGGGATTAGAGTCGTGTTTGTCTGCCGCGCCCCATGAGCGCCGAAGCTGAAGCCAAAGCCCAAAGGCGAAGACCAGCACAAAAGGAATCGCAGCAACGATGAATCTGAGCGTCACGATATAGAGAGTGCGCTCTGACATTCGCGAGTCGCAAGTTCAACCATCACACGTCAAATGGTCGGTTTAGTCTTGCTCCGGTCTGCTGTCGTATACGCGCTGCACATTTGGGCAACTCTCTAGCGCGGCTAGCGCCGCTGTGAAGAACGGGCCGTGACTCTCTTTTTCGGCTAAGGTCAGGACGTGTGCGACTTCGTGCAGGATTAACAGCCGCGCTTCTCGGTCATCGTCAAGCCAGTCCGTCGCAAAGTGAATCGTCTTCTGCTTCTCCATCACGCAGCCAGCCTTATCGGGGTAGTCAGAGAACGTCGGCACGAGCAGTATTCGCCAATCATCGAATCCGAAGTGATGCAGAAGGTCTAGCGCCTTCACCGCTATGCTGTCAGGTGTCATGCGGTCACCGTCAGCAGGGTTTTTCTTGCGCGTGCAGCGCGACTGTAGGCGGCTGCGAGCACAGCGCACGGCTTACAACGGCTACGACCTTCGTCCGGCTTCGCGCCGCAGTCAGGACAAAGTCCATTCGCTCGCCGGACAGCGTGCGTACTACTTCTCGGCTTCCGCTGTTTTTCGGACGGCGCAACTAGAAGGCGGTCGCTAGCGGCGACGGTGACGGTACTCGACAGTTCCCGCTTCACGGCTTCGGCTCGGAGTGCGTCGCGCTCTTGCAGGCGCTGCTGACGTGCAAGAAAGTTCGCGTGCGCTAGTTCTCGCTTCTCGGCGCGGCGTGCCTCACGAATAGCGTCTCGTTCGGCCTTGCTTCGTTCGCGCTCTTCGGCGGTTCGGCGAGATGAAAACTCGACCGCGTATCCGAGTTCGGCGGCGGTTCGATTGATGCGAGCTAGAATCTGTCTGACCGCGACCGGAGAAATACCGTGCCTTTCTGCGACGCCGACCGAAGAGAGATGCCAGCGGTGATACTCAACTACAATGCTGTAAATCGCGTCAGGTTGCGAAGTAAGGCGGATGCTAGTGTCGAGACCTTCGAGAATGCGCCGCAGTGTCTTGCGTCGAGCCTGACAGAACTCAGCCGTGCAACTTAGATGTGCGACATACTCCGCGTCGAGACGGTCGTAAGTCGCAATGAGACCTTCTTTCTGTGCTGCTATCGCACAGATAGCGGCGAGCAATCGCTCGCGCTCTGTGCCTTGAATTGTAGCGACGCGCCTTTTGCTAAAGCACCGACGCTCTAAGAAGGCTAGGACTACTCGCCTAACCGACGTGTCGTTCATCGCCCAGTCAGGAGTCGCGCACCGGCGCTTTCCGAAACCGCCAAGGAGTGTGTGCGTCTGACAGCGCGAGTAATCATCGAACGTGAGACCGTTCTCGAAGTTTCCGTCAGCGTCGTGCTTCGGCAGATGAACCGGCTTGAGTTTCTGCGTGCGGTACTGCGGTTTATAAGTCATAGCGCCGCGAGCAGGCATCGGCGGACACAAAGTGAAGGTCGGACGAACAGCAGCACAAGCACTCATTCTAGGAAGTCCCCCTGAAATGTCCGTGAAGTGTTTCGGCTTAATTTGCGGACGTGCTCAGCTATCAGACGCGGCATAACTATGCGCCCACGGCCTTCTAATGCGAAGATTGTTCCGGCTGTCCGGCCTTTTTCGCAGGTTCTCGAAGAAAGGACACGGACAGAAGAAAAAGCGAGCGGTGCGCTCCCGGTCGAGTGCGCGACCGCTCGTCTTACTCCGCCGGGCCTATACAGCGGAATCTTTTTGATGCTTCAGCGCCAGCACGGTGCTTTGCAGCGCGGCGATAGTTGTTTGCTGCTCGACGATTTTCGCTTCGAGCGCTTCGATTCTCAGAACGACGCCTTCGAGTTGTCGGACGCCGCTGCTGTAAGCTATCTGCTTCGCTGTGCTCGTGCTCATGCTTTGTTTTTCTCCTTGCAAATTTCTTCTATAGCAACGGCTAGCTCAGCAGCTTCACCGGATGCGAGTGCTTCACGCACGGCGAGTGCGCGGCGGCGCTTCTCAAGCAGGCGCTGCGCGGCGGCTTCGAACTGCGCGTCGAAGTTAAGATTCGTTTGACTCATCAGTCGCGGTACTCTAACGGAAAGATAGAGCGCATCGTCTGACGAATCTCGTAGTCCTTCGCGGCCTTCTCGCGTGCGCGTCGTTCGTCGCCATAGACGACCTGACTCTGCCGCCACAGTTTGTTCTTCAAGGTCTCCATCGAAAGAATTTCGCGGTGCGGTCGTGCGGCACGCGTCTCGATGTGCTCGCTAGCCTGTGCCCGTATGCATCTCTCCGCAGAAATGTTGAGGATGTCTTCGAGACACCTATCACGGCCTGTGCGATTGAAGTCGGTCGTAAATAGGTTCCTTATTTCTAGGTGACGGCGTGCGCGTTTCGCTGCGCGTGTCTCGCCGTTCTGATTGAGAATCTGAAATGAACTTAGTCCCATTGTCTTGCTCCTTTGTTGCCTGCCTTGTCCCTCATACTCTCCGTAAAGTGTGACTCGCTTGTTTCGGAAAAGATGCGGCGTCGGAAAGGCAAATTAACGACGCCGCTCGCTCTCACACTTCTCTGCCGCATCTAAGCGAGCAGAAAACTTATGACCTTCCTATGTTGAGCGCCGCTTCCGTCAGCCTATCTTCTTCTCGACGGTGGCTCTTCGCGGCTTCTTGCGCGGCGCGTAGTGCGTCGCAATTTGCTTCGCTCTTCTTCGTGTCGGCGGCGACGAGAATGTCGATGATGTGGTCTTCGGTCGTCGGCAGTTTGTCGTATGTCGGAAAGGTAATCATTTTTTGCTCCCGTAGAGAATGCCCGCGGTGCCGACTCTCTCTTGCTCGCGCTGTTCATACTGACGGTTTCTCTCCTGTTCAATATCGACCGGATTCGATACAGGATTAGTGAGCGACTCGAAGCGAGCGCGAATCGACGGCGGACAATCGGACGGCGGCGTCTCGAAGTAAGTCGTCGCGGCTCCGATGCGCTTAACCACCAAGACTTTTGAAAAGCGCGACAGCGCTTTGTCCCTGATGCCCCATTCGACACCTTGCACAGACGGATTCACGCTGTGCGCGGCGCTCGCCTGCGCGTGCTCGGCGTTCATGTACTCGACGAAGTTTTTGTAGCGCACCGCGACGGCGACGCCTTGCGCGATTAAGACCTGCGCGACGTGTGCTGGTAAGTTGGTTTCGGTGTTTCTAAGTGCAGGATTAGCGACGAACTCGTTGTATTTTATCTTCACAGCAGTTCTCCATTGATACGAAAAGTTATCTTTCAAAGCCTGTAGTCCTGCTCATCTTCTCAGCAAAGTGTGACACTAGACCCACTCGCCGGACGAAGGCGGCGTGCCGTCCCACTGCACGGTCGAGTTGTCTTCTTCGAGTGAGTCGGTGTCGAGTACCGTGCATCCGCCGATGTGCGACGAACCGCCGTCCGTCGGTTTCTGAAATGCTAGTTTCACAGTCGGCAACTCAGAGCGCGGCACGGTCAGGTGAACTAGGACCGCACCGTCGCGGACGTGCTCGCCGACTTCCCACGCAAGAAAACTGCCGCGATAGCCTAGCGACTTCTTACCGCTCGCACACTCGACGTTGAAGAAACCGGCAGGCGCTTCGCTGTAATCGACCGGCGAAGTAATTGTGATGACGCGCAGCGCCGGTGACGGCGGTGCAAGTAAGTCTGCGATGCTCTCGATGAACTTGTTCATTGTTGTCTCCATGTAGCCAAGATTTGAGACGGTGACTTCGGCGTCTCGCCGCGTAGGATGTTTTTCATTGCGACTTCGTCGCGCTCGGCCTGCGTCAATTCGCCGATGTTGTTCTTCTCGACGAGATACTTCGCAACCTTGAGCGCTTGATAGGCGGTAGCCGACCGCTCGACTAACCAGAACAAAGCAGGCTCGTTCTCACGAGTCATGCCGAAGAAGCCGATAGGCTGCTCGGCCTTCGCTGCGCGAGCGCGTGCGACGATGCCGACCTTCGAGCGCTCTCGGATGAACGTGCGCAGCGAGACCTGACGGACGTACTCGGAGACCGCTGCCTTGAGGATTTCTTCGCGGCGGTCAGGCGGCACGTTGTACACGGCGAGCAGTCCGGCGCGTGCCCAACTCTTCAGTTGCGGCGCGGTTGCGAACTCTCCGACGCCGTCGTTGACGAAAATAATCGGCACGACTGAGCGCCGACCGAACGCGGAGCGAGTCGCTACAATCACGAGTGCCCACTGATCTTTCTCGACGTGCTCGACTACTATGCTTTGCTCTGACATGCTGTACCGTCCTTAATTTGTGACATCGTTATCTCGCTGTGATGCGGCTTACAAAGTGACATCAGATTCTGCATATCGACGCCGCCCATAAACAGTTGCCAGTTGCTCGTCTCTTTCCAACTGCCGTCGATGTGATGCACGTCTTCTGCTTTTCGGTCGCACGGCTTGCCGTCTTCGGCGACGAACTCGCAAATCGGAGAACGCAGCAGCTTGTAGCGTCGCACTCCGTACTTACCGCGCCAGCACTGCTTTGCGTACCACTTGTCGTTCGGATGCCGCGCCTTCGCCGTGCGAGTCGTCGAGTTCTTGTGAACTTCACAGAACTGACCTGTCACGGCGATGCCGACACATCCGCCTTGCTCGCAAAATCTCACGACTGCGTCACCGTGCCTTTCGGTCGCTCGCTCAGCGGTCCTAAGACTTGAATCATTTTTCCGTCGCGGCACTGCTGCACAGAGTCGTCGTCCATGATGAAGGTGACCTGAACGTCGGACACTTCAGGCGGTGCGAGCATCTCAGGCACGAGCGCGAGCCGTAGAGCGTAGAGCGCGGCGACGGCGGCGTCGATAGGCTTCTCAGGATTCGAGCGACGCGGAAACAGGTTTCCGTTCAGGTCACGGTGCGCGTAGATAGAGAGCAGGTGACCGGCGAGTATTTCATCGTCATCCGCGAAGTGAATCCGTCCGGCCTTCGCTAGTGATGTGAAGAAGTCAAGCACCGGCGAAAACGTCCGCGCCGTTTTTGCGAACGGCAACGGCGAGATACCGTTGCTTTCGAAACGCGGCGACGGTTCGGTCCATGAGTCATGCGCGAGCGCCTTGAGCATGAAACCGTCGTCGGCGTGCTCGGTCACACCGTAGCCGACGTGATTTCGGTACATCGACAGAATGTCGTCAGCTATCGGCTCGTCGTCGTTCGGCGCGGTGTTCGCATCCACAGCCGGTTCGAAGTATTTCGAGAACAGATAGAAGTGCTCGACGCCGTCCTGAAATGCCTTCGTACAGAACACGGCGGCGGCGCGGTCCTGTCGGCTGCTGCGCTCTAAGCCGATCACGAACGGTCGCATCATGTCCGGCTGCGTCACGCCGACGTGCTCGCCGACGTGCCAGAACCTGTAATCGTTCATGCACAGGCCCGACATGCGACACGGCGCGAGCAGTTCTTTCGACAGCCACTGCTTGTTCGCATCGCCGTCTTCCCAGAGCACTAAGTTGTGACTTTTGAAAGCAGGTTGAAGCGCCGGAATAGCGACGGCTCGCTGCTGCGCTTCGCGTATCGTTTCAAAATACGAACTCACTCCGGCGTTCGGATTCGCGGCGAGAATTGCGTCGTCGGTTTTCCAGTCGTAGCCTTCGGCGCTGAAGATCACCGCTAGAGTTTTTTCGTCCGGTAACTCACCGTTGAGAATCTTGCACGATGTCAGGTGTAACTCGTAGCCGACCGACGTAAGGTCTTCACCGGCGTGTCCGAGCGAAATCAGCAGAGAGTTGTTCCGCTTGTCGCAGCCGAGCGCCATCTCTTCGTAGACTTCACGCGAGCGATGACTCCAGAGTTCATCGACCGCTGCACCGTGCAGAATCTTTCCTGCGAGCGACTTGCCTTGAGACGACACCGGCAGCAGCGTGCTCGCGCTCGACTTCTGAACGATTGAATGCTGCAAAACTTTAAGACCGAACGCGGCGCACAGCTTCGCGTCGGCTCGCAACATGTCGCGCACGTTGTCAAATAAAAGTCTCGCCTGCGAACTCGCACGCGCCGCGCAAACGACTTCCGCACCGCCTTCGCCGTCAGCGCAGAGCAGGTACAGGAGAATCGCGGACGACAGCGCCGTCTTGCCGCTGCTCTTGCCGCACTCTAACAGCAGCCTGCGATAGCGGCGCAGCTTCGTGTTGTCGATTCGCTTCCAACTGAACAGCGTCAGGATGACGAAGACCTGCCACGGTGACAGGATGAACGGTCGGCCTGCGTGCTCGCCTTTCAGGTGACGCAGGCACGAAATGAACTCGATGACCGTCGCGCCGTCTTCAGGAACCCAGATGTACGGAAAGTTCGGCTGACCTTGCCGAAGCAGGTCGGCGCGTTGCCGTTCTATCGCTCGCTTCGTCCAGATGCTCGCAGGACGTTCGCCGGAGAGCACCTGCTCTTCCCAGCCGTGCGCTATGATTTCGTACTCGGTCACTTCCGGCCTTTCAGCGCCGCGATCTTGTCTCTCACGATGTCGGCCTGCGAGCGCTCGTCTTTCACAGTCGCGGTTTCTGCGTTCGCTTTCTGTAGCTGAAGGCGTGCGATTTCTTGTCGCAATTTGTGCGCTGTAGTCGTCTCAGTATTCCAGCGCTTATGCGTGTCTAAATCTGTGCTCGTTTGTTCAGCGAGTTCTGAGCGCAAAAAGCGAGCACGATTTTCGGCAGAAGTTGCGGCGGCGTCTCTGCTCGCAATCTCGTCGGCAAAATATGCAGGCGTTCCGCGTTCGTGTTTCGATTCGACTTCCGGTGTCGGTTTCGGTTGCTCGACAGGCGGCGCGATTTGCAGCGCTGTAACTTGCTCAGCTTTTCGCTTGCCACCTTTGCGACAGAATCCGCACGACGTTGTGCGCTCCTGTTTGAAGCTATCTTCTCGACAGGTGAACTCAGGCGAGCCGCACGAGCACTGCACGCGCACGAGTTTCTGTGAGTGCTTGTTCCGGCCTGCATCGCCTAGAAACGTGAGTTTAGATGACATGGGGTTCAGTCTTACAACGAAGTGTGACAGCCCTTGAACCTGTTGTAAGTGAGCTAAAGCATAGGCAATGCGCGAGTTATCGGATTCAAACGACGCGGAAAAATAGGCGATTGTATCCTGTTGTAAGTCTATAACTTAGGTGCCGTGTAAAAGTTGCTGACAAGCTGGCGCAAACCGTAGAGGCAGATATTTCATTTTTCAAGGCGGCACGGTCTCTTTTTTCGCGTCAACGTCTGAGCGCGAGCACATCGACGAGAACATGACGCAGGTCAGGCTCACCGGCGCACGCGTCCATAATCACATCGAGTTCGTGCTCACTAAGACGCGAGCGAATGCGCAGCCACTTAGCGGCGAGTATCTTGAGGCAGATTACTGCGTAGGTCTTCAGGCTCATTGCTTTAGCCTTTCTCGGATGACATCGACGACGCGCTGAAGCACTGCGGCGCGATAGATTGCGAAGCCGCGTGTCATCGGCATCGTATGACCGACGTTAGCGGCTCGTGCTTCGCGGCCACCGAACTCCATGAGTTTGACAAGGTAGTTGAGCGAGCGCCGGTAGATGCTGCCTTTCGGCTGCATTCCACCACCGCGTGCGCGGTGCAGGTCAGGAAGTGAACCTTTCGGACCTACGAACACACGACCGGCGCGATCTTCGTCCATCTTTATGCGCTTCGACCAGGACTCCTGCTTGCCGAGCACGCGACCGATTTGACCTTTGGCGCTCTGCGACGCCTGCACCTGCATACCGTTGCGCAGTGCGTCACCGCCTTTGTTGAGACCTTGGCGCACGATCTTCTTTGCTTCCACGTCGCGCAGGTTCTCAAGCGCGGTCTGTAGGTCGCTTAGTCCTTGCACGTTGACTGTTACGTCGTCCGCCATGGTTGCTCTCCTGTGTGTTAGGTGTCTGCTCTGCTGTGCTCTGCCTTCATCTCTTCGCCCAGCGCCGCCCAAACCGCGTTCCTGTTCACTTTACGACCAGTCGATACCAGCGGCGTCGGCGCAATCTACCGGAAGGTGCATCGTGTGCGTGATGTGATTGACTACCCAGACCTTTTTCGGCGGCGCTTCGGCTTGTCCGGCGTCGGCACGTAAGTTTTGAATCCGAGCAGGCGCAGTTCTTGCCGGATGAGTTCTCGCTCTTCCGGCGTCGGCTGCGGTCGTAGCGCTTCTCTTTCGCGGCGCTCGCGCTGCGCGTCGTCGTGATGTTCTAAGCCTTCTAACACGTTGCACTCTCTGCTCTCTTTCTATGTCCGAAAACTGTGACATTTTCCGCTCAGCGTTCCTAGTATCCGGCGACGTGAGCATCGCTGCGCTCATCGCGGCCTCTGAAGGCGGATTGCACGGCGGCGACTTGACGACGGCACTCGTACTCTTCGGCGGCTACAGCTACTTGACGGCGGAACTTCTCACGCAAGCGCTTGTAGTCCTGAAAATCTTTCAGGTCGGCGACGAGCGCGGTAGCGGTGTGCAACTCATCGTGACTAAGAGCACCGGAAGTGAAGCCTTTTTGCTTCGCACCGTTGAGCGCACATCGTAAGAACTCTAGCTCGTCGTCACTCACCGTCAGAACTGTCTCGCCTTTACTGCCGTTCTCTGTGATCTTCATTTTCCGAATGTTCCTCTGCCGTCTCACGAACTCCGGCGCGTTAGTTGAGATACTCTTCCGGCGACTTGTTTAGGTCGCCGAACATCTCGACGGTGTCGGCTAGTTCTTGTGCTTCTGCCTTCGCTAAGGCTTCGCGAAGTGCGGCCTTCATGTGCTTTCGTTGCTCCGGCGTCGTTCCGGCTTCGAACCGTGCGAGCGGTTCCGTGTCTATGTGCATATCTCGGAACGGTTCTATAAGTTCGCGGTCGGCGGTGCTCAACAGGTCGAGACAAAGGCGGCGCTTTAGGCGACCGTAAGTGTCGGTGATAATCGAAGCGTCAACTTGCAAATCGGCGTAGTCGTTATTTCGCTTCTCGTGTTCGACGGCAGCGGCGGCGTCGGCCTTCTTCTGTTTCCTCACGGCAATCTGTTCAGGAAGGCGCGAGACGACGACGGCTGACTTGCTGACCGCGTCCTGTAACTGACCGACAGCGACGGCGTCGGCGAAGGCTCGCGCAATGACGGTGACGCCTTCGGTGTCGAGAAGAGCGAGCACCGTCTCGCGGCTCTTGTGCGAAAAGGCTCCTATGACGCCTAGATACTTTTTCTCAATCGCGTCCAAATGTTGTTGTGCACTTTTCGGAGTTGCAAGAGGCGAAGCCTCTTGCCTAGAGAAAGATTTTCCTTCCGTCCGCTCTTCGGTAGGAAGGACGGTCTTTTTGGGCGGTCCTGACGGACGGTCAGAACCGGACGGTTGTGCCTCATATTCGCGGCTTGTCTCATATTCAGAATACGAATCTGAGGCAAGCTGCTGCGAATCTGAGGCAAGCTGCTGCGAATCTGAGGCAAGCGGCTCTCGAATCTGAGGCAAGCTGCTCGAATCTGAGGCAGGCTGCTGCTGCGAATCTGAGGCAAGCGGCAGCTTCGGAAGATTCAACTTCCGAACTCTCACGCTCCGGCGCTCGGCGATGCTGTGATAACCGACGTTCGTTAAGAAGCCTAGTTGCTCAAGATCGTCGAGCAGGCGCTCGACCTTCGCCTTACTGAACTCGGTCTTGCTTCTCATCGTTGCGACTGATATACGAATAGACGCGCCGTCAGCGTCCGCGCTCTTAGCGAGAACTTGAGCGAGCGCCTTCCTCTGTTGCCGTAGGTGAGAAGCCTTCCGTCCGTCGTCAGGTAGACTGAAGACCGACGGCGGTAGGTCAGTCGCGTCGCCGAGACATCGCACCGGCTTGAATTTGTCCTTCTTCGGTTTCTGCTCTGCCACTTTTTGCTCCTAAACGCACGAAAGCCTTCGGCGTTAAACCGAAGGCTTCCGTGTGACTTAAGGAGTCGGCGACGTAGCGGCGTCGCGGTATGCAAACTGACAGAAAAATGTGACACTGACTTTTACGCGTTGCCTCTCCGCTAAGAGTTGCGGCAACGTGTCCTTAAGTCTCGCCGAAGTCGGCGGTCTGTACTATATGGCCGATAGCTGTGACACCGGCTAAATTGACACACATCACGTAACACGCACTAAGCAAAGAAACTTAGTCGTTTTTGCATCAGTTCACCGACCGCATTTTCTTTTTCGGTGCGGCGGTGTCGGCGAACCATTGAAGAACTTCGGCGCGGCTGAAGCGCAGGTATCTGCCGATGCGATGACACGGCAGAGGGTCGCGAGAACGACGGCGGCTTTTTTCGTAGATGAACGACGGCTGCACACGCAAGAGCGCGGCGACTTCTTCAGGCGTCAGGATGTCGGAAGGTTCAGGTGCGAGAGTTACAGCGGCTGACTTCGGCACAGCGATACTCCAAAGTAGGTGTCTCAGTTTGGAATATCAGGAGTTCGAAACCTGAAGGAGCGCTACGCTTTCGCGCTATTCTGCCGTTCCGCAACGGCGAGCAACTCGCACAGAGTCACAAGGCAAAACCGACTCAGCATCCAAAGAGTAACACAGATGGCCTTGCAGTTGCAAGCGAAAAGCCGTGCTGGGCGCGGTTTCTCGCCACGTCATCCGTGCCCTGCTACACTGCAAACATGCAGCGCGGTCAGGTCTATCAGCAAAATCACGCGTGGTGGGTTCGGTTCTATCGCGACGAGATTGTCGGCGGTCAGCCCGTTCGTCGGCGAGTCTGCCAGCGGCTCGCGGATGTCAACGACACTTATAGAAGCAAGAGCGATGTCTGGTCGCTCGCTGACCCGATTCTCGCGACGGTCAATCGCAGCGGCGCAGCCGAAGGCGGTCTGACTATTTCGGAGTTCGCAGAGCGCTACTGGTTGCCGTTCATCAAATCGAAAAAGTCGGCGAGCACGTACAAGTTCTACAACGACCTTTTTGAGAATCACTATCGTGACCGTGTCGGCTATGTTAGGCTCCGCGACTTCACTGCGCGTCATGCACAAGAAGTTCTTGACGCCGGTTCATCGCTCACGCACGCGAGCGTTATGCGAATAAAAACGGGACTGTCGTCGCTGTTCAGGTACGCTATCAGGCTCGGCTTCGTTCTCGGCGCGAATCCTGCTCGCGAAGCGACGGCAGAAGGTCAGCAGTCAGACCCGCAGCTTCACGCGTACACGCTCGCGGAGATTGAAGACATACTGAAGACGCTCGACGAGCCTGCGCGAACTGTGTGCGGCGTCGCAGCGTTCGCAGGTCTTCGTGAGTCGGAGATTCGCGGCCTTCAGCGTTCAGATTACGACGGCAACTATCTTCACGTGCGCCGCGCTGTCTGGCGCGTTCACGTTGGCGGGACAAAAACACCAGCATCAAAAGCCTCAGTGCCAGTGATAAAGCCGCTCCGCAAGTTGCTCGACGCCCACGTTCAACGGAACGGACACGGCGAGTGGCTCTTCACAGGCGACCGCAAAGGCTTCGCGCTGAATCTTGATAATCTCGCAGCGCGAGTCATTCGGCCTGCGCTCGGCGAGCGGTGGCATGGCTGGCACGCATTCCGACGCGGTCTTGCTACGAATCTATTCTCGCTCGGCGTCAAGGCTGAAACAGTGCAAATTATCTTGCGCCACAGCGACGTGGAAACGACGCGGAAACATTACATTCTGCTAAAATCCCAGGATGAAGGGCGAGCAGCGATGACGCGGTTAGAGAAGGCAGTAGCGAAGCCGATTCGCAAGCGAGTTGGGCAAGGAATGGGCAAGGCTCGAAAACCGCGAAAGCCGCTCGCGACCGCATAAACACTACACAAAGCCGACGTAGCTCAGTTGGTAGAGCAGCCGATTCGTAATCGGCAGGTCATCGGTTCAAGTCCGATCGTCGGCTCCAGCCTTTTCAAGTACCTCCGTCTCGCGCCTTCACGGATGCTCAATCGGATGTAACCTGTGGGCGTGTGCCGGATTACGGGTTTGCACTTCCCACCGGGGTACAATCGCGGCGAGAATGGCCTGATTTCCGATCGCAGCGAGAATGTGCCGGATCAACTCTTCGGCGCGCTGGATGACCAGCTGCGAAGCAAGTTGCGGGTCGCGGCGAGGAGGGTAAGACAGTGAATCGACGTCAGTGGCTGAAGGCGGCAGGCGCCGCGGGGATCATGACGGCTCTGCCCGATCCTTTGCCGGCGGCTGCGCAAGGTGCGGGGAGCAAGACTTCGGCTGTCAACATGGCGACGGTCAATCTCTCGATCAAGCGTCTGCAACTGCGCCACACCTGGACTACGACGATGTCGTCGAGTACGTATCGCGAGACGGTGCACCTGGCTTACACACGCGATGGCATCACCGGCTACGGCGAAGGCGCGCCCATCATCCGGTACGAAGAGTATCCCGCGCAGGCTAAGCAGGCGCTAGAGGCAATCGCGGACAAGATCGCGGCCGGCGATCCCGCGCGCTTTGACAGTTTTCTGGCCGGCATCCGGCAGCAGCTTGGCGGGCATCAACACGCCGCCATGGCGGCGGTCGACATCGCGGTGATGGATTGGGTGGGCAAGAAACTCAACGTGCCGCTCTATGAGTACTTCGGTCTCGATCCCGCCGACGCGCCGGTCCCTGCAGCGCCGCGGCGCACCTTTCGCCGCTTGTCGATTACCCCGACCTGGACGGCAACCTGCTCATCTCGAACGATCCCTACGAAGGGGTGAAAGTGGTGGACGGCAAGCTGGTATTACCCTCCGGCCCGGGACTGGGATTGAAGGTGCTCGGCTAAACAGACTGCGGAAAAACTCAGGGTTTGTATCAGGGTATCGCTTCAGCGATACCGCAACTCGCTCGAAATCAAACGCCCCTTTTAGGGGCTGACCAGCCGAATGCCGACTTCTTCCGCCGGATGTGACCATTGGGCGTGCGCTGGGTCACAGTTTTGCTACTCCCCACCGGAATACAATCGTAGCGCGGATCGCCTGATTTCAAGGTCGACTCGCAGTGGGAGGTTTCTGTGCCGGATCAACTCTTTGGAGCGATGCGCCAAAGCATCATCGACGGTGCGCCGGATACAGCCACGGAATTGGCGCAGCAAGCTCTGGCCAACGGCGTCGATCCGCTCGAAGCGGTGAATCAAGGATTTGCGGCTGGGATCACGTTTGCCGGCGATCAATTCGGCTGCGGACAAATGTTCCTGCCCGATCTGCTCGCTTCGGCCGAGGCGATGAAGGCTGCCATGAACGTTCTTGAACCGGAGATGCTGAAGCACGGCTCGCAGCGTGAGGCCCTGGGCAAGGTCGTCCTGGGGACCGCCAAGGGCGATATTCACGACATCGGCAAGAACCTGGTCGGCACCATCCTTTCCGCCAGCGGATTCCAGATCTTCGACTTGGGCACCAGTGTGACTCCCGAGCAGTTCGTGGCCAAGGCCAAGGAAGTGGATGCCGACATTGTCGGCGTCTCCGCCTTGCTGACGACGACCATGGCCGGCCAGAAAGCCGTCATCGAAGCGCTCGACCGCGACGGTTTGCGCCCACGGATCAAAGCGATCATCGGCGGCGCCGCAGTCACTTCGAAGTGGGCGGCGGAAATCGGCGCCGACGGCTATTCTCGCAACGCCATCGATGCCGTGGAACTGGCAAAAAATCTGATGAGCAAAGTGACCAACAAAGGAACGGCCTTGGCATGAGACCCAAAATCCAACTGCTCAGTCCTGACCTCATTGGACGCATTCTTGGCGAAGCCTTCGAACTGCTGATGAACCCTGGAGTTCGCGTGGGCTCGGCAGTAGTCGAGCTATTGCAGTCGGCGGGAGTTGAAGTCAGAGTTGCGGGCAATGACAGGGTGGCGCGTCTTCCCGAGTCCCTGGTTCGCAAGTGCCTGGCATCGGCCCCACCCGACTTCTACCTGTACAGCCGCCAGGGAGAGAGAGCCGTTCATTACGGCGGCGACGACGTGCATTTCGATCCCGGCTCCTGCTGCGTGCAGATGCTTGATCCCGATACGCTGGAAGCGCGGCCGTCGGAGACTCGCGACCTGGTGCGCATGGTTCAAGTCACGGAGATGCTGCCGCAGTTCGCCGCGCAATCGACCGCCGTTGTTTGTAGCGATGCCTGTAGTGACGCCTGCAGCGATAGCGCGTTGCCCAATGCGATCGGCGATCTTTATCGGCTGTTCGTAGTCCTCGAGCATTCCGACAAGCCGGTGGTGACCGGGTCATTCTCCGCGGCGGGCCTGGGCGGAATGATCGACTTGCTCGCCGCTGACAGCGGCGGACGAGATAAGTTGCGCCAGCAACCGCGGGCCGTTTTTGATGTGTGTCCGTCGCCTCCGTTGAACTGGTCGGAGTTCGGATCGTGCAACCTGCTCGATCTGGCCCGCGCCGGCGTGCCCGCGGAACTCGTCTCCATGCCACTGGCTGGTGGTACCGCTCCGGTTACGCTGGCAGGTTCGGTGACGCAACATGCCGCCGAATCGCTGGCGGGCATCGTGCTGCACCAACTCGCGGGACCGGGCTCTCCCATCGTTTGGGGCGGGGCTCCGGCCATCTTCGACATGCGGAGCGGCGGCGCGCCCATGGGCGCGGTAGAAACCGCCATGCTGAACATGGCGTGCGCCGAAGTCGGCAAGCACCTGGGCCTGCCCACGCACGGCTACCTGGTCGCAACCGATTCGAAATTTGTGGATGCCCAGGCCGGCGCGGAGAGCGCCCGCTCGGCGATGCTGGGAGCGCTTACGGGCATCAACATGATCTCAGGAGCGGGCATGATCGAATCGCTTGCCTGCCACAGCGTCGAAAAGCTGGTCATTGACGCGGAGTCGATTGCCTCGGCGCAGAGACTGGTGCGGGGCGTTGGCGACGGCGTCCCTGGCGAGAGCCTGGCCACCAGCATGTTCGCGCAAATCGGGCTCTCCGGAAACTTTCTCAAGCTGAAGGAAACGCGCGCGCTCTTCAGGCAAGAGCAGTATCTTCCCTCGCCGGTCATCGACCGCGGCGCCCGCGGGTCAGAGCCGCCGAGCGATGTCTTCACAAGGGCCCGTGCTCGCGTCGACGAACTGGTGAGCAGTTATCGGAAGCCATCTCTTCCGGAAGATGTGCTGCGGAAGTTTAAGGCCATAGTCAAGCGCGAGGCTGATCGGGAGGCTGATCGGGAAGCCGACCGGGCAGGCGCGGTCGCAGAATCTTCCAGGAACTGAGCGCTCGCGGTGGTGACGAGGTACTTCTTCAGGCAGCGCACACAGGGCGAGTAACCCTCGCGCGATGCTTCGGCGGCGGTGATCGTCCGCAGCTTATTCTTTTCGTGGATAAATTCGCATCCCGCGAGATGAAACAACTTCCCATGTTCCGAAACCACCACCATCATGTCCGGGGGGATGCTGTTTCCGGGTTGCGCGTGTTCGGAGCGCAGTTCAGGGGTGCGGAAAGCCGAGGCGACTTCGATGGTGCCGACGATCAGGCAGGCCGCAGCGGCGGCGATCATCCATCCTAGAAAGGTTCTGCGGTTGCCCGGCATATTCTCGTCGAGCCTCCGGTGCAGACGCTGGCTAAAACCGAAGGGCACTTCGAGCATGCGTTCGTCGCCATACAACCGGAGCACGTTGCGGGCTCCATCCACGACGGCGCCGCAGTTCTTACACCCGCGGACGTGCTCCTCGATGGCAGCACGCAAAGTGGGATCGACCTCGCCGTCGAGATAGTTTGAAACTTCGCGCCAAACTTCTTCGCAGTTGACTACCATGGCTTCGTCCCCTTTTCAAACGACAGCTTGCCGGTCATGCCCCATGCGCCGCCGAAGCCGGGCGCGAGCAAATCGCGCAGCATCAGGCGCGCCCGCAGTAAACGCGTCTTGACCGATGCGGTCGAGATTCCCAGCGCCTTGGCCGTTTCCTCGATGCTGAGGTGTTGCATGTCGCGCAGGACAAAAACTTCGCGGTAGATTTGTCCCAACTCGGCCAGCGCCTCGGCGAGCTTTTGCCGGACTTCGTTACGTTCCAGCGTTTCCGACGGAATCTCGCGCCAGTCAGCGAAGTCGCGAGGCGTATAGTTGCCTTCCTCGTCCTGGCGGTCGGCGATCGGTTCCATGATGTTGGCGTGTGCCTTTCTTCTTCGCATACGCGCCTCGTTGACGGTGATCTGGATCAGCCAGGTGCTGAAGCGGGCCTCGGCGCGAAACTGCCGGATGTGTTTGAGGGCCTTCAGCACCGCCTCTTGGGCCACGTCTTCGGCGTCGGCTTCGTTTCGTAGAATGGCGAAGGCGGTGGCGTAAACGCGCCGCTCGTAGGGACGGATCAATTCGTAAAAAAGCTCGTGCTCGCCGTCGCGGACACGCTGGATCAGCGTCGCTTCGTTGCACTGTCCGGCTGGAGGTTCCAGCGAAGTCAACCTTTCCGGCATCGCTCCTCACTGTCAACTCGACACCATTATGCCCAACAAATGAATTCCTGTAGAGACGCGGCTCGCCGCGTCTCCGCTGGCGCGACCAGTTCGTCCGGCTAGCAGCGGGAGACGGGGCAAGCCCCGTCTCTACAGGAATGCGATTCGCGAGCGCGAGGTAAGTTTCGCGTTTCTTCGAAGGGGCCAGTGCTCGCAAGAATCTCTACCACTTTTGTGCCATTTCGGTCCCGTTCTCCACAGCCTTCCACCTCGTTGCTACTTGCATTCCCGCACGCATAGTTCCGGATAATCTCAGAGAGAGAGTTTGACCGCCGTGTATCGCTACAGCCGCGCCGACCTGCTGCGTATTCTCCGGCTCGTTCCTCGCCAGCTTCAAACCTGGGAGAAGGCGGGACTGGTGACGGCCGGCGAAGATTACTCATTTTTCGATCTGGTGCAAATCAAGAAAGTGCGCGACCTCTGCGCCCAGCGCGTTCGTCCGGCCGTGATCCGGCAATCGCTCGACGCCATGCAGAAACAGGTTGCGGGCATGGAGAATCCATCTGCTCGAAGCCGGAGCCTACCAGAAGCGGACGCCGCGTCGCCTTCCGGCACCAGGGACGGCTGGTTGAGCCCATCGCCGGACAGTTCATGTTCGATTTCTTGTCCGAAGAAAGAAAAGTCGTGACCAGCCCGCCGCGCACTGGACCGGAACTGGTGGTTACCGACGTTGCCGACTTGTTTGCGCGCGGGATCATGCTGGAAGAAAATCCCTCCACGCAGAGCGAGGCGATCGCTGTTTATTTGAAGGTTCTCGATATGGATCCAATGCACGCCGCCGCGCACATCAATCTGGGCACGCTCTATTACAACCGCCAGGAATACGCGCTCGCCGAAAGGCACTACCGATCGGCGATTCAGATCGATCCGCGCTACGCGCTCGCCTATTTCGACCTGGGCAACGTGCTCGACGAAACCGGACGCGTCGAGGAAGCCATCGAACACTTACAAGACGGCGATTCAACTCGCGCCCACCTACGCCGACGCGCACTACAACATCGCGCTGGCCTACGAGAAGATGCGCGAACCCCGCAAGGCGCTGCAACACTGGCGCTGCCTACGTGAAGCTCGACACCACCGGGCCCTGGACCGTCCACGCCAAACATCAGATCCAGCGCATTCTGCAGAGCGACAGTCTGAAACTGGTGCACTCCCGCAAGGCGAACTGAAGATCGCCCTTAGCTTTTGGCTTTTAGCTAAGAGCCAAAGGCCAAGAGCTAATCGCGACTTTTCCCGAGTTATACTCAGACGTTCCGTCTCAGGTGCAGGAGTACCCTACATGAAGCTCTATCGGTTGATTTGGACGCTGGCTCTCGTGATCGCGGTGGCCGCGCCCGGCGCAGTCTGTTTTAGCCAGTCGGTCAGAAGAGGGAAAGAAATTTATAACGAACGCGCCGATGCGCATGCCGAAATCAAAGAAGCTCTGGAGAAGGCTGCCGCGGGGCACAAGCGCGTCATCGTCGTCTTTGGCGCCAACTGGTGCTATGACTGTCACGTGCTCGATGCGGCCTTTCATCGTGAGGACCTGGCAGCGATTCTCGCCGCAAACTACGAAGTGGTGCACGTGGACATCGGAAAAGGAGAGAAGAACCAGGACCTATGAAGAAGTACGACGTTCCGCTGAGCCGCGGCATCCCAGGACTGGCGGTGCTCGACTCCGAACGGGAAGCTGGTCTACAGCCAGAAGAACGGCGAATTCGAAAATGCGCGAGCGCTCGCCCCGGAAGAGTTCCTGGCATTCCTGAACAAGTGGAAGCCGGAAGCGCGGAACCGCTGAGAGTCTATATCGCCACCCGGCAAAAAAAGGGGCGCGGCTGGCGCCGCGCCCCAGGAGAGAAAGCAAATCCATAGTCGTTAATCGTTCACCCGTTAACCTACACCAGTTAGTCCACCACCAGTTTGTTTTCGACGCTGAATGCCCCTGGTACGGAACTGGCTCGCATTCCTGCGATGGTCTTGTCCATCGTGTTCTCGACGGTTCCGTAGAGCGTCACGTGTCCGTTGTCTACCACGATGCGGATCGGATGGGCCGGGTCAGTCGCGTATTTGCCCAGTACGGAGTCGCGATAAATCGCGCGCGCCGTGCGCACTCGGATCGAATCGTCAAACTGTGACGCCGGCAGAACTTTTACATCGTTCACCACGTCCTTGACGCCGGGCGTGCGCGCCACGATCGCGAGCGCGTCGTCCTTGGGCAGGTCCCATATGGCATCGCCGCTTATGGTTACGACTCCGTCTTTCACGTCGAGCGCCAGATAGTTGAACGTATTGTCGAAGTAACCGACGCGGTCATAGGCCACTTGCTGTGTCAGTTTCTTCTGGAGTTGGGCATCGGGCACGGTTTCTCCCGCGACCACGATGTCATTGCGAACCCCGCTGACGTTGGCGAGCTTCTTGACTTTTTTTGCGGCGTCGAGCTTGTCCTGATACAGGCCGACTGTGCCGGTCAGGGTCACGATGCCATCCTCGACGCTGGAGTTCACGCTCTGCAGTTGCTTGGCTTCGTGAATCTTCTGGCTGACCGCCTGCTGAATCTGCTGATCGTATCGGCCGGTGGCGGCCATTGCAGTCATACTCAGCAGGACGAGCAACGCTACAGTTACTGCAAACATTCGCTTTTTCATGGTTGCCATCCTTACTGGAATTCCGGTTCCCCACACCATTAACCGGTTAGTTAAATAGATGCCGGACGGGGTGGGCTGAGATGCGCGGGGAGGAGGCTTTTACAAACTATTACACCGCCGAGCGAGTTTTTCTATTCAGAGATGCCGAGGGCGCCGAGCGAAAGCTTTCCGCTTATTTCTTGGGCCGGGCAACCTTCTTCCTGGCGGATGCAACGCGGTTTCGAGCAACGGTTTTGGCGGGAAACACGCGCGCGAAGATCTTGTCGATGTTCTTGAGTTGCCGCTTCAGGTCGAAGGCGCGCTCGATCTTCGCTCGCGGCACTCGTCCGCCGAATCTCAGGATCGTTCAGGATCAGTTCGTGAAAGTCGAGATCCTCTTTCCACGCGCGCATGGCGTGACTCTGCACCAGGCGATAGGCGTCCTCGCGGGAGACGCCGCTCTCGACCAGGTCGAGCAGTAACTGCCCGCTGAAGACGAGGCCGTGCGTGCTTTCGAGGTTCGCCAGCATGCGCTCGGGATAGACGAACATGGTCTCGATCAAGTTCGCCGTCTTGTTCAGGAGGTAGTCGGCGAGCGTGGTCGAGTCGGGAATGATGATGCGCTCGGCCGAGGAGTGCGAGATATCGCGCTCGTGCCAGAGCGCTACATTTTCGAATCCGGCCTGCGCATTTGCGCGCACCACGCGCGCCAGTCCGCTGATCTGTTCGCAGGTGACGGGATTGCGCTTGTGCGGCATGGCCGACGAGCCCTTCTGCTTTTCGCTGAAATATTCTTCGGCTTCGCGGACTTCGGTGCGCTGCAGGTGGCGGATTTCAGTGGCGATCTTGTCGAGTGTTGACGCAATCGTGGCCAGCGTTGCCAGGTAGTGAGCATGGCGGTCGCGCTGAATCACCTGCGACGACACCGGCGGCGGCTTTCAATCCCAGGCGCGCGCACATCTTCTCTTCGAGTTCGGGCGTGAGGTGGGCGAACGTTCCGACCGCGCCCGAGAACTTGCCCACGCGCAGATCTTCGGCCGCGGCCTTGAAGCGCGCGATGTTGCGCTCGGTCTCCGAATACCAGTTGGCGATCTTGAAGCCAAAAGTGATGGGTTCGGCGTGGATGCCATGGGTACGCCCGATCATCGGCGTGTCTTTGAACTCCCACGCCCGGCGTTCGAGCACCTCGGCGAGTCGTTCCAGGTCGCCGGCAATCAGCGACGAAGCCTGCTGGATGAGCAGCGCCTGCGCCGTATCGACCACATCGTTCGAGGTCAGGCCATAGTGAAACCAGCGGGCGTGCGGGCCCACGATTTCGGCGACGGCGGTGGTGAAGGCGATGACGTCGTGCTTGACCTCGGCTTCAATCTGGAAGATGCGGTCAACGTTGAAGTCGGCGCGGGCGCGAATTGCCTTGGCGGCTTCTTTCGGCACGATGCCGGCGGCGGCGAGGGTTTCGGTCGCGGCGACTTCGACCGCGAGCCAGGTGCGGAAGCGGTTTTCGTCGCTCCAGATGCGGGCCATCTCGGGCCGGGTGTAGCGTGGGATCACGGCGGTTTCTCCTCGGAGGGAACTGGAGATTGTAAATCAGGCGGGGCCATCGGGCCATCAGTGATCGAAAGTCAGATGCACTTGAACTTAGATGACCCGGTCACCCGATGGCCCGATGACCCGATGACCCGATCTTCTTCTATCTACTCCACCGTGTGCTTTGCCGTGTACCCTTCGCGCGTGTATACGATGTACTTCACGTCCTTGCCCTTCTGGTCGCGCACCTTCAGCGGGCCACCGTCCGGCGCCTGCAGTTCGACCTTCAACTTGCGGTAGGTGCCGTCCTGCTTGGTGTTGGTGGGGTGGTAAGTGATGGTGTATTGGTTGCGGATGTCGGCCGAGATCTGGTTGAAGATTTCCGGCAACTCGCCTTCGAAGCGTGGAAAGTAGGCGCGTCCGCCGGTGAGGCGGGCGAAGGTGTTCATCTGATTGTCGTTCTGTAGCCAGCCAACCGAGGTCAGCCCCGCCGGCGTAGCCATGAGATTCCATCATTTCGCGCCAGTACCAGCCGATGCTGACCGCATAGATGGTCACGTCCTTGGTGGTCTTGATCTTCTTTATGGATCTGATCCAGGTTCAGCTTGCTGAAAGTGTCGGCCCCGGAAGAAACCAGGATGATGTACTTCTTTCCTTCGATACGGTCGATCCGGTCGAGGGTGTCGAAGAGCGCGTCGAACAGGTTGCGTTCACTGAAGCCGGGAATGCGCAGCATGTTAAGCGCGCCGCTAATGGCGCGCTTGTCCTGCGTGAAGTCCACGAGAATTTGGGGCTTCATGTCGTAGGAAACGACGGCAACGTAATCGTCCTTTTTCAGTCCGCTGGCGAAGGTGTAGGACGCATTGAGCGCGTCATACATGTAGTAATACGACCGCAGCCGAAAAGGGCCCGCCCGACGCGAATTCGATCAGCAGCACCGCCGTGATCGGAGCCGTGGTCTGATTGAAGGTGGAAATCGTCTGGGGCGCGCCGTCTTCCAAAATCTTGAAATTCTCCTTCTTCAGGCCAGGAATGGTCTGGCCGTCCTTGGTGGTCACGAGCACGTCCAGGTTCACGAGCGGCACCTCGACCTTGATCGAGTAGTCGGGCATGCCCTCGATCTTTTTCGGCTTTTCGGGGGCGGGCGGAGGCGGCTCTTCCTTTTTCTTGGGGACCACATACGGCCCAACATCGTTCTGCGGCCCGCCGGCTTCGGGCGGAGCCTCCTGCTTATTGGGATTCGCCGGCGGTTGCTGCGATGTGTCCTGGGTCTGAGCCTGGAGTCTGGGAGCAATCATCCAGAGGCAGAGAAGAACCACGCCAGCAGGAGCACACGCCTACGGGAAGGCGACAGAAGCCGGTCTTGCCCGGCAAATACGCTAGAAAACATGGGAAATCCTCGAAAATTCTGCTCTTCCTATGTTAGTATAGATGCAAGAACTCTGCGGTTGGGATATTTTGCGGGCCCTAAAAAACGCCTCCTCCCCTGGCAAAACCTTTTCTTAGCACGCGGAGTCTAAGCAAACAGCAGGGCCATTTTGTGACCTCCGGGGCTGTCCATGGGTAACGTTGCTCGCTCACTCGCCGCCCTTTTGTGTCTCTCGTCCTCCCTCGCGGTTACTGCGCAAAAGATTCCCAAACAAGATACACCGACCCCGGCCGCAATTACTGCTGGCATCGTTACTCCGGCCGTCGTCACTCCGGCCATCATGCCCCTCGACCAGATCCACGAAGGCATGAAAGGCACGGCGCTCACCGTGTTCCAGGGCGTGAAGCCGGAATCGATGGACGTGGAAGTTCTGGGCGTGATGCGCAACGTGAATGGCCCCAAGGGCGACATTATCCTGGTGCGTCTGCATGGTACCAAGCCGGAATATACCGGCGTGGTCGCCGGCATGAGCGGCAGCCCGGTCTATTTCGACGGCAAACTGGCGGGCGCGCTTGCCTTCCGCATCGGCGAGTTCTCGAAGGAACCGATCGCGGGCGTGACGCCGATCGAGGAGATGCTGGAGATCAATGCGCTGGATCGTCGTCCGGGGGCGCACGCCAATGTTCCCGTTTCGAATGCTCCCGCCGTTAACCCTCCCGCTGACAAGGCTCAGAACCAGAGCGGAAGCACGCAGACCGCGAGTCCCGGCGACCAACGCAACCCTTCGGCGGCCGAGAACTACAGCAATTATCTGAAGCCCATCGAAACGCCGCTCGTGTTCAACGGCTTTTCCGACGAGACCTTGCAGCGCTACGGATCGCAATTTGCGGCGGCGGGCATCGTTCCGGTGATGGGCATTGGCTCGGCGAGCGATCGCAAGCAGCCCGAACCGATCGAGCCGGGCTCCGCGGTCAGCGCCGTGCTGGTTCGCGGCGACATGGATATTGCCGCGACCTGCACCGTCACCTACGTCGATCCCGCAGCACTTGCTGGCCTGCGGACATCCGCTGCTGCAGTTTGGCGAAGTGGACCTGCCGATGACCAAGGCTACGGTGGTGGCCACGCTGCCTTCGCCGCTGAATGCCTTCAAGATCGTCAACACGACCGAGACGGTCGGCGCGTTCGTGCAGGACCGCCAGAACGGCATTATGGGCGTGACGGGGCGCGAGTCGAAGATGATTCCGGTGACCGTCGCCATGCACAAAGGACAGGCGCGGCGACCAAAGAATTTCACTACGAGATTCTCAACAACGCGCGGCTCAGCCCGCTGGCCATGATGGCGACGGTCTTCAACGCGCTGCACGGCACCAACGAATACGGCGAGGACATTACGTACCGCATGAATGGCGTGCTCAGCGTGAAGGGCTATCCCGACGTCACGCTGCGCAACATGTTTGCCCCGCAAGACAACGGGCAGCCGGCCGCGGCTCTGGCCGCGGCCACCATCGGCGATCGCTTTGGACGCATCTACAGCAATCCTTTCGACGCTCCCGACGTTCAGGGCGTGAAGCTCGATTTCGATCTGGTCCGCGAGCGCCGCTCGGCGCGCCTGGAAGCTTCGCGCACCGACGTGACCGAAGCCCGGCCCGGCGATCAGATTATGGTTGAGACGGTGATTCGTCCCTATCGCGGCGAGCGGCTGGTGCGCCAGATTCCGATCCGGATTCCGACTTCGACCTCCAAGGGAACGCTGCGCATCCTGGTCAGCGACGGAGACACGCTCGACCGCATGCGCCGCGGCACGCCGATGATGAACCGTGGTCTCGGCCTGGCGCCGACGATCGCATTGCTGAACAAAGAGCGCTCCAACGATCGCGTGTATGTTTCGCTTCTCGGATCCGATCCCGAAGCCATGGTCGCCGACAAAGTCATGCCGACGCTGCCGCTCTCCGTCATGAACGTCATGGACAACATGCGCGGCACGCAGGACATGGTCGTGCTCGGCGAATCGTCGGTGAGCGAAGCCTCCACCGATCCGCTCGACTATGTTGTTTCCGGCGCGCAGATGCTGACGATTAACATCAAGTAGAGGTGTTAATTTGCCGCATGATATCCTGCACCTCCTAAAGCTTGTCATCCTGAGCGAAGCGAAGGACCTGCTTTTTTCTCAGGGCGCCAGACAGCAGGTCCTTCGCTTCGCTCGGGATGACAATTCAAGTATTTTCTAACTGAGGTACGAATCTTGGCTCGTGAGACGCTCGCTCTTCTGTCAGTGCTTATCCTTTCCGCCTTCGCTCTCGCCGAGGGCACCCGCACCTGGGAACAATCCAAATTTGAGGAATTGATCAAGGGCACCGCCAAAGGCATCGCCCTGCGCAGCGAGGGCGGACTCGAACTTGCCCCGGCTTTCAAAGCGCTGGCGACCACGCCCTCGACCTATATCTGGTCGATCGCCTCCGACGCCGCGGGCAATATCTATGCCGCCGCGGGATCTCCGGCGCGCGTCTATCGCATCACGCCGGACGGCCAAATCACGACCATCTTCGAGCCGCAGGAATTGCAGGTGCAGGCTCTGGTCGTCGCGAAGAATGTCGCTAAGAACGACGATAAGAACGATAAGACGGGCATCGTCTATGCCGCCACGGCGCCCGACGGCAAGGTGTATCGTCTCGATCCTCCGCCTCTCACGCCGGCAAAGGGCGCGAAGGGCGAAGCGCGGACATCCTGGAGCGCCACAGTCTACTTCGATCCCGGCTCCAAGTACATCTGGGACATCGTTCTCGATAACAGCGGCAAGCTCTATGTGGCCACCGGCGATCACGGCGAAATCTACAAAGTCAGCGCCAACGGCCAGCACTCGCTTTTTTTCAAGAGCGATGAAGTTCACATTCGCGTTCTCGCGCTCGATCCCAAGGGAAACCTGATTGCCGGCTCCGATGGCAGCGGTCTGGTCTATCGCATTGCGCCGAATGGCGAGGCGTTCGTTCTCTACAGCGCGCCCAAGAAGGAAATTACCGCGCTAGCCATCGACGGCGCGGGCAATATCTACGCCGCCGCCGCGGGAGAGAAGCGTCCCGGATCCACGGCGCCGCAGATGGGCATCATGATCGCACCTCCAGCCCAGAACGCCCCCGCACCGGGACCCGGTGGCAATATCGCCGTCACCCCAACTCCTGCCGTGCCCATGATGACGATGCCCTTTCCCGCTCCCGGTGCCGGCGCTACCGGCGGCTCCGAGATCTATCGCATTGCGCCCGATGGCGCCCCGTCGCGCCTGTGGAGTTCCCACGAAGATCTCGTCTACGCGCTCGGCTTCGATCAGCACGGACGCCTGCTCGCCGGCACCGGCAATCGCGGCCACATTTTTGCCATCAACGGCGTCGACGATTTCACCGATCTGGTCAAAGCGAGCGCCACACAGATCACCGCTTTTGCCCCCGCGCCCGGCGGAGGTCTCTATGCCTCCAGCAGCAACCTGGGAAAGATTTTCGTCCTCGGTCCCGGCCTCGAGTCGGAAGGCACGTACGAAAGCGATGTTTTCGATGCGCGCATATTTTCCCTTTGGGGACGCGCCAGCGTGCGCAGCATGGGCAATTCCAATGTCGAACTTTATGCGCGCAGCGGCAACGTCGACAATCCCGACCGCAACTGGAGCCCCTGGACGCGCGTCGCCCTTGCCGGCGGATCCGAACTCAGCGTTCCGCCGGCGCGCTTCGTGCAGTGGAAGTCCGTGCTTCATGCCGGCAATCCCGCGCCTCGCGTCGACTCCGTCCTGCTGAGCTACTTGCCCAAGAACGTTGCCCCGGAAGTCGACGAAATCACGGTGCAGCCCGGATATCGCTATCAGCCAATTCCGCATGTTACCGGCTCGGAGCCGCCGGCTCCCGGACAACCGCGCTTCGATCCACCACCGCCTGCCGTGCGCGATCGCGACTCGATTGGCATTCGCTGGCAGGCGCATGACGACAACGACGATCAGCTCATTTACACCGTGTATTACCGCGGCGACGGCGAATCGCGCTGGCTGCTGCTGAAGACGAACCTCTCGGATCGCTACTATTCTTTCGACGCCAGTCTTCTGCCCGACGGCGGCTACACGGTGAAGGTCGTCGCCTCCGATGCGCCCTCGCATTCGCCCGGAGAAGCCCTCTACGCCGAGCGTGTCAGCGCGCGCTTCGAGGTCGATACCACGGCTCCGGTGATCGAGAACCTGACGGCCACTTTGGATGGAAATCGCGATGACAGGCAGACCGGAAAGCAGACCGCCTCGCAAATCGCCTCGCAAATCGGCTGCAAATCCATGTCCGCTTCCGCGCCAGCGATTCCTTTTCGCCGATCAAGCGCGCGGAGTATTCGCTCGATGGCGGCGATTGGCAGTTTGTCGAGCCGGTCGGCCAGTTGTCGGATTCGAAAACTGAAGACTACGATTTTCGCGTAACCGTGCCCCAACCCGAGCCTGCCCCAGCTCCGATGGCCGAGAGCACCGGGAACGACCACGTGGTTGTGGTTCGCGCCTACGACCGTTTCGACAATCTCGCCACCGCCAAGGCCGTGCTTCGCGGGAAGTAGCATTCTGGCGTCGTCGTCGACGTGGAATTATTGGGGAATTATGGTAGTGGTGCAAACTGCACCACTACCGGAATTATGTTGCACTTTGATTTTGGGTGGAGCAGTGCTTCAGCGCTGCAGTAAGTGCTTGGTTTTGAATCCGGCTTTAGCCGCTGAGGGCCGCTGCCGCATGGAACGTGACTTTGCCGCAGCCTGTTAGGGGCCCGGACAGCCGGGGCGGCTGTCCTTACGCAATCTTGGCCTGGACGGGCGAGCACACCCGTCCCTCCACCAGCAATTCTACTGCTGCGCGAAAATGATGGACGCGTTTGGATTCGTCTTGTCCATATCCATCATCAGAAAATCTTGGGTCGCGCAAACTGGATTTGTGATGCTGGTGCAACCGGAAGTGTCAAGAGCGTAGATCACGAAATTCTGGGTCGACGGGGGAGTCCCCAGCGCGATCGTACCGTTGCCGGCCGACTGCGTCGAGTACGTGCCGGCCAGCGTCACACCCCCTGGGTTGGCAGCATCGTACTGGGTTCCGTTGACGCATTCCGAGGTGCACGCACCCGTGTTCACAAAGGTAAGGAGCAGGTTAGCAGCAATCGCGTCGACTGCGGAGCTGCCGGTGCTGGTGGTCGCCGCGGCAAAGGTGCTCGGCAACGTCGAACCTGGGAAACCAATGACCGTTTTCCCCTGCGGATTCATCGTACCGGTCATCACGGACGAACTGGATTGATCGAGCAGGAATCCGCGGTTGGCTCCGCTGGCATAAAGGACGAACGGAAGCGGCGCCACGACCGTGGACGCGGTCGGATCACCCAGCAGGTTGAAAGTGTAGCGTCCATTGTTGCCGCTGGATGCCGCGTATGTGTAATTGTTGGTTCCTGATGAAGGGGGGAATTGAATGGTGGAGAGGATCGCACCAGCGTTATTCTGATCGAATAGCCCAGAGAAGTTCCCGTTGCCGTCTGTCGTGCCGAGCGTCAGCGAGACATTGGTACAGGGCGGTGTGGCACACGTTGCTGTCGCTGTCAGAGCCGTCCCGGTCAAAGCGGAGACGGAAGTGCCGTTGAAGGCGGCGTTGTTGTAGGTCTGCGTCGAATCCTGGAGCACCATGGTTCCCGAAACTGCCGGCAAGCCGAGGTCGGTGGAAATGGCATAGAAAGTCAGCGGACTCGTTTTACTGGACGTTCCGGAAGCTATATAGAAATCGAAATTCATGGTGACGGGCGAGGTCAGCGCTAATGTCCAAATGCCATTGGTCTGTTTATAGGTGCCCGTAACCGTGCAGGGCGGAGCGCCGCAGATGCTGTTTATGCTATTACCGTTATCGTTCACATCGATCAAGCCGCTCACAACGTTGTTTGGTGGGGGTTGTCCATTCATCGGAATCAGGCCGACATAGCCAACGCGGCTACCGGCGGAATCCACGCCGGTGAAACCGAAGGCGAAAACCTGGTCAACTGATGGATTGAATGATGTGGATGACTGTTGCGCGATGCCGGAGCCGGCGCCATTGCCGTCAGATTCGATCATCTCGAGGTCGCCCGCGCCGTCGAGAACGACCTGGTACTGACACGGATAGGTTTCCGATTGGGGTACACACTTGCTGACTCCCGAGGGCAAGAGCGTTAGCGTGCCCGCGTTATTCGAGTTCGGATCGGAGGAGGAGATCGGGGCGTAGGTACCCCCGGTAATCGTGTACGATACCGGGCCTAATAAAGTCAATGTGTCTTCCGTACCCGAGGTGATCGTTCCATTTAACGCAGTGAAGGTTCCCGCCACGGCGACCGCGTGGGGAGGGTTACTGCTGTCATAACCGGAAAACCGGAATGCGTAGGTGCCGCTTACGCGGGATAGGACCGGCGTGGCTTTGGCGATGGTGCAATTCTTGGGGTGGTTCGTGCAGGCGGTGGGATCGAGTGTCGCAGCCGCTGATATCTGAACACAGCCAGGGGTGCTGCAGTTGTCCGCCGCAGTGTAGTAGGCCAAGCCGGACACGTTCGAATCTTGAGTAAAGTTCGCACACTTCACCCCGCTCGCCTTGCAGCTCCACGTAAAGGTTTGGGTTGCGGCAATATCGGGGACGGCTACGGCGGTAAATGTCTGGATCAGACCTTTTCCCACGCTCAGCGTGGCGGGTGCCAGGGGCACTGGCGCGACGTCGGTAGTCACGTCAACCACGGTTATCCCCAGATTGCCCTTTATCGAGGAGTCGGAGACCAAGGCAGCCGTCACCGTCGCCGAAACTGGCGCTGCCGGGGCTTGGTAGACGCCGGTCGTCGGGTCAATCGTGCCGCAGGGATTCGGCGTGCCTGTGCAGGCCGTGCCGCTTAGGCTCCAGGTGACGGTGGTGTTCGACGTACCGGTCACGTCAGCCGTGAACTTCACATTCGGCTCGGTCGGGTAGAGCGCGTTAGCGCTTATGCCGCTGGGAGGGCTCACGGAAACAGAGGGAACTACGCCGTTGCCGCCCGTCGCGCACCCGCCAGCCAGTGCCAAACTCGCCAGGGCCACCGCAAACAGAAAAGTTTTCATATGATGAGTTCTCGTTGATGCCAGTCTCTAACGCATCGCTAAACCGGTGCCCTGATACCAAGCCTCAGTTATACGCAGTGTGCTCCAGACTTACACCAATTTGCAAGCAACTCGTTGGTTCTTAAAGACGTTACAAGTAAGTCGTTTAAACTCAAAGACCTGGCGGGAACCTCCTCCTAAGTCTTTGATTCCAAAAGACCGGAGAGGGACGGGGTATCCCACCAGCACCAACTAGTAACTATAGACCAAATCATGTCGTCAAGGTCTTGAGTGAATATCGGATACGTTCCGCCTGACACCTAAGACCTGAGACCTGCCCCCTGATTCTCCGGCGGACGTCTCTAACGCGGCGCGCTTTGCCGTTTCCAGCAACGGACGCAACTCGCCCGCGGCAATCCCAAGCGTGCCTCCGGAAAAGCCGTCAATGTAGGCGGAGTTGATGCCCACGACTTCGCCGCGCACGTTTAGCACTGGCCCACCGCTGCCTCCACGTGCCGTGGGCGCGTCATAGATGAGCTTGTCGCCAGTTACGTCGCCGATATGTCCGAACGTCGCCGAAGGCCGGATCAGCGACAGCGCCGCCAATTCGCCCGCCGTCTCGGCATTATCCGGATGCGACGAAAGCCGTTCATACACAATCGCCGGCGACTTTGCCACCATCCCCGTTACTCCCATCGGATACGCCAGCACGCTCACCGCTTCGCCCACCTGCGGCGGCGTCTCGGACAGGGTTAACGGGCGGAGTTTTTGCGTGAAAGCGGTTGCTTCCATGCGCAGTACCGCGAGATCTCCGTGAGTGGCGAGCGCGGCGGTCTCCAGCTTGACGGCCAGTGGCGAACCTGGGAAATATGCCTCCAGCGATTCCAGCACCGGCGTTCCGCCCTGCCGCAACGCCACCGCAACCTCGCGGTCGCCATACCATGGTTCCGCGACGTGGCGATTGGTGGCCAGAAGGCCTGGCGCTACTACAAACCCCGTTCCCGACACGCGAGCGCGAAAACCTTGCGCGCGGCCGGACAGATGATAAATCCCGTAGATGTAAGCGACCGACTCCCGCGCGTCATTTACCGCTGAAGCAACGGCAGAAGGCGAAACCGATTGCTGCCGCTCCAGATCTGCCATCTGGCGCGAGAGCTGGTCGACCTGCTGCTCCAGTCCGGCAGTCTCCGGCGGAGCGTAATAGTGTGCCATCACCAGGGCGCCCACCAAGGCCAGCACGCCCAGCAGACCCTGCACGAAGCGCTGCCAGGTCTCCACCAGCTCGCCTTCCCCACGATTCTCCGGGCTGTTTTCCGGACTGTTTTCGTTGCGATCGGAATTGAACATGAGTAGTCAGGCCCGGCAAGGAGGGAGATCCCCGGGTAGCAGCCTTCATCCTGACGCATTCGGAGGGTAGCGTGTAGGGTACAGAAGTCGGGTAGCAGAAGGCCGAAGGTAACTGGAGAAACTCCCCCTGTAGAGACGCGGCTTGCCGCGTCTCGGTGGGGCGCCGCGCCGCGGAGACGGGGCAAGCCCCGTCTCTACCCGAAACGGGGAGGGCACGACATCAGTCGTGCCGTTAAGTCGTCAAACCCGCTCTAGTTCGTGCAGGGTCCGCTCGTTCTTCACATTGCCGGTGTTGAGCGTCGTGGCCGGTTCGAACAAAACAATCCAGCATTCTTCGTCCGCCACCGGACGGTGCTCGACTCCGCGCGGCACCACGATGAACTCGCCCTCTTCGATCCATTCCTGCCGGTCGCGGAACTCCATGCGGAAGCGGCCCTTCACCACCAGGAACATTTCGTCCTCGTGCTCGTGATGGTGAAAGACGAACTCGCCTTTCAGCTTGTCGAGCTTTACGCATTGACCGTTGAGTTCGGCGGCGATGTAGGGCTTCCAGTACTCGGTGATCTTGGCGAACTTCTCGGCGATGTTGACTTTGGACACTGGGATCTCCGCGGGTGATGCTGTTTAAGATTCAGTTCTGGCCGTACGCGTCGGAAAGGAATTCAGCCGCCCTTCGATGACTGCCGAAAACCCTGCCAAGCTTCTCCACCCCGTCAAGCCAACACCGGGCTTGACGGGGGCCCCGGTTCGCTCGGCTTGGACGGGCGAGGGCGCCCGTCCCCACACGGGCAAAAACAAAAAGCCGCCAGTTCACACTGACGGCTGATAGCTGATGGCTCGCTAGAGTCCCGTCATCCCCGCGCTTGGGTGCCCGCCTCGCAGCGTTACTCGAACGCCGCGTTGACTGTTCACGCGAGTGGTCGTCGTCCAGTCCACTTCGTCGGTGCTAATCACGCCGCTGCCGCCACTGGCCAGTTCGTAGTTAATGCGGCCCTCTTGATAGGTGTAGTTGCCCACCGTCAGAACCATGCCCGACTTCAGCACAAACACGGGCACTCCCGCCGCCGCGCCGCCGCCGCCCACCGCATCTTTGGAAATGTAACTGGCGTAGGTGACCTGCGGAATTTCCTCCGCCACCGGCGGTTCGCTGGCCGCTGCTCTAACGTTGCGCATTGCCAGTTGAGGCACGTCGCTGTCCCGCGCTCCGGCGCTGGCGCCCTGGTAGGAGCCCTGATAATAGGACTCGTTCTGCAGCTGAGGACGGCCAAAGAAGTGCCAGTCCGGCCCGTTGGTCGCCTGCACCTGCGGGATCTGGACGTCGTCCATCAGGCGCAGCGTGAGCATGCTCTCGCCCTTGAGCGTGGGACGCGGCCCGCGCGCGGGCAGCATGATGATCTTCCACGGCCAGAGGGGCGGCAGCATCCATTCGACGATGTCGCGCTTGGCGTGCCCTTTGCCGCGGATGTCCCCTTCTTTATCGACCTTGTAGCCACGCGTCGCGATCACTTTCGCGTCCAGCGGCATATCACCGTTCGGCATGCCGATGCGATCGAACATCAGCTTCATGTTGCCCTTGCCCCAGAAATGGCCTGGGTCCTGGGCCGATTCCAGATGGCCTACCAGGTAGCTTCCGCGCGGGAACGCCTGCTGGCCGAATTCCGTGATCGAGTGCAGATGACAGAGCACGGGATCTCCGACCGCGACGGTCGAAGAAGAAAAGTTCGGTTCATTCATGGTGCATTGCAGAAGAGTACCGGCGGGCAGGACCATCTCCCGCGCACTGGCACTCAGGGTCAAAGCTAGAAGGGACACTGCAAGAACTGCATACCAGCTGGACTTCATGACGCACCTCGGTCTCACGCCCCTGGAATTCTTGGTACGTATTCCCAAGCAACTGCGATGAGCCAGCCCCGAGTGAGTGAAGTTAACCACAAGTCGATCTTTGCGGTCAATCGATCTTTAGGAGGCAAAGTGTGGTTTTTTTGCAACAGGAGAAGACTCAAAAGCAAAAGCCGCCAGCTTTCACTGGCGGCTAGAATCCTGCCGAGCTTTGCTCGGCTTGGACGGCCGGGGGCGGCCGTCCCTACGCGAGTATTTAACTCTCGTACAGCAGCACGCCTTCGGTCTTCTCCGCATCCACCGGGCGGTAATACAGCTTGTTGGCTTCGAGGAAGACCTCGATGAACGCCGGCCGCGTGGTGATCGTGCCCTGGATCAGGGCTTCCGACAGCGGATCTTCGATGTACTTCTGCAACGCCCTTCGCAGCGGACGCGCTCCGTAGCTGCGGTCGGTCAGGGTCTGGTTCAGAATCCACTTCTTCGCTTCGTCGGCCACGGTCACCGTGATCGAACGCTGGGCCAGGTTCTGGTTCAGTTGGTTGACCATGAGTTCGAGAATCTGGATCAGGTCGGTTTCGCTGAGCGCCATGAAGAGGATGATTTCATCCACGCGGTTCAGGAATTCCGGATTGAAGGTGCGCTTGACTTCGCCCTTCACCAGGTCTTCGATCTTTGCGGAAACCATCTCGTCTTTCGACGACTGGAAGCCCAGACCTTCGCGCTTCATCAGGTGGCGGGCGCCGATGTTCGATGTCATGATGATGATGGTGTTCTTGAAATCGACCGTGTTGCCGAGGCCGTCGGTCAGCTGGCCGTCTTCAAAAACCTGCAGCAGAATGTTGAAGACATCCGGATGCGCCTTCTCGATTTCGTCGAGCAGCACCACGGAATACGGCGCGCGCTTGACGCGTTCGGTCAGTTGCCCGCCTTCTTCATAGCCCACGTATCCCGGAGGCGAGCCGATCAGTTTCGAGACGGAGTGCTTCTCCATGAACTCCGACATATCGAAGCGGACGAGAGCCTTGTCGCTGCCGAACATGAAACTAGCGAGGGTGCGAGCCACTTCGGTCTTGCCCACACCGGTCGGCCCGAGGAACAGGAACGAGCCAATCGGACGATTCGGGCTCTTCAACCCGGCGCGCGAGCGGCGGATGGCGCGGGCCAGAGCGCTGATGGCTTTGTCCTGCGAGATGATGCGCTTGTGCAGTTCTTCTTCAATGCGCAGCAGCTTTTGCGTTTCTTCTTCCTTGATCGAGGTGATGGGCACGCCGGTCCAGCGCGATACCACGTCCTCGATGTCCTCCCGACCGACAACGCCGGTGGAGGACTCATCGAGGTGGTATTTTTCGCGAAGAGCACGCAGGTTCTCGCGCTCTTTGCGTTCTTCATCCGAGTAGAAGCGCGCCTTCTCGAACTCGTGGTTCGCGATGGCGTTCTCCATCCTGTGGACGATGAACTTGATCCGCTTCTGGACTTCCGTCAATTCTTCCGGCAGCGTGGTCTGGCGCAGCTTTACGCGCGCTCCGGCTTCGTCGATCAGGTCGATCGCCTTATCGGGCAGAAAACGGTCGGGGATATAGCGGTTGGAGTGCGACACGGAAAAATTGATGGCGTCGTCGGTGTAGGTGACGGCGTGGAATTTCTCGTAGCGTTCCTTGATCCCGAAAAGAATCTTGACCGCGTCGACTTCGTTGGGCGGCGGAACTTTCACGGCCTGGAAGCGCCGCTCGAGCGAGCGGTCTTTCTCAATCGACTTGCGATATTCAGCGGGCGTGGTTGCGCCGATGCACTGAATTTCGCCGCGCGACAGGGCCGGCTTCAGGATGTTGGCCGCGTCGAGCGAGCCTTCCGCCGAGCCCGCGCCTACCAGCGTGTGCAGTTCGTCGATGAAGATGATGGAATTCTGCGACTCCATCAGCTCTTTCATGATGGTCTTCAGGCGCTCTTCGAACTGTCCGCGATACTTGGTGCCGGCTACGATCAACGAAAGATCGAGCGCGAGGATGCGTTTGTCGGCGAGAAACGAAGGAACTTCGCCGTCGGCGATGCGCTGGGCCAGGCCTTCTACGATGGCGGTCTTGCCCACGCCCGGCTCGCCGATCAGCACAGGGTTGTTTTTTGTGCGGCGGCAGAGAATCTGGACTACGCGTTCGACTTCGTTGTCGCGGCCGACTAAGCGGATCGAGCTGGCTATCCATGGCCGACTGCGTCAGGTCGCGGGAAAACTCACTCAGTAAAGAAGATTCGCGTTGTCCGCGCTGCGGCGCCGCTTTTTCCTGGCTGGTACGCGCCAGTTCTTCGCGGATCGTCGAAAGCCGCAATCCGCGCTCGTGCAGAATCTCCGCCGCAAAACACTTTTCTTCGCGCAACAATCCCAGCAGCAGGTGCTCGGTTCCAATATGTTTATGGGAAAGGCGCTCGGCTTCTTCCGCGGCATACGCCAGCACGCGCTTGCATTCGTTGCTCAGCGGGAGATCGACCGACGTCGAGACCTTTTCGCGGATGGTGGTGTGGCCCTCGATCTGTTTCCGGATCGATTCCACCGAGGCATGCGAGCGCAGGAAGCGATTGGTCAGGGCTTTGTCTTCGCGCAGCAGCCCGAGCAGCAAGTGCTCGGTCTCAATATAAGGAGAGCCGAACTGGCTGGCCTCGTATCGCGCGAAAAAGATGACGCGCCTGGCTTTCTCTGTGTACCGTTCGAACATATCCCCCCGACTTCCTGCGGAAGGGCCCCGCCCTCCGCCAAACCTGGCCCAACCCTTAATTATGCATTTATATCGCCGAATGTCACAGCGATATCCGCTTTCGAGTGACTTGCCGTTCTACCTTTGCAAACCCCAATTTCTCAACTTCCACTCTTCAATCGTGTTTCTGTGCTGCCTTTCGTTACGCCGGAAGCGATTCGGGCACAATTTCCTCCATTTTGCCCTGATCCAACCGTAAAACGCGATGGCACCGTCGTGCAAACGCCAAATTGTGCGTGGCAATCAAAGAGGTTAACTGGTGCTCCCGGTGCAATCGTGCGACCAGTTCAAAAACCAATTCGCCGGTGCGTCCGTCGAGGTCGCCGGTAGGCTCATCGGCCAGCAGGACTTGCGGCTGGGTGATGAGCGCCCGTGCCAGCGCCAGCCGTTGCTGCTCGCCTCCGGAAAGCTCGCCCGAACGATGATGCCCGCGCGGCTTCCAGTCCCACTTCGCGCAACCACCGCGAAGCCTCCTGTTTTGCGGCAGATAACGCTTGCCCGCGCGTCAGCAGCGGCATGGCAACATTCTCCAAGGCGGTGAATTCCGGCAGCAGATAATGGAACTGCCAGACGTAGCCGATTTCGCGGTTACGAAACTCGGCGGCGTCATCCTCAGAGAGCGAATTCACGCGGGAGTTTGCGCAATATACCGCACCCGCTGAAGGACGATCAAGCGCCCCGATGATGTGCAACAAGGTACTCTTTCCCGCACCCGATTGCCCCACGATCGCGAGCATCGTTCCCTTGGCGACTTCGAAAGACAGATTCTCAAAGAGCACGAGATCTGCTTCGCCTGAGCGAAACACCTTACTTAACCCTTCGACCCTCAGCAGAGGATCTTGAGCTATTGGATGCAAATCGACCCTCCTAAGTATCAAGACCGTCTCCGGTTGCTACCTGAGGAGACGCGCTTTGATCCATTAGACCATGATCCAGTCAGACCATGAGGAGGAACAACCCGTTCCCGCGATTCCATTTTCGGGAGCGAGCTATGCGAAAGACTGTATACCTCTGGAAAACAAATGCAATGTGACCGTGGTCACAGCGAGGAGCGGAGGTAAGCGTCGGCGGTGCCCTATTCGTAGCGCAGCGCCTCAGCCGGCAGAATTCGCGCCGCCGACCATGACGGATAAATCGTCGCCACAAACGAAATGCCGATCGAAACCAGCGCCACGATCACGCCATCGATCAGCCGCGGCGCGAACGGCACGTAGTCAATCGAATAGACCTCGGGCGAGAGCGAAATAAAGTGGTAGTGCCCGCCCGCCCACGAGATGGCGTAGCCGAGCACCAGGCCGATCGCCGTCCCAATCACGCCGATCAGCACGCCTTGCGCGATGAACACGCGGCGGATTTGCCCTTTCTTCGTGCCCAGCGACATGAGTACGGCGATGTCTTTTGTCTTCTCCATGACCATCATGATCAGCGAGATCAAAATGTTCAGCGCGGCCACGAACACGATCAGGCCGATGGTGATGAACGTTACTACGCGCTCCAGTCGCAGCGCGCGGAACAGAGGCTTGTTCTGTTCCATCCAACTGGTGGCCATGAAGCCGTGTCCGGCGGCCTGTTCGAGCGAGCGCGCCACGTCGCCCGCCAGGTAAATATCGTCGAGCTTGAATTGGATGACCGAGATTACGTCTCCCAAGCCAAACAACTGCTGCGCGTCCGAAAGCCGGATGAACGCCCAGGAAGAGTCGTAGTCGAAAAAGCCGGAGTTGAAGATTCCCGCAACGTGAAAACGAATGTACTTCGGCACCATGCCAAACGGAGTCAGCTCGCCCTGCGGAGAAGTCACCAGCACCACCGACCCCACAGTCGCGCCAATTTCCTCCGCCATATCTTTGCCGAGAATTATTGGAGGCATCGCGGCGACGCGCTGCTGCACGCCGGCAAGGTCGTCGGGAGACTCTGCTTGTGGTGTGGAGCGGACACTCTTGTCCGCTGCCGTTGCAGTTGAATTTGTTCTTGAACTAGCTTCGTCGGACCCACCCGTTGCGTCAGCGTGCTCTTCCAGCGCCGCCGCCGATCCCGCCGTCACCGTCTTCAGCAGATCGCTGACCTTCCGCTCATACTGCGGCAGCATTCCCTTCAGCACCGCCCCGCGCGCGCGCGGTCCGCGCGAAATCAGCACCTGCTCGTAAATCGCAGGAGCCGCCGCCACCACATGCGGCTGCTTCGATAACTTATCCAGCAGCGGACGCCAATCGCGCATTCCGTCGCTCTCCACCCGCAGCAGACTGATGTGCGCCGTCGATCCCAGCAGCCGCGCCTGCAAATCCTGGCGAAAGCCGTTATTGACGGCCAGCGCCACGATCAGCGAAGCCACTCCCGCCGCCACTCCCAGGATAGAGATGGCCGTGATGATGCCGATGAACGCCTGACGGCGTTTGGCGCGAAGATAGCGGGTTGCGACGAAGAGTTCGAAGCGCATGGGAGCAGCTGTCAGTTATCAGTTGTCAGTTTTCAGTCACTGCGGATTATAGCTGGCGCTGCGCGAACACTCGCGGCAGAACCGCTGGCACGGAGTTGCGATACGTTCGATAAGAGTCTCCAAACCTCTTCTCCAATTCCGCATCCTCCATGCGGATCATCACCGCTCCCGTGACCATGGCGAACGCCGTCAGTGCCCAGCACACCGCGAGTCCCGTGCCTGCGCTCCATGCCAGCATCTCGCACAGATGCGCCAGGTACACCGGATGCCGCACCCGCGAGCGGATTCCATCCGTGACCAGTCGCTGCTCGCGATTCCTGCCATGCACTTCCGGCAGCCCGCCGAGTTGCTTCGCGCTGAAATTCTTTCCGGATTGCGAATAGAGGTACAGCCCGCAGGCGAACAGCAGGACCGCCGCGATCCAAGCCCAGTCGGATCGGTAGAGTAAGATGCCCCGCCAGGGCCGCGTCACCAGCGCGACCACGACCCACATCGCCATCCACACGGGCAGCAGCACCAAATATGGCGATCGCTGATAGGTAAGATGGCGCGCTCGCCACCGCTCGGCAAAGGGATGAATCATGAACCAGAAGGCGGGGATGGTCGAATACACGACGCAGGCCAGCCATCCGATGAGTTGTAGCCAGTGACGCATGCTGGGTTATCCCGTGACCAGAATCTTAGCAGCGCAGTGGTACACACTTCCTGTAGAGACGGGGCTTGCCCCGTCTCCCGCCGCGTGGGGAGACGCGGCAAGCCGCGTCGCTACAGAAAATATCAACGACGACGACGCGGCCTAGACCACACAACCTGCTATTCTTCTTCCGTCATGTCTCCCATCCTGACCAGCGTGCTGCTGGGACTGACCGCGGCGGGCGCGAACGTCTTTGGCGGCGCCATCATTGTGCAAAGGAATTGGGAGCGCTCCTACCTGCGCTACTTCGTCGCGCTCGGAGCGGGCTTCATGCTGGCGACGGCGCTGGTCGAGATGGTGCCGGAGAGCATTCATCTGCGTGGCCCGTACGCCGGATTTCTCATCCTCGCCGGATACCTGCTCGTTCATTTCTTCGAGCACACCGTCACCCCGCATTTCCACTTTGGAGAAGAAACCCACGCCGACGAGTTCGTGCACTCTCACAAAAGCTACTCGGTTCTGATCGGGCTGCTGATTCACACGTTCTTCGATGGCATCGCGATCGCCTCGGGATTCCTCGTTTCTCCGGCGCTTGGCTGGATCATCTTTGTGGCGGTTTTCCTGCACAAGATTCCGGAAGGGTTCACCATCTCGTCGGTGATGCTGGCCAGCGGCCGCAGCCGCGCCTTCGCCTGGGGAGCGTCCGTGCTGCTGGGCGTGGCCACCGTGGCCGGAGTGATGACGATGGCCGTCTTCCGCCACGAGGTGGCCTTCGGCCTGCCGTTGTCGGCGGGCGTTACGATCTATGTAGCCGCGTCGGATCTGATCCCCGAAGTAAATAAAGAGCCGGGCGTGAAGATGGCGCTATTGGTCTTCGTCGGAACGGCTTGCATGTTTTTGCTGGATCACTTTTTTCACGCGCACTGATCGAGTTCCGCTGTTGGCGAGCCGGACATCCCTGGCGGGCTGGGTCCACCTACACTGCGGCAACGAGACGGCTCGGCTCAGCGCACAACAAACTCAAGCCATAGGTCATCGGAATCGCAATCTCGGTTACGCCACGATATCGCTCCGCGCGCTGCAATTGCCAACGCGCCCTGGGGAGACACTTTGTCAAGAAGCTGCTGATAATTCTCAAATCGCTGCTCGGTACGAAATGCCTGATGGCGTATGCAGTTGAAGTCCGCCAGCGCATCCGTGCTGCGCCGAACTTTATCTTCCTCGGCTCCCTGGAAAGCCCACTCTGAATCTGGCAAATGATCGAAGACGAGCACTTCGGGGGCCAGCGTCAAAGCGTGTCGCAGGGTCTGACTGGGATCGTCCATTTCGTGCAGGCAAAACTCGAAGTACACGACATCGCCACGTGGCGAAGTTGCACAGAAGTCCGCCTGAACAATCTCCACTCGATCTTTGAGGCCCCCGGCGGCAATCCTCGCCTCCCACTGCCGAATGGCGGCGGGGTCCTTGTCAATGACGATCAGTTTCTTGGATTCGCAAACCAGGTCGGTAAACGGCCCGCCACCGGCTCCAACCCCCACCACTGTTTTGCCGGAAAAATGTAGAACTGCCTGAAGTTCTGCTCCATTTGCTTGTAATCGGCGGCCATGGCATACCCTTCTCACATCGAAAGCAAATCCGGACGGTTAGAACTGAGAACCGGGAACTGAGAACTTCCTACCCGCTGTGCCGTATGTGCATCACATCCCCGTCCTGCACAATGTAGTCTTTGCCTTCGAGGCGCAACGTGCCCTTGGCGCGCGCGTTGGCTTCCGAGCCCGCTTCCAGTAGCTGGTCCCAGCGAATGGTTTCGGCGCGGATGAAGTGTTTTTCCAGATCGGAGTGAATCGCTCCGGCGCCGTTCTGGGCGCGCGTATTCACCGGGATTGTCCAGGCGCGGCATTCATCTTCGCCGGCCGTGAAGAACGAAATCAGTCCCAGCAGGTGATAGCTCTTGCGGATCAGCCGCGCGAGGCCGCTTTCCGTCAGTCCATAGCTGCCGAGAAATTCCGCCGCGTCTTCGTCGCGTCATCTCCGCCAGTTCCGCTTCCACTTTGCCGCAGATCGCGCTTGCCCCGGCATTCGGACGCGCGGCCACTTCGGTCAGGTTGTATTTCGCTACCGCGGCTTCGAGGTCTTTGCCGAGTTCGGTGCTCTCGCCGATATTGAGCACGTAGAGCATCGGCTTCTCGCTCAGAAACATGAAGCCGCGGATGCGCTTCTTGTCCTCGGGCGACATTTCCATTTCGCGCAGCGGCTTTTCGGTTTCGATCTGTGCTTTGGCCTTGATCAGCAGCTCGTTTTCTTTTTCGAGTTCCGGCGTCTTCATCTTCTTCAAATCTTTTTCCAGACGCTCCAGGCGTTTTTCGATCTGGCCGAGATCGCTGACCATGAGATCGAACTCGACGTTCTTGATGTCGCGCAGCGGATCGATCGGACCGACGTGGGGAATCTCATCGCTTTCAAACGCCCGGAGAACGTGAATGAGCGCGTCCACCTGGCGCAGATGGCCGATGTAGGCGGTCTCTTTCAGGGCGTCCTGGCCGATGGCGCCTACGTCCACATACTCGACTGAGGCGTGCGTCAGCTTCTTCGGGTTGTAGAGCGCGGCCAGCTTGTCGAGTCGCTCGTCGGGGACTTTCGCGACCCCGATGTGCGCCTCGCGCGGGTTTGCCAGCGCGTGCTCGGAAAGATTCACCTTCGTCAATATGCGAAATAGAGATGTCTTGCCGACCTGCGGCAGACCGATGATGCCAGTTTTCATGGGGCAGCTCAGCTCTCAGTTCAGTTCATCAAAAGAATAAATCATCGTGGTCCATGCAGGGTGGAGCGACAGTACGCCTCACCCGGCGGCCGGGCGGGGACGCCCCGCTCTCCATAAGAAACTCAACGCAACGCTTGCGCGGTCATGTAGAGCGCCACCAGCCCCAGCAGAAGCACGGCCTCCTCGAACTTTTCCGACCACACATGCAGGCGGTTGAATTCCATACGCTGCGGACTGTCCAGCGGGACGGTATCGATCACGCCCACCTCGGCGCGAATGGCGTGCATTTTCGGAGAAATGGCGAACTGCGAGATCACCGTCAGCAGCAGCATCAGCACGATCAGAAGGTGCCGCGCCGCCAGCGGCCGCGCATTCCCCGTGGCCATCCGGCTGTAGAGCATCGACGCGATCAGAAAGACAATTCCGGAAACGATGGCCATGTAATGCAGCAAATCGAGCGAACGGCCTACGATCGATCCCGCCATGTGGCGGGTGGGAAGAAGCCCGGGCGAAAATGCGGTGGGTGCGAGTACGAAGGCCAAAAAAATCACTCCGCCTAACCAGACCACGAGCGACAACAGCATGAGGAACCGGAGAAATGACATGAGCGGAATTATAGATGGGCCCGGGCAGCGCCTGAAGGCGCATTCATTTTCTACTGGAATCTTCGATGTTCCCGACCCATTATCCACAGGCCGAACCAGCGCTGTCACTTACTCCGGTGCGCGCGAGTGTTTACCCTCATCCTTCCTTGTCCGTCCAAAGGAAACCATCCACATGCAGCGTTCACTAACGGCCGCCGGTGTGAATTTTTTGTCATTGCAGTCGGCAGTATTTTGCGTGCAATGCGAACTGCTGAGCGAGAACAACACGCCGCGGTGTCTGGCCTGCGGCAGCAGCGCGATGCTGAGTCTTTCGCGCCTGCTGGGAGGGTCGCTTCGCGGGCAGCAGACCGCGCACCTGATTGAAGATGCGGAACTGGACCGCCTGGTACGATCGCTGCTCTACAGTGTTCCGCGGACACCGGCGGAGGCTCAGGCCGAGTTCGCCGAAGCGGCCGCTTTCTCCACTCGCCACCGTCTGCGGTCGCGCCATCATGGACCCATCTCGGCGCCGCATACATTGATCGACACCGCCGAAATTGATCTTGAGCCGGGCATCAGCATCATCGCCGAAAAAGCGCAAACTTTAACCGGCGCGACCGGGGCTGCCATCGCACTGCGCCGAGGCAACGAGATTGTTTGCCGGGCGCGCACCGGCCGCACGGCTCCGGATATTGGGGTTCGCCTGCAAACCGATAGTGGACTCTCGGCCGAATGCGTCCGCACGGGCGAAGTGCTGCTTTGCCACGATGCCGAGTCGAACCCGCGAGTGGATTGGGCGAGTTGCCGGCGGCTGGGCGCGCGCTCCATCCTGGTCGCTCCGCTGCGCCATTTCCGGCGTACGCTCGGTGTTTTCGAGGTGCTGTCGTCGACGCCCCATGCGTTTGACGGCAATGATGTCGCCACCATGCAGTTTCTCTCCGGTATGATGGTGGCGGCGATCTCGCGTCTTTCCAGTTTGCAGCCGCCGCCGGTGGCCGCGGGCGAGTAGACGCGTCGAACTGGCACTGCGTTGCATGCCCTTCTGTGTTTTGGGTATCGCCTTGCGATCGTGTATCCTACAAAATCACTTCGTTCGTGTATTGCGCGTGGTCGTGCGTCCCAGGCCACCCAAGACACTCCGCCACAAGCAGGACAAGGGAAGCAGGGCGCTCTACGCAGGTCGCTCTGAGCACGACAATGGCTGGGGATTTCCCTAGTCTTAACCGTATTCCAATTTCGACGGAGGAATCATCAATGTTTCGAGCCTTCCCCAAGGTATTCCTGGCGTCTGTTTTCGCGCTGATCGCAGCGCAAGCATTCGCGCAACACGCCAACACGAACGCAACCGTAAAATATCCTTCTGCATTCGCGATCTCGCAGCCGCTCTCGGAATTGCCGATCGACGAATTGGGCATTGGAGAAAAAGAAGCTCCTCGCCCCAAGCCGGTTCCGCTGGGATCTCGCGCCGGCGCCGCTCCCGTGGCGGCAGACACCGTGTTGCAAAATGAAGTCATGCCCTTCGTTTCGACAACGAAAGGGTCCGCCTTCGATGGCATCGCGGCGAAAAACTACGCGCCTTCGGACGTGAACCTGGCCGTCGGGCCCAACTATATGGTGCAGACGGTGAATGTGCGGCTGGCGGTTTACAGCAAAAGCGGCGTGCTGCTTTCGGGTCCAACCAATCTCCCCACCTTTTTTGGTCCGCTCGGCGGTAACTGCAAGGCCGGAGCGAGCGACCCGATTGTGAACTATGACCGACTGGCGGACCGTTGGGTCATCAGCGACGTCGGCATCAGCACCAACTTCACCACTTTTTCGGAGTGCGTGGCCGTGTCCAAGACCAACAATCCGACCGGGGCTTACACCCTTTATGCGTACTCCTTTGGCACCAATCTGAACGACTATCCGAAGTTGAGCGTTTGGCCCACCACCAGCAACAGCGCGTACCTGGCCACCTATAACATTTTCCAAGAGGCACTGTTTTTCGCCGGCGCCGACATCTGCGGATTTGACCGCACAAAGATGCTCGCGGGAGACAAGACCGCAAAGCAGATCTGCGTCCGGACGCCCACCAGCGAGGGTGCTTACCTGCCCTCCGATCTGGATGGCCCCACTCCCCCGGCCGACGGGACCCCCGGACTCTTCCTGACCTGGCAAAACAACAATCCCGGCCAATTGCGGCTGCGCAAACTCAAGCTGAACTTCACGGCGGGTACAGCTGCGCTGTCGGCAGCGACGAATCTCCCGGTGGCTAACTCCAACCTTGCCTGTGGGAACGGGGGCACCTGCGTTCCGCAAAAAGGTACAACGGAATTGTTGGATACTTTGGGCGACCGGCTCATGTATCGCATGGCGTACCGGAAATTTTCCGATCACGAGCGCGTGGTGGTGAACCATGCCGTCGGCAGCGGGGGCCATGTGGCGATCCGCTGGTATGAAATCCTGGACCCGAGCGGCGCCGTAACCGTGCATCAGCAAGGCACCTTCGCCCCGGACGCGACCTACCGCTGGATGGCGAGCGCAGCCATGGATAAATTGAACGATATCGCCATCGGTTACAGCGCCTCCAGCAGCACGATTCACCCCGCAATTCGCTTTACGGGCCGCGTGCCCACCGATGCACTGGGCACCATGGAAACCGAAGCCAGCATCCTGGAGGGTGCCGGATCGCAAAACGGCGGGCTGAGCCGGTGGGGCGACTACACCGCGCTGCAAGTTGACCCGAGTGACGATTGCACATTCTGGTACACCAACCAATACCAGAAAGTGAACGGCTCGTTTGATTGGAACTCGCACATTGGGGCGTTCAAGTTCGCCAGATGCCCGTAGCGGCGCGAAGATCGGAATGGCGATGCAGGGCGGGATTTGGATCCCGCCCTTTTTCTGTGCTACGGAATAGACGGTTGGGTCGAAACCTAAGACCCAAGACCTAACACCTAAGACCTGAGAACTACACCGGCACCGGCACGCTCTCCACGATCTCGCGCAGCACTTGTTCGGATTGCTCGGATTTTTTCAGGGTGGAGGTGTAGAGAGAACTTACTACGACGCGGTGGGCGAAGACGGAGACGACCAGGGGCTTGAAATCTTCGGGAGTGCAGTAATCGCGGCCCTCGAGGAAGGCCATCGCCTGGGCGGCGCGGTAGAGCATCTGCGAACCTCGGGGAGAAACTCCGAGGGAGAGATATTCGGACTCGCGGGTTTTGTTGACGATGTTCAGCATGTACGTGATGAGCGATTCGTCCACGTGGACCTGGGCCACGGCTTGCTGAATTTCGACTACGTCGGCGGCATTGAGCGCAGGGCGCAGGTTTTCCAGTTGGGCGGCGCCGGCTTCGGCGCGCAGAATCTCGCGCTCGGCGTTGCCTTCGGGATATCCCATGCGAACTCGCATCAGGAAACGGTCGAGTTGCGACTCGGGCAAGGGATAGGTGCCGTGGTGCTCGATGGGATTCTGGGTGGCGAGAACCAGGAATGGTTGCGGCAGCGGATAAGAGTGCGCGTCGATGGTGACTTGGCCCTCGTTCATGGCCTCGAGCAGCGCGGACTGCGTCTTCGGAGTGGTGCGGTTGATTTCGTCGGCCAGCAGGACGTTGGCGAACACTGGTCCGCGCTTGAATTCAAATTTCTGCTCGATGGCGGAGTAGATCGAGATGCCCAGCACGTCCGAGGGCAGCATGTCGCTGGTGAACTGGATGCGCTGAAAGCTGCAGTCGATGGCGCGGGCGAGCGCCTGGCCTAGCGTGGTCTTGCCGACTCCGGGGACGCCCTCGATCAGCAGGTGGCCTTTGGCGAAGATGGAAACCAGGGCGAGGCGAAGGACGTCATCTTTGCCGCGGATGACGCGGCGCAGACTCTTCTCGAGTTCCGCCGCGCGGCGCGCGGTTGCCACCAGAGTTTCGGGAGCCATTGGAGCCGATTCTACTATGCGGGATGGCAGAGGAGACGGTTACCGGGGTCACAGCGTAGAGACGCGGCTTGCCGCGTCTCCGTTGCCGCCGATGATCCGCCGCTGCCCTGAGACGCAGCAAGCTGCGTCTCTACTGGAGAAATTCCGCCGGTCTTCCCGTCAAGCGCTCGATCCTCTTCGCGGTCGGCGGATGGGTCGAGAACAAGTTGCCGAAACTCATCCCGCCTAAGAACGGCTGAATGATGAAAAGATGCGCCGTCGATGGGCTCGCCACCAGAGGCATGCGACGGGAATAGGCTTCGATTTTTCCGAGGGCGCTGGCCAGCGCGTAGGGATTGCCGGTCCAGTGGGCTCCAGTGTCGTCAGCTCCGTATTCGCGGGAGCGCGAGACGGCCAACTGAATCAGCATGGCGGCGAACGGGGCGAGGAAGATCATGGCAATGGCTGCAATACCCCCGCCTCCGCCGCGATCTTCGCGGCTGCCTCTCATGCCGCCAAAAATCATGCCCCACTTGGCGATCGAGGCGAGCCAGGTGATCGCGCCGGCCAAAGTAGCGGCGATCGAACTGATGAGAATGTCGCGATTGCGCACGTGGCCGAGTTCGTGGGCCAGCACGCCTTCCAGTTCGTCGTCGTTGAGCAGTCCGAGGATGCCCTGGGTTACGGCCACAGAAGCGTGGTTCGGATTGCGTCCGGTGGCGAAGGCGTTGGGCGAATCGGTTGGGATGAGGTAGACCTTGGGCATCGGCAGGCTGACTTTTTGCGCCAGGCGCTCGACGATGTTATAGACGCGCGGCAAATCGTCGCGGCCAACGGGCTGGGCGCGATAGGTGGCAAGCGCGATCTTGTCGGAGAAAAAGTAGGCGACGAAATTCATGATGGCGGCAAAGATGAGCGCCATGAGCATGCCGTTCTGGCCGCCGAAGGCCCGCCCCGCCAGCATGAGCAGCAGGGTCATGGCGGTCAGCAGGAGCGTGGTCTTGAAGATGTTGCTCATAAAGAATGCCTCGGTCGTTCGGATGACATTGTATTGGATGCGGGTGGTTCTGACCCGGCTCAGGTGGTTGGAATCGGCTTGGACCCCTCTGGTGCGGTCTTTAAGAATGAAGGACTTAGGGCGTGAGGGACGCCAGGTCTTTGAGGAATAAGGACTTATCTGTAAAGTATTTATAAATCAATCACTTGGCTCGAATTTCTCGTCTGTTTTTGAGGCGGTTTCCCGCCAGGTCTTTGAGGAATAAATACTTTAGCGGCTCGCGGACAGGAGCGTCCGCGCCACACACGGTTTAGCTTTGGCGTTTCAGTGCCCGCTCCAGCGTTTGGTCTAGCGCGGCTTTGGCTTTGTCGTACTCCGCGGGAGTGATCTTGCCTTGTTTCCGTTCCACTTCGAGTTGGAACATTTCTTCTTTCAGCGCTTCGAGCAACATCGAAGATTTTGCGGACGAAGCGCCGCCCGCGGACGCCGGCGCCGCCGCAGGACGCACGACTGCGCTGTGGCCGCCAGAAGATGCGGCACTGGGTACGGGGTACTGGGTACCGGGTACGGCCACTCCCGATTGCCGTTTTGTAACCACCCATCCGCCGATGGCGAGCAGCAGGGCGAATCCGCCGAGAATATACAGCTGATACTTCTTCAACGGGTCGGGAGCGTCGATGGGAGCGCCCAGTCCGCCGCCGGGCCGATTGTCGGAACCCTGCTGTTGTGCCTGCTGTTGGGCGGCTCCGGAGGCAACCTGGCTGGGCGACTCGTTAATGGTTCCGGTGCCTTCGAGGCTGAAGCCGAGCGGCTGGCCTGGCTTGACCTGCTGCGCCACTTCAACCATCGTGTCGGCCTGGTTGGGATCCTGCATGGACTGGAAGTTCGATCCGGTTGCGGCCTTGAAGTGCATCGACTTGGGAAGCACGATCACAACGTGCTCGGCGGCATAGAGCGGCTTGGGATCGATATTGATCTGGCCCGAGTAGGGCAGCGTGTACTCGATCTGGAACTGCGTTTCTCCCGGACGAAGCGGGAAGGCGAGGGCGTAGCGGTTCTTATCGGCTTGGGGCGTGGCGTCGGCGGCGATCGGCTGGCCGTTGGGCGCGCGGGCCTGGACTTCCCCAATCTTGGCGCCGGGCGGCAGATAGAACTCGAAATTGTGATCGTTCATCTGCGTCTTTGCGGGAGAAGAGGTGTTGCTGACGACGAACAGGCGCACGCCCTGCAGGGTTCCGCTGTCTGCCTGGAAGCGGAGGACGTCGGCGGTCACGCCGAGGTCGGCGACTTTGGTCGCTACGTCATACACCTGAACGTCGGCCGTGTTGACGCCGGGAGACGCCATCTGATGATAGGTAACTCCTTGATGAACGGCGCGAATGAGATGCGGACCGGGGACGGTGACTTTGAAGCTGAATTTTCCGGCGCTGTCGGCCTTGGTGTTGGCGGCCACGTCCATGCCGTTAGCGAGGTTGATGAGGATGACTTCATCTCCCGCGGCGGGCTTGCCGGTGGTGCCGTTGGTTACGGTGCCGGTTAGGGTCTGGGCGGCGGCCGAGGCGAGGGATAGCGCGACGATCGCGGCTAGTAAGGCGGACTGTGCGACTTTTCTCAAAACAACTCCTTATTGGGAAATTACAGTTGCCGTGAGCCATCAGAAAACAACGGTTGTCCTGCCGCTCTGATTGACTTCGCGCAGAATCGAATCGTACTCCTCACCGCAGAATCCGAAGCGCACACAAAGCTCTTCCGGCAGCCACGTTTCGGGGATGCGGCTGCGGTCGAGTTTGCGGTTCAAGAAGAGGTCAAACGTGCCGTCGTCCCGTTTGACCACCTCGAGCTCGGTGTTCGCCGTTTGATTTGCGTCTTTTCGAGTCCGGCTCACGCACTTACACCACCTGTCCCGCAGCCTGCTCCAGCCGAGCGATCTCGGCCATGATCGCGGCCGCTTCCTCTTCGAGCGACGCGCGCATGGATTGATAGTCCGCGTCCGGCACCTTGCCAGCCTTGTATTCGAAATTCAGATCGCGCAGGTTTTCGTAGACCGCTTCCTTGCGCTCGCGGAGATAGCCGAGGCGCGTCTTTTCTTCTCCGGCGTAGACTTCGCCGGGAAAGAAGAAAACGTAGTAGAGACAGGCGAGGGTAAAAACGGCGCACACGAAAAGGATCATCGGGCGTCCTCCTTCTTTCGCCCCTTCGGGGCTAGGTCGTTGGCCGCTCCTGACCCACGGCTTGCGCCGTGGGCTGCATTCTTGCGCCGCTTCGCGGCTTGAGCGGAGTTCATCGGGTGGCCTTCTTGTCCCAGAATTCGTTCCCAGATCGCGGCTTTTCGCGGACAGGAGTGTCCGCGCCACACTTGATCTGACCACCCTTGATCTGACCACACCTGATCCGGCCACACTTGCTCGTCATAAATCGGTCTCCTTGCGGGCTTTCTCGCGGAACTCGTCTAGTTCGCTGCCGCGCGGGATGGTGATGCCATCGGCGAGAGCAGGTTCGGGACGATTCTTCCACGCGCGGACGACGTAAATCACGAACGCGATGCCCAGGGCCAACGCTACGAAGGGCATGATCCAGGCCACGCGATTGAAACCGGTGGCGGTGGGCGCGGCGATTACGGTCGGCCCGTATGCCTGCACGAAGCCTTGCAGGATTAGGTCGTCGTTATCGCCTCGGTCGAGCGCGGCCTGCAGTTCATTGCGCATCTTGTCGGAGGACTGGCAGCCGACGTGATTGCATTCCAGTAACACCTGGCCGCATCCGCAGGTGCACATCATGCGATGGCCGAGGTCTTTGAAGCGCGCGTCGGTATTGCCGGCGCCGAGGAAGAGGAATACGGCGGCGGTGAGAGTGGCGGCCTGCAGCCAGCGACGAAAGGGGATTTGCATTTTGCGGCAAAAAGCAGGTCCTTCGCTTCGCCCAGGATGACAATTCATAGAAAATTTCGAGCACCGCTTCGGGTCGGACTTGTACCACGGGGTGAGGGTGATTATGGACAACTTCATCTCAGTCACCTGCTCCTACATGCGCCGGAGCGCGCGCCGGCACGGTTGCGGCTACCTGGACGGGGGCGGCATTCGGTACCAGGGCAACAATCGTGCCGAAGACCATGATGACCAGGCCAATCCAAATCCATGGGACCAGCGGATTCACGTGCGCCTTAATGATGGGCCGCCCAGTGGTGTCGTTCTTGCCTTCATAGACCAGATAGAGATCGGTCACCAGAAAAAAATCTTCGCGGAAGCTGGGGTAAATGCGCGGCAGCGTCTGCGGCTGCTGGCTGGCTTTATAGAAGCGGCGCTCGGGATACATGGTCGTAATCTGCTTGCCGCCCCGGAACACGTTGATGATGGCCCACTCGTTGGCGTAGTTGGGATTGTCGTCCTGCGTGTACGACTGGCAGACCAGGGTGTAGGGGCCGATGTTAATTTTGTCGCCAAAGCCCATTTCTTTTTCTACTTCTTTATTGAAAGGCGTTCCGAGGATGCCAATCACCACCAGCGCCACGCCGAAGTGGACGATGTATCCGCCATAGCGGCGCGTGTTGCGGTGGTAGAGGTGAACCATGGCGGAGAACAAATTCTGCTGGCTCTTGCCGGCTATGACGCGGCCTCCGCGAAGGAATTCGGCAACAACAGTAAAGATCACCAGCGCCGAGAGAACGGCGGCCATGGTGGCGTAGAAGAACGATGGATCTTCCCAGGGACGCACGCCGAAAACAATCATCATCACGCCGATGGCGACCGAGCCAATCGCGGGGAAAAGGAAATTCCGCTTCAGGCTTTCTACCGACGTCTTACGCCAGGCCAGCAGCGGCCCGACGGCGGTCAGCAGCAAGAGCAGCAAGGCAACCGGGACGGCTACGCGATTGAAAAAGGGCGGGCCGACCGTGACCTTGTGGCCTTGAATGAATTCCGACAAGATCGGGAAAAACGTGCCCCACAATATCGTGAAGCAGACGACCAGCAACAAGAGATTGTTAAACAGGAAACTGGATTCACGCGAAACCAGCGACTCCAATTTGTGCTCGCTCTTCAGGTGCGACCGGTTCTGGATCAGGAAGAAAGTGCAGACGGCGAGGGTCAAGCCGATGAAGACCAGGAACCACGTGCCGATTGAGGACTGCGCGAATGCGTGCACCGAACTGATCACGCCCGATCGCGTGAGGAACGTCCCCAGCATCGAGAGCAGGAAGGTCGCGAAGATGAGCGACATGTTCCAGACTTTCAACATGCCGCGTTTTTCCTGCATCATGACGGAATGCAGAAACGCGGTGCCGGTGAGCCAGGGCATCAGCGAGGCATTTTCCACTGGATCCCATCCCCAGTAACCGCCCCATCCGAGGACCGCGTACGCCCAGTGCGCGCCGAGGAAAACGCCGATGGTCAGGAAACACCAGGTCACCATGGTCCAGCGGCGGGTGATGTGAATCCATTTTTCGCCGGGATACTTCATGATGAGCGCGCCCAACGCGAAGGCGAAAGGCACGGTGAAGCCTACGTATCCGAGATAGAGCATGGGCGGATGGATGACCATCTCGGGATATTGCAGGAGCGGATTCAGGCCGGTGCCATCCGCGGGGAGCGTGCCTTGCATGACGGCGAACGGGTGCGCCGCATAATTCAGAATCAGCAGAAAGAAGACCTGCACCGAGGCGATGATCACCGACGCGTAGGCGAAGAGCCGCTGATCGGTCTTGTAGCGCAGGCGAAGAACGAATCCGTAGCCGGCCAGCAGCAGCGACCAGAACAGCAGCGAACCTTCCTGACCGGACCACAGCACGGCGAACTTATACGCGATCGGCAAGTCGCGGTTGCTGTGATGGAAAATGTAGGCGATGGAGAAGTCGTCGTTGAACGCGGCCAGCACCAGAACGATGCCCGCCAGCAGCACGGCGGCGAACGTGGCGATTCCGGCGCGGCGGGCCGTCTCACCCAATCGGCCCGACGCGGGATCCTTGCTGAATAACGCCAACAGGCCGGCCAGGAAAGAATACGCACTCAGGCCGAGCGCCAACAGCAGTGCAAAGCTTCCAATTTACAGACATCCGCAGGAACCCCAGGGTTGCTTTACTGTATTTTTTCAGAGAAGCGGGTGGTATGCAAACCATCGGGCCCTCGGAAGTGCCGTCTATTGGCTTGCGAGCCAACCCGATGCCGCGCAGTCCGCACCTGGCAGCTTATCTGGCAACGCCAAAGATAATCGATTCCAGATAAAATCGACCAACGCTCTATGACGCTCATCATTCGCCAGTCGCGCATTCATTCCTACGGTTGCTACACCACGCGGCCGATTCGCAAAGGGACGCTGATCGTGGAATACGTGGGCGAACACCTCACTTACGAACAGGCCGACGATCTTTACGACGACTTTGGAAACACGTATCTGTTTGGCCTGGACGGCGGCAAATGCATCATCGACGGCTATGGAGTGGCCGCGTTCGTCAATCATTCCTGCAAACCGAACTGCGAGACCGATCAGATCCGGGGCAAGATGTGGATCATCGCGCAGCGCGATATTGAGGCCGGAGAAGAATTGACCTACGACTACAACCTCTACGATGGCGACGAGGATGCGCCGTGTTTATGCGGGGCGAGGCGCTGCCGGGGAAGTCTGTATTCGGCTACGCACCTGCGGAAGCTTACCAAGAAGCGGGCGAAGGCTGCGGCGGCTGCGTCCTCTGCCGCATAGTGCGGAGCGCGAACATTTTCCGATGCTACAATCGTTGTCGTTCTAATCGCCGTTCCGATCGCGTTCGCGATTTTGGAGTCATGCCTTGAACCGCGCTTCCGCTGGCCTGGAAACCATTATCGCCAAAGCTCTCCATCGCGCGCCGGCCAGCGAGAGCGCGCTGCTGGCCTGGCCGATGGCGTGTGGCAGTGCGGTGGCCGAGCGGACGCGGGCGCTGAGTTTTTCCGGCGGTATTCTGCGGGTGGAAGTTGCCGATGCGGGATGGCGGCGGGAGCTTGCCAATCTGGCGCCGCGTTATGTGGCCGTGATCAACAAGTATTCCGCGACTCCGGTGAAGCGGATTGAATTCGTGGTGAAAGCCGTACGTGAAATGAAAGTTACCGACAAAGACGTTGCCTACGTGGCCGATCTGGCCAACCTCGAGTTGACCGAAGAAGAGCGCGCGCGCATGCTGCGCGATTTGAATTCCATTCTTGAATATGTCGAGCGGCTCAGCGAACTGGAGACCGAGAAAGTCGAGCCCATGGCGCAGGTTTCGGATCGCTACGGCGTGGATGAGTCGCGGCAGGGAAGCGACCGCTTTGCCTACGCCATCCGCGAGGATGTGAAGGAAGGCCTGCGGGAGTCGCTGCCGCACGACGTTGCGGTGAAGAATGCTCCGGATACGGACGGCACGTTTCTTCGAGGTTCCGAAGGTGATCGAGAGATGAGATGATCGATGACGACTGCGACGATTGACGACATCCGCAGCGCGATCGCAGGCGGCGAGACGACCGCGACTGCGTCTGGCGCAGCGAGTTCTACGCGCGCATCCGGCAGGAAGATCCGCGAGATTGGCGCGTTTCTGACTCTCTGCGAGGAGCGCGCGCTGGCGCAGGCCGGGCGGATCGACGCGATGGCCGCCGAGGGCGAGCCTTTGCCGCCGCTCGCGGGAGTTCCGGTCGCGATCAAAGACGTCATGGTGACGCGCGGCGTGCGCACCACTGCCGGTTCGAAAATTCTGGACAATTTTATTCCGCCGTATGACTGCACGGCGGTGGCGCGCCTGGAAGCGGCGGGCGCGGTGATTCTGGGCAAGCTCAACTGCGATGAGTTTGCCATGGGCTCGTCCAATGAGAACTCGGCGTATCACGCGGTGCACAATCCGCGCGACAAGAGCCGCGTGCCGGGCGGATCGTCGGGCGGATCGGCGGCAGCGGTTGCGGCGGAGATGGCGGTGGCGACGCTTGGTTCCGATACCGGCGGCTCGATTCGGCAGCCGGCGTCGTTTTGCGGCGTGGTCGGATTGAAGCCGACCTATGGACGCGTGTCGCGCTATGGGCTGATTGCGTTTGCTTCGTCGCTCGATCACATCGGCCCGTTTGCGAAAACGGTGAAGGATGTGGCGCTGGTGCTGCGCACGATTGCGGGGCGCGATCCGATGGATTCGACTTCGGCCGAGGTGCCCGTGCCCGACTATGTGGCGGAACTGGAGAAGCCGGTGCGAAGTTCAGGCACTTGAAAGTCGGAGTGGCCAAAGAATATTTCGGCTCGGGGCTCGATCCTGAAGTGCGCGCGGCGGTTGAGGCCGCGATTCAGAAGCTGGCTGAGCTGGGATGCGAGATTGTGCCGGTGAGTTTGCCGCACACCGAGTATGCGATTCCCGCTTATTACATTGTGGCCACGGCGGAAGCTTCGTCGAACCTGGCGCGCTATGACGGCGTGCGCTACGGGTTCCGGGCCAAGGCGAGCAATCTTTCTGAGATGTATCGGCTGAGCCGCGACGGCGGATTCGGCATGGAAGTGAAGCGCCGCATCATGCTCGGGACCTACGCGCTGAGCGCCGGTTACTACGACGCGTATTATTTGAAAGCGCAGAAAGTGCGCACGCTGCTGACGCGCGACTTCGATGAGGCTTTCAAGAAAGTGGATGTGATCGCCGCGCCGACTGCCCGACTCCGGCGTTCCGGCTGGGCGAGAAGGTGAATGATCCGCTGGCCATGTATCTCGCGGATATCTACACGGTGACGGCGAATCTGGCGGGCATTCCGGGGATTTCGGTTCCGTGCGGCGAGAATCACGAGAAGCTGCCGATTGGGCTGCAGTTGTTTGGGCGGCACTTTGATGAGGCGACGGTGCTGCGAGTGGCGCATGCGTACGAGCAGTCAGAGAAAGCCCGCGTAGGGACAGCCGCCCCCGGCTGTCCGAGGCGAGCAAAGCTCGCCACTGTCTATAGGATCTCGTAATACCGTTCGCCCGCGCAGGCCCGGCACAACACTCGCCCGTCGCGCACCACTTCGCGGTGGAAATTGATGCCTTCGCCGCATTCGGCGCAGACGATGCGCTCGCCCTTGTAGCCGGGGAATTCTTCGGCGGGGAGTTCGACCTTCACCCATTGGTTCGTGAACAAGTCGTCTTCCGCCATTTCGCGATAGGCCAGCATCTGCTGCTGGTTCTTGCTTTCGATTTCGGGATGCATTGCGCGCGCCAGCGCCTTGGACGATTCTTTGGCGGCGATGCGGATGGCTTTGCCAGTGCTCACGTCCACGAAAGGTCGCGGCCATCTTTCCCCAGTCGCGGAATTTCAGGGCGCGCTTGCCGAGACGGCATCCGGTGACCACGGCGATGGCGTCGGTGGCGCAGCGGTCGATTTCGACGAAGGTGACGAGGCGCTTGCGGTCTTTTCCGCGCGGGTCTTCGATGCCCAGTTTGTCGAGGCCCAGCATGGCCAGGCGCACGCCCAGCACCTGCCCGGCGCAGAGATGGCCGTGGGCTTGTTCGGCTTCGCGGAGTAGTCGTCGAGGGACAGCATGGGATTTCGGAGAGTTGCGATCTTGTAGAGTTTGTCATCCTGAGCGAAGCGAAGGACCTGCGTTCTTGTCACTGCTCAGCAGACAGTAGGTCGCTTCGCTCAGGATGACAATTGAGACGCAATTCATTACTATCTCTACTTTCTTCTCCAGCGCACGCCATCTTTCGTGTTTTCGACGATGATGCCGGCGGCGGTCAGTTCGGCGCGCAGCGCGTCGGATGCTTTGAAGTTTCGCGCTTTGCGCGCGGCTTCCATTTCGGCGAGCTTCTGATTGACTCTGTTCGTCGGCGAGTTGTGCGGAGCCGGCGATCTCCAGCAATTCGGGGCTGATTTCTTTTTCGCGTCCTTCGGCTTTGGCCCAGTCGAGGATGGCTTTCATCTTGGGCTGGTCGTCATCTTTCAGCACGCCGAATATCTCGTCGAACTTTTCCAGTGCTCCGAGCAGCGGCTTCACGTCGTCCTGGCGGACTTCCGCCGGCATCGAGGGCGGTGTTGGCTTTGCGCAACATGTCGAACATGGCGGCTTGCGCTTCGGCGGTGTTCAGATCGTCGTCGAGGGCGCTCTTCATTTGCGCGATGGTTTCGTCCGCCAGTTGCGCCATTGCTGGGGTTGCGCCCGCGGGAAACTGCGTATTCGTCAGGCGGAAACGGAAGTTGCGCAGTTTCTCTACCGAACTTGCCGCCGACTTCAAGCCATCGAAAGTGAAGTTCAATTGATTGCGATAGGGCACCTGCGTCAGCAGCCAGCGGATCGACGACGGTTTGTGGCCGCGCAGCACGAGGTCGCGGATGGTGAAGAAATTCCCGAGGCTCTTCGACATCTTCTGGCCCTCGACCAGCAGAAAACGCGCATGAAACCAGTAGCGCGCGAACGGCTGGCCGCTGAGCGACTCCGACTGCGCGATTTCGTTTTCGTGATGCGGGAAAATCAGGTCTTCGCCGCCGGCGTGCAGGTCGAAACTCGGCCCGAGTTGCTCCATCGACATGACGGAGCACTCGATGTGCCAGCCCGGACGCCCCGGCCCGATCGGCGTCTCCCACGAGGCTTCGCCCGGCTTGGGAGCCTTCCAGAGGGCGAAGTCGCGGGCGCTGTCTTTTTCGTATTCGTCCACGTCGACACGCGCGCCGTCGGTCATGCCGGCAAAATCTTTTTTCGAAAGCTTGCCGTACCCGGGAAACTTCGCAATGCGGAAATAGTAGGAGCCGTCGTCGGTACGGTAGGCGAAACCTTTCTTCACCAGTTCGGCAATGAAGTCCGCCATCTCGTTGATATGTTCGGTGGCGCGCACCAGAACCGGCTGCTCGATGTTCAACGTGGCCGAATCTTCGAGGAATGCCTGGGCAAACTTCGCGGTGTATTGCTGCACGGTCACGCCGTCGCGCGCGGAGTTGCGAATGATCTTGTCGTCCACGTCGGTGATGTTCATGACGTAGCGGACGTCGTATCCGCTCTGGCGCAGGAAGCGATAGAGAAGATCGACGGCGATAAATGTACGGAAATTGCCGATGTGGCCGTAGTCGTAGACGGTCGGCCCGCAGGCGTACATGCGGACGCGGTTGCCGTCGAGCGGATGGAAGTCTTCGATCTTCCCGGAAAGAGTGTTATAGAGGCGCAGTGCCATGGATGAGTTCGCGAACGCCGTACGAATCTTTCATTCTAGGTGCCGGTTGGAAAATGGGTCAAATGGGGCGAGATCCCCAGGTCTCGATGGCTACGCTTTGAGCGCGGAGGCGTGCGCATGCAGACGGTGCTGCACCAGCAATGCGTAGTGCACGGCGGAGACGATGGTGAAGATGAAGGTGGCGCGGAGGAAGGTGAGGCGCGCAATCCAGACCCAGCCTACGGGCTCGATCGGCAACAGCAGCACGAAAAAAACCGCAGCCACTTGCGCGAAGGTGTTGGCCTTGCCGAAGATGCTGGGACGAAAATCGCGCAGGCCGGCAATCATGAACAGCACGCCGCTGATCATCAGAATGGAGATGTCGCGGCTGAACACCACGACCGTATATTTCCAGGGAATCATGTGTTCGATCGAGAGCACAAGAAACAGAGTGCTCATCAGCATCTTGTCGGCGATGGGATCGAGATACTGGCCGAGCAGCGTTTGCTGATGCAGGGTGCGGGCCAGCAGGCCGTCGAGGCCGTCGCTCAATCCGGCGAGAATAAACAGCGCCAGCGCCCATTTGAAATCGTGCTTGACCAGACTGATGACGATGAAGGGCAGAAAGATCATGCGCAGCAGCGTGAGCTGATTGGGCGCGGTCAGGATCTGCCGGTAGTTCACCGCGGTCTTTCTCCTCCAGCGTGTCCTCCTCTGGCGCTGCCGAGGAACTCGCTCACCAGAAGCGGGGCGGGATCCTGGCCGGTCTTCTGCGCGAAGCGCTGGGCGAGCGACAGAATGTCTCCCTCGGGAAGGTCGAGTTCCATGCGCTCCACGCGGTGCATGGGAAAGAAGACGACGCCGGAGGTGAAGGGTTCGCCGCTCTTGATCTGCGAGGCCAGATCGTCGAACGACGCGACATCGACGCCGCGCAGGCTGAGGCCTTCGGCCGAAAGATGGAGAATCGCGCCCCAGAATTTTTCGCGCGGGTTGGTCAAGGTCGCGATCACCAGCGCGCCGGGACGAAAGGGGCTGACAGTTTGCGGGTCCTGATAAAAGCTAGTGCTGGGCACGATGCGATTGTCGTCTGTGGGGGAGGGAAATTGCAAACGGAACAGGACGGGCCTTGTGTATTCGCGACAAAACAAGACAATATTTAAGTAGTGTCAACGGTCGCCGTCGTTCTTGACCGCTTTCAGATCAATTCCCACCTGCTCGGCCTTCTTATAAAGATGCGATCGCTCCAGCCCCAGCGCGCGCGCCGTGTTTGAGATCTGGTGGTGATTGCGTTTCAACTCTGCCAGGATGGTTTGCTTCTCGAAGGCGCGCACGCGGTCGGCCAGCGGGCCGATGCCTGCAAATGCGGAATCAAGCGCTGCAACCGATGCGGGCAGCGCCAGCGCCACGGTTTCGGCGTGACTTCGTCGGAAGTTGCCAGCAGCATCAGTCGCTCGACCGCGTTTCTGAGTTCGCGGACGTTGCCCGGCCACGCATGTTCTTGCAGCGCGGCCATCGCGTCTGCGGTGAAGCGCATGGGCTTCCATCCGTTGATGGTGCTCACCTGCAGGGCGAAGTGCTCGATCAGCGCCGGAATGTCTTCGCGGCGTTCGCGCAACGGGGGCAGGCGCAGGGGGAAGACGAAGACGCGGTGAAATAAATCCTGGCGGAATTTGCCATCGCGCACTTGCGTTTCGAGGTCGCGGTGGGTGGCGACGACGACTCGCACGTCGACCGCGATGGCGTGTTCGCCGCCGATGCGCTCCACTTCGCCTTCTTCCAGCACGCGCAGCAGCTTGGCTTGCATGGTGAGCGGCATGTCGCCGATTTCGTCGAGAAAAATTGTGCCGTGCTGCGCTTGCTCGAATTTGCCGAGATGGCGGCCGGCGGCTCCGGTGAACGATCCTTTTTCGTGGCCGAATAATTCGGATTCGATCAGCTCCGCCGGAACCGCGGCGCAGTTCAGCGTGACGAACGGCGCGCCCTGCCCGCGGACTGCGCTCATGCAGCGTGCGCGCCACCAGTTCTTTTCCCGTGCCGGTCTCGCCGAGAATGCAGACCCGCGTTTCGCTGGCGGCGACGCGCTCCACCTGCGCCATCACGCGGCGCATGGTCTCGCCTTTCCAGACGATTTCGTGTTTGCCGAGGCGGCGCTCCAGATCGCGATTCTCACGCTCGAGGCGGCCTAGCTTCAGCGCGTTCTCCACGGTGAGCAGCAGTTTTTCGGTGGAGATCGGTTTTTCCAGGAAGTCGAGGGCGCCGAGGCGCGTGGCACGCACGGCCATTTCGATGTGCGCCTGGCCGGACATCATGACGACCGGAGTCGGCACGCCTTGCGCTTTCAGTTCTTCGAGAAGCGCCAGGCCGTCTTTGCCGGGCATGACCACGTCGGAGAGTATCAGGTCGAACGATTGCGACTTGGCCAGTTCCAGAGCCTTATTGGCGTTGTCGCAGACGGCGGCTTCGTGCCCTTCCAGGCGAAACGCCCGCGACAGCGACGCCAGCGTGTTGGCCTCGTCATCCACGATCAGTAAGTGCGCTTTTTGCGCCACGGTTATTGACCTCAACTGAAATGCAAACCCAAATCTACCGCAGAGACGCTGAGAACGCCGAGAAATCGTATGGGAGTTCTATGCGAAACGTGGTTCCTTTTTCTTTTGTGCTCTCGACGGAAATCTTGCCGCCGTGATCGCTCACCACCGACTGCACAATCGCGAGGCCGAGCCCCGTGCCATGCTGCTTGGTCGTGTAATAAGGAGTGAACAAGCGGCCACATTCTTCCGGGGTCAGGCCGGAGCCGGTGTCAGAGACTGAAATTTCAATCCGGTCGCCCAGGGTCGCGGTGCGAATCGTCAGCGCTCCGCCCTGCGGCATGGCGTCGATTGCGTTCAATACCAGGTTTTGCAGCGCACGATGCAGCAGATCGGGATCGGCTGAAATTTCGGGCAACGTATCGGCCAAGTCGGTGCGCACCGCAATCTGATTCTTCTCCTGTAGCTGGGCATGAAAGACGCGCAGCACCGACCGCACTACTTCATTGACTTGCGTCGGCTGGCGCTGCGGTTGCGGCATCTTGGAGAATTCGCTGAAGCGGCCGATGATGGTTTTCAGATTGTCGATTTCCGCCAGCAGGGTCGCCGTCCCCTCGTGAAAAACTTCCTCGAACATCTCCGGCGATTTTTGTTTGGCGCGCATCAGATTTTCAACCGTGACCTGCAGAGGGAACAGAGGATTTTTCAATTCGTGCGCCAATCGCCGCGCCAGTTCGCGCCAGGCGGCGACGCGCTCGGCTTGCAGCGTGCGCTCTTTTTGCTGCGCGAGATCTTCCGTCATGCGGTTGAACGACGCGGCGAGTTCGCCCAGTTCATCGCCCGATTCAACTTCGACCTTGGCGGTGAGATCGCCCGCTGCGACGCGGCGCGCAGCCTCCGCCAGCGACTCGACGGGGCGCGTGACGCGAGCGGCGAACCACAGGCTGGCGAGCACCGCCACCAGAATTCCCACACCTCCGACCAGCATGGCGGTGGAGACGACCTGCCTCTGCAATTCGATCAGCGGACGCCGCGAACTACCGACGAGAAGAACGCCGAGCAGTTGCTGATTCGCCGGGCTTTGATTCAGCGCACTCTGACTCGCCACGCTGAAGACGGGTCCGGTCAGCGGGATGGCGTGAAACACTTCGGCGTCGGCGGAATCGGAAGTCCAATGGATCACGCCCTGAGATTCCTGCAATGTGTCGCGAACTTTTGCGACCAGCGGCGCGATCTTGTCGACGCCCGCGGCCGGCCCATTCAAATCGAGCAGCGATTTCGGATTCCATTTTGCGTCCAGATTCTGATAGAGGAGTACGCGCGTTCCGGTGGGGATGTCGAGCGTCGAGAGGAACCCCTGGTCGAGCCGTTCGCCGCCAATGACGTACAAAGGCTGTTCTCCGACGCGGGCCACGCGCACGGCAAACAGGCCGAGGGTCGCGCCCTCCGGCAACTCTTCGCGTTTCAGGAACGCTCCTGCCGTTCCAGCGGCCGCAGGAACGGCGGCTTCGGGATATCCGAACTTCGCCTGCCACTGCGCCGAGGAGAGGATCGTGCCCCGGCTGTCGACGAGTTCCAGAAAGTCGAGTTGCTGCTGACCCGCAAGCGTGCGCGCTTCGCTTACGTGATCGCCTGAGTCGGTGGCACCGCGGTTCATATCCAGGGCAATGCGCTGCACGGTTTCGCCGGCCGCCACCGACTCGACCTTGCGCGCAACCTCCTGTCCTCTCCGCTGGAACTCCGATCGAAACTGAGCCGCAACCGCATTCGCGCGGTCCTGATCGGCGCGTTCGAACGAACGTCGAATGGTGCTGTACACCGACGCCGAAATGACCGCGACGCAGAGCAGCACGGTCGCCGCAAACAACAGAAGAAGTTTTTTGCGGAAGCTCATCGCGAGCCCGCCTGGGGAAGGGAGTTTGCCCGCAAATCCGACATTCGTTGATCCGCCAGTCTTTGATCCGCGAGCCAAACGTCGGCCAGGGAATGTCCCGCTTCGGTCCACTCTCCCAACCGGTCTTGATCTGGCGCCCAGCCGCACACGCGTGCGCTCGCCGCACTCGCCACCGGCAAATGGAAAAGCGGTATGACGGAATATCCATCGAGCGCACTGCGCTCGGCCTGATACAGATCTTCCAGGGTGTTGCCGCGAGGCGCCGTCGGAAATGCGGGGTGCGGCAATCCCAGTTGCCGCGCCGCCTCGGTGAGCGACGTCGGGGGATCGGGACTTGGCAGCACTACGCGCAGCAGGCGAAGATCCTCCGCCCCGGACAACGATACTTGCACCGTGATGCCAACTTCGCGCGCGTTGAGCGCAATGCGCTCGGCGATCAGTTGCGCTTGCGGGTCCCTGGGATCGTAGCTCAGATTGAGCGCGGGCTGGCGCGAGTCCGCCAGCAAGGCCCGGGCGCGTTGCGGATTCGCCTGCGCGGAAAAGACCGCGCTGTAGCCGGTCATCCAGTTGGGAAGAATGCTGGCGGCAGGTTCTCCCGCGCCCTTCAGCAGCACGGACTGGATGGGCTTGCGATCGATGGCGAGCGCCAGTGCTTCTCGCAGGCGAGGATCCTGCGCCTTGGAATTCGGGGAGAAGGCCAGCGCCAGTAACTCCACGGGCAGGGACAACGCTGACGCCGTGCCCTTCCGCTGCGCGCCGTTGGCTGCCTGCGACGCCGTTTCGATGATGTCGGCCTTGTCCAGTTCGAGCGCGATGGCCTGGTCGCGCAGCGATTTGCCGAATTCGATTTCGACCGCCTCTACGAAAGGACGGCCCGCCCAGCTCTCTTCATTCGCGGCCAGCTTGAGCAGTTTCCCGGGCTGCCACTCGGCGACTAGGAAGGGGCCGGTGCCGATGGGAAAGCCACTCCCATTGCGCTTGAGAATGAGATTACGCGGCAACGCGAGTTCGGCTAGCAGCGACGGCACGGCCGTCTCGCTCTCGATCGAAATTGAATCCGCCGATGCGCGCACATTCCAGCCGGGATGGAGTGCGCCCAGAATCTGCGCTACGGCTGCGGGGGACGCCGAGCTGCCGTCGTGAAACTTCACTCCGCGGCGCAGCGCGAATTGCCAATGGCGGGCGCCCGGGTCACTCTGCCAGGCTACGGCGACCGCGGGCTGCGGGCGGCCTTGCGCGTCCAGGGTTACGAGAGTGTCGCCGATCAGTGAGAGCGTGCGCGCCATGTCCCAGTAGTCGGGGGGCGTGGCGTTTGCGGGGATGTCGAGGGCGTTCGGCGCCGATTGCAGCATGACGCGCAAGGTTCCGCCGTAGTGGGGGCGGGTGGCCGCGGTTGCGGTTGCTGCGGTCATTGCCGCAGTCATGGCCATGATCAGGGACGCATTCAACAATCTACGGCGGGATCGAGGTTGCCGCGAGCGCAGGCAACTGCCGAACTTCGCTCGGCTGGACAGCCGAGGGCGGCTGTCCCTACGCGGACGGGCGAGGACGCCCGTCTCTCCACGTGCTGGGCTAATTGCTGCAAGAAATCGATACGCTATACGCCTCATACCATCCCGTGTTGTTTCGTCTTACGATTGCCGTTGCGCGATTGCCACTGCTTTCCGACCAGAGCGCGACTATCCGGCCGTCGAACTCTGCCGTGGAACTGGCGGGTACCGGATCGCGATCGGGAATCTCGAACGCGCTCAGGCCGTCGCGCTCCGAGTTTCCGGAAGCCAGGTCCCCGCTTTCCGAGACCAGCAACTGCGTGCCGGTGCCGCAACTGGAGTGAACCGCGGCCAGATCGCTGCCCCACTTTCCGCCGCGGATCGCCTGGTCCGTCATCCCATCCACGAGATGCAACGATCCATCCACCGCGGCGAACGCCCATAGCGTATAAGCCGATCGTGGAATCGCGGCCGCTGAATAAAAGGAGGGGACGTTGGAGACTTTTCCGATGCCGGGAGAAAGCGCTCCGGTGAAGAAATTGCGGGAAGGCGCAAAGAAGGCGCGCACGCTGCCGTCGTCCGGGGTCAGGGGCCAGGGCTCGTTATAAGTTAGATCGGCGCTGTCGTTGCAGGTGAGCGCAAGCGGCGTGACGGCGTTGGCCGTCGATCGGCAGAACGTTCCGGGCAGGTACACGTCGAAGAGGTGATCGCGGCGCAGCAGCAGGCGTCCGCGCAAATCGCGGGGACGGGCGCGCGAGTGCGCGATGGACAACGATGTTTCGAGATCCCATCGTCCAGTTCGATTCGCTCCCTGCTGACGATAGATGGCAACCCGGTCGCCCTCGAGCACGAGCAGGCGAGATCCTCCAGGCATTTCAACGAGGGCGGCGTCCAGCATCGGTTGTTCTTGCGCGAACAGAAGCGTGGTTTTCAGAACCATCGGCAACGCGACAGTAAACGGCGTTCCCGTTGGTGATCGCGGCAGGGAAACCAGAACGACCTTCTTTTCATCGGAGCCGATCGCGATTTCGGCTGTCCAAACATATTCGCGCAGGCTCTCGGAGAGGACGACCTCGACGGTTCCCATCGCCTGCTCAGGCTTGGCTGCGTGAACGCCTTCAGATTGCAACTGGGCTTCGAGCGCGCTGCGCACTTCACGCACGGATTTTTCGTCGAGCGACGAACGGTTCGTGACTTCGAGTGCAACCGCGCCGGGTCCGGCGGCCGCGGCGATCTTGTGCGCCAGTTGGCGGGCGCTGTCTCCCAGGCCCGACGCGCATAAGGAAGAGGGAAGAAAAACCGTCGCGAGTAGGAACGAAGTCAGCCAACTCCGCCGCAGACCGCTGGATGCGCGCGCTCGCATGTGTGGAATGGGCTGATTATAGCGCGTGATGGATGGTGGGTTCGTCATCGCGGTACTCAGATTTGTCGTAGAGACGGGGCTTGCCCCGTCTGGCAGAGACGCGGCAAGCCGCGTCTCTACGGTAGACGTTAGGTACGGCTGTATTTATCCCGCAACTATTGTTGAGATTTTCCATCGGACGTTTCTACGTCCTCGGCTTGGCTCACTTGATTCGGAGCGCCCATGCCGCGGAGCACGTCGTTGGTGAAGAAAAACTTGCCATCGGCCGGGACCATCATAATCTGTAATTTGTCGGAGAGGCGCTCGGCTACGATTTTGTTGATGAGCAGCGGATTCTGCTTGAGGATTGCCGCCTCGCTCGTCATACGTTCAGCGTCGGCGGAGGCGGTCAAACGGATGCGCTCGGCCTCGGCTTGCGCCAGAAGCTTGCGACGCTCTCCCTCGGCTTTGCTGTCGATGAGTTTGGCCTCGCCAGCGGCCTCGGCGTTCTTGACCGTGGCTTCCTTGCGCGCTTCGGCTTCGAGCTTCGATTGCTGAATCTGTTTCTCTTTCAGCGGGAGCATGTACTGCATGGCATCGGACTCACCCTTGGCTTGGAGCACTCTCACAGCCGCCTGGCCCTCAGCCTGTTTCACTTCTTGCACCTTGGTTGCGTCGGCGTCGGCTTCGGCGATTTTCACTTGCTTCTGATGGATTTCGGTCTCCACGCCCATGCGGTCGTTTTCTTGCTCCTTTAACAGCAGAGACTCGAGGCCTTTGGCGTACTCCTGCGGAAGTTCGATGTCACGCAGCATCACTTCTTTCACCACGATGCCGTCCGCGGCCAGCCGTTTGCGAATGATTTCGGCGGAGCGTTGACGAACTTCTTCGCGCTTGGCGGAGAAAACTTCGCGGACCGTGTAGCCCGGGACAAGTTCACGCCACGCGGTCGCAACCACAGGCGGGACGATTTCTTTTTCCAGAGGCTGCGGCAGATTGGCTTCGACGTAGTCGAGGCGCTTGGGGTCGACCTGGTAACGCACGGTGATGGCGAGGCCCAGTGTGAGTCCTTCTTTAGCTTGAACGTGGAGCGGTTCACCCTTCGCCGCGCCTTTGGCCAGCGAATCTTCGCTGATGCCGGTGGTGAACAATTGATCGCGCGTGTTGAACAACTCAACTCGCTCGACTAGCGGCACAACAAAGTGCACCCCTGGATACAAAGTTCCGGGCAGCGTGCCTTTCGTCTGACTTACTCGCACCCCTGCCATTCCGCTGGGGACGATCACGATGCCGGCCGAGACCAGCAGCGGAGCCCAGGCCAGCATCACCAGCGCCACCGGAATGCGCCAGCGGAGAAGGGGCGAAACTCCGGGCGCGGGCGTGCCCGCCTCGGGGTCGAAATTCAAACGTCTGCGCTGCCAGGCAATCAGCAGATAGGCGTCGTAGGAGAGAATTCCAGCGGCGATCACGAACATCGCGATTCCCGCGCTCAGCAGCAAATACTTCAGTAGCAGCATGGCGGCGCTCCTTTCAATTCTTCTGCGCGTGTTCTGAAACGTGGTTAGGAAGTTCCGGGCGGCGGGCAAAGGCCACACGGACAATTCGTCCGAAGATGAGTTCTTCGATCAGCAGAGACGCGGCCAGCGAGAACGTCAGACCGCCGAGGATTACCAGCCCTTGCAGGATCGTTTCCATGATTCGCCTCCGTGCTCTCGCAGCTTGAAAAGGCAAGTGGGGAACCATATCTATGTGATTGAAAACAATAAAGGTAATGGAATTATTGGGGCGGGATTGCGTGTCTTCAGAAACGCGGGTGTGTCCGCGAAAACACGCGAGTGCGCCTGCCAGCGACCGTCAAGAGGCTTGCCGAACATGCAGCAGTGAGGTTCATCACCGCACGATCCATTGCCCAAGCGGTAGACTTACGCTGCCAGGCTTGCCAGTTGACGGCTCGCCTCCTCCCCCGGTGTTGCTTCCCCAGCGTTCGCACTAGTCGAGAGGTGCTTCCATGAAGCCTTCTTCGGTTGGATGTTTCCCCCGCATATTATTCTTGATGTGGATTGGCCTCGGCGCTACGCCGATGAGCCTATCCCAGGCTTTCGCTCCCCCGCCCACGCGTGATACGTCCGTTTCCGCGCCCATGCGTGAACGAAAACCGCGGCCGCTCCCGGGGGCCAGGTTGTGTTGCGGGAACGAAATTGACTATCTCGGGATCTATTCCTCGGACGGAAAATTTAGAACGACGACGCGAATCGATCGTGACAACGCCGGTGGGCGGGACTCGCGCTCAGTCTCTTCTGGGGCTTGGTCGCGGCCCGGCGAAGTTCCCGATTTCATCAATCTTCATCCCAAGGAGCGTGTGGAAGAGAACTTTGAACCTCCTGCCCATTCTGTGAAACCCGTAAGAGGGAAGTCGATGCTGGCATCGCTTCGGGACAATATTGTCACCTTGGTGTACGGGCGGGAACGAATTCTTCTGGCGCCTCATCACGTCGCGGTTGATTCCCGCGGACGTATCCTCATCGTTGACCCTGACATCCGCGCCGTTCACGTCCTGGGGAACGGCGATTCCTTCCGCATCGCCGGGGGCCCGCAGCGCCGCCTGCGGCTGCCCTGTGGGGTTGCGGTGGACGCCGCCGACGATATTTACATCGCGGACTCCGAACGCGGACTCGTTCTGGTGTACGCTCCCGACGGGAAGTTTCTCCGCTACATCGGCAAGCGCGGAAACGAGAGTTTGTTTCAGTCTCCAACGGCGATTGCCATTGACCGCGACAGTGGCCGCCTGTTTCTTCTCGATCCGCCACGTCACCTTCTGTTTGTGCTCGATCTGGAAGGCAACATCCTGAAACGCGTCGGGCGGCCCCGCCCCCATGCCCTCGGAAAAGTGAGGGGCGAGACCATCCCGATGGACCTTGACGATCCCACCGAGATCGCGGTCGGGAACAACGAACTTGTGGTGGTGGACGCAGCCAATTCACAGATCCACGTCATGGATCTGGAGTGCAATCCGCTGGCACAATTCACGATTTCCTCTTCCTTTTCCTCCATCCCAGGCCGGTCCGGCGTGGACGGGGTAGGAGTCGGCGTGGACCGGACTGGCAATATCTATGTGAGCAGCGCTCGGGACTCGCACATCGGGATTTACCGCCGCGACGGCCGCCAACTCGGTTCTTTTGGCCGACCCGGCATGGAGATTGGAGAGTTTAATTCTCCCGCTGGCCTGTGGATCGATGGCACCAACCGCCTCTATGTTGGCGACACGAACAATGGGCGGATCCAGGTGTTCCAACTCAGCCAGAACGTCGGGGCCGCGAAGGAAACGGCCCTCAGCCCGCGAGAATAGGAATTTTCGCGAGTCATCTTCATCGGAGAAGGCCGGACCGCCAGCTCCCAGCGGCAAACGGCGCCCTGAAACTTAGTCTCCACATCCGCATCTCATTTTGTGCTAGGGTCTGCTCTCTGGGGATCTAGCTTCTTGTAGAGACGCGGCTTGCCGCGTCTCCGCGTCCGGTGAGACGAGGCCAGCCCCGTCTCTACACAAGGACCACTATGATCACTCGACTCGAAGACAAAGAACTCAAACGGCAGAGTCGCCGTCAGTTGCTCAAACTGGCGCCCATCGCGGTGTTGGGCGTGTTTGCCTTCCCCAAGGTGAGCGACCGGCTGGTTTCGGCCGGAGTTCGTTTTAGCGACTGGGCATCCGGCGGCCTGTTTCGCACGCAGCATCTTGCCCAGACGTTCTCGAATTCCGAAGTCGTCCCGTTTGAGAAGTTTCCCTACAACGGCTACGACGTGCTCGATCCCGAAGTCGATTTGGAGACGTGGACGCTGACGGTCGAGGGCGACGTGCAGCACCCGGGAGAATACAAGCTGGCGCAGATCCAGGCCTTGCCGAAGATCAGCCAGAACACGCGGCATGTCTGCGTGGAAGGCTGGGACGTTGTGGGGTCGTTTGGCGGGGCGCGCATCGCGGACTTCCTCGCGCTGGTGGGGGCGAACACGGGCGCGCGCTTTCTGGAGGTCGAGTGCGTGGACGATTACTACGAGTCGATCGACATGGCCTCGGTGCTGCATCCGCAGTCGCTGCTCTGTTACGAGATGTATGGGCAGCCGCTCGATCGCAAGCACGGCGCGCCTCTGCGCCTGCAGATGCCGACCAAACTGGGATACAAGCAGGCCAAGTATCTGGACACCATCCGCGTAACCAATGTGCTGAAGCCCGGCAAGACCGGCTATTGGGAAGACCAGGGCTATAGCTGGTTCGGAGGACTGTGATGGCGGACGAAGAAAACAACGAGGAGAGAAACGAAGAGAAAAAAGAAGGTGCGGCTCTGCCGCCAGAGTCAGAGCCAGCCGCCAAGGTGGACGCGGTCGGCAGCACGGAAGCGAAACTGGAGACGGAACCTACCGAGCCCCCGCCGGCTCCGCCCGTCGTTGAAGAAGAGCCTGCTCTCGTCCGTGCCGCTTACGAGCATCCGCTGCCGATTCGGATTACGCACTGGGTGAATGCCATCAGCTTGTTCGTGATGGTGACCAGCGGGCTGCGGATTTTCCGCGCTTTCCCTAGTTTTGGCCCAAAGATTCCAGAAAACATTCTGCTCGATATCCCGAAGTCGCTCACGCTCGGCGGATGGCTTGGCGGCGCCTTGCAGTGGCATTTCACGTTCATGTGGATTTTTGCCGTTAGCGGCGTCGTTTATGTGGCGTATCAAGTCGTCAGCGGCCATTACCGAACTATGCTGTTTACGCACCGCGACGTTGCGGGGGTGTGGCCGATGGCGGGGCATTATTTTCTCTTTGGTCCAAAACCGGCGGCGACGGGTCAGTACAACCCGCTGCAGAAGCTGGCTTATACGTCGACGATTGCATTCGGCGTGCTGTCGCTGCTCACCGGGATTGTCCTGTTCAAACCCGCTCAGTTTTCATGGCTGGCATTTCTCTTCGGTGGGTTTCATCTCACGCGCGTTTGGCACTTCGCCGCGATGTGCGGATTCCTTGCCTTCATTCCCGGACACCTGATCATGGTTGTGCTGCACGGCTGGGCGAATTTTTACTCGATGCTGTCAGGATGGAAACGCGAGCCGGAGTATCAGGAGTAGGAAGTCAATCCATTGCATCGTTCGCTGAAATGGCGGCGGGCGCCGTAGCGCCCGTCCAAGTAGTGATTGCACGGCGGATGGATCCGCCGGAAATTCTTAGTGCTTCATGCTGTCGTCATGCTTCATTTCGTCCTTCTGCGTGGCGTCTTTCTTTGCCTTCTTGGATTTTTTCTGCTTCTTCGACGAGTCCTTCGCCATGTCGTCCTTCTTCATGCTGTCGCCGCTCTTCTTCTGGTCGTCCTTCATCTGGTCGTTCTTCGTTTGATCGTTATTCATCTGATCGTTCTTCATGTCGTCGTGTTTCATGGCATCGCCCGACTGCGCGAAGGCCAGGGCGCCGAACAGCATGACGGTGGACAGCAGTTTTACAAACATATTTTTCATGGACACATCTCCTCTTGGTTGAATTGTCTATGGATTTGTCGCCCTGATTCCGCAGGGCCAGGCATGAGATGCGGCGAGCGAAAGAAAGTTACAGGGCTCCTGCAGTCAGAATCGATGAGATCGACGAAAAAGCCGCCATCAGATTTGCGCTGGTGGCGGCGTTCAAAGGAGCAAGAGGAAGATTGACTTGCGAAAACGTGAATAACCAAACCCGAATTAGCCGCGCACCAACTTGCGCCGCAGCAATCCTGCAATCCCGATTAGGCCCGTCGAGAGCAGCATCAGGCTGCCCGGTTCCGGGGTCGACAGAGCCGTTTGCGAATAGCCAATGAATTCCTGCGGTCCGTGGCCCGGGCTTGCGCCGACCGGCGTGTACAGCACCAGCCCTTTAAACTCGCTCGACGGGGCGTGCTGCGCCAACAGCAGAGCGCTGCTGTCGAGGGACAGTACCGCCGCGCTGTTCGTGATGCCCTTGCTGAACAGGTTCCACACTGCCCAGTTGCCGACTTGGGCGTTAATCGTTCCATTCATCACGCCATTAAAAATGATGCCCGCCGCTTTGTAGTCCTTAATGTCCTTGCCAAACAAACCTTGGCCAGAAAGCAGGCCGCTGACGTGGGCACCCCAGCTCTCACCCGCCGAGATGTGGTTGTTGAACGAATCACACATCAAGGGCGTTGCCTTTCCGCCATTAATCGAGAAATAGTAAGGATAAGTGTAATAACCCCCGGAAACGTTAGTGCCAGGGTAAAGAAACGTCATATTGACCGGCGTGGAATTGGCCGAGGCCAGCGTAGAGAAGGAAAGGGCTACAACCAGCACCAAGAGAAAGCGGCTACGTAACATGATGGATCCTCCAAGAACTAACTCGATTTCGATTACTCTCGTTCTCGACAAGCTTTCATGGCGGGGAGGATGCGATAGAGAAGTGCAACCGCAATGCCAATACGCGCACAGACTTGTCCTTGTCTTTGTAAGCACTTGCAGGTAGTGGTTATCTGAGATGTGAAAAGAGTTGCAGATGTCCTGGCGGTGTGAGGAAGTCAACGGCGCTAGTAACGATTGTTAGTAACTTCAGGTAATCGGAAGGAAGTAACCATGGCAACTTTCGCCGCCTGTTCAGCCCTGCTCTACGGAGTTGCGCTTCCGGAAGCGTGAAACTGCACCTGGACCACATCGTCAACTCTCAAGAAAAGTTTGCTGGGGTTTTTCATTCCCCAGCGCACGTACGGAACCTGAAAAGAAGCCTTCGCGGTCCAGGCGTTTCCGGCGAAACTTACTACGACGGGAAAAGTAACTTCGTGCTCAGCGCCATGCATCGTGAACATGCCGTGAACCTGGAGCGTGGAAGCGCCCGACGCGGCGAGTACGCCATCGGCGCGATCGGGGCGGAAGACGATCTCCGGATAACGCCCGCTCTCGATCACGTCTTTGTGCATTTTATGGTCGCGCGAGTTGTTGCCGGTCTTGCCGCTGGTGGCGTCGAACACGACTTCTCCGCTGGCCTTGCCGGTCGCAGGCTCGAAACGAATGGCGCCGTGTTTCAACCGGAACGTGCCGTGCACCGTGTGCACGTTGCCGGTCAGACTAATATCGGCCCCGCTGCCGGCAGGGTCGAGTTGCAGCAGCAATTCGTGGGTAACCGGCGCCGCTGCCGGCTGTCCCGCCGCCAGCGCGGTCGGCCGCGACCAGGAGAGCGATCGGACTCAGAACCATCGAACGACAATTCTTTGTCATATGAAGATAGCGATGAAGAAACCGAGATGGATTCCGCGGCAATGCGTCAGGCCTTCAACAGTTCCCATCCCAAAGCAATTCCGTTCGCGATGTAATCCCGCGTCGAGCCTGCGCCCACATGCATGGCCAACATTCCAGCAAAAGAACGGGGACTCGACTGGAATACCTGCATCGTACGCCGCCGCAGATGGGGGTGTTGGGCCAGGAACAACATCATGCGAGCCATCAGGACGGGACGGCGCATCAGCCTGCGATGACCCTTTTGATAGCGAGCCAGGTCTCCGCTTGCCAGGCACTCGCCGAGCAGCGCGGCTTGCCGAAAGGCGAGGCAGAGACCCTCTCCGGTAATGGCGTCCACTCCGCCAGAGGCGTCGCCCACCAACACGGTTCGGCCACAATGCACGCGCCGCAATCTTCGGGTGACGGTGATCGCACCCCGCTCGCTGGAAGCGGGTTCCGCCGCTTTGAGGCGTGCCAAAAGTTCGGGAAATTCTCCGAGCGCATCTTCCATCCGCTGACCCGGAAGCCGCAGACCGAGCCGCGTCTGCGGGCTCGACGAAACCAGCGCCACGCAGACTTCTTCGTGGCTGACGGGCGTGACGTAAACCTGGCGGTGGCGGCCCCAGTGCAGTTCCATGAAATCGGTCCAGGGTGTCACGCGGTAGTGGCGCCGGAAGCCGAAGCGCAGATTCTTGTTCTGGGTGGCGCTCAAGGTTGCGTTCTGAGTTGCATTAAAGGTTGCGTCGGAGGTTGCATCCAGTTCGTGTCGGTCCAGGTTTGCCCAGGCGCGGACGCGGGAGCTGGTTCCATCGGCGCCCACCAACCAGCGCGCGCGCACCAATTCTCCGGCCACCAGCGCGCCCTCGGGATGAAGCCCGGTGACCACCGTTTGCCACAGCAGGTGTACGCCACTTGCAGCCGCATGGTCCACCATGATGCGATGCAGATGTGTGCGCCGGATTCCGTACGCGGCGCCGCGAGGAAACACAGCCTCGGCTGTCCTGCCGTCGCTCACAAAGCGCACGCCGCGGAAGGGATACGCTTCGCCCTCGGGAATCGCGATGCCGAGCCGGTGCAGCGCTTCGACGCCGTCGGGCATCAGTCCCTCGCCGCAGGACTTGTCGATCGGCGGAAGCGCGCCGTCGGCCAAGACCACGCTCAGACCGTGGCGGCGCACGGCGATAGCCGCCGCCAGACCGGCCGGCCCGCCGCCGGCTACGAACACATCGCACGGATTCGGAAAACGGTTTACCATAAATTATTCAGCTACGAACCGCTGGCGCTTTGATGTTGGATGGCGCAGCGCTCCAGAGTGTGCGGGAGACCTCGGTCGTCCCTCCGGAGTCTGTGTAGTAGCCCAGTGCCGCCCCTTGCGGGACTCGATTTGTACCTCCTGTACAGCCGGCGCTAAGGCGCCGGGCTATTAGCAAGAGTCCCTCCGGGACTCGACACCGCGGAGTGCGGCCTCTCCGGTCTGCGCTTCGAGCGTCTTCATGCCGTTCAGGATGGTGGCAATTACGTTCTCGTCCCCGATGACCGTGTTGATCATCAGGTGATAGAGGGCGCGCACCGGCCAGTCGGCATTGAAGTAGTGCTTGATGTAGGCGATCCGCTCCTTGTCCACGTTCTCGACCAGGTCCTCGGCTTCTGCGCGGCCCTTGCCCATCTCCCGCAGGCGGCGAATCTTTTCGTCGTGCGGAGCGTAGGTAAAGACGCGGAAGGTATCCTCGCGTTCGCGCAGGAAAAACGGGGAGCCGCGGCCGACAATCACCGCATTGCCTTCGGCCGCGATGGTGCTCATGATCTCTCCCACCATGGCCATCATGCGGTCCGTATCAAACGCCGTCGAGTTGGCCATCGGCATGCTGCGTTCGTAACTGCCTCGCCAGAAGGCTTTGGCCAAACGGTAAATGCGGCTGTCGACCCGCTCATCGCACAAGGCCACCGCCGATTGCGGCACCTGCGCGCGCTTGGCGATCTCGCACGTCAGTTGCTGGTCCCAGAGTTTCCATCCCAGCCGGCGAGCCAGTTCGCAGGCAATGCCTCCGCCGCCGCTGCCAAATTCGCGTTCGATGGTAACGATGCGAAACATCGCGAACGTCCCTCCCGTGGACTCAGTATTTGCGCTAATCAGTGAACCACCATCCCGCTCGGCTTCGCCTTCCTGATCAGAAACACACACGGAATTAAACACGCGATCGCGATCCCGAGCACCCAAAAGTTATCAATGTAGGCCAGCATGGTCGACTGCTGGATCACATTCGCCTGCAACATCGCATAGGCGTGCTGTTGCGCGGAACCGCCTCCGGTTCCGGGTCCGGCCCCGCCGCCCGAAAAAGTGCCCGCGAGCCCGCGCAGCACCGACTGAAACTGCGGATTGGCAGCGTTCAGCTTTTCCACCAGTTGCACCTGGTGAACCTGCGCTCGGCGGGCCAGGCCGGTGGTGACAAACGAAATCCCGACGCTGCCCCCGATATTCCTCGCGAGGTTCATCAACCCCGACGCGGCATTGTTCTTCTCGCGCGGCAGACCCGAATACGCCGCGGTGTTAATCGGCACGAACAGGAAAGCCAGGCCCAACGCCTGATACACGCGTGCCATCGTCACCGTGTGGAAATCGACGCTCAGGTCGAACGTCGTCATATGGAACAGCGAAAACGTGAGCATCGACAATCCGAAAAGCATCAGCCAGCGCGGACTGTAGCGCGAGAGCAGAAACCCGACAACCGGCATCGCCACCATAATCGTGAAGCCGCCCGGCATGAGCGCCAACCCAGACCGTTCGGCAGTGTAACCCAGCAGCGTTTGCATGAACAGGGGCAGCAAGAGCGTGCTGCCGAGCAGCGCAAATCCAAGCATGAACATTAGGAAGTTGGAGGCGGCGAAAGTGCGGTTGCGAAACAGATGCAGATCGATGATGGGGTCCTTGTGCCGCCACTCCCAGAAGACGACGAAGATCAGTGACACGGCCGAAACCACCGTCAGCCATAGGATGAAGTTGGATTCGAACCAGTCCTCGCGCTGCCCTTTGTCGAGGATCACCTGCAAGGTTCCGAGGCCCAGCGCGACGAAACCGAGCCCCGTGTAGTCGATTCGCGTCTCTTTCAGCTTGCGGCGCTTGAGGTACGGCGGATCCTGAATCAGCCGCGAGGTTAGTAACAGGGAGAGGATCCCGACTGGGATATTGATGAAGAAAATCCAGCGCCAGGTAAAGTTGTCCGTGATCCAGCCGCCGAGCGTCGGACCAATGGCCGGAGCCATGACCACGGCGATGCCGTACACGGCGAATGCCATGCCGCGCTTGGCGGGAGCGAAAGTATCGGCGAGGATGGACTGCTCGCTCGGCTGCAATCCTCCTCCGCCCGCGCCCTGGAGAATACGGAAGAAGATGAGCATACCGAGATTCGGCGCCAGCCCGCACAGAAACGAACTGATGGTGAACAGCGCGACGCAGCCCATGTAAAAGTACTTGCGCCCGACGATGGAAGAGAGCCAACCGCTCAGCGGCAGCACGATGGCATTCGAGACGAGATAGGACGTGAGCACCCAGGTGCTTTCGTCCTGACCCGCCGAAAGACTGCCGGCGATATGCGGCAGCGCGACATTGGCGATGCTGGTGTCGAGCACCTCCATGAACGTGGCCAGCGTCACCGTGAGGGCAATAATCCACGGATTGACCGCCGGACGCCATTCCGCGGCCTCATTCATGGTGATGGATGCAGCGCCCATTACCCCAACCCCACCTTCGAGTGAATCATTGAATCATTCAGACATTGAATCATTGAGTCATTGAATCATTTGAAACCAATCGCTCAATGACTTAATGTCTAAATGACTCAATGATTCAATGTCTTTATTTAATCCAGACTTTCGGCACGACCGACATCCCCGGCCGGAGTTCATGTCCCTTGATCTCGCCCTTGTCGAACACGATCTTCACCGGTATGCGCTGCACCACTTTGACGTAGTTGCCGGTGGCATTTTCGGGTGGCAGCAGGCTGAAACGCGCGCCGCTGGCGCCGGCGGTGGAATCGACATGTCCCTTGTAGGTCTTGCCCGTCGCATCCACGGCGATGTCGGCCGATTGTCCCGGCCTGATGTTCCTAAGCTGCGTCTCCTTGAAGTTCGCCGTGACCCAGAGGTCCGCCTCATCGAGCGGAATGATTTTCATCATTTCCTGGCCCGGCTGCACGTTTTGACCCACCTCGACGGTGCGGTTGCTGACCATTCCGCTGACCGGCGCGATCACTTTGGTGTACCCGAGGTTCAACTCGGCCAGTCCCAATTCCGCCTTCCTGCGATCGGCATTGGCTTCGGCGGATAGGGCGCGCGCGCGCGTGACGCGCATCGTCTGCGGCTTGGTGTCGGCGGTTCGCAGATCGGCGCTCGCCTGCTGCAGTTTGTTCTGCGCCTGGTCGATTTGCGCCGCCAAAGCGTCCGCGCTGGCGCGCGCCGCCTGCAGAGTTGCGGCGGCGGCCTGAGCGCTGGCCACGGCTTGATCGTATTGCTGTTGTGAAATCTCCTGCTTGTCGATCAACTGCTTGTAGCGGAGAAGATCATTCTGCGCTTTGGTATTGTTGGCTGCGGCTTCAGCAATCTGAGCTTTGGCCGCGTCTAACTGCTGGCGGGCCGCCGCAATTCCAGCTTTCGCACTCGAGACACCCGCCTGGGCGCCGCTCACCTGACTGGAAGTGCTCACGTTGGTGATGGGGACGTTGATGCCAGCGGCCGCGGCCTGGGCCTGGGCGTCGGCGTATTGCGCGCGCGCCGTTGCGACCGCGCCTTCGTAGTCGGCAGGGTCGATTTCCACCAGCACGGTTCCCTTTTCCACGTACTGGTTGTCTTCGACGTTGAGCTTCAGTACATGGCCGCTGATGCGCGCGCTCACCGAGTTCACGTGTCCGTCAATCTGCGCGTCGTCGGTGGATTCGTAGCTTCCCAGGTAACGCCAAAGAAAGAAAACGGCGGTCAGAATCGCCAGGCCGGCGACCATGAGTCCTATCTTCGTCCGCGGATTCGTCAAAAACGCGGATCGCCGCCGATAGCTGCCTTCGCTGTCCGACAGGCGTGAAGATGGCGGCGCTTCGGCTTCCGGTTGCGGTTTCGGCTCGTCTACAACGCTGGTTGGTTCCATGGATTACTTCCCTTTCAAATATTCGCGTACGCCCTCTTCGGCGCGTCCCAAGGCGCGGGCGAAGGAAACTTTGGCCAGATTATGAAGGTAGAGGCTCGAGATCAAGTTCTCGTGCGCCGTCGCCACCGCTTCCTGCGCCTGAATCACCTCGAGATTGTCGGTGACGCCAGCGGAAAAGCGATCTTGCGACTGCGTGAGCGCCTGCTCGGCGAGGTTCACCGAACTCTGGGCGACTTCCACCTGATCGCTCGACGACTTCAGGTCGAGCAAGGCGTTGCGGATATCCTGATCGACCTGTCCGCGCACGTCCGCCATCTGCGCCTGCGCCCGCCGCAGGCTGGCCTCGGCCTTCAACACATCCCCATGAACCTTGCCACCCTGGAAGATGGGAATGTTCAACGTACCGGCGACCGCGTAGGTCGGCAGCACATCGCCGGGAACCCTGCCGATTTCGCCGTAATTCGCCGCCACATCGAAGGTGGGAAAGTATCCGGCGGTGGCGGCGTTGCGCTCCAGTTGCGCGGCCGCCAAGCGGCGCTGCGCCGCCTTGTAATCGGAGCGCAGAGAGTACGCGCGCTGCAAGCTGGTTTCCAGATCGGGGATGGGAAAAGCCTCGTAAGGAGCTTTGTCGGCAAGTTCGAATTCCTGGCCGGCCGCGAGACCAATCACGCGCGCCAGCGAAAGTTTCTGTTTGGCGAAATCGTTCGCCGCGGCGATCAACTGCTGCCGGCGCGTCTGGTATTCGACCTGGGCGCGCAGCGTGTCAATCGCCGGAGCGACGCCGGCCTGCTGTTGCGCCACCGCCTTGTCGTAGAGCGCATGCGCCGTCTCGACCTGCGCTTGCGCGGTTTCCACGCGAGCGGCTCCGGCGATTGCCTGCAGGTAGGCGTTGCCGGTCGCGAGCACGACCAGATCGCGCGCGTCCTTCAGGTTGAACTGGGCCACGCTTTCGCCGGCCACGGAAGAACGGTATTTCTGGATTGCCTTCCAGTCGAACACGCGCTGCGTAGCCGAGGCGCGCGCGTCAAAGTACGAAAAAGGCCCGATCACGCGAGGAAGAGTGACACCGGGAAACAGCGAGCCGCTAAGTCCTTCCGCTTCCAGGCTCGTTTTCATCCTGGCCTCCTGCACGTCCCCATTGACGTTCGGAAGCAGGTCGCTGAGCTTCTGCCATTTCTCTCCCCGGGCCTCGATGGTGTTGTATTCCGATAAGAGACCCGCCAGGTTCTGGCGCAAAGCGCGCTCGATGGCGCCGCTGAAGGTCAGCCGCAGAACTCCGGGTGTAGGCTTGGCGTCTGGAGCGCTGCCCAACACCGGATTCTGGGCGGAGGTTGAAACCTGCATCGTCCCGCCCGCCGAAGGCGCGGCCGCAGCGGACGCAGGGGGTGAACTCTGGGCGCACAGGACCGCGGGAAAAAGGGCGGCGCACGCGATCCGCAAAACGATCCGGAAGATAGCCGATCTTTTCATTGTAATTAACCAGTTAGTTAGATATTATCCGATTCCATCCCACCCTGGCAACCCGCGGCTCCTGGAACACACCGCAGCGCAGCCTCTTTGCGGGTGGGAAGATCCGGGAAAACCATGCAGCCTTTCCCCTCTCCTTAACAGAACTAAAGATGATACGTCTTTGGACTCGTTCCGGCGAAGGTCCGATGCAAATTGTCGATCCACCGTTGTTTAAATCGCATGATCCGAAACCACCGGGGAACGCGCCGTAGAGACGGGGCTCGCCCCGTCTCCTTCGCCCCTAAGTTGCAGAGGACCCAATCCCCGATGACCCGATGACCCGATTCCGATGACCTTGGTCATCTTGCGTAACCTCCACCCAAAGGTCAATCTGGGTAGCGAGTCGAACACTTCCCCGTGGTCAAATCCGCGTGCGGGAAGACGTCGTATGAGCGAAACCATGAAACCGCCGCCCAAGGGATCGGACTGGACCCGCTTGCTCACGGATCCCGACCTGGTCAGCCATCTCGGGAAACTGCTGCAGACCTACCGCGAAGTCGCTCCGGAAGAGCGCGAAGCGGCCCTGCTGCGGGCCATGCGCGAGATCAAGGACGCTGCCGTCAAGGCCCGCGAAGCACAGCACGAAAAGCCCGCTGTCCCGGTGGCGGCGCTGCCTGAGGTGCTGCAGCATCCCGAACCGGTGCCGCTCGAGGAAGCGCCCCCATTTGATTTGTTCACCCCGCAATCGGGATCGGATCGCCGCCGTTATCACCGCATCCGATGCTATGTAGCGGTGGAAATTCACGTTGAGGGAATCGACGAGCCGGTGTGGGGCAATCTGGCGAATGCGAGCCGGGGAGGATGCCTGGTGGAAACCGCCAGCCCTGTGGCCGCAGGCAAGGCCCTGGAAATCGGGTTGTGGGTGGCGAACGGCAATATCTGGGTCAAAGGCATCACCCTCAGCGGAATCTCAACGCGCAGTTCCGCGTCGTTTGGAATTCGGGTGAAATTCTCGGAGGCGGAACTCTCGGAAAAGGAGCATCTGCGGGAATTTCTTAAGTTCGTCGAAAGCACCGCCCGCAAGTCGCAAAGCGCAAAAGCCTATGTGGCAAAATTAAAGGGCTAGCCCGAGGCCCGTCTGAGATTCGACCGCTACCCTTCCAACCTAAACCCTGCCAGCAACTTTTCTCGCGATCCGGGTTCATTCTGAGTGGGGCCCATCGGAATGGAAATGCCTTTGTCCGGACGCCGCAGGTTGGTAGCCGCTGCTTTGCTGCTAGCGGCAAAGCGAACCTGGGAGTGCAGGTGGCCTTCGCCGACATCGGAGGCTGGGATCACCACGTCAACGAAGGCAACACGCAAGGACAGATCGCCAACGTGCTCGGCGAATTCTCACAATCAATCGCCGCCTTCTGGACCGACCTCGGCGATCTTGGAGAAGACACGGTCGTAGTAACCATGTCCGAATTCGGCCGGACGGCACGTGAGAATGGTAACCGCGGCACCGACCACGGGCACGCTAACGTGATGTTCGTGCTCGGCGGCCCGGTGGAAGGCGGCAAAGTCTATGGGCGCTGGCCGGGGCTGGATCAGTCGCAGTTATACGAAGGCCGCGATTTGGCCTTGACGACGGACTTCCGGCTGGTGCTCGGCGAAGTCGTGTTGCGGTATCTGGGGAACAAGGATTTGGAGACGGTGTTTCCGGGATTTGAGGGGCAAGCGGGAGAGTTTGTGAGATTCTTGGGATAGAGCAGAGGACGGTCACTCCTCGCGGAGGCCAGTTACGTTAACTTGAAAGAGCTCAATTAGGCTCAGCGGAATCTTTTCCAGATTGCCCCTGGAGAACTCAACATACTCATAATCGCCTTGTATCCCGCCGATGCTGCCGACGCCTTCCTCTTTGAATAGGATCAATTTCTTTTCCCTGCCCGTTGCGTAAGCCTTTTCGTCAATGACCCACGCACTAGTCGTCCATTCATCCTTGCCCTGTATCTTGTCTCGGCGCGTGAAAACCCCCACGAATAAATGCTGGCGTTCGATTCTCTCCTTGATCTTCGAGGAGATCCGGTCTGCCTTGGGCTTTTCGCCCGTCACCACCGCGATCCCAAGCGACTCGAGACTGCCCCTAACGCAATCGTTGACTGCCTGGTCGGCGCCGGAAAAGGACTGTCCAAGGAAGGCCGTTGGTCGAAAGCGGCTCTGCGTGCTAGGCAATCGCCTTACTTTTCCTTCGGCCGGGCTGGGTACGGGTAAACCCGACGGTTGGCCTCGACGGAGTTGCTTAAGTGGAATAACAAACTGCGCTGTGTAGTTCTTCAGGATCGCGTTGATCTCGGACTGGTAGCGCACACGCTTTGAAGAGTGCTCTGAAAACGTAAGCAGCCTCTGAAAGTGGACATTGAGGTCCGCGCGATACTGGGAGAAAATGTTTTCCGTAACCTCCTCGCGCTGCGCCACCTCAACCATCCAAGTCTCCGCAAGGCGTGCGGCCTCGCTTTTGATGTCCTCGGCGGTAACTTGGCGCTGGATGTCAGGGTAGCGTTCCCTTAAGGTCGTTTTTAGTACGGCGAGGTCGTCACGGAGCCTCTCAATCGTGACGATTAGAAGGTCGTCAATCATTCTGCGTCTCCCCGCCTTTACTGCTTCGAGCGTCGTTTCTTCGCCTTTTTGCCGACCTTGGCCTTTCGATCCTTCGGCCGTGTTGAGTACTTACGCTGAGCTGCGAAACCGGATTCGACGACTTCTATCCCCTTCGATGTTACGTAGCTTTCATCGCCGTCCTCGTGAATCCACCCTTTTTTGACCGTGCTGCTGAAATCCCGGTCATAGTTCGCTGGGGGAGGCTCCTTTGCCTTCGGGAAGTAGGCCTCCAAATCTGCGCGTGCGAACCGGGGCTTGCCCTCGTACTTCTCGCGGTAGTATGCGAATAATGCGATCTTCTGCTGGTTCGTCCCCGGGCTTTTGGCCTGCATGATCTCAACTATAGAAAGCGGCCGACCGCTCGGGGGTCGGGTGGGTCCGCCGCTGGTATCCTCGACGGGGGCTTTTGAAATCGATGGCAGGCCAGTAATGTCCAGAATCGCTGCTACCGAGGAGATGACCTTGCTTCTCTGCTCCGGATTTAAGTCTGCAAGTGCAGCGTGCACGGCTTGCACTGCTGCCAGGACTGGATCCTTTTCCCCCTTCTTGATAGGCATTCGTTCCCTCCGCAAGAAACGCTAATACAATCTTGCACGTTAATAGGCGCAACCCCGTTCTTGCGCCACTATATTACTCCGTTCCTTAAGGGTTGTAAGTGAGGTCTCGGCAGCTATTACCCTCGGGCGGCCTCAAACGAGTTCGATCAGCACATCCCCGCCCTCAATCTTCACCGGATACACAGCCACCTTCGCCCCTGGCGGACCGGCTTCGCCCGTCTTTGGGTCCCACTCCCAGCCATGCCACGGGCAAACGACTTTCCCTCGAGAGATCACGCCCTGGCCGAGCGGGCCTCCGCGATGCAGACAGATGTTATCCATGGCGCTGATTTCGCCGTTTACGTTGGCCACGCAGATCGTCTTGTCGCCACAGGGAAATTCTTTGGCTTCGTTCGGGGCGGGGAGTTCGGATTGAGGGGCAATCTTAACGAATGACATAGCAGTTCGGATTACGCAGAAGAAAGCAGGTCCTTCGCTTCGCTCAGGATGACAAGAGTATATTAGGAGCGGTTTAGCTGATGGCTGATAGCTGATGGCTGACAGCTACTTCGGCTGCATAGTCTGCGCGACCATTACTTGCCGCTTGAAGTTCTCCATCATGTGTTCTTCGAGCCGCACTTCGGTTGGCCGCTTGGCTAGCGTCATGGTGTCGATCTTGTCCTGCAGCTTGAGCAGCGCGTAAAACAGATTCTCCGGCCGCGGCGGGCATCCGATCACATACACATCCACCGGCACGATGCGGTCCACGCCCTGCAGCACGGCGTAGGTATTGAACGGCCCGCCGACCGACGAGCACGCGCCCATCGAGATCACCCACTTCGGCTCGGGCATCTGGTCATAAATTCGCTTCACCACCGGCGCCATCTTCAGCGTGACGGTGCCGGAGACGATCATCAAATCCGACTGCCGCGGGCTGGGGCGAAATACCTCCGACCCAAAACGCGCGATATCGAAGCGCGCGGTGGAAGACGCGATCATCTCGATGGCGCAGCACGCCAGCCCAAACGTCATCGGCCAGAGCGCCGACTTGCGCGCCCAGTTGAAGACGTAGTCCACCGTCGAGATCATGAAATTCTTTTCGAATTTGTTCTGCAGCCAGCTCATGGGGCCTCTTGCCGTACAGGATAAACCATGATGATACGCCCCGGGAGTGATGGCGGTCACACATCGGCGGCGAGTAAGGCCGGTGGAGAGCCGGGAGCCCCCGTCCGGCCGCCAAACTGCCTTGAAGGCGGGCGGGAAGCCCGTCGCTCCACACGTGTTTTGTGAGGCGGGGACGGTGCTAATAAATCGTGTACCCCGGCGCGGGATTCCGCACGTCGGGCTTGGACGCCATCAGCAGCAGCGCGCCGATGCGCTTGAATGCTTTCATATCGTCGAGCGACTGAAACGACGTGGTCTGGTAGTTGTCGGGAGTGGGCGTGTCGTCGGGAATCTGCGCCGACTCCACGTTTTCGAACGCGTGCCGCTTCAGCAGTTCAACATACTCCGCCGCCGAGCGAACCTGCACCGGCACTTTCAACTTGGGCACCCACTGCAGCGAATAGGGATTGTCTTTGTAGAGATTGATCAGAATGAACAGCCGCCCGTGCGGCGTCATCACGCGAAACAACTCGGCCAGCGCGCGCTCCTGGTCGGGATAGTAATAAAACGACTCCACCGAAAGCACTTTGTCAAAGAAGTTCTCTTCCCACGGAATTTGCGCGGCTGAGCCGACGACGAACATCACGTTGTCGAATTCTTTCGAAGCGGCGCGCGCCTGCCTCACCATCTCGTCGGAAATATCGACTCCAACCACCTGCCCGAATCCTTGTGGCCCGTCGCCAACCATGCGCGCCAGCAAGCGCGTTGCCCAACCCGATCCGCAGCCCAGATCGAGAACGCGCTCTCCCGGACGCAGGTCCATGCGCCGCATGGTTTTCTCAGTGATGGCGAGGTGATGGCGCTCCATCTTCGGGCCTTCACCGTCGTCGGCCCAGCGGTTGAATTCGTGTTGCAGGCGATCGTCGGGGGATAGTGGCTTGTCATTCGACACAGGTCTTCTCCAATAAAGTCGTTGGTCGCTAGTCGTTAGTCGTTGGGAAAAGATTGCGAACGACCGACGACTAGCGACCAGCGACTGTCTCCAACTCTTCAAAAAACCTTGGATACGACACTCCTGCCGCATCCGCATCAAGAATCGTCGTCTCGCCTTCGGCTCGCAACGCTGCGACGGCGAACGCCATGGCAATTCTATGATCGCCGAACGAATCGAGCTCCGCGCCGTGGAGATGCTGGCCGCCGGGGATTTTCATTCCATCCGGACGCTGGTCGACTTCCGCGCCCATCTTTCTCAGATTGGTGGCGACGGCGGCGATACGATCCGACTCTTTCACGCGCAGCTCTTTGGCATCGCGCACTTCGAGGCCGGCTTCGGAGTACGGCGCAATTGCCGCCAGTACCGGGATCTCGTCGATCAGCGCCGCCGTGTCGGCCCCCGCGATCATTCCGCCCTTCCATTCCGCTCCACGCGCTTCAATCGTTCCGATCAGCTCGCCCTGATGTTCTTCCAAGTGCGCGACTGAAACCTTCAGTCCCATCTGGATCAGGATATCGAGCAGCCGAGCCCGCGTCGGATTCATCAGAATTCCCGGCAACGTGATCTGCGATCCGGGAAACAGCGCCGCCGCACAAAGAAAGAACGCGGCACTCGATAGGTCGCCGGGCACGTGCGCCTCAATTGCGCGCAGCCGCTGTCCGCCGATAATCCGCGACGCATTCCCTTTCCGCTCGACTTCAGCGCCAAACGCCTGCAGCGCAATTTCGCCGTGATCGCGGGTGCGGATCGGTTCCTCAACCACCGTCTCGCCTTCCGCAAATAGCCCGGCGAATAGCACGCACGTTTTCACCTGTGCACTCGCCACTTCCGGTTTGTAGTGGATCGCTTGGAGTGGTCCACCGTGAATCTTGAGTGGTGGACGCCCGCCCTCGTTCGAGGAAATCTTCGCGCCCATCTCGGAAAGCGGCTTCATAATGCGCGCCATCGGCCGCCGCGAGAGCGACTCGTCTCCGCACAACTCGCTGGTAAACGGCTGGCCGGCAAGAATTCCGCTGAGCATGCGCATGGTCGAGCCGGAGTTGCCGCAATCGAGTACCTGCGCCGGAGCCTTAAGCCGTGGACCATGGCCATGCACTTCAATCGTTCCGTCGTCGTCTTCGCCTGCCAGCCGCTTCCACTCGCAGCCGAGCCGGGTCATGCAATCGAGGGTGCTTTGGCAATCGCGCGCGGCGGAAAAATTCTGAAAACGGCTCGTGCCCTCCGCAATCCCCGCCAGCATGGCATAGCGGTGCGAGATGGACTTGTCGCCGGGAATGCGGACGACCCCGCGCACCATGCGCGCGGGACGGACGATGGCCTTCGAATCGTCAGGCATGAATTCAATATAACGGAGATTTCTGGTGAGGTCAGAAGTAAGAAGTCAGATTGAAGAAGTGAAAGCACCGACGTGGACTCGGCCTCTCACTTCTGCAATCTGACTTCTTACTTCTGACTTTACTACTGCGCGCGCACGCGTCCGGCCGCTTCAGCAAGAATTTCCTGCGGCACTTCCCGCAGCGTAACGCAGAATTCGAACATGGGCGTTTCCGAACCGCGCCCCCACCGGGCCACTTCCCAATGCGCGCGGATAAACTTCACCTCGGGCCGCGCCGTCAGATTGAGCAGCAGCGGAACTTCCTCGCGATAAAATTTCTGCGGAAAAGCCGCGACCGGCTTCGCATCCCACGTCGCGCCATCCGCCGATCCGAAGATGCCGACGTCGAGCGATTCCTGCTCGACGATGTTGGTGATGGCGAGCGTCAGCAGGAAAACCCGGCCCTCCGCCCGGCTCACGTCGAGGGCAGGCCCGTCTCCTTTGGCATTGACAACCGTATTTTCGGGAACCACGAAGGCTTCCATCATGACGCGGAGATTCTAGCAGAGAGACACGGCTGCGGGCTGTGACTTCGCGACCGCTCCCTGCAGCACTGCGGGGCTTCGCCCCGCCGGACAGCCGAGGGCGGCTGTCCCTACGCGATCTATTTCAACGCCACGTCGTCCAGGAAATGGCGCAGGCTTTCCCCCACCGCTTCCGGCTGCTCCCACGGCGCGTAGTGGCCTGCTTTCGGGATCACCTTCAACTGGCTGCCCGCGATGTTCTGCCGCATTAGTTCGCCATCTGCGACGGTTGCGAGCACATCTTCTTCTCCGATGGCGATCAGCGTTGGCACATTGATGGTCTTCAAGTCCGCAACCGAGTCGGGACGCTCCGCCATGCCGCGTTGCACCTGGCTGATATCCTCGGCCGACATTTTGCGCATCATGGCGCGCGCCCCATCGACTAGGTCCGGACGCGTGGCCACCGTCGTTCGCCCCATCAGCTTCGGAATCATACTTTCGATGAACGGTTCCGTTCCCTGCTCCAGGACCGTGGCTGCGGCCTTCAACCGATTCGCGCGGGCCTCGGCGGTATCGGCCTGAGGGCGCGTGTCACAGAGCACGAGCGCGGTTACCCGCTCGCGAAAGCGGCGCAAGAATTCGAACAGGATGTATCCGCCGATCGAACATCCGACAAACGCAGCCTTGCCAACGCTGGCGGCATCGAGCACGCGGGCAATGTCGCGGGCGTGCTTTGCCATGAGGGCCGGCCCTTCGCCAATCTCCGAATCGCCGTGCCCGCGCAGATCGGGAAGAATCAGCCGGTAGCGCGATTCGAGCGCCGCCGTCACCGGAAGCCAGAATTCGTGATCGCAAGGAAAGGGATGGAGAAGAACGACCGGCGGGCCGTCCCCCCGAATTTCGTAGAAGATCTCGGCGTCGTCGCAGCGCAAGCGTTCCATGGGAGGAGATTAGAACACAACGATGATGTTCTGTAGAGACGCGGCTTGCCGCATCTCCGCCCGCGCCGCCAGTTCTCTCCACGGCAACGGGAGACGGGGCGAGCCCCGTCTCTACAGCTAGCTCGTAACCGGCTGTTGCGACGTTGCTACTGGTAGCAGGAGCGGCTCCTGAGGAATGATGATCCATCCGAGCACGTAGGCCACGACGCCGGGGAAAATTCCGCACGCCAGCGTTAGGAAGAACCACAGGATACGCACGAGCGATACGTCGAGATCGAGATAGTGGGCCAGTCCGGCACAAACGCCTCCGATTTTCTTGTCCGCGCGCGAGCGCATCAACTTCTTTGGCGTGGGCGGAATCCCCACCACGTTGCCACAGTAGGAGCAAAAGCGCCCGTCCTCAGCGATGGTTTTGCCGCAAGCGTTGCAGTACATGGGTGTGTCTCCCTTGAGTAAGGATACGACGACGACGGAGAAAATGTTCCGTACGGGCTCGCACCGCTTCCGCCCGATTGAGTCATTGAGTCATTCCATCATTGCCTCAATGTCTCAATGATTCAATACCTCAATGATTCAATGACAAAATGTCCCTACTCCCGGTACGCCTCTTTCATTCTCTTCCGCGCCTTGTCCGCTTCGGCGTTGCCCGAATTCGTGGCCACCACGGCTTCGTACTTCTTCACCGCCAAGTCGCGCTTCTGGAGCTGGTCATACATTTCGCCCGCTCCCAGATTTGCCTTCTGCAGCAATTCCGGATCGGCGCCCGCAACCTCGCCGACCAGTTCGTAAGCCGCAGCCGCAGCCTGATATTTCTTCTCGCTGCGCAGCAGGTCGCCCAGTCCGATGGCCGCGATTTCGTAGTGCAGATTGCCGTACTTTCCCTCGCGCCCGTTCTGCCACACCCGGCGATATTGCTCCTCGGCTTCACCGCTCTTGCCGGACACCCGCAGCAGGTTGGCCTGCTCTAACGGCAGAAGGTAGTTGCGCGGAAATCGCGGACCGATCGTCGCCGCGATCTGCAAAGCCTCGGCATAACGGTGTTCGCGGCGCAGGAAGACCATGAGAACAATCCCGGCGTCCACGCTGGTTTCGCCGTTGGCGCGGTAGGCGTCGTTCAGATAGTCGAGTCCCTTTTTCTTGTCGCCGCTCAAGCCCACGAGCGCGACGGCGATCTTGACCGCCAGAGGCAGGCTTCCCATCACGTAGTTATGCGCTCCCACGACCAGCTTGGCGTCGGTGTACTGCGGATCCAACTCGAGCACCCGTTCGTGATCGTGGCGCGCTCCGACGGCATTGCGCAGAGCGGAAAACCAGGCGCGCTCGATCAGCGCGGTGTAAAGCGCGAACTGTCCGCGAGTAACGCCGCGGGCGTAGAGCATATCCACGTTGTTTGGATTGTGCGACAGTTCGGCGTTTTCCAGCTTCTCCGCCTGCTGCACCAGTTGCTTGATGCGTTCCTTCTGCGCCGGATCGGCGGGACGGTGCGCCTGCCCGATGAAGTTGTCGTTCGAGTACTCCCCGGAATTCATCGCGCCCATGCGATAGAGTTCCCGCATCTGAATCGCGGAGAGCAGATGATTGAGGGCAAACGGATCGTTCGGATGACGCGCCGCGATCTTCTCGAAATCCTGGATCGCCGCGTCGTGGTCGAGATTGTAATAGTGCTCGAAAGCGGCCTGGTTCAGAGGATCGGATGGGACGAAGGGCAGCCGTCCCCGCAGGGTCGGCCGCCAGACAGACCTGGGCAAGAGCCAGCAGCGTAATGGCGGTCAAAGCGGGACGGTGCCGGAAGAGGAGGAGCAACACGTTTGCTCAGTTTAGCAGAACTCGTGTAGAGACGGGGCTTGCCCCGTCTCCGCCGCCAAGTTCGCGCCGCGGGCAAGGGGAGACGCGGCGAGCCGCGTCTCTACGGGAGCCGACCGCCGCCCGGAACCAAACCGAGTACGTCCGCAACCCAGTCCAGTCGTGCACAATGGGAAAAACCGGGCTGGATCACGTAATTCTTGCCCGCCGGACTGGCCGCCCTCCCCTTGGCCTGCTCGTAAGTGCTGTCTTTGCAACAGCTTGCTTTGGTGATTCGCTTGCGATCCGAAAGGGATCGGGAAGAGTGGTTCCTTATGGCAGAAACAGCCGATCAAACGCAGCACGAATTTTGGCGGCCGCCGATGCTGGCGTCCGAGGCTGGCGCTAACCGGGAAAGAAGCAACGAACGCGAAGCGAAACCTGCCGCTGCGGAACCGAGTTCATCGTCAGCTCCCTCTACTGCCATGGTTGTGGCGCCCGCCGTCCCGATCTGAATACGGCGCGCATGCTTGAAATCCCCGGTGCCGCTGAACTTGCCTGGCTCGGGGAGCGGCTCGGGCTCACGACGCCCGCCCTCGTCGCCTTTCTGCTGGGCATGCTCTGCGTGCTGGGAGCCCTGGCGGTGAGCGTGTTCTTCAGCGTCCGCACCGCACTGGACTGGCAGGCCATCCAACTGTGGCGGATCGAGTGGCTGCTGGCGGCGGTCGCTGCCTTTGGCCGGGTGCCTGCTGAAGAAATAGCTGTCACCTCAGCGCTCGCGCTCCATTAAACCAAATCTCCTGTAGAGACGGGGCGTGCCCCGTCTCCCCGATAGCATGTTAGCGCCGCTGTCGAGGGAGACGCGGCAAGCCGCGTCTCTACAGAAAGTTCCCATTCAGTTGCGCGAATGGACGTGCTCGGTTTCCGAGACGATCGCGCTGGGCCGCCGTTGCTGGCCCATGCGGTAGAGGTGATGCAACGGCCCCACTCCCTTGCCCAGCGGATGGGCATTCGCAATCGCAGCCGAGACATAAGCCTTGGAGAGCAGACACCGCCTCGGGCAATCCGCGCCCATGCGCCAGATGGCAGGCCAGCGCCGTCGAGAACGCGCATCCGGTGCCGTGCGTGGAATTCGAGCGCTGGCGGTCCGCCTTGAAGACTTCCTTTTCGATCCCCGGGTGGTCGTGAAGCTGAGGAGGTCGATCGCCTTCTCCAGGTGGCCTCCGGTAACCACCACATTCGCCGCTCCCAGAGAGTGCAGACGAGCGGCCGCCTCACCCATCTGGTCGAGATTGGTGACGGCCATTCCCGTCAAGACGCTGGCCTCGTCAAGGTTCGGCGTGACCAGCTCCGCCAGCGGAACCAGCCTCTCGATCAAAAGCCGGGTCCCCGCCGCATCCAGCAAATCCGCTCCCGAACTCGACTTCAGAATCGGATCCAGCACCACATGAGGCAGGCGCGCCTGGCCCAGGAAATCCGCCACCACCGCGACCACCTGCTCGTTCCCCATCATGCCGATGTGGACCGCAGCCACGGCCATGTCTGAAGCCAACTCCTGCAGGGTCTCGGCAATGATCCCGGGATCCACCGCCTCAACCCGCCGCACCCCCTGCGTGGACTGGATGGTCAAGGCCGTAATGCAGGATACGCCGTAGCATTCGTGGGCCGCGATCGTCTTGATGTCGGCCGTAATCCCCGCGCCCGAGGAGGGGTCAAAACCGGCAATCGTCAACACCACGGGCGGGGTCGCAGCCATGTCGTCACTCTACACCAGTAGCCGTCAGCCATCAGCTTTCAGCTTTCGCGGATCGGCGCAAACCGAGGGCTGGTTGCTGAGGCGCGGACAGCCGTCTCCTCGCCCTGCGTTTACGCATCAGCCACCATGTTTCATCGTATCTCGTTGATTATACAAGATATTTATCTTGAGTATTTATGTAAGTCTAACATTCGATAAGCAAGTTGCAAGAATTCGCCGAAGCCACGAATTCCTGTACGTAACTAATAGTAAACACGTCCCGCTGACTGCTTTCAACGACATACGAGGGACAAATCCATATTTTTCATCGTGCTAAGCCATTGATTAATTACCATTTAGTTAATTTCCGTACTGGTTTTTTCTGATTGACACACCCCCTTGCCCCCGGTAGCATCACCAGATCGTCTGACCAAAGGAGCATACGACCAGATAACGACTTTCCACGATTGAGAGGTAACTGAATGCGACGACGTTTAGCCGAAAGCCTGGCGGTGGTTTTATCAGTCGCCAGTCTGGGGGCCGGAGCCGCATCCGGGCCAAGCAGCCTGGAAGCCGCCAAGGTCACACAGCCGCAGGTCATTGCGACCGGCGGGCAAAAAACACGTAAGACCAACAACCCGAAGTCGAAAGCCTACCAAGTAGGGACCGCGTCCTGGTACGGAGAATATTTCCAGGGCAAACAAACAGCCAGCGGCGAACCCTTCGACATGCGCGATTTCACGGCCGCCCACCCCAGCCTTCCGCTGGGAACGTTCGTCAAGGTTACCAACCTGAGGAACGGCAAGGCCGTGGTGGTGCGAATCAATGACCGGGGTCCCGTAGTGGACGGCCGGATCATCGACGTTTCCTACAACGCCGCGCGTGCGCTGGGCTTCAAAGAGCGCGGTTTGCAGAAGGTCCGCCTGGACCTCTACCAGCCCAGACGGCTCGGACCACGACCTGGCGCTGCTGCAACCCGTAGCCAAGCTGAACTAAACCCGATACACTCGGCAACGAGAGTTCGAGAGCATAGCCCGAGAATAGAGTCCGCGAATATGGACCCGCGCCAGCGTCTCATCGTTGCCTTGGATGTATCTACGGCCGCAGCCGCCCGGAAGATCGTGGCGGCCGTTGGCGATTCTGCCTTCGCCTACAAGGTCGGCATGCAGCTCTACACTGCCGAAGGTCCCTCCATCGTCCGCGAACTGGTCGGTTCCGGCCGCCGCGTCTTTCTCGACCTCAAGTATCACGACATCCCGAACACCGTTGAAGCCGCCGTCCGCGAGGCGGCCCAACTGGGCGTGAGCATGCTGACCGTGCACGCCTCCGGCGGCGGCAAGATGTTGCGAGCTGCCGTCGAAGCCGCGCAAGCTTCCAAGCCAGACCTGCTCCTCCTGGCAGTCACCGTGCTGACCAGCCTCGACGACGTCGACCTGGGCAAGATTGGCCTGCGCGGAGGAGTGCTCGATCAAGTCCTGCGCCTGGCCGCGCTGGCGCTTTCGAACGGATGCCAGGGCGTGGTGGCTTCCGCACAAGAAGCCGCCCCTTTGCGCCAGGAGTTTGGACTCGATTTCACCATTGTGACGCCGGGCGTCCGCGCCGCGGGAAGCGGACCGCACGACCAGGTGCGAGTCGTCACTCCCGCGGAAGCGATTGCCGCCGGAGCCTCGCATATCGTAGTCGGCCGCCCGATCACGGAAGCCTCCGATCCCGCAGCCGAAGCGCGCGCGATTCTAGGCCAGATCGGGTAGAGCAGCTCTCAGCTCTCAATTCTCGGAAAAAGCAAAACGGCGCCAATTCTAATTTCATAAATAGGTTTTGGGTAGGGCCCGGGAAAATGCGGGCTTTAGCCCCTGAGGGAAGCGCCTTCTCGGGCTGAAGGGCATTTGTGAAATCAGCTCTACTTCGACTTCCGTATCGACGAAGTGAATGGGTCGCGGAGCATGGCCCGGACCGCCGCCGTGAAAACCGATCGCAGCGCCGCCTCCTGTCCGGGTGGAACTGCTTTCCAAAGCAAGAGCGTGGCGGTTCCGTGCATCAATGCCCACAGGGAGAGTGCCAGCCGCCGGTGATCTTGCGGCGCTCCACCTAGTTCTTCCGACAACATCCTTTCCATCACAACGAAGTTTGGCCGCGATTCTTTCAAGGAAGGCGCGCGCCCAGAGGCGTCCGGCCGCGATAGTTCGCTGATGTACTGATAGAAAAGTTCGTATTCATGAGGTCGATCCAAGGCGTGCCGCACGTAGGCGGCGGCCACTTCTTCGACCGAACGGCAGGCTCCGAGGATGCTGCCGAACTCCTGCTGGCTGCGGCGCAGCAATGCGCGCACCAGGTCCCGCCGATTGCGAAACCGCCGGTACACGGCCGGCGTGTTCGTATCCGCGGCCCGCGCCACGGCCCGCATGGTGAGAGCTTTGGAACCGTCTTTTCTCCATAGCTTCTGCGCGGCGTCCAGAATGCGGTTCTCCAGGTCGGGGTCGGGCGGTCGTGCCATGGTTGCCTCCAGCAGCATCCTAGCAGCCGCGCGCCGTGGGACAAAGAAATATGTTTACAACGTACACACAATCCGGTAGAGTAGCGAATGGGAGCCCTTCCCCGCCTCCCCAACACGCCGCTGGCCATGGGGCAAGTCAAGACTGGACTGCCCCCGCCCGGCGTAACCCCAGCACCCGCCGACTCGATCGCGCTTTCCGGCACCGCGTTTTCACCGCCGGCCGCGGGAGGGTTCGTTGATTATGTTTACACTGTCGATATATATGTATTATTATGTTGACACTGTCTATATAATCTGGTAGAAAATAGCAGTATTGGGGATCCTGCCTTGCAGTCCTGCACGCCAATTTCTAAATTTTCAGGAGTGTTGTCGGATGTATTCGTGGAATAAAATGGAAGACCGCGCCGCCATTGTCCAAATGAATGCGGCGTTGCGCCATGCTCAGTTGGAGTTGCTCAGTGCCCATTGCGTCACCCACCAGCTTCGTCAGCGCTTTTCGATCGAAGATCTCGCGCGCCACGGCCAGCCCGACGTGCTCCGCAAGTCCGTCGAGACCGCCAAGTTCTTGAGTGAGTATTACTCTTCCATCCAGGACAAGATCCCGAGCGAAGAAGAGACGATCTCGATGCCCGCCCCTGATCTCAGCGAAGACAAGGTGCGGGAAGGCATCGATCTTCTTTCCTCATGGTTGCGCCAGCAGCGCGAGCACTATTTCCCTCCGCCGTACCCCTTCCCGAGCAACACCGGACCCTCATGGGACGCTACTTCTCTGCTCCTTGCTTGACCAGGTGCGGGTGGTGGAACTCGACGGACAACGCCTGCCCAATCCGCCTTTTTACGAGGAAGCGAAAACGTTTCTGGCGAACTTGCCGGATCTCACGCACATGGCGTCTCCGACTTTTCTCGATGTCGTCGTTTTTAACGAGAGACTGGAGGAGAGGTCTCTGTTTCATTCACTCGTCCACGCCGTGCAGGTGCAAGTGCTAGGCGTGGAGCGTTACGCGGAGCTCTTCGTTCGCGGCTTCGTGAACACGAAACTTCATTTCACCGTCCCACTGGAAGCCCACGCCTTTTCCCTGGAATCAAGGTTTGTCGTGCCCGGCCATGAGAGCTTTTCCGTGGAAGATCAGGTTCGGTTGTGGATGCAGCAAGGCCGCTACGAATGGAAACGGGAACCGGGATCTGTCCTTCACAACTTTTCAAAAAACTCGCAGGCGGAACACGAAATGTAGATTCCGCCGGGCACGCCGCGCTCGCGATCTTTCATGCGCTTGACGATGCGGGTATCCTTGCCGCACTTGGGACATGCGGTCGATTTCGTGGTGTCCATGACCTTCTTCCGGTCGGCTGTCTTTGCAATTTTCGCCATTCAGTTCTCTCCTGGCAGGAATGTGCCGCTGGCCCAGAGGCTACGGTTCTACCTGGGTATTGGGGAGTATGCAGGAACGCCGAGCTACCTCGAATCAGTCTCGAATCGGCCCGGCAGGATCAACCCGCGGAAGCGGTACTGTACTCGCCTCTAGAATCTTACCCGAAATATAGAGTCTGTGCCCGTTTTGGACATTTATGGTAGAGACGGGGCTTGCCCCGTCTCTCTCGGAAGTTAAACGAGGACATCGGTCCGGCCCGATATCACTCCAGCACTGGAGCCGCCAGCCACGCAGCGCGCTCCCGTTCGAGTTTGGCGGCGACCGCCAGCACAACTTTTCCTGCCACGACCGCCGTGGCCAATACCAAGCTTGCCAGCGAGAAGACCAAAGACAGCGTCCTTTGTTTATGTCAGAAAAATAGACGAAAAACACAATCACAAGAGAGAACGAGTCGTCTTGGGGGACATCGGCTTTTTCCCCTCGCTGGCAGCATTCGCATTGGCGCTTGGCGGCGTCTGGAAGCGTAATCCACTGCGCTGGTCTTCCCTGATTTGTGCTCTCGGCGTTTGGTTGTACTGGGGTCTGTTCAATGCAGATGTATAGGCGGACACTCCCGCCCCGCCCACACCGCATCATGTCGACTGGCGTAATATCAGTTACGCTCATTGACCGGGTTCTGAGAGCGAGGGCTCATTTCAGCAGTTATCCGGGCCTACCGATAAATATAGTTGCTGGTCGAGGATGGGTGATGCCCGGCGGGGATTGGAAAACGAACATCGACGGTGCGATGAGCAACGAGGACTGGAGCGCCCTGGTTCAACTTGCAAGACGAGAACCCGCAAAGACCCTTCGTTATCTCACCAGCCGCCTTTGTTCTGCCGATGCGCCGTTGAAATGGAAGGCAGTGCGGGCCTTGGCTGCGGTTGCCGGGGACCACGAGGGAATGAGCGAGAATCGCATTCGCAGGCTGCTGCAACGCTTCCTGTGGTTGCTCAGCGACGAATCGGGGAACGTGCCCTACGGCGTCCCCGAAGCTTTCGGCGAAGTCCTGGTGGCCCGGCCCGAATTCCAAGCGGAATTCTTGCCGCTGCTTTGCTCGCTGGCCTATGACCCTGAGCGCCTTCAAACTGGACCCATCGAGCAGGGGGTTTTCTGGGCTTTGGGTCGAGTCGGACAGCCCGCCGCGGCTTGTTCGCCGGAAGCGGTCGAAGCGGTTGACCGCGCCGCCCACCAGCATCCGGAACCCGAAACCCGAAGCATCGCCAACTGGGCGCGGAGCCGCTTTTGACTGATACAACGCTTCGTGCCTAGCCAATCGCAGAATAACTGTAAACAAATCGCGATGGCGGATGGGGTTCTGAGCGCTAACACCTGTGGGTGTTGAAAAAGTCACTGTGATTAGCAAGCTGAATGACGGCAAAAACGTGGTAGAAGAAGGAGAACTTTCTTCGCCATGCTTTGCTGGATCACCATTCTCGGAGGCGTGCTGATCATGATGGGGCAACACTCCCGTTCCGAAGCGTTGTTCTACTACTTCCGCCTGGAAGATCAGGTTCCTGAGACTCATCTTCTGCGGCTCATCGATAAGCACATCAGCTTTGCCTTTGTGCGGGAAAAGCTGAAAGAAAGCTATAGCGATACGGGCCGTCCGTCGATTGACCCCGAGCTTCTGCTGCGCATCCTGTTGATCGGCTATTTGTACGGCATCACTAGTGAGCGCAAGTTGGTCGAGGAGTTGCGCATGCATCTGGCGTGGCGCTGGTTTACGGGGCTGGGTTTCGATCAGGAGATTCCGCACCACTCCACGTTTTCCAAGAATCGGCACGGGCGTTTTCAGGAGTCGAAGCTGTTCGAGCAACTGTTTGAAGAGATCGTAGCCCGTTGTCTGGAAGCCGGCCTAGTCCGAGGGGACAACCTGTCGGTGGATGGCAGCTTCGTGGAGGCCAATGCCAGCAAGGAGAGCCGCATCCCACGCGAGCAGTTAGCGGAAGCGGCGCAGGTCAACCAAACCGTGCGCCAGTACCTGGTGGAACTGGAGCAGCAGAATCCAACCGAAGAGCCCGTGCATGAGCAGAAGCTGGTGTCGACCACCGATCCGGATGCAACCTACGCGACTAAGGGTGGAACTCCGGCCCGGCTGGGGTATTACGACAACTATCTGGTGGACAATCACAGTTGCGTGATCGTGGGAGTGCAAGCAACCGCAGCCCGGATGAGTCAGGAGACGGTGGCCGCACAAGACATGCTGGCTCGCTTCGCCCGATGGCAAGGACGCGATCCCGAGTCGGTGGTTGCCGATGCCACGTACGGCAACGGCGAGTTCCTGCAGTGGCTAATGGAGCGGGGGATCACACCGTATATGCGCACTCGGGACAGCGCTCTCCGTAAGAACAACCCACTCTACGGTCCGGAGCGTTTCACGTATCTTCCCGAAAGCAACAGCTATCGCTGTCCCGCAGGTCAGCAGCTCAACTACGTCGGTCTGAATGTTCGGAATCGTGCCCATGCTTACATCGGAAGCCGCAAACGTTGCGGTGCGTGTTCGCAAAAGGCGCAATGCACCACCGGCCAGTACAAATATCTCGCCATCCACATCCACGAACCTTCCCGGCAACGTGCTCGCGACTTGGCCAACACGCCAGGCTTCGCGAGCGCACAACGGGAAAGGAAGAAGGTGGAAGCGCTGTTCGCGGAACTTAAGAATCAGATCGGACTTCGTCGCCTACGCCTGCGGAGATTAAAGTTTGTTCGCGAGCAGTTCTTCATGGCGGCGGCTGCGCAAAACATCAAGCGATTGGTTCGCTTCCTCAGCCAAGGGCCGCAGCCACCGCTCCCTGCAACGACTTAGTTCCCAGAACAGCAAGAAACTCGTCCTCGCCGCGGTGCTCACACCCACTAACTTCCGATTTCACTCAGCCCTTTTTCAACACCCACACCTGTTCACAACAGCTAGGAACACAGCGCAAAGAAGCCGCCCATACCTCGGGCGGCATTATAAGGGGCAGGACTATCCCAAACCCTCACTCTGTCCACCGGCGAGGAAAGGCCCAATTCCGTCCAGTCAGAAAAGTCTCCGGCCCAATAAATGCTCTTACTTTGTCGTCGTGACCGTCCGCAGCACAAGCCCGCTCGAATCACGGCGAATCGCCTGTGCCACGCCCTGCACAGCGACGGCACGATTCGCCTGCGGTGTTGCTGTCACGCCATCGTCAACCTGCGCGCAATCCATCCGCAGCGTGCCGTTATCGTTGAACACCAGCCCGTAGAAGCGTAGTGTACTGCCCGGCGCAAGCGCCTCAGTGTTGAGTTGCTGGGTATTGCTGTCAATGTAGACTTCGACTTGGCTGGGATTGTTCAGGAGCGTGGTTTGTCCCTGCTGCACCGCCAAAGTCGGAAACAAATCGTAGGACGCCAGCGAGACCGTGTAATCGGTAAAGTTACCGATCGGTTGCGCAGCGACAACGGTCCCATTGATAGTCTGCGGGGCCAGGATAATCGTGTCCGCGAGAGTGTAAGTTCCCCCGGTGAGTGCAAAGTTCTGTGAAGTAATGTCGACGTTCTGACCGGCCACCATGTTGGAAGCGGTGAAGCTGGGAACGAATGGCAAATTCTGCAGGTTCGTAAGCTGGCCTGAGATGTCGAACGCGGCATTGCTGAAATCGAATTGGGGTGTGTCGAAATAGACGCTTTGTCCATTATCGGGGACCAGAGAGCCAAGTTCGGTACGGCCATAGAGATCAAGAACAGGGACTATATTGTCCACAAACATCACAGGACCGCTGGACTCATTGATCGCCGAGGAATCCTCCAATGCAATTCGAGTCGCTAGCAGAGATCCGTCCGATTGGATCGCACCATCCACATCCAAAAACATCCCGGGGGAGAGAGCAGAAGCGCCACTGACGCCCTGAAATACCGTTACGTTGCTGGAACTCGCAGACAGGGTTCTCGTCCCAAACGGTCCGCCCGCAATCGTGAGCGTCAAGCTCGACCCTGCCGTTCCCACCGAAGCGAGTTCCGCCTGGAGCCCGCTGACCTTGCCATTCCCAGAGTTCGTCGGAGAAGCGGACAACGCAAACGGAGTGAGGTCGAAGGTCGGTGTCATAGAGAACCCTTCAAATGAAGGGGTCGTCAAGCAAGCGGGGAAAACTGCCGAACTGGAAACCTGCATGTTCAGCAGCAATGCCATGCCGCTGCCCGTGACCGTGATTGGTGACGCTAAATTCACCGTTGGTCCTTGATTGATAATTGAATAATTCGCGATCCCGAGGCCGCCTTCTGAATCCTGCGCAACACATACAAATACTGCCTGCCCGAGCGTAACGGTGGCCGAAGTGTAGATGTCCTGAGGAACACTGACCGTCGTCAACGGCTCGACCCCTCCATTCAAGTGCATAAACTCGGAGGGTTGCTGCGACGATGACAACGTAACCGTCTTACCCGACTGGCTGGTCAGCGTCAATGTCTGAAGTTCCGCAGCAAACCGCGTAACTTGGTCGTTCCCCGTGCTCGCGAGCAATACCGTCACCGAGGTATTTCCGCTGAACTTCGGTGGAGTGGTTCCGCTGGAACCGCAGCCGGTGGTTATTCCGATGCCGAATAGCAGTGTAAGAGTGACCAGGAAAAAAGAAGACGACGCAGAGGAAGCGGAAAACCAAGCTGCTTTCATGGGAATCCTCCAACCAACGAGTTTATACCTCGTTAAGCAAGCGAGCGCCTTATTTTCGAAGGGAGCTTAAGTATAAGTAGAAATCTGTCAAGTAATCTCTCAATTAGTAGAGAAGTGTAAAAGCAGATGTCTGGCCGCAGAAGAACGGGCCCCTTTTGCCGAAGTCCGGTTTATGAAGTTATGAGGCGGCGCGATCCCATCCTCGAGCAGCCCGTACATCGGGATTCTCAGGGTGACTGGCTTGATCTCAGCAGTGCCATGGAACGGACTCTGCGCGCCGTCTTTCGACGCCTGCCAAAGCGCGCCATTCTCAATTGGCGAAAAATCCCGACATTGTTATGGAATCAATTACAGTGCGCCGGGATAAACCGGCATGAAGCAGAGAATGGAAAATTCTTACGAGTAAGGAGTAGCGATCCGCTCGGCCCCGAGTTTTGCGTTGGGTACCGCGAGGTACAAGGCGAAGCGTAAACAGGGGAATAGGTGGGGTGGGCTATGGAGCTCCGAAAAGATGCAACCCGGACGCCGACGTCCTTGTAATGCGCGGAAGGCAACATGAACCGGAACGATAGCGCGAGTTCCGAGTCAGTCCGGCGTAGTCGAAGACCCCAGACACGCCTAGAAACTTCATGCACGAGAACCGGGAGACCTCGGAGGCACTTGCGGCTCAACCAAGCTGCAGGTCGGTGGACGAAGGCCAGAGCCACAAGGTCCGCATGTACGTCCCCGAGGAGTCACACAGCGGCATAGTACCGATGAATCATTCGAACAAAGACGGAGCATCGTTGGCGGAGAGTGAGGAGGGAAGGCTGCTGATCAAGGAGAACGTTCGCCCACCTAACACGCACCCGACACAGAGCGGGGAGCGCGTGTCCCAGGGGCTGGCGGGCGTGCGGAAAGCAGCCAGGGAAAATAAGGAGATGAAGTTCACCGCCTTGCTCCACCACCTCACCATCGAGTTACTGCGGGAGAGCTTTTACTCGTTGAAGAGGAAAGCCGCACCCGGAGCAGATGGGGTGACGTGGCAGGAGTATGAACCCGAACTGGAAGATCGCTTAGTCGATCTTCATAGCCGGGTGCATCGCGGAGCGTTTCGAGCGAAGCCGTCGAGAAGAGTGTACATCGAGAAAGAAGATGGACGACAACGCCCATTAGGGGTTACGGCCTTGGAGGACAAAATGGTCCAACAAGCCGTGGTCACCATCCTCCACCAGATCTACGAGGAAGACTTTCTCGGCTTCTCCTACGGTTTTCGTCCGGGGCGCAGCCAGCATCAAGCGCTGGATGCGCTCTCGTACGCGCTCCTGAAGAAGAAGGTGAACTACGTTCTTGATGCCGACATTCGAGGATTCTTCGATAACCTCGATAAAAGCTGGCTGATCAAGTTCGTGGAGCATCGCGTAGCCGATCCCCGCATCCTGCGCCTGATCCAGAAATGGTTGCAGGCCGGGGTGATGGAGGAAGGCAAGTGGTCGGACACGAAGACAGGTACTCCGCAAGGCGCGGTGATTTCACCGCTCCTCGCGAACATTTACTTGCACTACGTTTTCGATCTCTGGGTGAAAGTCTGGCGCAAGAAGTGGGCGCAAGGCGAAGTGGTGGTCGTCCGCTATGCCGACGACATCATCTTAGGATTCCAGCACCAAGCGGAAGCCGATCGTTTTCTGGAGAACTTTCGGGAACGACTGGGAAAGTTTGGGCTGGAGCTCCATACTATGCGGTACCAGGAAACCTCGACAGTCTGGGCATATTCCGGCAGCGGATACTGGGGACATTGGCGACATGCACTTCGCCGCCGAAACCAGCGCCCGTTCTCTTGGACACGTGCCCTCGCTCTGGCTGCCCGCTGGCTTCCTGAACCGCGAGTACTCCATCCTTATCCCGCCGTTCGCTTCGCCGCCAGTCATCCACGATAAGAACCGGATGCGCTAAGGAGCGCCCGTCCGGGTCCGTGCGGGGGGCAATCAGCAATGGTTGTCCCTACCGCGATCTCGTCCCCCGAGTTCTTCCACGGGCCGCTAAGTCTTGGAATGACTCAAGTGGATGGGTGTGGTAATCGCTCCCTCGGCCGCCGACCTCACCAGCGCCGCGTACTTTGCGAACACGCCGGTTTTGTACCGCAGCGCCGGGGGTTTCCATTCCGCCAGCCGTCGCGCGATCTCGGCGTCGGAAATTTCGAGTTCCAGCTTTCGGACCTTGGTGTCGATGGTGATTTTGTCGCCCTCGCGGATGGCAGCGATGGGGCCTCCCAGCGCGGCTTCCGGAGCTACGTGGCCGACCATCAGCCCTCGCGTGGCTCCGCTGAAGCGGCCGTCGGTGAGCAGGGCTACGCTTTCGCCCAGGCCTTCGCCCACAATCGCTGCGGTTACGCTCAGCATTTCGCGCATACCGGGTCCGCCCTTGGGGCCTTCGTAGCGGATCACCACCACGTCCCCGGCTTTGATTTGCTTGCTGGTCACGGCCTTCATCGCGGCTTCTTCGGAATCGAAGACGCGCGCCGGGCCGGTATGCGAACCGCGTTCGTGCCCGCTCATCTTTACCACCCCGCCCCCCGGAGCTAAGTTGCCTTTCAAGATCACCAGGCCGCCGGTCGCCTTCAGCGGCTTGCTCAGCGGGGCGATCACCGTTTGTCCGGGTGTTTCTTTCGCCGCGCTTGCTTCTTCGGCAAATGTCTTGCCGGTCACCGTCATGGCCGAGCCATTTACGTACTTGCCGTCGAGCAGCCTCTTCGCGATCAACTGGATGCCGCCCGCTGCGTCCACGTCGGCCGCCACGTATTTTCCGGCGGGCTTCAGATCGGCGAGCAACGGCGTGCGCTCGCTCACCTTTTGAAAATCGTCGATCTCCAAAGGCACGCCCATTTCGCGCGCGATCGCTAACAGATGGAGCACGGCGTTGGTCGAGCCGCCGGTCGTCGCTACGCTCGCTATGGCATTCTCGAACGCGGCGTGCGTCAGAATATCGCTGGGACGGATTCCCTGCTTCAGAAGATTCATCACCACTTCACCGCAGCGGAAGGCTACTTCGTCCTTGCGCGGGTCCATGGCGGGAATGCTGTTGAAGCCCATGGGCGAAAGGCCGATCAGCTCCATCACCGTGCTCATCGTATTGGCCGTATACTGGCCGCCGCAGGCTCCCGCGCCCGGACACGCCACGTTTTCGAGCGCGAGCAGATCGGCGTCGCTCATCTTGCCCGCGGCATTCGCGCCTACGGCTTCGAATACATCTTGAATGGTGACGTCTTTTCCGTGATACTTCCCGGCCGCAATCGTTCCCCCGTAGAGCACCAGGCCGGGAAGGTTCATGCGCGCCAGTGCCATGGCGGCGGCGGGGATGGTCTTGTCGCAACCGACCACGCAGACTGCCGCGTCAAAAAGCTGTCCGCGGCAGACCAGTTCGATGGAGTCGGCAATCACCTCGCGGCTCACGAGCGAGGCCTTCATGCCCTCGGTGCCCATGGTCTCGCCGTCGGAAATGGCGATGGTATTGAACTCCATCGGCGTGCCGCCGGCCGCGCGAATGCCTTCTTTCACTTTGGCCGAGAGGCGCCGCAGGTGAAAGTTGCAGGGCATGGTTTCGATCCAGGTGTTGGCGACGGCAATCAGCGGCTTCGCGAGGTCGTCGTCGGTAAAGCCGATGGCTTTGTACATGGCGCGCGCCGGAGCCTGGTCGCGCCCGTCGGTGATATTGCGACTGCGATGTTTGAGGTCCATGGGATATGTCATTGGTTTACCACGGAGACACGGAGGTACGGAGAAAATCTTTAGGACAGATATTGCACGGTCGAAAACTTAACGAGGCGTCTTGCGAACGGTTCAAGGCATCTGAAACAGGATCAATGAATTGAATCTCTCCGTGCCTCCGTGTCTCCGTGGTAAAAGCTCTTACGCATTCACCGCTTTCGGCCCGGGCTTAACTGGCTCGGTGGCTTTTTTCTTCTCCGACGGCAGCCACGACATCATCGCCCGCAACTGCTCGCCTACCTTTTCAATCGGGTGCTGCTTTGCCGCCTGGCGCAGCTTGGCAAACTTCTTGCCGCCCTTCTTATTCTCTTCGATCCATTCCTTGGCGAACTTGCCATTCTGGATTTGCTTCAGCACTTTCTTCATTGCCTTGCGGGTTTCGTCTCCTACAACTTTTTCGCCGCGCGTGAGGTCGCCGTACTCGGCAGTGTTTGAAATCGAATAGCGCATGCGGCTCAATCCGCCTTCGTAGATGAGGTCGACGATCAACTTCATCTCGTGGACGCACTCAAAGTAGGCGATCTCGGGGGCGTAACCGGCGGCCACCAGCGTCTCGAAACCTTTCTGCATCAGCGAAGTCAGGCCGCCGCAGAGCACCGCCTGCTCGCCGAACAAGTCGCTTTCGGTTTCTTCTTTGAAGGTGGTCTGCAACACACCGGCGCGGGTCGAACCGATGCCGTGGGCGTAGCAGAGCGCGAGTTCATGGGCGCGTCCGCTGGCATCCTGGTGAATCGCCAGCAGCGAGGGCACGCCGCCGCCCTGGGCATAGACGCGGCGCACCAAGTGACCCGGACCCTTGGGCGCGATCATGACTACATCCACATCTTTCGGAGGCTTGATGGTTTTGAAGTGAATGGCGAAGCCGTGCGAGAAGCCGAGAATCTTTCCTTTGTGCAGATGCGGCTTGATGGCCGATTCGTAGAACTCGGCCTGGGTCTCGTCGGGCGTGAGAATCTGGAGCCAGTCGGCGCGCTTGGCAGCCTCGGCCGGAGCCAGAACGGTCATGCCATCGGCGCGCGCCTGCTGGGCCGAGCCCCGCTCCGGATCGAGCCCGATGATGACGTCGTATCCGCTGTCACGCAGATTCTGGGCCTGGGCGTGTCCCTGCGACCCGTAGCCGAACACGGCAATGGTTTTGCCCTTGAGGGCGGAAGGATTGGCATCGTTTTGATAAAAGACTGTGGCCACCGGAAAACTCCTTACGGATGCAGGATGAAATACTGAAGCGTCTTTCTAAAGCAAAAACCGACCGCTCGGTCGGTTTCGGAAATGCTACCGTTCCAGCGCGCCCAGTGTCAAGCGGAAAGGCAGGATTTCCGATACCCAACCCTAAAGGGGCGGCTGATTCTGAATTAACGGTATCGCTGAAACGATACCCTGATACGTCCATTCCGCGATACCATCTCTTGTGATGCACCGCGAAGCTACCCTCGATCATCGTCAGGAACATCGTCCCGAACCACGTCAGGAAATTCTGCGCGCCGCCGCCCGCCTGTTTCAACAGCAGGGATACGATGCCACTTCGATGAGCGATGTCGCCGCCGCGCTCAAGCTCTCCAAGGGCGGCCTGTATCACCACTTCCAATCGAAGGACGAGATCCTCTACAACATCATGTCGCACGCCATGGATATCACCGAACAACGGGTCATCAACGTGGTGCGCCGCATTGAGGGAGTGGAAGAGCGTCTGCGCACGCTGATCCGGCTGCACATCGAGGTTGTGCTCAGCCCCGAAGACCGTGAGATTACGGTGATGCTGCACGAGAACCATCCGCTGGCGCCCGCCCTCCGACGCAAGATCAATGGACGCAAGAAAGATTACCTGCACTTCGTGGAGAACCTCATCGCCGAAGTACAGCGCAAGCGCAATTCCCCCTCGGCGGTCTCGCCGCGAGCGGCCGCGTTTGCGCTGGTCGGCATGATCAACTGGATCTATCAGTGGTACAAGCCCGACGGCGAACTGAAAGGCGAAGCCATTGTGCGCCAATACACGGATATCTTTTTCCACGGCGCGCTGGGATAAAGCGAGTTTTCAGGTGTCAGGTCTCAGGTGTCAGGTCTCAGGGAACCCGCCTCGAACCGCTTTTCCTAACACCTGACACCTGAAAAGAGAACAGCCCGCAAGCGTTTCAGCCTGCGGGCTGCCCGGTGGACTGTTTGGGATTGACTGAGGTGGTCACTCTCGTGGCCCCTCGCTCGCTCCGGTGCCCGGCACCTCGTGTGCCCGGCGGATCAGCCCATACTCACGGATGGTTTGCGAGAGATTGTCCCTGATTTCCCCGACCAAAGGTTCCTCAGGAACTCCGCTTAGAGCAACCGCCCTAAGACTCAGCCACCTCACCTGGTCTGGTACTTCTACTGTGACTTTCAGAACTTGTCATCCGACCACCTCCTTTCCGGTGTAAGCGCAGAATAGTACACAATGGAACCAGGAATCAAGCGCGTCGAACGCCGGAACCAGCCAGTGCACGGGACTGCGCATGGCCATTGGGGAATGATGAGGGCGGTAGTAGAATGACAGGACTTTCTGGCCACAGTATGGAAGGATCAGAATCGCGACCGATGCCCTCAGGCGCCGCTGCATTGACCGGCACGGTGGCTGGTCGCTTCGTCATTCTGAAGTTGCTCGGCGCCGGCGGCATGGGCCAGGTCTACCAGGCGCAGGATACGAAGTTGAAACGCGTGGTGGCCATCAAGCGCATGGCTCCACGTCTGCAGCAGGACGAGCACGACCGGCGCCGGTTCCTGCGCGAGGCCCAGCAGGCGTCCGCCCTCAATCATCCCAACATTGCCAGCATCTACGACGTGATTGAGGAGCAGGGCGAGATCCTGCTCATCATGGAGTACGTCGAAGGCACGCCCCTGCGAGCCAAGCTCCGCGCGCACCAGGACTTCAGCGCCGATGAATTCTTCAAAGTAGCGATCCAGGGCGTGGAAGGTCTCAATGCCGCCCACGAAAAAGGCATCCTACACGGCGACATCAAACCGGAAAACATCATGCTGACGCCGGAAGGGCGGGTCAAGGTGCTGGATTTCGGCGTGGCCCGGCGGTTTTCCCTGGGCAATGCCAACGAAGCCACCCTTACGGTTGCCACGCTCTCCGGTGCGATGGAAGGCACGCCAGCATACATGGCGCCCGAAGTCCTGATGCAGAAACCGTACGATGGGCGCGCGGACCTGTTCTCCATGGGCTTGGTCTGCTACGAGATGCTGGGCGGCAAGCAACCATTTGAGACCGACAGCATGGCGGGCACGTTGGCGTCAGTGCTGCACACGGAGCCGCCGCCGATCGAGCAGATCAATCCAAAAGTTTCCTCTTCGGTATCCGCCGTGGTGCAGACCATGCTAGCCAAGGATCCGGCACAACGTTATTCCACGGCGAGAGATGTTCTCGTGGATCTGCGCCGCGTGCAGCAGGGAGAAGATCCCGTCTTTGCGCATGCCCGCAGTGCGGTTGGCCGCAAGAAAACGAAATTCACATTCCTCCAAAAGACGGCGACTGCGGTTTTGGCATTGGCGCTCATCGCGAGCGCGGCTTTTTTCTTGGAAAGAGCGCGGCTGCACAGCACCAACGACACGGGATCGACTTCGACCCAGAGCAATGGCGAAAAATCCGCCACCTTGGTCGTTCTTCCGCTCGACGCCGTTGCTGGGGATGCCAAGCTGACTGCCTTCGGGAACGGGCTGGTGAACACGCTCACGAGCTCATGCAATTCAGCGAGAATCATCCCTTGCAGGTTGTTTCCGCGGCGGAGATCCGCCAGAAAAATGTAGGTACGCTCGATCAGGCGCGACAGGAATTCGGCGCCAACACAGGGCTGCATCTCGCGTTGCAGCAATCCGGAGATTTAGTTCGCGTGACCTACTCGCTAACCGGCGTCAAGAGCGGCAAAGTGCTCAAAGCTGAAACTTTTGACGCTCCCGTCACTGATCCTTTCAGCATCGAGGACCAGGTTGCGAAGGGGGTCGCCTCCGGGCTCGGCTTCGCGCTGAAGGCTGACGAAACGCGTGAGCTCGCCTTCCACGGAACCAGTGTTCCCGAGGCTTACAACTATTACACTCAAGCCCGCGGCTATCTGGAAGACGCGAGCAAAGCCGCCAGCGTGGACAGCGCCATCATCCTGCTCGGAGAGGCGCTCAAAGTCGATCCAAACTATGGTAGAGCGGAAGCGGACTTGGGTAGCGCGTATTGGGCGAAGTACGAAGCCACGAAGAACAAAAGCTTCATTGCTAAATCGCGGCAGGCTTGCTCAAAGGCGGTTGATCTCGGCAATGCTGGCGCGGCCGGACACGTCTGCCTGGGAGTGATTGACAATGGCACCGGAAAATATGAAGAAGCGGTTGACCAGTTCCAGCGCGCCGCACAACTTGAACCGACAAATGAAGACGCGCTGACCGGGCTAGGCGGCGCGTACGAGAGCCTGGGCAAGCGACAGGACGCGGAAAGCACTTATAAGAAGATTGTTCAGTTGCGCCCGAATTACTGGCGCGGGTACAACCTTTTGGGCGCGTTCTATCTCCGGCAGGCACAATATGATGACGCGGCCAAGATGTTTCAGAAAGTCATCGAGCGGACGCCAGAGAGCTTTCGCGGGTACGCAAACCTAGGGGCGGTGTACATCTACGAAGCGAAATATGCCGAGGCCATCAAACCGCTGGAGCAGTCATTGGCGATTCATGCGACGGCAGACACGTACTCGAATTTGGGGACGGCGTATTATTACCAGCGCAGGTATGCCGAAGCGGTAACAACGTACGAGAAAGCACTCCAATTGGACGATAAGGACTATACGAACTGGGGCAATCTCGGGGAAGCATGCTCCCTGAGTGATGAACGCGGTAAATGTCTTCAGGCGTTCCAGCATGCAATTGAACTAGCGAAACAAGAGTTCGCCGTCAACCCTCGTGACCCGCAATTGCTGAAGAATTTGGCCGATTACTACGTCATGATCGGTGACAGGGCTAACTCCTTGAAGTTTCTCGATGAGGAACTAAAGCAGGCTAGGTTCGATAAGGAATCTCTCTTCGACGCGGCAGAGGTTTACGATCATTTGGGCGACACCGGACTAACGCTCGAGTGGCTTGGAAAAGCCTTACGCGCAGGTCTGTCTCCGAATCGTGCCTTGCAAGTGCCTGACCTTGATAATTTGCATGCCGATCCACGTTTTCAGGAGCTGCTGAAGGCAAGCAGCTCGGCGCAGAACCAGGGGAAGTAGCAGGAGTCAAGTTCGCAACCAGGAGCGAAACAAATGAAAGCCAAAAAGAAATCCAAAGCAATGGCTGATCCGTATCCCCCAGTGGATGTTTGTTGTGGAGGAACAGTCCCTGTAGGTCAAAACTACATTCCCTTCGTCAACTCAACCGGAACTTTTCAAACTGTTTCAAACTGTGTCCTTTGGGGTGGAGTGGCGGTTGCCGTCGCGCCCACGTCAGGGTCCCAGACCCACAACGTGCCGATCACAGTGAAGCCCCTGCCACCGAAAGGAGACTATTCATTTAGCTCCACTTGCCTCTGTCCTAACGAAATCAACCCTGTAGTTAAGATCCAGTAGCGCACCTGAAATGCATTTGACAAAAATCCCGGGGGGGGGGTACAAAGGCGCCCTTCCCCGGGTCAATTTCACTTAAGGAGAATTGTAAAATGAAGAAGAAATTGCTGTGGGCTGGGAGCTGAGAACTGCCTCCGCCCAACACTCGCAGTACATGCCCGCCAGATACCTACCTTCGTAACCGCCCCTTCCCTAGACTGAAATCACCCCTGCAAAGCAGGAAGGACTGCCCCAAAGTCATTGATCTTTGATCTTTGACATCGTTCCACGTGTAGAGACGGGGCTCGCCCCGTCTCCGCTGCCGAGACGCGGCAAGCCGCGTCTCTACGGGAGATATTTTCCGCGGGCTAGCCCTTCCACCGGTACGCGTCCGGTTGGGCCAGTCCGATATGCGCCAGCACCCGGTTCGCAAATTCGTGAGCCATGGCATCGGCGTCTGACGGATGGTTATAAAACGTCGGAATCAGGGGGAAGATGGTCGCCCCCGCGTCCGCCGCCAGCGCCATGTTGCGGATGTGGATTTTGTTCAACGGCGTCTCCCGGACACAGAGCACGAGCGGCCGGCGCTCTTTAAGAGTCACATCGGCGGCGCGCTCGATCAGGCGAGAGGCAGTGCCGTTGGCAATGCGGCCCAGGGTCCCGACGCTGCACGGGATCACGACCATCGCGTCCGAAGGATACGACCCGCTGGCCACGTTGGCTCCGATATCGGTGTTGGCCTGCTGCTGAATCTTTGCCGAAGATGCGCCGATGATTTGACGTAGCAGGTCGGAGCGCCCTTCGACGCCGAGTTCCTCGGCCAGGACGCGCAGGCCGCTGTCGGAAACGATGAAGTTCACCGTCTTCACGCGCGAATCGCGTTCCACGGTGAGCAGGAAGTGCTTAAGAAATAACGACCCGCTGGCGCCGGTAGCGGCCACCGTCAGGTTTTCGGGAATCAGAAGGGACAAAGTTGGCGCTCCACAAGGCCATCCAGTTCACGGCCTCGAAAAACTGAGCATAGGGACGCTCGAAAGGCAAGTCAAGGCGGGGGAAGCCGAATGATTTGTAATTTGTAATTTCTGACTTGTAATTTCGACACTGAAGGCAGCGAAGAGCGAACGACGAACGACCGACGACCAACGACGAGTTTTATGTCCACCACCGGCATCTTACGATCGCGGCGCAGTGCCGCCCAACGCCACGCCCTCGCCAGCGTCGTGCGTACGATTGGCGCCATTGATCCCTCTGCCGGATGCAAGTATCTGCGCGACTTTCGCGAGGCTTACCGCTCCTACCAGAAAGTTCTCGCCCCCAGCGATGTCCGCCACGAAATCGCCCAAGCCGGAATCGTGTTGGTCGGTGACTATCACGCCCTGCCCAACTCGCAGCGCTATCTAGCCTCGCTTCTCCGCGATCCCGAACTCCACCAGCGCCCCGTAGTGCTGGGAGTGGAAACCATTTTCTCCCGCGACCAGCACATTCTCGACGAATGGCTCCGCGGCGAGATCGATGAAGACGAACTGCGCCAGCGCATCCGTTTCGATCTCGACTGGGGATACGACTGGCCGACGTTTTACGAACTTCTTTCCGCCGCCCGCGACCACGGCGCCTCCATCTACGGACTCGATTGCATGCCTCGCGAAGATCTGCGCAAAATCGGGGCCCGGGATCGCCACGCCGCCGACAAGATTGCCGAACTCCGCCGCCACGATTCCGGCGCGCTCATCTTCGTCCTATTCGGTGAGTCGCATCTCGCGCCGCAGCATCTGCCCGCCCTGCTCCAGGAGCGGCTTCCCGCCGAACCCACGCTCACCGTTTTGCAAAACGTCGACGCCCTCTACTGGCGCGCCGCCGGAGAAGCTCGCGACCACGTCGAAGCCGTCCTAGTGCGAAAAGACGTCCGCAAAGAAGTCCGCGAAAATGTTGTCTGTGTCTTCAACGCCACGCCGCTGGAAAAATACGAGACCTACCGCCTCTGGCTCGACCGCTGGGGACGCAACGATAACGACAACGACGGCGCGCCCGACCTCGGCCCCACCCTCTATAACCTGATCGAGGGCATGGTGCGTTTTCTCGGCATCAACCAGTACTCTCCCCACAACACTACGCAACCGAGGCTTCTGGTAGACCTCATGCCCGAAGTCTATTCGCGCAGCTCCGACGCCCTGCTGCGCCGCCTGTTGTCGCGCAAGGGATTCACGGCCGAACACCGCCGCTCTCTGCTCCGCCAGGTTCGCGAGCGCGGCAGCGTTTACCTGACTCCGATCAATGCCGTGTACGTGCGCCAGTTCCGCATGACCTCCTCGGCCGAGGACGCCGTGCGTTGCCTTCATCAAGCCTGTCGCGGCTTACCCAATCTTTCGAACGGCAAGGTTCCGGCAGCGCAAGCCGCGCCTGGCGCGAAGACGCTAGATCAAGACGACAAGTTTTACATGACCGTCTTCGAGCACGCGCTCGCCTTTTTCGGATCGCGCATCTTACACCCCGCGCGTCCCGCTCTCCGCGATCCCGATATTGCGGAGTTGTTCGACGTGACGCGGGAAGACCTCGAACATCAAACCGCGCTTCCGTTCGCCGATGCGGTCGAAGCTCTCGACTTCCTGATCGGGCACCGTAAGCAGGATTTCCGCGGCGCGCCAGCTCCACCCTTCACCGGCCGCAAGTATGAATACGTCGCCGAGCAACTCGGCCATCTCACCGGCACCGACCTCTATGACGCCTACATCGAGGGCCGCCTGACGACCACCGCCCTGCGCAAGCTCTTCCTCGCCCACATAGAAGAACCCCGGGTAGCCCGTGAAGCCTACGTCCAGCTAAGAACACGCCTGAGCTCTGGACGGCGCGCCTGAAGTCGTCCGCGTCCTGAGGGTTTTGATTTCCCCCGTGCACCTCCGTGTTCTCTGTGGTTCAAGGTTTTGATTTTGCGGCCGCTGCGGTATTCTCACCTTTCCAATGCCTGACGATCTCCCACTCCAGTCCCAGACCGGGGCCCCCGGCGGGCCCGATGTTGGCCCGCTGGGGTGGCAGACGCCCGATGCGCTCATGCTCTTCGGCTTCTGGTACCGTGCGCTCCCGAGCAAGAAACTAGGACGTGGCAAGCTGGTCAAGACGATGCTGCTCGAACAGCCACTCGTCATTGGGCGCGACCGCAAAGGCTGGCCCTTTGCCCTGCGCGACGCCTGTCCGCATCGCGGGATGCCGCTTTCCTGCGGACAATTCGACGGTCAACGAATCGAATGCTCCTACCACGGATGGAGATTCGACGCCCACACCGGCCAGTGCCAGCTGATCCCGTCAATCGTCTCCGATCAAAATCTGAAGATCGACCGCATCTATGCCGGCAGCTATGCTTGTGAAGAGCGCGACTGTTTCATATGGGTTTTTATTCCCGATCGCGCAGCTGCTGGAGCGGGGTTCACGGCGCGCGAGGAACCAAGTCTTGAGGTACCTCGCGTACCTGTGTTTACCGGTTACAAGAGTCATAAGGTCAACACCCGTGTTGCCTACCTCACCGCCGACCTGCCTTGCTCGGTCGACCACGGCATCATCGGCCTGATGGATCCCGCGCACGGTCCCTTCGTCCACCAGGCGTGGTGGTGGCGCACGCGAAAGTCAATTCACGAAAAGCGGAAGAACTTCGAACCCATTCCGTACGGTTTTCGCATGAGCGCGCACACGCCCAGTTCGAACAGCGCTCCCTACAAGCTGCTGCGCCTTTACGCCGACGCCGATTCGATCACCACGACCATCGATTTCGTGCTGCCCAACCTGCGCTCGGAAATCATTCGCGCCGGCAAATATTGGTTCTCGAGCCTGACCACCGTCACTCCCATCACCCGCAACCACTGCCGCATCGACGTAGTCGCCGCCTGGAACCTGTTCCGTTGGATTCCCTTCGGCCCCCAGTTGCTGAAATTTGTCTTTGCAAAATTTGTCGAGCAGGATCGCCGCACCATGGAACTCCAGTCCGAGGGCCTGAAGCACAACCCGCACCTCATGCTGATCGACGACGCCGACCGTCCCGCAAAGTGGTATTTCGGATTGAAGAACGCCACGCTGGAAGTAAAGAAGAACGGCGGCGAGTTTCGGCATCCGATGACGGGGCCGGTGACGCTGCGATGGAGAAGCTGAAAGAAACAGGTGGTTACCAGATGATCCTGAGTCCGCTGTAGAGCCTGAATTTCTCGTCAGGCGTTACTACGGCGATCTTCTCGGACAGCGCTTGCGCGATGATTTGGCGATCAAAGGGATCGCCATGATGAAGCGGCAGTTCGAATAATCGCAGGGCATGCTCGCCCGTGTAGGGCAGTATGCGAATATCCAGGTCCTGAACCGCCTGGCGCGCCATCGCGGCCGTGATCTTCAGCTTGCCCAGAGACGCTTTGATGGCGATCTCCGTTACAGAAATCGCGCTCAACTCGAGAAGGTTTCCTGAGTTCTCCAAAGCGGCGGCCGCGCGCTTGCTGAGCCGCTCCGGCGCCTCGACCGCATAAATCAGAATCGCTGTGTCGAGAAGCAGGCGCATCTTATTCGCGATTCACGCGCCCCGCCAGGAAGTCTTCCACCTCATCCGCCGTCATCGGCTTCCACCAATTCGGGTCGAGCACCTGGATCTTGCCCCGCAGTGTCCCCAACACCCGCTTCTTACGAGTCGGCTTCTTCGTACGTACGATGTCCGCCACCGGCACACCGCGACGGCAGATGGTCACCGGCTCTCCATCTTCGACCGCCTTAATCAATTGCGGCAGCTTGTTCTTGGCATCGGCTACACTGACTTGCATGTTTTGATTATAGCTATCTTAGATGGCTATGTAAACCGATAAGGTAGATCCGGCACGTTGCTCGGGCTATTCGCCAACCGGAGCCAGGTGCTAGGTATTAGGTCTCAGGAAAGACTGTATGAATCGAGAACACCGTTGAATCACGGCAAAGGGATTTTCCCAAGACCTGAGACCTGACACCTGAGACCTATTCCCCCACCAGCCAGTCCATCGCCTCTTCCCGCGTCTTAAAGGTCGCAATCTCGCGCTGGGAAAAACTGTGAAAGTTTTCCATGAAGGCATGCGGAATACTCTCGCTGCCGACCCAAGCCGTTTTTTTCACAAACGGACGGTCGAGCGTCAGGACTTCTTTTATTTTGGTAGCCACGGCATGATCCACAGTGGCGCCGGTGAAATCGGCGAACGTAAGCAGCGATTCTCGCGCATGCTGGGCTACGGTCATCCGCACATGTTCAAGCAGAAGCTGCATTTCGGGCGCAGTGGTATGGGAATAGTCCAGCAGCAGAATCTGCTTGCCCTGGTGCTCGATGAATCGTATGCGATCGTCCATAGGGTTAGCGAAATAAGATTGCCGGCGAAAACAAATTCTACGGTTTGCAACATGCCTCAACGGGCAGGTTCGCATCCAGCCAGTGCAAATAAGTCTCCATCGAATGCCAGCATACCGGATTCATCTTCACCTTGCCCTCCGAAGAAAACTCATACGCCGTATTCACGTGCTCATAGTCGAGGATCAGCGGAATATGGAGCGGAAGCTTGGGGACCAGGTCCCAGGAGTTGACAATGCGCCATGATGTAAGCGACAGCAAATTGAACACGCGCGCAAAAGGCATATTGCCAACGCGGGGAGAGGCGAACGTGCACGAGGTCTCGATATCGAACTTCCCCTTCTCCTTGTTCTCCATTACGAAAAGAGTAGTCAGCGCCGCCCCCAGGCTGTGCCCGGTGACAACGTAGGGGCGCTCAGGCCGGCCTTTCTTTTCGTTGACGAACGCTGCTCTCAGGCTGACTTTCTCCAACCGCAGGTGCAACTGCTCCAATTGATCGCCGAACGATCCCTGCAACTCCGGCAGCGGGCCGGCTTCCAGCAAGCGCCCGGCGGTCCGTGGATGCTGCTCGATCTTCAATGTGCTGTAAATCTTGTCGAAACCGTGCGCCACCCGGCCCGAGTGCGGAACCTGCGAGAACGGGACCAGATAAGCCGAGGCGTCGTCCCACCATTCGGTAGCGCCTTCGGTGCCGCGAATGACAAGCCGCAAAATTTTCCTGCGTATTCTTGTTGCGCGCGATGAACCCGTAAAACTTAGGCTCCGTGCGTCCGAAAATGAAGTCGGACATGTGGACCCAGGCCACGAATTCATAAGGATCGGGAAGGTCGCCAGCCTGAGGTTCGGGCTTGAGATTAGCGCGATCGCGTTTGAACATCGCGTACGCGCCTTGCACCAGTTGGCCATAAAGAATCGCTTCGCTATTCACCAGGGGTCGGCCCATGAAGACACCTCCCAGGAAGGAATTGGATTCAGTTACCCGAGGAACTGACGACCCCGGGCGCCAATCAACAGTCGACGAAAGTCACTCTATGACCGTTGTTTATCTAAGCGTCGTCTACCCAAGCAAAGACTCCACGACGCTGTAAGCCTCAACCAGCGCAGCGTCCAGCGCAGCGGCGTCTTTGCCGCCGGCCTCGGCCAAGTCCGGACGCCCTCCGCCTTTACCGCCGACTTTCCGCGCGACGGGGCCGATGATTTTTCCCGCCTGAATGCGGCTGGTGAGGTCTTTGGTGACGCCGACGATCAGCGAGACGTTGCCATTCGAGGCCGAGCCCAGCACGACGACAGCCGAGCCGAGCTTGTCGCGAAGTTGATCGACCAGCGTGCGCATCTGGGCGCGCTCCAGATTGTCCACGCGATGGGTGAGAACTTTGACGCCGCGAACCTCTCTAACTTTTTCCCCAATGTTGGCCGTGCTCGATGATGCCGACTTCATCCGCGCCTGATCGAGTTCGCGCGTGAGGCGCTTGATTTCAGCGTCTTTCTTTTCGAGTTCGCCGCGAAGGGCATCGGCAGGGGACGCCATATCCTCTCCCGAAGTGGGTGCCCCAACCTTTCGCGTTTTTTGCGAAAGGGTGGGTCCGACAAGGCTTGCGACCACGCCTTCCAGTTCGTGATCTTTGCGGAAGTGCCGCAGCGAGCCTTCGCCGGTCACGGCCTCGATGCGCCGTACGCCCGATGACACGCTTCCCTCTTTCAGAATTTTGATCAGCCCGATCTCGCCGGTAGCGCCGGTGTGCGTGCCGCCGCATAGTTCCGTGGAAAAATCGCCGATCTTGATCACGCGCACCTTGTCGCCGTACTTCTCGCCGAACAGCGCCATCGCATGATACTCGTTGACGGCCACGTCAATCGGAACGTTCTCGACGATCTCGACGCGCTCGTTGCGCAGAACTTCCTGGTTGATGATGTCTTCGATGTCTTGCAGCTCTTCGTCTTCGACGCCGGTGAAGTGCGAGAAATCGAAGCGTAGATGGTTGGGAGCCACCAGCGATCCCGCCTGCTTTACGTGCTTGCCCAGAACTTCGCGCAGTCCCGCGTGGAGCAGATGCGTAGCCGTATGGTTGCGCATGGTCGCCTGACGGACGCCGGTGTTGACGGCGGCGTCGACTTTGTCGCCAACGCGGAGGGTGCCCCACCCTTCCGCTTTTGTTGCGGAGGGTGGGGACTTCATGACAACCTGATGAGCCCGCACGCCCTGAACCGGGTAGTAGCATCCAGTCACTTCAGCAACGACAGTTTGTGATCGTCGGAGTAGATCCATCCCGCGATCGCCAACCTGTCCGCCGGACTCGGCGTAGAAGGGAGTGTGATCGAGGATGATCTCGCCAGAGTCGCCGGGCTTGAGTTCCTGCGCGCCCTGGCCGCCCTTGATGATTGCGAGCACTTCGCAATTGTCAGAGCGAGTCTGACGATAGCCTTCGAAGTCAGATTTCGGGAGCTGCTGGTACGCGGGATTGGCCGTCTGCTTGGCCGCGCCTTTCCAGGAAGCGCGAGCGCGGGCACTTTCTCCGCTATAGGCGTCTTCAAACGCTTTCGCTCGAAAACGATTCCGACGTCTCGGCAGTAATCCTCTATGAAATCCCTCGGCAATCCAAAGGTCTGTAAAACATCAAACGCTTGTATGCCAGAAAGTTTCTTCGGGAGTTGTTTTGCACTTTCCCAATCTCTTCGAAATTTATCTGAACGATCCCTGCCGAAATGTTTTTCGACCTCTCGATACAGAAGTTCCTCATTACCAGCCTGATAGGCTCTCTTTAGAAACTCGTTTGTCTTCCCATACAATTCAGGTTTTTCTCGCTCTAGCTCATCCAAGAGTTGCGTCATCATGTTGCGCGTTGGCTGATCCGCCGCATACTCCAAATTGGAGATTCCAAAATTCACTGTGTGTGCGAACCTCGCCTCCTCTGCTAGCACCGCCTTCGACACGCCATCTGCCAATTCCTTCAGTTCCGGATACGCGTCTTGCATCAGGGCGCGCACGGCAAAGACCATGTGGTGGAGAAAAGGCTTCGTTTGCCCGAGCAAGCGCCCATGCGTGATCGCTCTGCGAATGATTTTTCGCAGTACATATCCGCGACCTTCGTTTGAAGGGATCACGCCGTCGGAGATAAGAAACGTTGCGGCGCGCGAGTGGTCGGCGATGACGCGCAACGAGGCAGCCGACTTTCGTATGCGCTTCTTTGTCGAGTTCCTTCTTGAGTGAAGTTCCCGTCAACTCTGCTGCGCGCTTGATCAGCGGCGTAAACAAATCCGTCTCGTAGTTCGAAATCACGCCCTGCAGCACCGCCGCCAGCCGCTCCAGCCCCGCGCCGGTATCAATCGACGGCTTAGGCAGCGGCGTCAGCTTGCCAGATAGCATCCCGGTCGAACTGCATGAACACCAGATTCCAAAGTTCGACATACCGCCCGCAATCGCAGCCGAAAGTGCAGTCAGTGTGACCCTGATCGCTGGCCGCCACGCCCATGTCGTAGTGAATCTCGCTGCACGGGCCGCAGGGACCGGTATCGCCCATCTGCCAGAAATTGTCTTTTGCGCCGAATTCGTAGATGCGATCTTTCGGCACGCCCTGACCTAGCCACAAGTCGTAGGCCTCGGCATCGCGCGGCACTCCGTTTTCGCCTTTGAATATCGTGACGTAGAGCTTCTCTTTGTCAATCCCAAACCACTCCGGCGAAGTGATCAGCTCCCACGCGTAGGCGATGGCATCTTTCTTGAAGTAGTCGCCAAAGGAAAAATTCCCCAGCATCTCGAAAAACGTGTGATGGCGATTGGTGAAGCCGACGTTTTCGAGATCGTTGTGCTTGCCGCCGGCGCGCACGCATTTCTGCGAGGTCGTGGCGCGCGCGTAGTCGCGCTTTTCGAGGCCGAGGAAAACGTCCTTGAACTGGTTCATGCCGGCGTTGGTAAAGAGCAGCGTCGGGTCGTTGGCCGGAACGAGCGACGAGGAGTGCACCTCGCGGTGTCCCTTCTGAATGAAGAAGTCGAGGAACTTGCGGCGAATCTCGGAGCCTGTGAGCATGGAAGGTTAATTCTAAATGATAGGCGAAACCTTCGACGCGGAGGCAGGGGAGCACAGGAGAAACGCAAGGGCGACACGGAGGAAGCCAGCGAGGCACAGACGAACCCTGCATCCCGGGCAACGGCCGTCGAAGCGCAAACGGTTCGCAGCCGGCACTTTCGACGCCGTCGTGAGAAAGCAGATTTACTTCGCTACGTCTTCGGTCTTCTCCGCGCCCTTCTTCACGTCTTTCTTGACCGCCTTGGCGCCTTTTTTCACGCCTTGCCCGGTATCCTTGGCAGCGGTCTTGGTGGCATCGCCGGTTTTGTCGGCAGCTTTTTCGGTGGCTTCGCCAGTCTTTACGGCAGCTTTCTTGGTGGCGTGCGCCGTCTTCTTGGCCGCAGCGTCGTGGCATCGGCGGTTTTGTCGGCGGCCTTTTCGTGGTGTCGGCGGTCTTCACCGCTGCCTTCTTGGTCGCGTGCGCCGTCTTCTTGCGCTGCGCGGTGGCATCTTCGGTCTTGTCGGCGGCCTTTTCAGTGGCGTCGCCGGTCTTCACGCCGCTTTCTTGGTGGCGTGCGCCGTCTTCTTCGCCGCTGTGTCGGTTGCTTTGCCGGTATCTTCGGCTGCTTTCTTCACGTCGGTTCCGGCCTGGCCATACGAAAACGCAGTCAGCGCCAGCAGCGCGGCTGCGATCGTCATCATCAAAGAGAACTTCGCTTTCATAGTTCCTCCAGAGGAAATTTAAGAGTTCTTCAGATGGCAAACTTTTATCAGAGTATGAGGGATGGGCGCAAGCAGACGGCAGTTTTCAGATTTTCAGTTTTCAGTTCTCAGTCAGAAGACTGCAAGGTTCTTCTGAGAACTGCGAACCGAGAACTGATGCTTACCCCTCGGTACTCTCGTCCTCGAGTTCAGTGAGAATTTCGTCGTCCACGTCCCATTTCTTCAGGATGGTGAAGATGGTCTTGGATCCGAACCCGGCGCGCATCAGGTTGCGGAAGATGCGGGCCGACTGTTTCCGATCTTTGTCCTTCGGCTTCTGCAGGCGTTTGCGGCGAAGGTAAGCGCGCGCCAGACTCTCTTCTTTAACGCCGTCATAGACGGAAGAAACCGCTTTCTGGATGACGTCGCCGTGAACTCCCTTCGCCTTCAGGTCGTTGACGACCCGGATGCGCCCGAATTTTTCGTTGTCGCGGCGATACGAAGAAAAGGCTGCCGCGTATTTGGCGTCGTTCAAATAGCCCTGATCTTTCAGGCGAACGACAATCAGTTCCACCAGCGTCTTGCCGATTTCCGTATCGGCTTCCACACGGTTGCGCAGCAGGCGCTTCAGTTCCGCGACCGAGCGCATTCTGCGCGCCAGCGCGCCTACGGCATATTCGTAAAGCTCCGCTTCGGTGAAAAGTTTTCTGGGACGGCCAAACGCCATGCCTACACGATAGCGCGAGACGGGGCCCAGGGGTTAGCGCTTGCCGGCCTTGCTTGACGCACAACGAATTTTCGAGACGCGACTGGCCTATTTCGGCGGTGGCGCCGAACTCGGTGCCGGCGCACTCGTCGGGGGCGGTACGCTTGCTGCGATGGGTGCGACCAGCGCGGTTTTTGCCGAGGCTGGCAGCTTGTCTGCATTGGCCAGCAGGAGCGCCAACTGCCACATCTGAGTTTCAGAAAGCGACTTGCTGAACCCGGGCATGCCGGTCAGGCGAAGGCCGTTGAAAACCTTCCAGTAGCTTTCGCCGGGCGGATCGTCGGTCACGCCCTTCCCCTCCAGCAGCAGCGGCGGCTGCGGATACATTCCCGTTGCAATCGCCGTCTTCGGCGTCAGCGGCAAACCATGGCACACGGCACAATGCTGCTTGTAAAGCTCGGCACCCGCCAGGTAGTTGGCTTCGTTCGCCTGGATGGGAACATTTTTCGGCATATCTTTCGCGATGCGCGCATGCAAGGCCTTCTTCGCGAAAAATCTTTCGAAGGGCATGTCGGAGTCGGTGGTGGCAACCGGAGCGCTGCCGCCGGTGAAATACAGATACGCCCCGAAGGGCACGAGTGCGAGCCCGAGTACCAGTCCGACAATGAATTTCACGGTTGAACCTGCCTCCAGAAGTTACATACAAGTTACATACTCTACCACTTCGAATCGGCATCTGAACTATACTTGAAGGGCATACAAATGTGGGGGCACCCGGCCGGCGAGACTGGCCCAGGCCTCCGAGACGGAACAGCCATGCAAATTGTCGGCGCGGCGAGCGCCTTTCCTCGACATTACTACTCCCAGGAGATGTTGCTGGCGGCGCTGCAGGATTACTGGGGCGACAAAATCGAAAACCCGCACGTGCTGCGGCGTTTGCATCGTCACGTGGGCGTGGACGGACGATACCTCTCGCTTCCTAAAGAAGAATATCTGAAGATGAAAACCTGGGGTGAGGCCAACCATCACTGGATTCGCACCGCTAAAGAGTTGGGCGAGAAAGCGGTGGCCGGCGCGCTGGCGGACGCGGGCTTGCATGGCCGGAATCTGGGCGCGTTCTTTTTTGTTTCGGTGACCGGCATTTGCAGTCCATCGATTGACGCGCTGCTGATCAACCAGATGGGATTGTGCAGCAATATTCGCCGCGTTCCGATTTTCGGACTGGGCTGTGTGGCGGGCGCGGCGGCCATTTCGCGCGCGGCCGATTATGTGCGCGCTTATCCGGATCAGGCCGCGGTGGTGCTGTCGGTCGAACTTTGCTCGCTCACGCTGCAGCGCGAGGATCTCTCGATGGCCAATCTGATTTCTGCCGGATTGTTCGGCGACGGCGCGGCTGCGGTAATCGTCGCGGGCACTGACGCTGACGGCGGGCTTTCCGGCCCGCGCATCCTCGCCACTCGCTCCGTGTTCTATCCCGGCACCGAAGAAATGATGGGCTGGGACGTGTCGGAAAAGGGCTTTCGCATTATTCTCTCTCGCGAAATTCCGGACCTGGTGCGGAAGAATCTGGCGCACGATCTCGACGATTTTCTGGCGGGCGCGCGGATTGACGCGCGCCGATATCGGCAGTTGGGTGCTGCATACCGGCGGGCCGAAGATTCTGGAAGCCACGGCCGAGGCGCTCGGCTTGAACAATGGTGAACTCGACGTCTCCTGGCAGTGCTTGCGCCGGACCGGCAATTTGTCGTCAGCATCGGTCCTGGTGGTGCTTGAGGAAGTCATGAAAAATCGCCGTCCCGCGCCCGGCACGCTCGGCCTGCTGGCCGCGATGGGTCCGGGATTCTGCTCGGAATTCGTTTTGCTCGAATGGTAGGAGAAATCGCCCTAGCCGCGAAGCGGCGGAACAAGAAAGCCCGGCCCGGCACTGCCAGGCTGTACAGGCGGTCGTCCCCTCCGGGGACATTTCCGTCGTCCCCCGGGGACGTTTGTTGTATTGTCCCGCGCGGTTGGCGCGCTGCGCTGTGATCGATGAACATCCATTTTGTGGCGAAATCCCGAGAGCCGGGACAGGGACAGTCCGCAGCACTACCGCTCCGTGCGAACGCCAATCGGGTTTCGATCTGGGCTACTGCGGCGGCTTTTTCTTGCCGAATAGCCCGCCCAATCCGCCCAAGGGATTGTTCTTGCCTCCCTGCATCAGGCCTTTGAGTTGATTGCCCATCATCCCCTTCATGTCCGGCATAAAGGTTGGGTTCGAAGTGGTGCCCCCAACGGTGATGGGGATGCCGCCCGCACCCATGCCGACCGCTTTCGTCACGCCCGCCCCCACGCCCGCCAGATTCGCCAGCATCTTGAAGTTGAGTGCATTGCTGGGGCTCACCGTGCCTGCGCCAGTGACGGTTCCGAGCGACGGGATCACCAGGTTGATCTTGTCAAGGCGCGTGCCCTCGGGTGCGTACCGCACATCGGAACTCAGGTTCTCGATCGTCGTGTCATTGCCGGCCTGCTTGCCGGTAAGAGCGTAGACGGCGGAGAGTTTCGATCCCAGGTTGAAGTTAGCGAGGGCCGCGTTGCTCATCTTTACCCAGCCCGTGGAGACCAGTTTGTCGAGCGGGCCGGCGGAGTCGAGTTCCACCGACAGCGTTCCGCCCTTGAGCTTCGAACCGGTGGGAAGAACCACGCCGAGCGCGGGCAGCATGGCTTCGAGGTCGTCGACCGGCATGGCTTCTCCGTTCAGCTTGGTGTGAATCGAAGTAGTCTCGCCGTGCATGTCGTAAGTGCCAGTGAGTTTGGCCAGCGCCTTGCCGATGGAGACGTCGCCCTGCACCACCTTGCCCGACACATTCTTCAGGTCGTGCTCGACCGCGAACACAACCTGCACGGGCACGGTCGCGGGAGAGCCCTTGGGAACCAGCTTCAACGAGGTGGCCTTCAAAGTTCCGTTGGCCTTCGCGACGTGGCCGTCGGAAGTCAGCGTGCCATCGAAATCAGCCGAACCGGCGACGCCCAACTCCTGATCGACCAGCGCCGACTGGGCGAGATCAAGTTTGTTGAGGCTCAACTTTGCCTGCACCGGCGTGAGGGAGGTATCGGTCGAATTTATCGGACCGGCATTGCCGTCGATTTTCAAGCTGCCGCCGCCCGGGAGGCGCGCGGAAGCGACCACGGGAAATGCGCTGTTAAATGAAAAATCGCGCATCGTAATGTTGACCTTGTCATACACGACGGGTTTACGTTTGCCGGAAATCGATCCGAGAGAGATGGTTCCATCGGTGATGTCGAGCTTGGCGACGTGCACATTAGCCGGTGCGCTGGCCGGAGTTTCCGCTGCTTTGGCGGGTTGCGCCGCCTGATTTCCGAGAGACGAGAAATTCCAAACTCCGTCGCGGTCGCGCAGCAAAGCAATTTCCGGATGCTCGATCGTCAGGTGGGTAACGTTGAGCTGCTTGCTGAAAATGAGGGGCATCAGTTCGACGCCCACCTGCAGCGATTTCGCCTGGATAAACGGGGCGCTGCTGAACTTGGGATCGTCGGCGATGGAGAGCTGGTTGGCCTCCACGCTGCCGGAGAAAATGCTGAGGCTCAGATTGCCGACTTTCACCGGCCTTCCCAGAGCCGAGCTCAGGTTCGATTCAATCTGCGGACGGAAACTGTTGACGTTCACCAGGAACGGGAGCGCGATGGCGACGACAATCAACAGGGCGACGACAATGCCGACAACTTTAAGAACGGTTTTCATGGCGATACCTCCTGTGACCTAGGACGGGTGGGGAGCGAGGTAGATTGGAAATCGCGAACAGTTTATCAAAACCGGAACGCAAAGTTTCGACGTTTCAGGGTTTCAGAGTTTCAGGGATTTGCGCCCTGACGTTATAAGATAGGCGCAAAGCATGGAGCCCATTCCGCAAGTGGCAGATTTCCGATTCGTATCCCCCGGTGCAGGAGGAAGTCGCGCGGCTCGCCGGCTTGCCGGAAGTGCGCGCCGCTTTCGACCGCTTCCGCGCGCAGGAATCGCAGTTTGCGCTGTGGCAGATGGAGGCGACGCGGGTGGCCGCGCCTCCCTTTGGAGAAGCGGCACGCGCGGCCTCTGGCTGGCCGAGCGTTTCCGCGAACTCGGGCTCATCGACGTGCAGGTGGATGAGGTCGGCAACGTGTTCGGCATTCGTCCCGGCTACGGCAGCCGTTACGTCGCGCTCAGCGCGCACATCGATACCGTGTTTCCGGCGGCCACGCCGTTGCACATCCGGCAGCAGGGCAGCCGGTTGTATGGCCCGGGAGTCTCCGACAACGGCGCGGGCATTGCGGCGATGCTGGCCGTGGCCAGCGTGCTGGCGCAGCGCGCGCATTTCGCATGGCCTGCCATTCCTGTTCATCGGCAACGTCGGGGAAGAAGGCGAAGGCGATCTGCGCGGCATGCGCCACGTTTTCGCAGACGCCGCGCTGGCGCGACTCGATTGCCTACAGCGTGATTGTCGATGGCGCCGGATCCGACACCGTGGTGGCCGAGGCCCTGGGCAGCCGCCGCTTCGAAGTGATTGTGCGCGGTCCGGGCGGCCACTCCTGGAGCGACTTCGGCGCGCCCAATCCGATTATCGCGCTCGCCCGCGCGATTGAGGTCCTCAGTCAAACGCCGGTTCCGGCCTCGCCCAAGACGACGTTTAATGTCGGCGTGATTCGCGGCGGAACTTCCGTGAATTCGATTCCGGAGTCCGCCAGCATGCGAGTCGATCTGCGCTCCACCTCGATGGCGGAAATCGACCGGCTGGAGCGGGCGCTGCGCTTGCGCCTTGGAGCAGGCCGTCGCGCTGGAGAATCGGGCCGCCGCTGCAGCGCGAAGCCGGCGCCGCCGCAGCCGCAGCCGTGCTGCAAAGTGAAGTGGTCGAGATCGGAAATCGTCCGGCGGGCGAACTGGCTGCCGGATGCGCGCCTGCTGAAGGTGATTCGCGCCGTGGATGCGCAGCTGGGCAATACCGCGCAGGTGCAGCGGGCGTCGACCGACGCCAACATTCCGCTTTCGCTCGGCCGCGAGGCCATCGCCATCGGCGGCGGCGGCTCCGGAGGCGGCGCCCACACGTTGCAAGAATGGTTCGACTGCGATGGACGAGACCTCGGGCTCAGGCGCATTCTGCTTACAATGCTGGCACTATCGGGAGTTGGAGAATGATGACGCGAATCGCTCCGATGCTACTTCTACTGCTGGCCACCGCCTGTATTGTGCAGGCGCAGAACGGCGTCCCCATGCAGAACGCGCACGAAGCCGAAAGCGGACCTGATCTTTACCCACGGCAACATCTATACCGGAGTAGTCGATCCGGCCGGCTTCGCTGGGAGCGGGCAAGCGCGCGGAGGCGCTGGCGATTCGCGGCGACCGCATCCTCGCCGTCGGCATGCCGCGACGAAGATCATGAAATTGAAGGGGCCGGAGACGAAGGTCGTGGATCTCGGTGGCCGCTTCGTCATGCCCGGATTCAACGACGCCCACATGCACCTGGCCAGCGCCGGTCTGGAGAAGATGAACGTGAATCTGGTCGGCGTCAAAACGCTCGACGAATTTCGCGAGCGCTTGCGCGCCAAGTGCGAAGCTGCCGAGCCCGCCGCGAGCCTGGAATGGGTCGTCGGCGAAGGCTGGGACGAGACTCTCTGGCCGGTCAAAGTCCTGCCCACGCGCTGGGATCTGGACGAGGTGAGCGGCAAACATCCGGTGTACCTCGAACGCGTCGACGGACACATTGGCGTGGCCAACACACGCGCCTTGCAACTCGCCAGCATCACCGTCGCCAGCCGCGATCCCGAGGGCGGAAAGATCGATCGCGATGAAGCGGGCACGCCCAACGGCATTCTGCGCGAGAAAGCGCAAAAGTCGGTGCAGTCGGTCGATTCCCAAACCGACGCACGAGAAGCAGCGGCAAGCCATCGAACTGGCGCTCGCCGATCTGGCAAGTCACGGCATCACCTCCGCGCAGGACTACTCCTACCAGTGGGAATGACTTTCAGATTTACGAGGAACTCGAGCGCGACGGAAAGCTGACGGCCAGAATTTCCGAATGGCTGCCCTTCGACGATTCCATCGAAGAGCTTGAACAACAAGCGCGACTCGCATCCCGCGTCCGACAACATGCTGCACACCGGCATGCTGAAAGGCTTCATGGATGGTTCGCTGGGCTCGAAGACCGCCGCGCTGCTTGAGCCCTACAGCGACGATCCGAAAAACAGCGGCCTGCCGCAATACGAAGCGGCCAAGCTGAATGCCATGACCAAGGAGCGGGTGCTGGCCGGATATCAGATCGGCTTCCACGCCATCGGCGACAAAGGAGTGCAGATGGCGCTCGACGCCTTCGCCGAGGCGGAGAAGGCGGCAAAAGAAGCCAAGGTCAAAGCGGCCGACGGCGGCATAAGACTGATTACCGGCTACGCATCGAGCACGCGCAGGTCACCACGCCGCAGCAGATTTTGCGTTTCAAGGAACTGAAGGTGATTGCGTCCATGCAGCCGAGCCACCTGCTCACGGATATGAACTGGGCCGAGTCGCGTCTGGGACCGAAGCGCGCCGAGCATTCCTATGCGTGGGCCGAGTTCCTTCGCCACGGCGTGGTGCTCGCCTTTGGCACGGATTATCCGGTCGAGCCGGTTACGCCGTTTCGCGGAATCTATTCAGCGCTTACCCGCACGAGCGAAGACGGAAAGAAGAGTTATTATCCCGCGGCAGAAGCTGAACATCGAGCAGGCGATCGCCGCCTACACCACAGGCGCGGCTTTTGCCGAGTTCGCCGAAAAGCAAAAAGGCAAGCTGGAGCCGGGCATGCTGGCCGACTTTGTCGTTCTCGATCAGGACATCACGGCCGCCCCGCCGCCGAAAATCCTGGCGACGAAAGTTCTGCGTACGGTGGTCGGCGGCAAGACCGTGTACAACATTGAATCATTGAATCATTGAGACATTGAATCATTGGCTGATCTTTGATGATTCAACGATCCGATGATTTAAATGATTCAATGACTAAATGGTTCAATGACTCAATATAAAGAGCGGGAACGCGCATTCCTGATCGGCGCTCCGCTGGCGATTGTTCCGGCGTTGGTTTTCCTTCCTGCGGTGATGTTCCTGATTGTTTTTCCCCAGGTGGGGCACGGACGGACGATTGGGTTGATCGTAGTGCCAGCCTGCGCGCTGCTGGGCAGTTTCGGCCTGTGGAAGCTGGCCCTGGGCGCGGTCGAGAAGCCGTGGGGGATCTTCAACGTGCTGAGTTTCGGAGCGCTGCTGGTTTTGCTGGTCATCGCCGGCTATACCGGACTGTTCCTGGCCCTGATGACGCTGAAACTCTAGCCCTCACGGCTGAACGCGAACCCCGTTTTCTGCGTCTAATGATTAGGTAACCTTCGCACCGACCCCTGCCTGGAGCGAAGGTATAATAACCAATTGGGCAGTTTCAGGAGGAAAGAAATGGATTCGCGCGCAAGCGCCTTTTGGGTGCGCTTCAAGGCCAACCGCTGGGCGTACACGTTTACGATTCTGGCGACGCTGACGGTTGGAATTCTGATTGGTACCATCGTTTCCTATGGAGTGAAAGGCAAGGAGGGGCAGAAGGCATCGGACGCAACCCCGCTTACCATTCCCGCTCCGCAGCAGCTCTCGACCGCCTTTTCCCAGATTTCGAAACAGCTGGAACCGAGCGTGGTGAACATCAATACCGAGTCGACCATCAAGAACCCTCATCGCCGGCGCTCCATACGTCCCGATCCCGACCAGGATCAGGGCAACGGCAACGGCGATGAAGACAGCCCGTTCCAGGATTTCTTTGACAAATTCTTCGGCGGTCCCGGCGGCCAGGGCGGCCCAGACGCCGGCAACATCCGCCAGCGTTCGCTGGGTTCCGGCGTCATTGTGGATTCGAAGGGCTACATTGTCACCAACCGGCACGTGGTGGAGAAGGCGGATCGCATTCGCGTGAAGTTGCAGGATGAGGACCCGGCGACTCCAGGCCATGATGCAAAGCTGATCGGCATGGACCAGGAGACCGACCTGGCGGTGATCAAGATCGACATCGATCGCCCGCTGCCGGCGGCAAAACTCGGCAACTCCGACGGCATGCAAGTGGGCGACTGGGTGCTGGCCATCGGCAGCCCCTTCGGATTGCAGGAAACCGTGACTGCGGGCATCGTGTCGGCCAAGGGACGCAACATTGTTCCCAACCGTCAGTTCCAGTCGTTTATTCAAACCGATGCCGCCATCAACCCCGGCAATTCCGGCGGGCCGCTGGTGAATATGGCGGGTGAGGTCATCGGCATCAATACCGCCATTCTCACCGAGACGAGTTCCTACGCGGGCGTGGGATTTGCCATGCCTTCGAACACCGTAGCGCAGGTCTATAACCAGTTGATCGGGCCCGACCACCGGGTTGCGCGCGGCTCCATCGGCATTCGAGTTTCAGCCGCAAAACCCAGCCATCGCGCGCATTTACGGATCGGGCGTGACCGTGTCGAACGTCGTATCGGGCAGCCCGGCCGACCAGGCGGGCCTGAAGATCGGCGACACGATTACCGCCATCGATGGCAAGGATCTGAAGAACGGCGACGATCTGGTGGCTGACATTGCTTCCCGCAAGCCGGGCTCCAAGGCGAAGCTCGCCTTTGTGCGCAACGGCAAGAAGCAAGACGCGACGGTGACCATCGCCGATCGCTCGAAATTGTTTGCTTCCCGGCTGGGCGAAGAAGACGAAAACCAGAGCGAGGAAGCGCCCAAGGCCAGCAAGTTCGGGGTTACGGTTCGCAACATCACTCCCGATCTGGCGGATCGCCTGGGAATTGCCGCAGGCAAGGGCGTGGTGGTGCAGGATGTGAAGCAGGGATCGTTTGCCGAGGATCTCGGTCTGAATCGCGGCGACGTGATCCTGGAAGTGAACAAGCAGCCCGTGAACACTCCCGACGACTTTACGAAGATCGAGTCGTCGCTGAAGAGCGGGCAGGATGTCGTGTTCCTGGTGCGTCCGCGAGGCGCAAGGGCCCAGGATGGAACGATTTTCCTGGCAGGCACACTTCCGTAACCGATAAAAACTCCGGCGAGACTGGCACCCTGTTCCCATTTTGGGGGACCATAGGGGTGGGCTGGTCTCGCGGTTTTTTGTTGGGTCGCGAGGTTGGCTATTTTGCTTTGCGTAGAGACGGGGCTAGCCCCGTCTCCTGTTGGTAGTCAGGGAACTGGCGGTGCGAGCGGAGACGCGGCAAGCCGCGTCTCTACAGGAGATCATCGCTGAGTGGGCACTCTTGGATAATGCATCACTCCAATCAAATTCGGCGTTGGCGGCGGGTCGGCCTTTGCACCTTGCTCTGCCTGGCCATGCATGGACTCGCCATGGCGCAGACACCGCCATCCGCCGCGCCAGAGAAACCGCCGCACGCTTCCGCGGCGTCAGCCAAGAAGCATCCCACCAGCGGGCACACGGCGACCCGCCGCACTTCCAGTCGCACTTCCAGCCGCACCTCGACTAAGAGCAAGCATTCCCACGGCAGGAAGGGCTCCAAGCAAGGCCCAAAGAAGAAGCGCGGCCAGCAGGCGATCGACTCCACCCGCGCCCACCAGATTCAAGAAGCGCTGATCCGCGAGCACTACATGCAAGGCGAGCCTTCTGGAACCTGGGACGCCGCCACCCAGGCCGCAATGCAGCGCTATCAGGCCGATCAGGGATGGCAGTCGAAGCAGATTCCAGACTCCCGGGCGCTGATCAAACTCGGATTAGGCCCCAGCCACGATCACCTGCTCAACCCAGAAAGCGCCATGACAATGCCCAGCGCTCCCGCGGCGGACGATCCAAAGCCGACTGATCCGAAGCCCGCCGACCCAAAGGCCGCCGCGAAACAGCCGCCCACGGATGACAACCTCCCCCGCCCATAGAGCCGGGAATTGCGAATCCAATTTCTCCGCTGCAACCTCTGGGCGACACTTCCGCGTTTGGGAGGCCTGCGACCGTTTTCCGAAAAGGGAAAGCAGCCGCCCGCACCATGGCCTCCCGATTCGTACCTCCGTGACTTTCAGCAGGGCGGACAAACTGCTAAGGTCGCAATGTGGATAGTGAAATCGCTGTCGGTTTGTCCCCTTCGTACCCAATCAAACGCCGTTCGGTACGCTACAAGCTCGATGTCCCACTCCGGATTATTCTCCATCAAGAAGACAAGACTCTGGTCAGAGAAGGACGGGGCATGGAGCTTGGCGAACTCGGGATGTGCGTATTGGTGGGGCTGGAACTAAAGGTCGGAGGAGAAGTCGAAATTGAATTCACTCTGCCCTATTCGTCGGAGCCGATTCGCGTTTCCGGTGCCGTGCGCAACCGCAAAGGCTATCGCTACGGATGCGAGTTCATCCCGGACGGCCCAGGTGAACATAAGAACGTAGAGCGTTTGCGCCAAGCCTTACAAACCTTTGCGGCCGTGCAGCCCTCCTGAGGCTGGTTATAGGCGACGGCCGGCAAAGTTGCATCATCACCGTGATCTTTACGCCGACGAAGACCGGATCAGTCCAGCCCGGCCCTCTTCGCGATTCCCTGGAATCGAGGTTCGGAACGTAGGGAATCAAAGTGAGGGTCTCGCAGCATCAGTACTCCGATGGAGCGATCCTGGTATGCCTTCTCTAACTCCTTGAGGGCGCGCGGCCGATCGCCCAGTCCGGCATATGCCCAGGACTCCAGGGCGGGCGATAAGTATTTGCTCTTGTGACTGTTCTCCACTTCACGCAAAAGTTTGAGAGCTTCCGTGCGATGTCCTTCCATGCCGAGAGCGTAGCAGAGACGCACAGCGATGCCGGGGTTGCCGGGCGTGATGGCGAGCGTGCTGCGATAGGTCGCGGCAGCATCGTCGTACTTCCCCATCGTGGTGTAGATATCTCCCATGGCCCAGTGTGCGTAGTAGGAATGGGGATCTAGTTCGAGCTGCTTGCGCGCTTGCAGCAAGGCTTCCTGATATTTCCCCGAGACCTCGAGAACAGCGGTCACAGCGTTCATGAGGGCGGGATTGAGCGGATCGAGGCGATACCCCTTCTGGATTTCGGCGTAAGCCTCCGCCACCTGTCCGCGGTACATCAACATGTATCCATACCAATGGTAAGCGCTGGCATAGTTGGGATCGAGCTCAAAGGCGCGCTGAAATTCCGCGTCCGAACCTTTCCAGTCATAATCTTCAGCGGCTTTTACCACGGCGAGGGCTGCATGGGGCTCGGCTAGCGTGTCATCCAACGAGATTGCTTTTTCGGCGGCGGCCCGGGCTTTTTCTTCCAGTTCTTGCGGCGGAGAAAACTGGTCGCCCGCTAACAGGGTGACATAAGCGCTCGCCATGGCGCCGTAAGCTTCCGCCGAGTTGGGATCGATGCGTATCGCCTTTTCGTAGAGTTCCAGGCTCTTCAGCATTGCGTCCGGGGTCCGCTGGTTCCAGTAGTATCGTCCTAGAAGATAGGCCTCGTGTGCTTCCGGATTCACCAAGTAAACGGTGTTGAGCCGGCGACGCTCCTCGGGCGTCAGGTTCACCCTCACTTGCTGCACGATGGCCCGTGCCACCCGGGTCTGCAGGTCCAGCAAATCGCGCGTGTTGGCTTCGTAAGCCTGCGCCCAGAGGTGGGTATCGGAAGCAGCCTCCACCAGTTGTGCCGTTACCCGCACCTCATTTCCAGAACGCGCCACCGACCCTTCCACGACCGCGTCCACGCTCAGTTCGCGCGCAATCTCCGGCAGTTTCTTGGTGGTTCCTTTGTAGCCGGCAATCGACGTCCGGGAAATGACGCGCAGGCCGTGAACCTGCGCCAGGTCCGTGATGAGGGCCTCGGTGACTCCGTCGGCAAGATATTCCTGCGAAGGGTCGCCGGAAAGATTCTGAAGAGGAAGCACGGCAATCGAGCGGACGGGAGCACGGGCGGCATTGGGAGCTCGTATTCTGCGGATGGCGAAACCTGCAACCAGGGCAGCCACCGAGAGCGCCGCCACGGTGAGGAGCGCAATCCGGAAGCGCGGGAACCGGCGCGCAAGGGGTGCGGGAAACGGTGCTTCCGAAGTTGAGAGAAGTGGAGCAGAGACGCCCGCCGAACCCGCCCCATCCTCTTCTTCCAGGGTATCGATCCCAGCGTTCAGCGTGCCTCTCCGAACGGAACCATGACGCCCGCCATCGTCGTAGTGGTTCCGTCGCTGCACGCGGACCGCCGCCTCAACCGGATGAGCCAATTCACGGTCCTGACCAGACATCCAGTCGTCGATTTCGTTCGCGAAGGCAAAAACACTGTGGCGGCTTCCGCCCGGGATGCGGTGCACCGGCAGTCCCTTTTCCTTTTCCCAGCGGATTGCAGTGCGAACGTCCCGGCGAAGGTAATCGGCGATTTCCTTCCAGGAATCCAGACGACGGCTTGGGGCCATAGGTGGCGCGCCTCCGCCCCCAAAAACTACCCGGTGTCACGTAGTGACAGGATCAGACATCTCCTGCCATTTGCCACACTGTACCGCCCCGGCGTATCCATAGCAAGCACTTTGCGGACAGATTAGGCGGTTCCCTGGAGCGTGTTTCATAAATCGGGTTTTGGGTAGGGCACGGCTTCAGCCGTGCCGTTCAAAGCCGAGAAGACTGGGGCTTTAGCCCCTGAGGGCCGCCCTTTCCTAGCTGAAACGCATTTAGGAAACACGCTCTAAGTCCGCGAGCCACGGGAACTCGACCTCGGGCTCGGTAACTACAGGTGGCGACATGGGTAAGCAGGCATATCTCACACCAAGACAAGTGGCGGAAATGACTGGGATTTCTCTGGATACGCTGGCGCGCTGGCGCTGCCGCAAGCAAAGGGTCCCGTACCTGAAGATCGGCCGTGCCGTGCGCTATGAACGCACCGAAGTACTGGCTTATCTGGAGCAATGCCGTGTTCCGGTCTCCGGATCAGGCGGGATAACTCAAGGGCGAGAACAAAGGCTTTCTCAACGAGGTGACATATGTTTTCAGAGTGCAAGGTGATTTCTAAGTCCCAGGATTGTAGGTTGTTTTCTTATTCATCGGCAGTTTGCCGTTCTCAGTGCTTCATGCTTTTCTGCATCGTGGTATGCGTAGTAGCGCTTGGCGCGGGTGCTGCAATGGCCCAGCCGGCCCCTGCCAAATTCTCCAGCGCGTCGCTCACCTTAGGGTCGCCGACCGGGGTCGCAGAATCCTTGGCCGCAGGCGACTTCAACGGGGATGGCAAGCAAGATCTGATTGCGGTCGGCGGGTACAATCCGCAGGCAGCCAATATTCTTCTGGGCAATGGCGACGGCACCTTTGCCAATCCGACGGTAATCCCGCTCTACGTGCGCAATTCGGGCGGCGACGGGATTGCGGCGCACAATCAACATGTGGTTGCCGTAGGGGATTTCAACGGCGACGGAAAACTGGACTTTGCGGTTTACATCTGGGGCTGGGCCTCCGGTACAAATTACCTGGACGTTTACCTGGGGGACGGGACCGGGAACTTTTCTTTTTCCAACAGCTACTCGGTTGGAAATGTGGGGAAGGCCTCGGGCGGCTATACCAGCGTCGTAGCTGTTGACGTGAACGGCGGTGGCAAGTTGGACCTGGTGGCCACCAATACGGGCGACAATACCGTTACCGTTCTGCTGGGCAACGGCGATGGCACCTTTCAGAACGGGGTACTCTATCCGGCATGCAATTTTGCGGGTTGCAGCCCGATCAACCTTGTCGCCGGCGACTTCAACAAGGACGGCCATCCCGATCTCGCCGTGGCCGACTCTGGCAATAACGGGGGGATCGACATCCTGCTCAACAACGGGGATGGCACTTTTAAGGCGCCGGTCTTCTATCAAGCGGTGGCCGGAGGATCCGTCGGAGGCTTCCCTAATGGCGAGTCGGGGATAGCGGTGGGCGACCTGAACGGGGATGGCAAGCTGGATGTCGTCATGACTGCGGACTCCGGAGCTTATGTCTTCCTGGGCAATGGCGATGGCACGTTCAAGACGGCGGTGAATTACTACTTTCCCTGGGGCAGTTCGCTGGCCATCGCGGACCTCAACGGAGATAAGAAACTCGATCTCGTCGCCGCTGACTATTTCGATTCCTCGGTATGGGTGCTCCTGGGCAATGGCAACGGCACTTTCAAACCCGCCGTGGCCTATGCCGCCGATTGGAATCCCCAGTCGCTCGTGCTGGCCGACTTCAATGGAGACGGGAAGGTGGATCTCGCCTTGGGCAGCGATCAGGGCTTTTTCGTGACCGTAGCTCTCGGCAATGGTGATGGCACCTTCAGCGCCGGGGCCAACTACGGCCTGGTGGGCGCTATCTGGCAATACCAAGTTGCCGCGGATTTCAATAAGGATGGCAACCTGGACGTAGCCGTAGCCAATAGTTCCGGTTATGGTCCCGTGATCGGGGTGATGTTGGGCAGTTCGCACGGCATCTTGGGTTTGCCAATCACCACGCCAATTTCGGGCGGGCCCATAACCGCGTTGGCCGCGGGCGATGTGAACGGAGACGGGACGCCAGACCTGGTCGCAGGAGTGGCTGCTAATCCAGACCAGGAGATCGCGGTTCTCCTCGGCAAGGGCACGGGGAAATTCAACCCTCCGGTGTTCTATTCCACGGGGATCAGTAGCTACCTCAACCCCCTAGTCAATGTGACCTTGGCGGACGTGAATCACGACGGGAAACTGGACGTGCTGGCCACGGATCAGAGTGGCAACTTGTTCGTTTTCCTGAACAAAGGCAAGGGAGTCTTCGGCACGCCCAAGGTCCCCTCGGGCTTGAACGCTGGGTACGTGGCGACCGGAGATTTCAATCGCGATGGCAAGCTCGACCTGGTAGTGAACGACTTCACCGATAACTGCCTCAGAGTGCTCCTGGGCAATGGCGATGGCACCTTTCAGTCGCCGGTGTCAATTCCCATCAATCGTTATCCGGAATGGGTCACCGTCGGGGACTTCAACAAGGATGGCAAGCTGGATCTGGCCACCGGAGGACAGAACGTCGGGAACTTCTCCTACGGTAACGGTATTGGCATCTTGCTTGGAAACGGAGATGGGAGCTTTGGAGCGCCCACTTATTACACCATGTATCAAGATTGGTATCCTTATGGTGCAGTCGGGCCCGGTCGCGCGGCGGTTGCTGATGTCAACCTGGACGGCAACCCCGACCTGGTGTTCCCCTTCTACCTGCGCACGCACACAGGTCCTCCCGGTGCTTCGAACAACACGTACAACATTGGCCTCGGCATCTTCCTGGGTAACGGCGACGGCACCTTCGAGTTGGAAAATGCACTTGGACTACCGGGCGTTGTCGGCGGTCCATTTCTGGTCGGCGCCCAATCGTTTGGAGTGGTGACTGGGGACTTCAACAGCGATGGCGCACCCGACGCCGCAGTTCTAGGAAATGGGCAGGGAGGGGCTCCTTACGTGACGATGCTGCTGAACGCGACGCTCCCAGTCAGTGTGTCGCCGCTGAACATTAAATATGCAGGCACTCGCTACGTGGGCACCAGCCTGGCGCAGACTGTGCTTCTCACCAACGACCAGACGACGCCCCTGACGATTAGCAGCATCAAGCTGGGCGGCGCCGATCCCGGTGACTTCAATGTGAAATCGGGATGCGGCACAACGGTTGGAGCAGGGTTGCATTGCACCATCACCGTAACCTTCAAACCCGTCGGCGTCGATACGCGCACCGCGTCGCTCGCGATTACCGACAGCGCGGGGACACAAACCGTGGCACTGAGCGGCGTGGCTACCGAAGTCAAGCTCAGCGCCACTGCCCTCGCCTTCGGCAGCGTCACCGTGGGACAGACGAAAACCATGGGAGTGACGCTCACCAACATCGGCGCCTCGGCCATGTCGATTGTCAGTCCCGGGATCCTCATCACCGGGACGGCCGCCGGGGATTACTCGCAGACGAACACCTGTGGAACCAGCGTGGGCGCCGGACAAAGTTGCGTCATCACTGTGACCTTTAAGCCGACGAAGACGGGAACGAGAAGCGCGGCTCTGAACATCAACGACGACGGAGGTCCCAGCCCGCAGAAAGTTGCGCTTAGCGGGACGGGAATTTGACAACGAGCGGTTCAACCGCCAGGGTGGCCTGCTCGCCAGAGCCGGACACCCCGGCGTGTTGGTTGCCTGTTAATCCAGCACTGGCCGCGGACAATAAGGAATCGGCATCCCTTTGACGATCGCGCCCGGGTTGCCATCAACCAGGGCTTCCGCATACTCCGGCCCAACGATTTTTTCCGCCACCGCGCGAGCCGCGGATAGATTCGGGATGCGGCGCTTGGTGTCGTGAGCGTCCGAGGCGAGGATGTGGACGGCGGAGCGGTCGAGCAGCCAGCGGGCGATGATTTCAGGGCGCTCTCCCCACAATCCGGTCAGCGATGAGGCCGTGACTTGAACCAGACATCCCTGCTCCGCCCATTCCAGTACGCGCTGCGGCGTTTGTTGCAGGATCGGGTTGCGTTCCGGATGCGTCAAGATCGGCGTCAGCCCGCAACTTCCCAGGCGGAAGAAACAATCGCCAAGCTGTGCCGGCACGCTGTAGTTGCTGAGTTCAACCAGTAGGTAGTTGGTTTCGCCGATGGTGTAGGTGTGCGGCTCGTCGAGGACGCGTTCCAGATTCTCAAAGGAAAGATGGAAGTCGCAACCCAGGCTCAGCTGCAATTGCGGCGTGGGACCGATCTTTTTGTGCAACTCCCCGTGCAACTTCTCCCGAAGTTCGCTCAGAAGCCCGGAAAGGTAGGCGCGATCGTAGGCGTAACGATCGTTGGCGTGCGGAGTGGCGACAGCATGGGTAATGCCGTCCGCCGCCGCCATGCGGCACATTTCGACGGCTACGTCCCAGGATTTCGGGCCGTCGTCGACCTCGGGCAGAAGGTGGCAGTGGATGTCGATCACGACGTAATCTTCGCTTAAACACCTCGATTAGAACACATCCAGAAATGATCGGGTCATCGGGCCATCGGGTGATCTAAGGTCAAATGCCGTTGACTTTCGATCGCCCGATGACCCGATCACCCGATGGCCCGATAGTTGCGAGTTCCCGTGTTCTCGTGCACGATAGTAAATACGATTTTTTGGTTCACCTTGGATGTTGAGGAGCAGGTTCGCAAATGAGCTTTTTAAGGGCGGCGTGTGCCGCGCGGGCAGGTCAAAGTGGTCGGGTCCTTGTGGCCCTGGTGGCGGTCATTGTCGTTGTTTTGGCTGGACTTTCCCTTTCCTGCGGCAGCAGCAGTTTCCACGCGACGGCGCCTGACCAAAATGCCTACGTAACCCTGCCCGCGTTGGGCTCCGTACTTCAGCTGCACATCAACGGCGCCACCGGCGCCATCACCCAGGGAGCGCAAACGCCAACCACGGGAAATACTTCGCCCACCGGCCTGGCCTTGCTTCCGTCGAAGAAGTTTCTGTACGCAATCAATTCTCGCGCCGACACGATCTCGATTTTCAACGTTGCCAGCGACGGCACTTTGACGCTCAGCGGCACTCCGGGTCCGGCCGGCGGATCGAGTCCCAGTGCGGCGGTCATCGACCCTACCGGCAACTTCTTGTTAGTGACCAACAATTTCACGGACAACGTCTCCGTTTTCTCCATCGATGCCAACAGCGGCGCTTTGACGCCAGTCGCGGGATCGCCCTTCCCCGCCAATACGGGTCCAGCTGAGATTCTCATTACGCCTTCGGGCAATTTCGTTTATGTGACGAATCCGGGCATCGGGCTGATCACTGCTTTCACGTTCTCGAGCTCGGACGGCTCGCTCACGCAGTTGCCCAATTCTCCGTTCTCTTCGTTACCGGGAGGAGGAGGGGGAGCCTTCGGGCTGGCGGTGGATGGCAGTGAACAATTCCTCTATGTGACCAATCCTTCGGCCAGCAACCCTCCCCCGAACGTGGCTACCATTGGCAACATTTCCGCGTTCAGCATCGACTCCAACACCGGCGCACTGACTCCAATATTGGGCTCGCCTTTCACTGCCGCGAGCGGCGTCGGCCCCAGCGCGATCACCGTCGACCCCGGCGGCAAGTTTGTTTACGCGACGACTACGGGGTCGAGCTCCTCCATCTGGTGTTTTGCGATCACTCCTACAACCGGACAACTAGTGGCGGCGGCGAACTCGCCGTTCAGCGTGTCCGCGGGCGGGTTGTTCGCCCTCTTTGATCCCACCGGCAACTATTTCTATATCGGAACTCAGGTGGGTAATGGTATTGCGGGCTACACCTACAATCCATCGACCGGCACTCCCACGGCGATCGCGGGCTCGCCGTTTTCCACTGGAACGCCGACGCCGACCGCCCCCGGCAAGATGGTGCTTTCCCGATAGAAGCCTGGTTGCAGGCTTGTAATGTGCGATTTACGGGCTGGCACTTTGGTGGTATGAACTTGGCACCCGCGTGCCATTCTCGGATTTGCCGCTTCGTTTTACATTCCCAATTGAGCAGTTCTGGGGGAGGGCTGCCCGGGCGTCCTGGATTCGCAAGAATCCGGACGCCCGTTTAATTTTCCGTGAGAATTTACCGCTGGAACCGCCCCATCCATTCGGTTCGCGCCAGAATGTGCCCTTCCATCGCGTGCTCCACGGCGCTTTTGCTGGCGCCCGGAGCGAGCGCAAGTTCGGTACTCAAAGCATACAGTTTGAAAAAATAACGGTGCGCTTTGCCCGGCGGCGGGCACGGACCGTTGTAACCGGCCTTGCGGAAATCGTTGCGGCCCTGGCGCGAACCGTCGGCCAGCTGTTCTTTCTTTTCCATGCCGCCCTTCAGCGCGTGGGTCGTGCTCGGAATGTTGTAAATCACCCAATGCACCCAGGTGCCCGCCGGAGCGTCGGGATCGTCCGCGATTAAGGCGAAGGCTTTCGTGCCGGGAGGAGCGCCGCTCCATTCCAGTGCCGGAGAACGGTCTTCACCCTCGCAAGTGAAGGCTCGAGGAATGTTGGCGCCATCGGGAAAATCCGGACTGCGCAGCGCGAAGGTCATGGCGGGCGCTCCTACTATTTTTGTTCGATCCTGAGGCTGGGGCAGGGGCAGGGACAACGACAGCACCGGCAGAACTGCCAAGCCTGCCAGCAGCACACTCACGGCGCGGAAAAAACATAGCGCTGAAGCTGTAGAGACGGGGCTTGCCCCGTCTCCGCTTGCCCCGCCTTGACTTTGCACGCGGCCGGAGACGCGGCAAGCCGCGTCTCTACGGGAAATCGGAGACCACTCGACATTTTCATGCCCGATTCCTGAGAAGATCATGCGGCCCTGCTTCAGTTGGTGGAAATTGTGAAATTCACGGTGATCTTGGCCTGCGTTTCCACGGGCCGCCCGTTTTGCAGGTAGGGCTTGAAATGCCACTGCTTCACCGCCTCGCGGGCTGCGGCAGCTAAAATGGCCGGTCCACTCAGAATCTGCAGTTCCTGAATGGTGCCCTCCTTTGAGATGAGCGCCCGCAAACTCACGGCGCCCTGCACCTTCATCTGCCGCGCCAGCAAGGGATAATCCGGCGGTACCGAAACGCTCACACTCTGCGCCGTTTGCGGCGAGAGCTGCACCCGATCGCCGGCATTGACGGTCCGGCCATTCACCGGCGCGTTGGCCGGCGCGGGCGCGTTGGCTGCGGAAGACGTCTCGCCCGAGTTCACATCCAGATGAATGGCGTTGCTTTTCCCGGGCACGGTGATGTGGCGGTTGCCAGCTACCACTTCGACCTGCAGAGGAGGAAGCGCTGCGCGCTCGCTGGCTGCCAAGAAGGGAACTGCAGGCGCTGCGGGCGCCGGGGACCTGGCTGGTTTACGTTCGCGTGCGGGAGCCGCCGGCGTGGTCGTACTTACCGCAGCCGTATTCTTATTCTTGTGGCTGATTCGAGTGACGGCTTCCTGGACCTCACTGCCCGGTGGAAACCAGAAATCCCAATCCTTCAGAACCACACCGACCAGCGCCACCAACAGAATCCCCAGCGCGATGAGCATTCGTTTCCGCTGCGCTTCCGTATCGTCGGACGTATCGTCGGACGCGGGTGGCAAGGGAAGCGGCTCTACGCGGTTCTGGGATTGGAGTTCGTTGTGAAACATAGGTACGGGAGCGTCCTCGACGGGTTGAGGAGCGCTGAGTCAGTATGCCTCTAAACCCGCCCCAAGCCAAGCAAATCCCGGTGTGATCGAACATCCCGCGATCGCCCTGTAGAGACGGGGCTTGCCCCGTCTCCGGTTGCCAGTCAGGGGACTGGCAGTGCACAGCGGGAGACGCGGCAAGCCGCGTCTCTACAGGAAATCACAGGGCAACTTAGGGAACTTTCACGTCGTCGAGCTTGTCGAGAATGCCGGTGGCGGCGTCAAGAATTTCCTTGTCGCATTTACGATTGGAAGCGATGGCTTCCGCCAGCGGAATGGAAATGATCTTGTTTCCCCGCAGCGCCGCCATCAGCCCGAATTCGCCGCGGTGCACCATGTCGATGGCGCCCAGTCCGTAGCGCGTGGCCAGCACGCGGTCGAAAGCGCTGGGCGTTCCGCCCCGCTGGATATGTCCGAGGACCACCGACCGCGACTCAAAGCCCGTCCGTTTCTCGATCTCTTTCGCCACCGTCTGGCCGATTCCGCCCAAGTGAAGATGCCCGAACTCATCGCGGCTCTCGGCACCTCCATTCTGCGTCTCGACGTCATGACCCGCAAACCTCGCGCCTTCGGCGGCCACCACGATGCTGAAATATCTTCCGCGAGCGTGGCGCTGGCGAATCAGTTCGGCCACCTCATCGATGTTGAAAGGAATCTCGGGGACCAGGATCACGTCGGCGCCGCCGGCGATGCCGCTGTAGGTCGCGATCCAGCCCGAATCGCGTCCCATCACTTCCACCACGATCACGCGATTGTGCGCCTCGGCCGTCGTATGCACGCGGTCAATGGCGCCGGTCGCCACATTCACGGCCGTGTCGAAGCCGAAGGTGAAGTCGGTGCCGGACAAATCGTTGTCGATGGTCTTCGGAACGCCCACCACTTTGACTCCGGAGTCGAAAAGTTTCTTCGCCACCGAGAGCGTGTCATCACCGCCAATCGCAATCAGGGCGTCGCAACCATGTTTCTTGAGGTTGTCGATGCAGAACTGCAGGCCGCCTTCATGCTTGGCCGGATTGGTGCGCGAAGTGCGCAGGATGGTGCCGCCGCGCGGCAGGATGCCGCCCACCGTCGAGAGGGTGAGTTCCATGGTCTTATCTTCCAGTAACCCGCGCCACCCCTCCATGAATCCCACGAACTCGTCTTCGTAATGGAAAGTGCCCTTTCGCACCACGGCTCGAATGACTGCGTTCAGCCCGGGGCAATCGCCTCCGCCCGTCAGTATTCCAATTTTCATCGCCTGCTCCTTATGTATGATTCTTGCCACCGTATGAGTCGAAGCCCGAAGCGGGTGGAATCCGCTGCCCCACATGTTGCAGTGAACTGTAATTATTAGATTATCATGCTGCTTTGGCTAGAACGCGGGGACGCCGGCGCTCCAGGCGACCGGGGCCCAGCAGATCGGTTTGCGCAGCCAGGCCGCATGCTGAGAGCTAATCATCGGACAGCTGAAAGCTGAGAGCTGAGAGCTCTCCTGCTACACTTCCCCCATGCGCGTCCTCGGCATCGACTGCGGTACCGAATACACCGGATACGGCATCGTCGACCTGCTCGCGGACGATCGTCTGGCGTGCGTGGTCTGCGGCGCCATCAAAGTTTCGCCGCGCGACCCCATGCCCATGCGCCTGTCGCGCATCTCCATCGGCCTGCAGGAACTGATTTCCCAGCACCGCCCCGACCGCGTCGCCATCGAAGACGTTTTCTATGCCGCCAACGTGAAGTCCGCCCTGAAACTCGGCCAGGTGCGCGGAGTCGCCATGCTGGCCGCCGCTTCCGCCGGGCTCGAAGTCGCCGAATACTCGCCACTCTCCATCAAGTCCGCGGTGGTCGGATACGGCCGCGCCGAAAAACATCAAGTCCAGCAAATGGTGACGCGCCTGCTGAATCTCGATCAGATTCCCGAACCTGCCGACGCCGCCGATGCATTGGCGATCGCGATCTGCCATCTGCACACCGCCGCCACGAAAGAACGCCAGGCGCACTGCACGTAGGGACAGCCGCCCTCGGCTGTCCACCCGAGCGCAGCTCGGCGGCTCTGCGCTAAGATCAACCATGGACCACGGGACCGTGATGATCAAAGTTCCCCAGCAGGGCAGTCCAGCACTATTGGTTTCCATGACACACAACACATCCGATCTACTGAGTGCCGCAACCTTGAAGAACGTCGGCCAGATGTCCTTGTCTGCCTGCCGCCTAGGGTGGTTGGCAGTATTTCCCTCCGGAAACAACGAGGTCCACTTGGGTACGCTGATGAGTATTTGCGCGGGGATCGAGCCCGGTGCGACGTGGAATGCCCCTGCACAATTGGTGAGCCCTGAGTATGCAAAACAGGGGGCCACGGTAATTGCCTTCTTCGTTGCTGAGGCTTATCCGTCGCTTGGGAAGCCGTGGAAGGCGGACTTAGCCCAAATACGGCAACAAGCCGGGAACATAGCACCTCAAAGCCGAGAGCTAAAAGCTAAGAGCTAAAAGCTCCCCGCCCCCTTGACACCTCTCCCCGCCATCCCCAATCATTACAGCGGCCCATGCCTCGTCTACTTCAGATTCTCTGCCTGCTCGTTTTTTCTTCGGTCTTCTTTTCTTCAACCCTCGCCTATTCGCAAACCGCGCCGGCCCCGGCCGTTGTCACCTTTACCCTCGATTTCCCCGCCTCCCAGCCAGAGCACTACTCGATTCGCGTCCAATCCGATGGCTCGGCCCGCTACCAGTCGAGCGGCCGCCTGTCCGCCGATTCCGACGAGACTGACAGCTTCGATCTTGGCTTCACCGTAGCGGCGGAAACGCGGCAGAAAATTTTCGACCTGGCGGCCAAAGCCGGCTATTTTCAGAAGGACGTCGACTCCCATCACAAGGGCATGGCTTTTACCGGGAAGAAGACGCTCACCTACCAGGACGCGCGCCGCAGCGGTGAGTCCACCTACAACTATTCTTCCAACCCCGCCGTGCAGGACCTGACCAGCCTGATGCAAAATCTCTCGGCCACGCTCGAATTCGGACATCGCCTGCAGTACGACCACCGCTACCAGAAGCTCGCGCTCGACGAAGAACTCAAGCGCATGGAGGAGATGGCACGCGGCAATCAACTGGTCGAGGTCACGGCCATTCAGCCTATCCTCGATCAGATCATCGCCGATCCGTCGGTGATCAACGTAACCCGTGCCCGCGCCCAACGGTTGCTGGAGAGGGCAGGCGTTCGATAACCGCTGTAGAGACGGGGCTTGCCCCGTCTTTGGCCGCGTGACGCCATCAGATTGCGGGGGGCTGAGACGCGGCAAGCCGCGTCTCTACGAATCGGACATGGAATAGGCCCTGCGACTCTTCCGCAGTCCGCACTGAATCCACTCGCCATCCCCCCTTGACTTAACGCCCTCGGACGCTCGCAAACTCAAGGCAGATCAAGTCAGGCGGAAAGATCGCCAGGCTTCAATTTTGAGGGCCGAGCACCACTCGTGGTTGGGCAACGCGTGAGTCCGGCAACGGATCTAACGTCGTGCGAAGCATTAACTTAAGGGAGCAATTCAGGGAGGCGCATATGACCATCGCAAAGTTCGGAAAGACGCTGGCAATGTTGGCCGTGCTCGCAGCGGCGTTTCTGGTGGTCTCGGCTTCGGCCGAGTCGAAGGCGCGCATCGTGCGCTTGAGCGAAGTGCGAGGGCACGGTGCAGATCGACCGCGCCACCGGCGACGGTTTTGATAAAGCGTTTATCAACCTGCCCGTGATCGAAGGCTGCAAGCTGAAGACCGGCAAAGATGGCCGCGCGGAAGTGGAATTCGAGGATGGCAGCGCCCTGCGCCTCGCCCCCGACAGCGAAGTTGACTTCACTCGTCTCGCGCTCGGCGACGCCGGCCAGAAGCTCAACACCGTGCAGCTTGTCTCCGGCACGGTCTACGCGAATCTTCACCCGAAGAACGCGAACTCCAAGTCCAACTCAAAGCCGGCGACCAGTTCCAGTTGAATTTTGCCCGCGAGTCCGTCACCGTGTCCGAGGCCGCGCATTTCCGCGTGGACCTCGCCGACGACGCGGCCACGATTGCCGTATTCAAAGGCAAATTGAACGCGACTTCGCCCGCCGGACAATTTGAAGTTGCCGAGAAGCACAGCGCGACGATTGAGCTTGCCAATGACGATCCCGCGCAAGAATGCACACCTTCGCGATCGCCAAGAATTACGAAGTGGAGCCCTCCGACGCCTGGGATCGCCAGCAGACCGACTATCACGATCGCTACGCTTCCGCCGGCGGCTCCAGCATTATCTCGCCGTACGGTTACGGCATGAGCGACTTGAATTACTACGGCAACTTCATGACCGTGCCCGGTTACGGCAACGTGTGGCAGCCCTACTTCACCGACGCCGCTTGGAGCCCGTTCCAGGATGGCGGCTGGGCCTTCTATCCCGGCTTTGGCTACATGTGGGTGTCGGGCTATCCCTGGGGTTGGATGCCCTACAACTACGGCAACTGGGCCTTCGCTCCCGGCTTCGGATGGGGCTGGCAGCCGGGCTATTGGAATCCGTGGTATGGGATTCCGCAGGTAGTGAATCCGCCGGTCAGAACAAAAGTGCCGACCCCGCCCGTGCGCGGGCATCAGACCGTGATGGTCGGACTGGGCCTCGCAGCCAATCCGGTCGTTGGAGCGCCTCGCCGCCTGACTATCAATCCCGGCTCCGCCGGCTTCGGAGTGCCACGGGGATCGGTGCGCCATCTCGATCGTGTCGCGAAAACGATGGATCGGACTTCTCGTCCCGTCGTAGTCGCAACCGCTCCGCCAGTTTCGACCACCACGTCGACGGCAGGCTGGGGTACGAGTTCCGGTTCCACCAGAGGCGGGTCGACAGGAATGGCTCCGGCGGCGTCGCCGCACCGGTCAGCCGCGCCGCCGCCGTCGCCGTCGCGTCCTCACTGAATCCAGATCGACGCTTTGAATTGTCATCCTGAGCGAAGCGAAGGATCTGCTGTCTTCAACAACGGAGGAAAACAGTTCCTTCCCCTGGCCGGCCCGGGATCAGGATGAGATGTCGCGCGTTTGCGGGACGGTGGGCTGGTGACTAACTCACAATAATCCCCGCGTAACCAACCACCGACTCGTAATCGCCCGAGACTTCGCCCGAAGTTGCGTACTTCACCAGCGTGGCCGAAGTCGCTCCCAGAAGTTTTGCCGCGGTCAGCATGACAATCGCCGGACCAAACCCGCACATGCTGATGTCTTCATTCATTACCACCTGCCAGAGTCCGCGCGCGTCCAGAGCCAGCACGCGTTCGATGGCTTTGCGGTCTTTGACGCGAGTGATGGCGTCGGACTCGTAGTGGTTCATGTCGCTGGAGGCGACGATCAGAACCTTCCCTTCGTCTTCCTTTTCCTTCTCTCGCGCGGCAATCACCTCCGCCAGCGCTTCGCCCAATCCGCGAAGCATGTCGAAGTTGCTGGTGCCGATGGCGATCGGGACGATGTTCAACTTCGGCTGTCGCGCCTGCAGGAAGGGAAGCTGGACTTCGATGGCATGTTCGGCGCGGTGGGCCGCGCTGTCTTCTGCGAGCGCCGGGAAGCGCTGCAGCAGCCGCGCGCCCAGTTCCGCGTCCGCTGCACCTCGCCCAGCGGAGTCTGCCAGGTTGTAGTTGGCCATGACCGCCAGCGGTGTCCCTTGCCGGTGTGGTTGGGGCAGAGAATCACGCAGCGCTCGGGGATTTCCAGGCGCGAATACACGGCGCCTGCGACCCTGCCGGAGTAGATGTATCCCGCATGGGGAGCGACGCATCCGATGGCGGTGATGCGGCCGGCTGAAGTTTCGACCGAAGAGGCGTATTCCCGAACGTCGCGCAGCAATTCGTCCGCGCGCCCGGGATAAAACCGGCCGGCAACGGCGGGAGTTCGGACAGCGGAAGTCATCAGTGGCCTCGTGTGGCGCGGGCACTCCTGCCCGCGAAAAGTCGGCCCGCAAAAATAAAGCCAGCGAAATTAGGAACCGCCGTCACGTCAGCGCGCGAAACAAAGCGGCGGTTCTTTCCAGCGGCAGCGCTTCGGCCCGGATCGCAGGCTTCACGCCGCTTTTCGCCAAAGCCGCCCGCAACGCACCTTCATCGTACCGCGTCTTCAGATTATTCCAGAGAGTTTTGCGTTTCTGTCCAAAACACAGTTTCAGGAAGGCAATGAACTCGGCTTCGGAAACCCGCAGCGACTCCAGCCGCGGCTTGATCGTAATCCGAATCACGCTCGAATGCACCTTGGGAGGCGGAGAAAACGCTCCCGGCGGAAGCGTGAACAGTTGTTCGACCCGGCCGTAGAGTTGCGCGGTTGCCGAAAGCAAGCCATAGTCGCGGCTTCCCGCCGAAGCCGCCAGGCGGTCGGCAACTTCCTTCTGCACCATGATGACCATGGTCGAAAAGTAACGGTTGTATTCCAGCAGCCGAAGCAGAATGTCGGAGGTGATGTAATACGGCAGGTTGCCGATGACGCGCGCCGGTTCGGGCGTGAAGTTCAAGCCCGTGCGCAGGCTGCCCGGCTTGGCACCGAAGACCGTGTCCAGTTCGATCTTCAGAATATCGCCTTCGATGATTTCGACATTCGGCCACATGGAGAATTTCATGCGCAGCTGCGCCGAAAGGACGCGGTCCAATTCCACCGCAATCAGCCGCCGAGCCTTCCGGGCCAGCAAATCGGTGATGGCGCCGCGGCCGGGGCCGATTTCCAGCACCGTGGCCTCGGAAACATCGCCCAGTGCCTCGACGATGCGCAGAGCCGCCGCATCGCTTGCCAGAAAATGCTGTCCCAATTTGGGCTTGTGTGGACTGGTTCGTACGGTTGCGCCCTTTGGCACGTTGACCCTCTTTCTTTCCGGCTTTAGACTGGCGGAGTTCTCTTCTGTAGAGACGCGGCTTGCCGCGTCTCGGTGTGCGCCTCGCTCATTGTCATTATCTCGCAGCGGGAGACGCAGCAAGCCGCGTCTCTACAGAAACTTAATCATAACGTGAGCGAGGCACATTCGAGTTCCTACCGAGGAGGCTTCTTCGCCATGCATATCGCTTTCGCAGCATCCGAGTGCGTTCCCTTTTCAAAAACTGGCGGACTAGCCGATGTGGTCGGCGCCTTGCCGCGCGCTCTGGCCGCTCTCGGACATCAGGTGAGCGTGTATGTTCCGCGCTACCGCCAAACCAAGCTGAACGATCCGCAAACCGTCGTCCGCAGCATCACCATCCCGTTTGACGACAAGTATCGCTTCTGCTCGGTAGTGACAGCAGGGACGACCGCCGGAGTTCGATTTTATTTTGTGGAGTATCCGCAATACTTCGACCGCGAGGCCCTCTACGGCAGTCCGGCTCGGCGACTACCCCGACAACGCCGAGCGCTTTGCCATGTTTTCGCGGGCGGTGCTCGAAGCCTCCAAGATTCTGGGCGTGCCGCACGTGTTCCACTGCCACGACTGGCAGTCCGCGCTCGTGCCGGTAATGTTGCGCACGCTCTACGCCGAGGATCCCGCCTTTCGCGATGTCGCCACCGTGTTCACCATCCACAACATGGGATACCAGGGTTTGTTCCCGCCCGATACGTTGCCGCTGCTGATGCTGCCCTGGGAACTGCTTACGATCTCGAAGATGGAATTTTTCGGGCAGGTGAATTTTCTGAAGGGCGCGCTCGTGCTCTCCGATTACGTCACCACGGTCAGCAAGAAATACAGTCAGGAGATCCAGACCACCGAATATGGATTTGGACTGGAAGGGGTGCTGCGGCAACGGGCGGCGACCGTGACCGGCATCCTGAACGGCGTGGACTACGACGAGTGGAGCCCGCAGACCGACAAATTCGCGGTGGCGAAGTATTCGCCGCAGGATCTGAGCGGCAAGCTGAAATGCAAACACGACTTGCTGCATGCCTTCGGAGTCACGAGCGCCGATTCCAAAGTGCCGGTGATCGGCATCGTCTCGCGCTTTGCCGCGCAGAAAGGTTTCGATCTGATCGCGCAGATCATGGACCGGCTGGCGCGCGAAGAGATGATCGTGGTGGCGCTGGGAGCGGGCGACAAGACGTACGAAGAAATGTTCCAGCGGCTCAACAAGCAGTTTCCCAACAAGATTGCGACCAAGGTGGCCTACGACAACGCCATCGCACACAAGATTGAAGCGGGTGCGGACATGTTCCTGATACCTTCCCGGTACGAGCCCTGCGGGTTGAACCAGATCTACAGTCTGAAGTACGGCAACGTTCCCATCGTGCGGGCGACGGGCGGCCTGGACGACACCATCGAGCCCTGGGACGCGCGCACCGGCAAAGGCACGGGCTTCAAGTTCACCGACTACACGGGCGAGGCGCTGCTCGCGACCATCAAACAAGCGTTGCTCGCCTACCGCGATCCGTCGTCATGGCAGACGCTGATGCGAAACGGAATGAGCCGCGATTTTTCCTGGGGAGCGTCGGCGCGGGAGTACGGCAAAATCTACGAGCGGGCGCGCCAGGCACGGGCCAGTGCCGACGCAGCCCCAGTAACCGCGGACTTGAAGAAAGAGCCGGTGCTGGGGTAGTGAACTATACGTTGATGGCAAGATCGAGGGCACGAACCTACGAATCACCGATGCTGAGAACGAAGATTACTGAGCTTGGTAAGTTGAAACTCCTAGACGACGGGGGACTGGTCTGTTCGGTTACCTCGGACCAGCTGCCGCCGATCGAGGCGTCCGCCCGTGCAGCTTCGTTTCACTGGGCGTCGCCCGACCTGGGCGAACTGGCTATCGGAGACCTGGTCGCACATTCCGAACACGGTGTCGCTCGTTACTGCGGGCGCAAGAGCGTCAATGGAAAAGAACACCTGCTGCTCGAGTATGCCAGTGGTCAGCGACTGTACGTACCCGACGACCGCAGCCACTTCGTACAGAAGCTCGGGAACGCGGACTGCCAACTGAGCAACCTAAAAGCGAGAGGTGGCAAATGGCCTCAGTCGTATTGCATTGAGGCGTTGCCAAACGCTTACGCATGGCCGGGCATCGGGACGTTCCCCGAGCGCCCGCAGGAACCGGCAGCCCGGGCGCGGCCTCGAGTTCCGCCGTCAACGCCATTCTCTGGAGCGCTGGCCGAATGGCTTCGGGCCTGCGCGGCATACCAGAAAGCCCTTCACGCAGATGCGAGCTACCGGCTGGCAGCTCAGGAGTACTTTGAACGACAAGGCCGTGAGCCGCAGCCCCTGCTTGGCTGGTGGGCGTACCGAGCGATCGTCCTGCGAGTGGGAACAATGGAATCGGCGAACGCTCGCAATCGCGACGAGCAGTCTCTGCTAATCAAGCAGTATGTATTGCGCCGTGAGCGGAGCGTCGAGAAGATACGGCGGGAAGTGGAAACACTGGAAAATTGGGGCAGCCTTGAGAGTGCAGCCCGTGAGCCAATTCCCGAGCATGTGCGATTGTTTGTATGGCGGAGGGACAAAGGCCAATGTGTCCAGTGTGGTTCCCGAGAACGCCTAGAATTCGATCACATAATTCCGGTCGTCGCTGGCGGCAGCAACACTGAACGGAACATTCAACTTTTGTGCGAGTCCTGCAATAGATCGAAGAGCGCGACAGTATGACCCCGCCACCGACGTGGCCCAACTGCAAGGCAGCCACCTACAGCCCGCTCAGTACTCAAAGTCTTGGGGGTTAAGGGACACACGTCCTCGTTCGAACGGCCTCACCTTTGTCCGGCTCTTGAGGCCCTCTAGGAATTTGCTCGTGCTTTCGACGAATCGCTCAGTTATATCGCAGTAATCCGCGTCCTTCCCAAGGCCAACGAAGACTGCGAACGCCTCTTGCAGTGAGCTGCTTTCCGGCAGGGCTGCGTAGTGCTTCTTTTTGGGCGGCGCTGGCGACCGACTCCCGCCCGAGGTTGTGTCACTCGTTGCATTTTTTTTCTTAGGCCACTCCGAAGGCAAACTCAGTAGCTTGATGAGCTTGATGTCGGGTTTCACAAATGGGTCATGTTTATAGGAGTTTGATAGGAGCCGAAGAACCTCAAGAACCTTGGTCTCCTTACAAGGTTTCACATCCAGCCGTTTGAGTACTCGCTTCCATCCGTCGCGCTTTTTCAGTAGTTTTCTTTCCTTCTGCACATTGTTGTGATACTGCTCAACGCTGATTTCGTCTCCGTCGTCGGCTAGCCGAGCCGAAAGCAGAACCAGTTCCCTTTCGACTTGGTGCCTCAACGCGACCAGCAGCATCAGACAGAGTTCATTGACGAACGGTGCATCAGTGAATAGCCACTGGTCATAGGTAACGTCTGGGTGCATATCCGCCCGTCGTTCGGCTCTTCGCTGTTCCTCGACCCTAATGACGTCGATCATCTGTTTTAGAACGTGCGTTTTCACAGTCCCCCAACATGCGTAACCCGATCAGATTATCGTATCGGCTCCTAAATAGCTGGCGCAGGGTATCCCGTCACTAGCTCTCGCTTGGGCGGGGCTTTTACTTCTGACCCCTGACTTTCTGTCACAAACCATCGGTGCGCCCCATCACAGACATACTCACCGGTCCAGTGCGACAATAGCCATCTGATTGGGGCAGTGTACGTGTGTCCGTTTCTGAAGGTGCCCTCGAAGCTGCCCCAAAACCATCTCAGCGTTCTTTGAAAACTGGCACTTGACACGATTTACCCCACTTCGAAGGCCCACAGAGCCCGAAGCTGGGCAGGAAATCGCGTAAGTCCTTATTCCGGAATACTTTGATATAAGTCCCTTAGATTCAAAGACCGAGTGGAAAAATCCCCGCTAACCCCATGATTCCACTAGACAGGGGGGAGGGGGGTAGGGGTACTAACCAGTAAACATGGGCATCGCCGGGGCAAGGGCCCGCCATCCCACCCGCAAATTTATTTTCGTCGTTGGCGACCGGAATCTAGGGCGAGGATTCTCGCGATACACTTCTGCAAGGCACTCCGATCACCCGATGACCCGATCAGCCGATGGCCCGATTTCCCGCACCATCTTTCACGTCGATATGGACGCCTTCTTCGTCTCCGTCGAGGAATTGTTTGATCCGTCGCTGAAGGGCAAGCCGGTAGTGGTGGGCGGGCAGCGCGACGAACGCGGCGTGGTCTCGGCCGCATCGTACGCGGCGCGGAAGTTTGGCGTGCATTCAGCCATGCCGCTGCGGACCGCAGCGAAACTTTGTCCGCAGGCGATTTTTGTCAATGGCCATCCCGAACGCTATCGCGAATATTCCGCGAAGGTGCACGAAGTGCTTGGCCACTTTTCTCCGCTGGTCGAGATGGCTTCGGTGGACGAGGCTTATCTCGACATGACCGGGACCGAGCGCCTGCACGGCCGGCCGTTGAGTTCCGCGCATCAGCTCCATGCCGCGATGAAGTCGGCTACACAATTGAATTGCTCGATCGGGATCGGCACCTCGCGGCTCATCGCAAAAGTCTGCTCCGCCAAAGCGAAACCGAACGGAGTGCTGTGGGTGCTGCCCGGAGAAGAGGCGAAGTTTCTGGCGCCGCTCGCCGTCGGCGACATTCCGGGCGTGGGCAAGGTGATGGAACAGAAGCTGCATGCAATCGGCATTCAGAAAGTCGGAGATCTCGCGCGCCTCGACGACCGCGATCTGGAACAACGCTTCGGAAAATGGGGACTCGCGCTGGCCGGCAAGTCGCGCGGAGAAGATGCGGGTGGATGGTTCGACAACGAAGTCGGAGACAACGTCGATGCCAAATCCATCAGCCACGAACACACCTTCGACGAAGACACGGGCGATGCCGAGCGCTTGCAGTCCACCCTGATGCGGCTCAGCGAAATGGTGGGACGGCGGCTGCGCGAGGGCGGATTCTTTGCACGCACGCTCCAGTTGAAATTGCGCTACAAAGATTTCACGACCATGACGCGAGCCCATTCGCTGGAGCAACCGACGCAGATGGATCACCAGATTTTCGAGCAGGCGCGGCGCCTGTTTTTCGCCAACTGGAAGCCGGGCGCGCCGGTGCGATTGCTGGGAGTGCAGGCGTCAAATTTCGAATCGGGTTCCGCTCAGCTTGATCTACTGGAGCCTTCGCGGGCGCGGGACGAGCGATGGCAAAAGGCCCTGGCAGCCGCGGATCATCTGCGCGACAAGTTTGGCGAATCGACGATTGGCCTGGCCCGGGGGATGAAAGGCGGATTCCGCGAACGCACCCACGAAAATCCCGTGGGACTGCCGGGCAAGAGCGACAAAAAGAAGATCGACTCATAGCGAGGCGACTGGCGCCCAGCCCCTAAAAGGGGCGTTTGATTTCGAGACTATCGGCATCGCTGAAGCGATGCCCTGATACGAAACCCGAAGGCGTGAAACTTTTGGCCCGCCCACGCGTCAGATACCAGATGGGGTGATTGGCACGACAAAATGGCTGGTATTTTTTTTTTGTTTTCGGTGCTGGCGATGGCCTTGCCCGCACACGCGGCGGAGAATCTCAAGCTCAATCAACATCTCGACTACTCGAGCGATAGCCTGGATGGGCCGTTAATCACCGGCGATCATCTCGAAGACGGGGCAGTTCCTGGCAAGCCGACTTATGCAGTTTTCTACGGCGAAGGCTGCTTCAATTCCAAGCGGCAGGCGCGGCGTACGGTTGACCTCTACGAAAAATACAAGGGCAGGGTGCAGTTTGTGGTGGTGGATCTCGATCGTCCGCGTTCCCCGGCACAGGATGCATTGGTAAAGAAATTTTATAGGGGCTCCATCCCGCACGTGGTGGTACTGGATCGCGAGGGCAAGACCGCGTACAACGCTTCCGGCGAAGTGGATTCGGGGGAAATCTCGAAGTTGTTGGAGAAAGCGCTGGCACAGTAAAGCGAATTCGCGACTTTTCTGCGGTGAACTCCCGTAGAGACGCGGATTGCCGCGTTTCCCCCTGTGGAACATGCGAAGCCCAGCCGGCCTGGCGCTCTGCGCGGATGCGCAGATTTGCGCGCGGAGACGGGGCAAGCCCCGTCTCTACAGGAGGATCTCGCAGCGATCCTACGAAATATATTCGCGAATGTAGTCGTCGCGCGAAGCGGCGAGATGGTGACCGTCGCCATCGAAGATGACTTTGCCGTCGCGCAGGATCAGGAAGCTCATGGGCACTTCGCAATGCTGGCCTTTGGGCAGGACGACCATCTGGTTGGTGGCTTTGTCGAACTGGTGAGTCGCCATGGTGAAGGCATCCTGCAGGCGATGGGTCACCATGAGGGCACTGGTTTTGTAGACGTCGCGTTGTTTCATGATGAGTTCGATGATGGTGTTCGAGGTCACCGGATCGAGTCCGCCGGTGGGCGAGTCGTAGAGCAGCACCTCGGGCTCGGTGACGATGGCGCGCGCGATGGCCACGCGCCGTTCTCATGCCACCCGAGAGTTCCGACGGACGCATGTCATAAGTCTCCTCCAACTCCACAAAGCGCAGCACCTCGCGCACCCGGCGCTCAATTTCCTCCGCCGAGACACGCTCTTCCATCAGGCGGAAAGCGACGTTCTCGTAGACTTTGAGTGAGTCGAAGAGCGCGCTTTCCTGGAACACGATGCCCACGCGCCGGCGCAGTTCGAACAGGTCCTGTTCCCTCATGCGCGTGATTTCTTCCCCCAGCACGAAGATGCGTCCGCTATCGGGCCGCAGCAGGCCGATGGCCAGCTTGAGCAGAACGCTTTTGCCCGATCCGGCGACGCCGAACAGCGCTTTGGTTTCACCGTGCGGCAATTGGAACGACACTCCATCAAGCACAACTTTTTCATCGAACGCGATGGAAACGTTGTCGAATTCGAGCGCGTAACCGGAGGGGCTCGCGACGGCGCCTGCCGGATTTTCGCTGGGCAAAGTGGGAGCGGGCATGGCTTACCTGTAACCAAAAATTGCGAAGATCAGTTTGGTGACGAAGAAGTCCACGATCAGAATCAGCACGGAAGCGGCGACCACGGCTTGGGTGGTCGAACGGCCGACGCCCTGCGTGCCGCCACGCGTCGAGATGCCGTAATAACAGCCGATGGTGGAGATGATGAACCCAAACAGGACGGGCTTGATCAAGCCGGTGAAGACATCGCGGAAGACCAGGATCTGCCAGACGGAGGTCCAATACTGCTCCGAGTTGAGGCCGAAGAGCAGATGCGCGACGGCGTAACCCCCGATCAGCCCGAGCAGATCGGCGATGATGGTCAGGAAAAACAGCATGAAGACCGTCGCCCCAACCCGTGGCGTGATCAGCTTTTTGGTGGGATCGGTGCCCAGCGCGCGCATCGCATCAATCTGTTCGGTCACGATCATCGAGCCCAGTTCGCTGGCCATGCCGGAGGCGTTCCGCCCGGCCACCATCAGTCCGGTGATGAGCGGACCCAGTTCGGTGACCATGCCGATCGACACGAGTTGGCCGATGAGTGTGATCCCGCCGAAGCGTTGCAGCGTGCTGGCGGAGTTCAGCGCCAACAGCGCTCCGACGGAGAGTCCGGTCAGAATCACGATGGGAAGCGAGCCGACGCCGACCAGGTCCGCCTGGTGCAGCATGTCGCCCATGTACAGGGGACGGCGGAAGAAGTTGGCCAGCGATTGCGCCGACAGCAGAGTGTATTCCTGAACCGCCAACGCCATGTCTTTGGCGATTTCAATGGGCGAAACCAATTCGAGTTCGAACGCCATGTCGGGTCGGGAATTTCCGCTCAGGGAACTATATCAGAGGAGAAATCATCGGGTGATCGGGTGATCGCGTCATCGGGCGATCGAAAACCAAAAGATCCACGGTTTTCAGATCACCCGATGGCCCGATGCGATGACCCGATTTATTCGCGGTGGTTGTTCTTCTTCTTGATCTCGATGGCCAGCCGTTTGATTTTCTGGTTCAGGGTGGAGAGCGGGACGTGGAAGCGTTCGGCCGCTTCGGTCTGATTCCAGCCGCACTTCTCCAGCATGTCGATGATGATGCGCCGTTCGCAGTCTTCCATGATGCCGAACAGCGTGGCCCCGGTGCTGGCATCCAAGGTCGGAACCGAACTGCCCCGGCCCACGATGTGATCGGGCAGCAGATCGACTCCAATGTCGCTGTCGGAAGAAAGCACCACGGCGCGTTCGATGGTGTTTTCCAGTTCGCGGACGTTGCCGGGCCAGGAGTAGCCGACCAGCGGACGCAACGCCTCGGTGGTAATGCGGCGCGGGGGCCGCTCATTTTCCTCGGAATATTTGTGGAGGAAGTGCTGCACCAGCAAGGGAATATCTTCGCGGCGCTGCCGCAGCGGCGGCAGATCGAGGCTGATTACGTTGAGGCGGTAGAACAGGTCTTCGCGGAAGCGGCCTTCTTTCACCATTTGGCGGAGATCCACGTTGGTGGCGGCGATGATGCGCACGTCCACTTGAATTTCCTGCACGCCGCCCAGATGCATGAATTTGCGGTCCTGCAGCACGCGCAGAATCTTGCTCTGCGTGTCCATGCTCATGGTGCCGATTTCGTCGAGGAAGAGCGTGCCCCGGTCGGCAACTTCGAACAGCCCCTTCTTCGACGAAACGGCGCTGGTAAAGGCGCCCTTGACGTGCCCGAACAGCGTGGATTCAAGCAGGTCGGGCGGCGTGGAGCCGGAGTTGACGGGCACGAATGGCCGGTCGCGGCGCGTGGAGTTCAAGTGAATCGCCTTCGCGATCAGTTCCTTGCCCGTTCCGCTTTCGCCTTGCAGCAGCACCGTCGAGCGGCTGGGTGCAACCTGGGCGACCAGGTCGAAAATCTTCAGCATGGGCTCACTTTTGCCCACGATGTTTTCAAAGTTGTAGCGCTGCTTGAGGGCGCGCTTCAGTTGAATGTTTTCTTCTTCCGCTTTCTGCCGGGCGACCGCGGCGCGCACGTCCGCCAGCAGCTTCTCGTTGTCCCACGGTTTCTGGATGAAGTTGGTGGCGCCCGATTGCATGGCGCGGACCGCGTTCTCCACCGTGCCGTAGGCGGTGATCATGATGACGGCCTGCTGCGGATGCACCAGGCGGATTTCCGAGAGCACGTCCATCCCGTTCTTGTCGGGCAGGGCGAGGTCGAGCAGCACGACGTCAAAAGCGCGCTCCCCAATTTGCGCCAGCCCTTCCAGTCCCGTTCCCGCAACCACGACGGTGTAACCCTCGAGTTGAAGCAGAGTCTCCAGCGACTCCCGAATTTCCGCTTCATCGTCGATGATGAGGATTCTGCCCGCGCTTTGCGGCGTGCTTTGCGACGTACTCTGAGACGTGCTTTGAGACGCATTGCGGTGCGGGATGACCGCTACTTCAGACATGGCTGCTTCAGACATGGAGTGCCTTCCTCGTCGATATCAATGGAAAATCCAGGGTGAAGGTGGTGCCTTCGCCCGGGCGGCTCTCCACGCGGATGTTGCCCGCGTGTTCCTGGATGATGCCGTAGGTGACAGAAAGCCCAAGACCGGTGCCGCGATTCTGGCCTTCGGCGGGCGATGTCTTGGTGGTGAAAAACGGATCGTAGATGCGGTGAATGTGTTCCTGCGCAATGCCCGAGCCCGTGTCGGAGACACGCACGCTCACGAATTCGCCGTTCAGGGTGGCTACGTTCAGCACTCCGCCCCCGGTCATCGCGTCTTTGGCATTCAAGAACAAATTCAGAAACACCTGCTGCAAGCGCCCGGCGTTGCCCTGTATCAAAGGCAGGTTCTCGAAAAATTCGTGGTGCACCTGGATGTGAGCCACCTTGAACTGGTGGTCGAGCAAGGCCAGCGTATCCGCGATCACCTTGTTCAGACTGATTTCGGTCAATTCCGTGCCCGTGGTGCGGGAAAAGTTGAGCAGATTGTTGACGATCTCGGAGGCGCGGAACGTCTGCTTGGTGATTTTCTCCAGCACGCCCGCTTTCTGCGGATCCGACTGCAACTGCTTGGCCAGCATCTGGGTGTAGGAGGAAATGACCGCCAGCGGCGTATTCACTTCGTGGGCCACGCCAGCGGCCAGCAGCCCGATCGAAGAAAGTTTGTCGGCTTGGGTGAGCTGGACCTCAAGTTCGATCCTTTCCGTGATGTCGTCCATGATCACCAGCCGCCCCACCACATTGAACTTGCGCGTGACCAGCGGCGCCATCGCCACATTCACGATGCGCGATTCGCCGGTGGGAGTCACCAGCCGGAACTTATAAAGATTGTGGATGCCGGGGTTCTGCCGGACGCGGTAGAACTCCTCGGCGAAGGCGGCCGGAAAAACCTCGCTCAACGAACGCCCCACCACCTGCCAGCGCGGCTGGGCGTACATGACTTCCATCTGCGAGTTCCAGCTCTCGATGCGATCCTGCAAGTCCACCGCCATCACGCCCACGTTGATGGATTCGACAATGTTCTCGTTGAAATCCTTGAGCCGCTCGTACTCGCTGACCTTTTGTTCCAGTGAGGCGTAGAGCCGCCCGTTCTGGATGGCGATGCCGATGTATCCCGCCAGCGCCTGGAGCAACTCCACATCTTCGCTGGAGAGGAAGTCGCCCTGCATCGTCTTGCCCAGTCCGAGGAAGGCGATGGTCTTTTGCCGCGCGTGGCAAGGAATGTAGTAGTTCAGATCGAGACGTGCGATGGCTTCTTGCGCGCTGGCGTTCTCACGCGGCAATTGGCGCGTCGTTTCGAAGAAGATATGCCCGGCCGCATCTTCGACTCGCGGCTTCGCAAGGAACGACAGGTCAAGACCGGTGACGTGGGCGAGCCCGTACGATTTCGCCAGCTCAAAGCGCGAAGAGTCGCTGTTGCCGAGGAAGATCGCGATGCGATCCACCAGCAGTGTGCGCGCCAGTCGGTCCACCAGCGAGGAAAGCATTTTGTCGAGGTCGGTTTCCGAACTCAACTCGCGTCCGAACTCGATCAGCGTACGCCGGTAGTCGTAGCCGGTGCGGTAGAAGAACTGGTCCAGCTTTTCCTGAATCCACTTCCGTACCGGATCAAACAGCAGCGCGGTGACCACGATGGCCACCATCAAGCCGTAAGGTCCGGAACTGGGCACCCGCGTGTGTACCAGTTCCGCAATCGCGGCCACGCCGGCAAAGTACGCTCCCACAATAGCCGCCGCCGCCAGCGTATACGCCATGCCGCGCTTGAAGATCAGATCCACATCCATCAACCGGTAACGGAAAATGGCGTATCCGAAAGTGAGCGGCAGCAAGCCCAGCGACAGCACCGAAACCTTCATGATGGGCGAAGGCATCACTCCGAGCAGATACGGCAGAACATAAAAAACCGTGAACGGCGTGATGGCGAGGATGGTGCCGCGGGTAATCCAGTTGAGTTGCTGCCGCAGAATCGGAGTCGTGGCCTGGCGGTAGTTGCGCCACAGAACCGCTGCCGCCGAGACGAAAAAGATCGTCAGATACGCGTAGTTCACCCGGTTCAGGTTGAAGAGCAACCCCGCGCTGGCTTTCAAATACTCGAAGGCCAAAATCTGGATCCCGAGCAGGCCCGCTCCCGGCAGATAGAGCAGCGGTATCGACCAGCGATGCCGGGTGACGAATTCCCGCCGTTCCGGGAAGGTCAGCACAAAGTGCAGGAAGAGCGCCGGCTGCAGCAGCCACGCGACTTCATTGGCCCACAACACGGTCCAGTCAAACGCGTTGAACTTGCCGGTGTAGTGCAGCGAGTAGAAGACGAACGATACCAGGCAGAAGATGTAAAAATGGGTAGAACCTACGGCGGTCCAGCGCCGCAGCAGGACATAGAGTCCAATCCCCAGGTAAATCAGCGCGATCAGCCGCAGCCAATCGTTCATGGAGCGCTCGGCGGGCGCCAGCACCACTTCCACATCCAGCGGGACGGAGCCGCGGATCAGGGAGTAGGTTGCCTTTGACCAGACGCCGGAGTAATAGAGTTGCCGCGTGACCGCTGCCGCTGTGCCCACGGCGCGGCCGTTGACGCTGACGACTTCGTCTCCGCGGCGGATTCCAGCGCGCTCTGCCGGACCGTTCGGTTCCAATCGATCCGCGACCAGGCGGCCGTTCGATTCCATCCACCAGGCGCCGTCGTCGGGGATGGCGGACTGGTGCTCGATCTTGTAGTTAAATGAGGCGAAAACTACGGCCGCAACCGTGAGGAGAGCCAGCAGGATGGCGGTAAACCGGGCCTCAAATTCGCGGTTCATGGGCAGGGACAGCTGCGCGGCGCGGCCAGAGATTCGCCGCCGATCAGGCATTAGCAACTTCACTGCCACGCTCCCAATTCTCCCCAGTGCCCGCAAGTCGCTTCCACAGAGCGATTTCCGCAATTATAGAGCTGATTTGGAATGGCGGCTATGAATTATGGAAGGCAGCTTCTGCTTTTCGGGATGCCGTAGATGGGAAGGGGGTCTGGGTGCTCGGTAAGCCGGAGGGAGTTTGCGGATTTCCTGGTTTGCGTGTATCTAAAGTGAAGTGAGGTGACGGGCCCAAACCCCTTATTTTGGTTTTGAGGGGTTCGAGAACCTTCCCCGATCTCAAACCCCTCACTCACTGGGCTCAACCTGACTCGTTAAAGGAGAGGGCGAGCAGCTCCTGCAAGTGAGTGTGATATTGCGCTTCAATCCCGGAAACGTCCATGGAGCCAGTCTGAAGCCTTCTGAACTGATCTGAAGGAATTCCCAAAGACCCCGCCGAAGAGTGAACACTGTGGTGTGAGCTGGCGCCTGACAGCCGATCGCCGATCATCGCTCGTCCCCCGCTCGTTCTACCGCCGACCGCTCGTTCTACAATAAACCCATGGCTCGCCTCGACCAGATTGCCGATCTTGAAAAGCGTTTTCTTCTTCCTACCTATAACCGCTATCCCGTGGGCTTTGAGCGCGGGAAGGGCGTTTTTCTATACGACTTCGAGGGCAAAAAGTATCTCGACTTCGTGGCCGGGCTGGGGGTGAACGCCCTTGGCCATGCTCATCCGCGCATTGTCAAGACCATCCGCGAGCAGGCGGCCCGGGTCATTCATCTTTCGAATCTCTATTACAACGAATATCAGGGACAACTGGCCGAGCGTCTTTGCCAGCTTTCGGGACTGGATCGCGTTTTCTTTTCGAACAGCGGCACCGAAGCGATGGAGGGCGCCATCAAACTGGCGCGTCTCGCCGGACACAAGGCCGGCGGCGATGCCAAGTCGCAACTGGTGGCGCTGCAGGGGTCGTATCACGGCCGAACCTTTGGAGCCATGTCCCTGACCGGACAGGAGAAGTACCGCAAAGGCTTTGAGCCGCTGCTCGAAAACGTGACCTTTGTGGCGCAGAACAACGTCGAGGGTTTGCACGCCGCCGTCAATGCCAACACTTGCGCCATCGTGCTGGAGCCCATCTTTGGCGAAGGCGGAATTCTCGAGTGCTCCGAAGACTTCCTGCGCGCCTGCCGCACGCTGGCCGACCAGCATCAGGCCGCGCTCGTGTTCGATGAGATCCAGTGCGGCCTCGGCCGCACCGGCAAAATGTTCGCCTTCCAGAGCTTCGGCATACCTCCTGGTATAGTGCCCGACATCGTCGCCATCGCCAAACCAATCGCCGCCGGAGTGCCGCTCGGCGCATTCCTGTCGAAAGAACATTTCGCCTCCGCGATTTCGCCGGGACAGCACGGCACCACGTTTGGCGGTGGTCCGTTGGCGTGCCGCGTCGGGCTCGAATATCTTGCGATCGTCGAAGAAGAGCACCTGCTCGAAAACGTGGCGAAGGTTGGCGGCTACCTGCATCAGCAATTCGAGGAGCTGGTTTCGAAGTACGCCGCCACCCGCGAAACTCGCGGCCGCGGATTGATTCAAGGCCTGGTGCTGGACATTCCCGCGCGCCCATTGGTCGAGCAGGCTTTGGCCGAGGGCGTGCTCTTCAACGCGACCCAGGACACCGTCCTGCGCTTCTTGCCGCCGTTCCTGCTGGAAGAAAAGCACGTGGATAAAGGCAATCCGGGTATTGAAGAAGCTACTGGGCAAAAAACGGAGGAAATCTAGCCGCGAAGCGGCGGAATAGGAAAGCCCGGCACGGAAGTGCCGGGTAGGCGGGCGCGGGAGGCCCGAGTCCCGCTAGGGACGGCAGCCGGACTGCGCAAAAAGAAGGGGAGCCAAAATTCAGCTCCCCAAAGTTAGAGGCGATATCACTTAGTAAGACTCTCTCAACGAGGATTTCGTTGCCTGCCGAAACGGAACATCCCGAAGAAACATCCGTTCCCGCCGTTGATCGCAAAGCGCTAATCAACGACCGGATCGAAGAGCGCTGGCTCGATCTCCCCGACGGACGCATGCGCTACCTCAAGGCCGGGTCGGGCCCGCCGCTCATCCTGATTCATGGGCTGATGGGCTATTCCTTTTCCTGGAGATTCACCTTCCCGGCGCTGGCGCCCCATGCGACCGTGTATGCCATCGACAATCTGGGCGCCGGATTGTCGCCAGCACATGAGGGGATGGACTGCACCGTACGCGCGACCGCCGAGCGCGTTCTGCAGTTCGCGGACGCTCTCGGCATCAAAGACTTCGACCTGCTGGGTACTTCGCATGGCGGAGGCGTCGCCATCATGGTGGCGGCGATTTGTGCCGAAACAAACCATGCGCGCTTGCAGCGTCTGGTCCTCGTCGCGCCCGTCAATCCGTGGTCAGCGCACGGCAAGCGACTCGCGCCGTTTGTAGGCAGCCCTTTCGGTTCCATGCTCTTCCGCAACACGATTGAGCGCTGGCGCTCCCTCGACTACCTGTGGCTGCGCCGCATGTTTGGCGACGGATCGAGAATTCCGCCCGATTCGCTCGAGGGCTACCGCATCCCCGCACTCAAGAATCACGCGTTGCGTCATGCTTTGCGCATCGTAAGGAATTGGACGGCGGACCTCGCGGAACTGGAAAGGGCGCTCCCCAAGATTCGCGATTATCCGACTCTGCTCATCTGGGGAACCAGAGACCGCGCGGTTGATTTTCGATCGGCCGAGCCGCTGCGCCGGAATTTTCGCAATGCTCGCATGGTGGCGTTTGAAGGCGTTGGCCACCTGCCCTACGAAGAGGCGCCTGAAGACTTCAATCGCGCGCTAGTCGATTTCCTCATCGGGGAAAGGATCGATATCGTAGAGACGGGGCTTGCCCCGTCTCCTTTGGACGCGGCGAGAGACGCGGCAAGCCGCGTCTCTACCGGACGTCAGTCCCCAATTTCATGAGTTCTACGATTCACGCGCTGCGCGCATTCGTCGCCGACTACGGCTACTGGGCTGTGGCCGCGGCCTTGCTCTGCGAGAACGCCGGCATCCCCGTTCCCGGTGAGATGACGCTCCTGCTGGCCAGCTTTCTAGCCTATTCCGAACACCATCTCCATCTCGGATGGATCATCGTGGTTGCCACCTGCGCCGCCACGCTCGGCGACAATCTGGGCTACGCCCTCGGCTACTATGGCGGGCGTCCGCTGCTTGATCGCTATCAAAGTTTTTTTCGCATTTCGCCGACTACGCTGAAACGCGGCGAGGAAATGTTCGCCCGCTACGGCGCGGCCGCCATTTTCTTTGCCCGCTTCATCTTTGGCATGAGAGTATTCGCCGGACCGCTGGCCGGTGTGCTGCGCATGCGCTGGCGAGCGTTTGCTCTCTTCAACTTTCTGGGCGCGGCCGTCTGGGTCACCGTCATCGCCAGCGCCGGATATGTGTTCGGGCAACATTGGCGCACCCTGCTGCGCGCCGTGCAGCGCTTCAATATCGCCGCGTTGATTGCCGCCCTGGCGGTGATCCTATATTTGTGGTGGAGATATCGCCGCCAGGCCCGATGAGGAAAGCACTTGCCTTCCACTCTCCGGTCCCGATCTCATTTTTCTTCCTTCATTTTCTTGCAAACTATTTTGGTGTGCCCCGTTTTTGAATCGATCACCGTAGTCACGGGCAGGCAACTGCAGGTCACCGTGTTGGCATTTTCCTGCTTGACGACTACGCAGTGTTCGATAAGTTCGGCAGTGGGTGGCGGCTGCTGGCTTCGGATAGGAGGCGGGGTCGCCGCCACCGGCTGCTTCTTCGCCGCGCAACCGGTTAGAAGCAGGCAAAATACCAGCCAGGCTTTCCTCATGCCCTTTGTTTTCGCTCTGTCGTGCGCGGTTGTCGATGGCAATCTTGGTTACATGTTTCGACGCTGACCCGGCGGGGGCGGTTGTACCTCCACGGGTCTGGGACGGGGCAGAGCCCCGTCACCACACGAGCACGGCTTCCACACGAGCGAGGCCTACTCCATCCGGTACTCGATCTTGATTCCCCGGCGCGCGATTTCTTCGAGGAAGGTTTCGGCGGGGACGTCGCGCTCCTGCAAGACCGCTCCGTGTTTGCTGACCGCTCCCGCGCACATCATCTGCAGGACGATGGAGGCGGGGAAGGCGGTGGTGCGCATCATGGCGCTCATGTCGCTCTTGGGATCGTAGTGGTCGACCATGGTGAAGGTCGCCACTCGGCCTTTGAGTTTTCCACCGAGCAGTCCGCGGACTCCGGGGGCCTTTACCGATTCGTGAGCTTCGAGGCGCATGATGCAGACGTCGGGGCCTTTGCCGGCGAACTTGCCTTCGAAGACCTTTGACAGCACGGCGCGCGGCGAGACTTCCACGTTGCCGACACGCATTTTCTGGTTCGAAAACAAGCCCAGTTCCTTCAATTCGCAGAGCAAGTCGTAGTGGCCGGGATAACGCAGGGTTTTCTCGAAGCACTCGCCGACTTTGCCTTCGAAAGTTTCGGGCATGGTGGAAGTTCCGCCGGAGGTTTGAAAGGCCACGAGCGGGGCGAAGCCGTCCATGTGAAATGGTTCGGGCTCGGTCAGCGGATCGATGGTGATCAGCTTGCCTTTGCGGAGAATGCGCGCTGGTTCCACGTACTCATTGATCAGTCCTTCGACGGAGAACACGAGCTGATAGTGAAACGGAGGCATCGGCCTTTCGGGCAGGCCGCCAACGTAGAGCTTGAGGGCGTCGGCGCGTCCGTCGAGGCGGCGAACCAATTCGCCACCGAGGATGGAGGCCATGCCGGGAGAGAGGCCGCAATCGGGAGCGATTCCGATGCCGCGTTTCTCGGCTTGTTTGGCGAGCGCGAGTTCCTGGCGGACAACTGTGTTGTTGCCGCCGAGATCGGCGAAATGGCATCCGGCGGTGATGGCGGCTTTGGCCAGGCCGAGGTTCAAGAAATAGGGAACGGCGGAGAGTGCGCCGTCGTGGCCTTTCATGAGGCGCGCCGCGTCTTTTTCCTTCGCAGCGTCGAGCGCGACGGCGCGGACTTTCTTGTCGTTGGTGATGCGGTTGACTCGGGCAGCGACATCCTTGGCGAGTTTGAGGTTGCTGTCGGCGAGAGTGACGGAATCGACTTGGCCCTGGCGAGCCATATCGTAGGCAGCGGCGGATCCCATCATGCCGGAACCGATGACGAGTAGTTTCATAGGAATGCTCCGTTCGAAGTGGTGTCGAATTCATGGTACCAAAATGACCCATAAATATAAGTGACGTATGTCACATATCATAATGACAATAAAGGTTATATTATGTCGAGCTTATGATGAATGTGACCGAAGGATCATCCATCGTTCTTGTTGGCAGCGGCACGGCTGAACAGCGGCGGCCTTCAGCGCTAGAACTGGTCTCATAACTGGGTTTTGGGAAGGGCACGGCCCCACAGCTTGCGGAAAAACTCGTGTAGAGACGGGGCTTGCCCCGTCTCAAACTGCTGAGCAAATTTGCCAACCGACCAACGGAGTGGGTCGCCGCGTTTTCAAGAGCTTGCGCACCCGTTCAAGTACCTCCGTACCGTCTCTAGTACCTTAGTTACCGTCATTCGGGTGACTGGTGCCCGATTTGAGTAGAAACCACTACCTGTAGTGGCATTCGCTTTATGAAATACAACATGCAGAGACTCTCTGCAAGTCCGGATTTTGTGGAATCCAGAAGAACCCCATAAAACCCAACAAAACCGGGTAATTGACGGGGAGAGGCCCGCGCTTCCGTTTGAGATATGCTCAGCACACCAAAATACGCTCGAACGCGCAGGGAAACGTTAATGGCCGACTCGCGAGAAGTGATGAACATTCGTCAAGCTTCGCAGTATCTGGGAGTGAGTCCGGACACTTTGTACAAGTACGTGAACGAGCAGCAGATTCCGGCGTTCAAGTTGGGCAACCGCTGGCGCTTCAAGAAATCGAAGCTGGATCAGTGGATGGAAGAGAAGTCGGTGGAAACGGAAACGCGGAGCGGCAAGAAGATCAAAGCAGCGGTGAAGGCTGCCGGAACTCCGTAGACGCATAGACGAAGACGAATTCGGGAAACGAACTGCGGCACAAGAAGGGCGGGCACATGTTGGGAATGGGATCGAAGACGATAGTGGGTCTGGATGTGGGTTCCTCGAGCATCAAGGCCGTCGAGCTCAGGAAGACACGCGCAGGAATCGAAGTGGCACACATGGGTCTGGAGCCGATTGCGCCCGACATCGTGGTCGATTCCATGATCGTGGACTCGGGCACGGTTTCAAGCGCCATCGCCAAGTTGTTCGCCGATACCCAGATCAAGTCGAAGTCGGTGGCGACGGCGGTCAGCGGACACTCGGTGATCGTGAAGAAAATCTCCCTGCCCTCGATGAGCGATCAGGAACTGGCCGAGACCATCCAAAAGGAAGCGGCGCAGCACATTCCGTTCGATCTGGCGGATGTGAACCTGGACTATCAGATTCTTTCCGACGACGCGACCAGCCCGCAGATGGACGTGCTGCTGGTGGCGGTGAAGAAAGACAAGATTCTGAACTACACCAACGTACTCTCGATGGCGGGCAAGACTCCGGCTATCGTGGACATCGATGCGCTGGCCCTGCAGAACTGCTACGAGTACAACTACGAGCCGGCGCCGACGCAAGTGGTGGCCCTGCTCAACCTGGGCGCGAGCGTGATGAATATCAACATCGTGAAAGGCACGACGCCGCTGTTCCCGCGCGACGTTTCGGTGGGCGGGCATCAGTACACCGACTCGCTGCAGAAGGAATTGGATCTCAGCTTCGACGATGCGGAATCGCTCAAGCTGGGGCGCAAAGTGGGCACGGTGCACGACGACGCGAAGACGCCGATCCTGCAGCAGGTGACGGAAATCATCGTGCTGGAAATTCAGAAGACGTTCGACTTCTTCCGCGCCAGCGCCGCGGGCGAGCACATCGAGAAGATTTACTTGGCCGGCGGTTCGGCCAAGGTACCGGGTCTGGTGGAAGCGCTGCGCCAGGAGTTCTCGATGCCGGTCGAGTTGTTCAACCCATTCCAGAAAGTGCTGGCTCCGGTGGAAGGCGCCGGGGTGCAGATGGTCGAACAGAACGCCGGCCAGTTGGCAGTGGCCGTGGGTTTGGCCCTGAGGAGCTTTGAAAAGCTATGATCCGAATCAATCTGCTGGGTGGTGCGAAACCGAAAGGCAAAAAAGGTCCTGCGATCAGCATGCCGAGCTTCGAGTTCGGCAACCTGGGCGGGCCCATGATCCAGGTGGCGGGCGTGCTCTTGATTGCGGTCGCCATCAACGCCGGGTACTGGTACCAGTTGGACCGGGAAAAGAAATCGATTGAGGTGAAAGCCCGGGTGGCGGAGCAGAAAAATCGCGAACTTTCCGACATCAAGGCGAAGTATCTGGAGAGGCAGAAGCAAGCCGACTCCTACAAGCGGCGCGTGGATGTGATTGACCAGTTGCGCGCGAACCAGACGGGCCCGGTCAAGCTGCTGTCGATGATCGGCGATACGGTCAACAGCACCGAGGCGGTGTGGTTGATCAGCATGCAGGACGAGGGTGCGAACGTTGCCATCGACGGGACGGCGCTGTCGAGCGATGCGGTGGCCAACCTGATTTCCAATCTGCAAAAGACGGGTTACTTCCGCAATATCGAAATCAAGGAAACAACTCAGGACTCTGCGGTAAAGGACATGCAGGCGTTCCAGTTCACGCTGACCTGCGAAAAGGCGAAGTCGTAAAGGCGGAACCGACTATGAATCTTGGCGAACTATCGGGAGTGAAGCGGTTGGGGGCTTTGGTGCTGCTGGCGGTGGTAGGCACGGGCGCCCTCTACTACACGGTGTTCAAGTCGCAGCGCGATCAAAATACACAGGCGCAGATCAAGCTGCAGGCCAAACTTCGCGAGAACGCGGAACTGGAGGCTTACCGGCCGAAACTGGCTGACATGGAGCGCCAGTTGGCCAACCTGAAGCAGCAGATGGAAATCGAGCGGCGCATCGTGCCCGATGAAAAAGAAGTGGACAATTTCATGCGCCTGGTCAGCGCAGAAGCAGGCAAGGCGGGAGTGTGGGTCCGGCGCTATACATCGCGTCCCTACGTCACCAAGGACTTCTACACCGAAGTGCCGTTTGAAGTGGAGTTCGACGGTCCGTACTACTCGATGCTTGGGTTCTTCGACCGGTTGGGAAAAGTGGAGCGCATCGTAAATGTTTCGAATCTGCTGGTGGCCTCGACAACCAAGCCGTCGGCGGCGAAGGCGAAGCATACCTACGAGTACGCGCCCGGTGAGAGTGTTGTGGCCACGTGCGTGACCACCACGTATTTCAGTCATGACCTGGATCCAGCGGCGGCTGCAGCGGAAGCGAAGCCCGGAACTAAGAAGAAGTAGGAGGGACAGAATGAAGATGAAGCCAGCGATCACCATAACGACGACAATTCTGGTTTCGGTACTGGCCGGGGGCTTGGCCTCAGCCCAGAGTCCCAGCGTGATCCAGACTACGCGAGACAAGGTGAGCACGGTGGGGGTCAAGGGCGCCGCATCGAACGCTGCTTTGGGCGTCCGCCAGCCGGCTCCAGCGGCAGCGAGTGCCAAGCCGGCAGCCCAGTCGAGCCGGATCGCGGTTGCGCCGGAGAAGGCTTCTTCGGCGAGCGCGAAGCATGCGGGCGCGGCGAAGCCGGTTGCGGCAGTCGCGGTTAAGCACAGCGCACAACCGAAGGCGGCCGTCATCGCTTCGAAAGGCAGTGCCCCGAAAGGCAGTGCTCCGAAAGGCAGCGCTCTGAAGGGCAATCCACCGGCGGCGACAGTGGCCGCCAGCAACGGCGCTTCGGGAAGCGGACAAGGCGAGGCTGCGGTGAACGAAGAGCAGGTCAAGCCGACCAGCAAGAACAGCGCGAACGGGCGACGGGATCCCTTCGTCAGTCCGGTGGTGAGCCGCGCCGGAGGGTCGGGTTGCAGCACGGGCAAGAAGTGTCTGGAAATCGGGGCGATCAACCTGCGGGGTGTGGTGCATGCGGAAAGCGGCTTCATTGCGGTGGTCAGTAACAGTCTGAATAAAGCGTACTTTTTGCGAGAGAACGATCCGGTGTTCAACGGGTACGTGGTGAAAATCACGGGCGACTCGATTGTGTTCCAGGAAACCGTGCAGGACCGGTTGGGCAAGACGTTTACGCGGGAAGTAGTGAAGAAGATTACGACTCCGGCAGTGTAGGCCGGGAGGGAAAAGGCAGAAAAGACTTCGAGGAAACACATCGAGGCGAAACGGCCTCGTATGGGGAGATAGGGAAATGCGAAAGCAACTGCTGGGTCTCATGGTTCCGCTGCTGACGTTCGTTCTGATCGCAGCCGCGGCTGATATGACGGGCAAGGGAGTGGCCGCGAGCGCTCGATTGCAGAGGCTCGAGGTCACCGACAGCCAGGACGGGTTGCGCGTCGAGTTCACGGCGAAGGGCGCACAGGCGCCCAAAGTGACGACGCTCGATTCTCCGGCACGCATCGTCGTCGACTTTCCCAACACCGTGATGGCCACGGCGCAGAGCCGTATCAGCGTGGGCCGAGACGGCGTGAAAGACGTCCGCGTCGGAATGGACGGGCAAGTTCCGCCCAACACGCGCGTGGTGGTCGATCTCACGGAAAAGCAGCTTGCCGGCAGCCGCCAGCCTGAACTGGTGGCGTCGCCGGACGGCGGCTTCACACTCAAGATCGCGAATCGAAACGCCGTGGTGGCCCATAGCCAACCGGCGGCGGCAAAATCGGTGGCCGCGAGCGCAGCGCCGAAACTGGCGCTGGTTTCGGTCCCGGTGGCTGCGGTTCCAGCAACCGCGGTAACGCCAGCTCCGGTCTTGGCAGAGAAACAGGCAGAAAAACCAGCAGAGAACCCGGCCGAGAAGCCGGCGGAGTTTGCCTTTGTCGAGCCTAAGTATTCGGTGAAGAACGACAAAGCCGCGCAACCGGCGGAAAAGGCGGAGGAAGCGGCAGGCCGCTTTGCCGACAAGACGGCGGCGGAACTGGTTGCCAGCCCTGCCAACGCTTCGATGGGGCAGGCAGGCGGCGAAGCGCCAGCCATCCAGCCCGCAGTGAACCTGGCGGCGGAGCAGAAGGCCCAATTGGAACAGAAGCCGGCGGAGAAAGGTCCGAAATACACCGGAGAGCCGATCTCGGTCAATCTGAAGGATGTGGATCTGAAGGATTTCTTCCGCCTGATTCACGAGATCAGCGGTCTGAACGTCGTGCTCGACCCGCAAGTTCACGGCACCCTGACCATCGTGCTCGATGACGTGCCGTGGGATCAGGCGCTGGACATCGTGCTCAAGAACAACGATCTGTCGCGCCAACTGGACGGCAATGTACTGCGCGTGGCGACCGTCGAAACGCTGAAGAAGGAAGCCGAGAACCGGCGCTCCCAAGTCGAAGCCGAGGCGATGGCGGTCGACAAAGTCACCATCACCCGCTTCCTCAGCTATGCGCACTCCAAGGACCTGATAATGCCGCTCAAGAAATTCCTCAGCAAGCGTGGCGACGTGGTTTCCGACGACCGCACCAACGCGATCATCGTGTCCGACATTCCCGCGGTTCTGCCTCAGATTGACCGGATCATCCAGCAGATGGACCGCAAGACGCAGGAAGTCGAGATTGAAGCTCGGGTAGTGGCGGCGACTCGCAGCTTCGCGCGTGACATTGGCACGCAGTTCGGCTTCGGCTGGGGCAATGGGCCAAGCGCCATTGGCGGCGCACAAGCCGTAGGAAACTCGCCCAACATCCCGACCAACACGCTCCTTAACCCTTTGTACCAAAATACCAAGGGAGTGGTTCCGCTGTTTTCGAACTTGCCGGCAAACGGGCCGACCAGCGGTCTTTCATTCGTCAACGCCACCAACAACATGCGGATCGACCTTGTACTCACCATGGCCGAGTCGCGCGGGCTGCTGAAAGTTCTTTCCCGTCCGCGGGTGGTCACGCAGAACAACATTCAGGCGGTGGTAAAACAGGGCCTGCGGATACCGATTGTCACGGAGGGCCAGTTCAATGGTCCGCCGACGACTACCTACATCGATGCTTTCCTGCGACTGACGGTAACTCCGCAGATCACATCGGAAGGAACCATCTTCCTCAATGTGGATGTGGAGAACACCTTGCCTGACTATAGCCACCAGCTTCTCGGCAACCCGACCCTGATCACGCAGCAGGCGACCACGCAAGTACTGGTGACCGACGGCGGGACGGTGGTGATTGGCGGCGTCATCCAGACCCAGAACTCGCTGAACGTGGACCAGGTGCCTTTGCTCGGGGATATCCCGTACCTTGGCAACCTGTTCAAGCACCGCAGTGTGACCACTTCCAGCCAGGAGCTGATTTTCTTCATTACTCCGCGCATCATTCAGACCTAGGCGCGAAGTCAGAACCGTCCAAGCCGCCGGCTTTCTCGGAGAACCTGCCGAGAGCCGGCGGCTTTGCTTTTCAGGTCTTAGGTCTTAGGAAAATCGTCGACGGCTCTGCCGATCGGTTGACATCGTATCGATTGGACGCTTGGATTTCCTAAGACCTAAGACCTGAAACCTGAGACCTGGTTCTTGCTACACTCCTGCTATGGATCACGCTGGCCGCCTGCGTCGTCTTCGATCTGGGCTCGAAGAGAACGACCTGGACTTGCTGCTGGTGACGCACCTTCCGAATATTCACTATCTGTGCGGCTTTACTGGAAGCGCCGCGGCTTTGCTGGTCGGCGATCGTAGGTCCATCCTGTTTACGGACGGCCGCTACCGCACCCAGGCACAGGCAGAACTTAAGAGTGCAAACGTCAAACATGTGAAGATTGTCATTGCGCCGAAGTCTCCGCTGATGGCGACGGCGGAATGGCTGGCTGGGCAGCGGAGAAGTTCGACGTCAGGATCTTTGGCCTTAACCTCGGTGGGCATCGAAGCGGAAGCGATTACTGCCGGCATGCGCGACCGTCTGGCGTCCGCCCTGAGAGGGAAGGCGCGCTTGCGCTCGGCGCCACCGCTGGTCGAGCGCGCCCGGATGGTGAAGGACGCGGCTGAGATTCTGCGCATCCGGCGAGCGGTGGAACTGGGCGCCGGTCTGTTCCGCATCGCACGCGAGAAGATTCGGCCGGGCGTGCGTGAGGTTGAAGTCGCCGCCGCCATGGAATACGAGGCCCGTTGTGCCGGGGCCGAAGGCATGTCGTTTCCGACGATACTGGCTTCCGGCAAGCGCTCGGCGATCGTGCACGGCCGGGCCTCTGACGCACGCATCCCCCGCCGGGGGTTCGTGGTCTGCGATTTTGGTGTTATACTCGCCGGTTATTGTTCGGATCGCACGCGTACTGTGCATGTCGGACGGCCTTCGCGAGAAGCTCGAGGGTTGTACGAGGCGGTGCTGGAGGCGCAGCAGGCGGCGATCGCCGAGGTCCGTCCGGGCGTGACTGCCGCCGAAGTCGATGGCGCGGCGCGTCGTGTGCTCCAGAAGCGGAAATTGGCGCGGTACTTCACCCATTCGACCGGGCATGGTTTAGGATTAGAGATCCACGAGTTGCCCAGGTTGGCGGCGGGGCAAGCCCAGAAACTGGAACCGGGAATGGTGGTTACGATTGAGCCCGGGGCGTATGTAGCTGGGAGGTGGGGCGTGCGGATCGAAGATGTGGTGGTAGTTACCTCTTCGGGCTGCGAAGTGCTGACGGCCACAGAAAAAGAACTGGTTGTGATTTAACGGCCTAATTTCCTGTAGAGACGCGGCTTGCCGCGTCTCCTGCCGCAGAGTGAGACGGGGCAAGCCCCGTCTCTAGATAACGATTTACCTAGGAATCCAAGGCGGAACCTGCCCCTTATCCATGAATCAAAAAGAGCTGAAAGAGCTGATCGAGTTCTTAATCGAAAAGGACATCGCCGAATTTGAATTGGAGCGCGGCGACGTCAAGGTGAAGATCAAGCGCGCGGCCGAACCGGCGCCCGTGCCGTTGCCGGATTCCCGGTACATTGCGGTTCATCCGGCGCCGGTTGACGCGGGCGCCCACGTTCCCGCTGCGTCGCCAGCCAAGGTCGATCTCGCGGCAGCTGCCGCGGCTGTTCCTGAACCAGAAGAAGATCTGCATATTGTGCGGTCGCCGATCGTGGGCACTTTTTACGAAGCGCCCTCGCCAGGATCCCCGCCCTTTGTCAAGGTCGGCGATGTTCTGGAAGTGGGCCAGGTTCTGTGCATTGTCGAAGCGATGAAGCTGATGAACGAAATCGAATGCGACGTGGCGGGAGAGTTGGTCAAGAAGCTCGTCGCCAACGGCCAGCCCATCGAGTACGGCCAGGAAATGTTCGCCATCCGGCCGGCAAAATAAGCTCTCAGCTCTCAGCTATCAGCTCTCAGTAAAATCAAGTGCTGTGGCAGTCGCAGGAATTTACTGAGAGCTGATAGCTGACAGCTGAGAGCTTTCACATCATGTTCAAGAAAATTCTGGTAGCGAATCGCGGCGAGATTGCGCTGCGCGTCATTTGCGCATGCAAGGAACTCGACATCCGCTCGGTGGCGATCTACAGCGAGGCGGACCGCAATTCGCTTCATGTGCGCTTTGCCGATGAAGCGATTTGCATCGGCCCGCCGCAACTGGCGCAGAGTTATCTCAACATTCCCGCGGTGATCAGCGCGGCCGAGATCGCGAACGTGGACGCCATCCACCCGGGGTATGGCCTGCTTTCCGAGAATGCTAACTTCGCGGAAGTGTGCGAGGCCTGTCACATCAAGTTCATCGGGCCCACTCCGGATGTCATCCGGCTGATGGGCGAAAAAGAAAAAGCTCGAGCCGCCATGAAGCAGCACGGCGTGCCCATCCTTCCCGGCTCCGACGGCGTGGTGGCGTCTGATGGAGAAGCGTGCGAGTGGGCGCGGCAGATCGGGTTTCCCGTCATCCTCAAAGCCACGGCGGGCGGCGGAGGGCGGGGCATGCGCATTGTGCGCAATGAAGACGAATTGCCCGGCCTCTACCGGCAGGCGCAGTCGGAGGCGTCGGCCGCCTTCGGCAACGGCGACCTTTACCTGGAGCGTTATGTCGTGAACCCGCGCCACATCGAGTTCCAGGTGCTGGGCGACGAGCACGGCAACGTCGTCAGCCTGGGAGAACGCGAGTGCTCGATTCAGCGCCGCCACCAGAAACTGCTGGAGGAGTCGCCGTCGGTGCGGATGACGCCCGAGCTGCGCAAAGAGATCGGAGACGTCATCGGCAAGACGCTCAGCCAGGTTGGCTACCACAATGCCGGGACCATCGAATTCCTCATGGATCAGGAGCGGCGGCTTTATTTTATCGAGATGAATACGCGCATCCAGGTGGAGCATCCCGTCACCGAAATGGTCACGGACGTGGACCTGGTAAAGAGCCAGATCATGATCGCGGCGGGCGAAAAGCTGGCCGACGTGTTGCACGGTCCGATCGTGCATCGCGGACACGCGATCGAATGCCGCATCAACGCCGAGCATCCGGAGAAGTTCACGCCCTCAGCCGGCAAGATCACGACGTTCCATCCTCCCGGAGGGACGGGCGTGCGCATCGATACTGCCGCTTACGCCGAAGGCACGATTCCTCCATACTACGATTCACTGATTGCCAAACTGATCGTGCGGGGCAAGGATCGCAGCGAAGCCATCTCGCGCATGAGCCGCGCTCTCGAAATGTTTATTGTGGAAGGGATCTATACCACGATTCCGCTGCATCGGCGGATTCTCGCCGACCCCGATTTCCGCGCGGGCAATTTCGATACGGGGTTTATTGAGAAATTCCTGGCGAAGAAGGAAACGGCCGGTGATGCGATCATCTAACCCACCTGAAGCGCACGCGAATGCGAGAGTAGTGCCATGGATTCCCGCCTGGACAAGTTGAAACAAATCTGGAGTCAGCGATGGAAGGCATGTCCAGCGAGCAATGGAGTTGGCATCCTCGCGGGCAAGTGGTGCGCGGCGGAGGTGTTGGAACATCTGTATCTCACCTACACCGGAACGATCCAGGGATTAGAGAGAGTAATGAGAAAAGGGAAACCGCTGGCCTCGCGGGCTTCTATGGCGCATCGCGCGCTGACCTTCGTAGTCGTGGGATTGGGCCACCTGCCCGCCGGACGCAAAGCACCCGCATTCGTACAGCCGAAAGGCTTGCCGGCGGAGCAGGCGCGAAACGAGATCGGGGCAAAGATTGTGGCGATGGATGCGATCATCGCGCAGTGTGAAGCCCGCTTCGGGCGCCAGGTCAACCTGCTCGACCATCCGTTTCTGGGCCCGCTTGACTGCGACACAATGGAGAAAGCTTCATCTGGTGCATGGACAACATCACCTGAAACAGCTTCTCCGCCTTCGCGAAACCGCGACGAGGCAAATGGGCTGAGCGCAGGCAAGAGCGGTCTTTTTCTTCTAAACAGGACGCCAGTTAATGGCCGATCTATCTGGAATGGGGGTTCCATGAAGCCGACCTCTCTTGTCGCTGTCCTGGTCTTTCTCGTTGCCTGCTTCTTGGGATCAGTCCGCGCCCAAACCCACGATAAGAAGGATGAAATTCCGATCGAACGCTGCGATCGCCTGCCGGTTGTCACCATGAAAGTTGCGGGAGAAAACCGGCGGTTCCTGCTGGATACGGCCGCCACCACTATCCTCAATCTGAAATCTTTCACATCGGGTGAGTCCGAAGCAGATCCACATCTATTCGTGGAGCGGAAGTGCAGCCACCAGCGCCCGCGAAGTGTTCTTGCCAGAAGTCGAGCTGGGGACGCACAAGCTGCGCGATCTGAAGCTCCCGGCGATTGATCTGAGTCGCCATCGGCAAGGCCTGTGGCGGGCAGATCGACGGGATCCTGGGTGTGGATTTGCTCGATCAGATGGGGATGACCATCGATTTGAAGCGGCGAGTTGCCGTACCCGCGCCAGCCGGTGAGCCGGGAGATTCCGTCAGACGTATTTGCCGAGGCGGAACGGGACCTGGGGTCCTGCATTGTCGCCTTCAATCAAGGAGACGTGAAAGCGATGGAACAGTGCTTTGATCCGGAAATCGTTTTCTATACTCAGCATGGTGAGTACCGGGGACGCGAAGAGGTCATGCGTTATCTGAGCCAGCGCTTACTTCAAGTCATGCTCCCAAACTGCATTATGACGCGACGCCGCATGACGCACGCATCTTCGGCGACGCTCTTGTGGTACTCCTACGATTTCTGGATTGATACCCCCGAGGAGCGCCATCGACCGGACATGGGATGACCATGTGCCGAAAGGATGCCGCAGGCCGGTGGCGCATCCTCAACATGCATAATTCCGTAAAGGACGCCGCCGCCGCCTCTGACCCGGTACACTGATCCGGTACTTTGATCCGTGAACTCTGAACTCCGGAATCTCACTCAGAGCCATGCTTTCACTGCCGCGTTTATATCCAATTCTGGACACGTCCTGTTTTTCTGAAAGCCGAAGTCTGTTTGACGGCAGCTCCGATGAACTCGCTGCTGCTGGTTGCACGCTGCTGCAGTACCGCAACAAATCTGGAAACGCTCGGCAAATGCTCGACGAAGCCCGTGAACTCAGAGCGCGGCTCGGGGCTGGCGTCACGCTCATCATGAACGACCGCGCCGACCTCTGCCTGGCCGCTGGCATATGACGGACTTCATGTTGGGCAGGATGATCTGTCGCCCGAAGCGGCGGCAGATCATTCTTGGGCCCGATCGCTGGCTGGGAGTTTCCACGCACAATCCCGAGCAACTCGCGGAAGCCGATCTAACTTCGGCCGATTACCTTGCCATCGGTCCCGTTTTCGCGACGAGCAGCAAGGCCAATCCCGATCCTGTCGTGGGACTCGCAGGCGTCCGCCGGGCAAGGGAACTGACGCGCAAGCCGCTGGTTGCGATCGGCGGCATTACCCGCGCCAATGCCCGCTCCGTCATCGAGGCGGGAGCCGATGCCGTGGCGGTGATATCCGACTTGTTACGGGATCCCGGCAAATCAGCAGAAGAATTTTTGCGGATTCTGGGGTAAAGTTGAACTGTCTGGAGCGTGCTGCATCCCGGCGACGCGGGGCCCGCTACTGTGGTGAAGCAGGAGAAGACGGGTCCAGCGCTTCGCCCAGCAGACACACAGGCCCTTCAGGAGATTCGTGAGCACGAACGTTCAACCACCGCTCCCCGCCACGCGCGTTCCAGCGATTGGGAGCGCCACAGCCATCAAGACAAAGGAACTCGTCAAAGGTCTTGGCCTGACCAGCGCCACCATGCTGGTGATGGGCTCGATGATCGGCTCGGGCATCTTCATTGTGTCCGCCGAAATTTCCCGCGAGGTACAGTCGCCGGCGCTGCTCATAGGGGCGTGGGTGATTACCGGATTCCTAACCATCGTCGGCGCCCTCAGCTACGGCGAGTTGGCGGCCATGATGCCGCGGGCCGGCGGGCAGTACGTCTATCTGCGCGAGTCGCTCGGCCCACTCTGGGGATTTCTCTACGGCTGGACTCTGTTCCTCGTGATTCAGACCGGCACGATCGCCGCCGTGGGCGTGGCCTTCGGCAAATTCCTCGGCATTTTCTGGCCGGCCATCTCTTCCAGTCATTGGATCGTCCACCTCTGGAAAGTGCCGAAGTTTGCGGTTGGTCCGATGATGCTCGGCGGCATGGATGTCGGACTGAACACGCAGAACTTCGTCGCCATCCTGGTAGTGGTGGTGCTCTCAGTCATCAATATTTTCGGCGTGAAGACGGGCGCATTCATTCAGAACATCTTCACCACGGCGAAAGTTTCGGCGCTGCTCGGACTGGCCCTCTTCGGAATTTTTCTTGGGCGGAACGCGCAGGCAGTGGCCGCGAATTTTGGGGCAAACTTCTGGAAGAATGCCGGCCTCGGCACTTTGCATGACGTGGGCGGAGGCGTTCTGGTCTCGACGCTCACGGTGTTGGCGATTGCGCAGGTGGGATCGCTGTTTTCCGCCGACGCCTGGAACAACGTTACGTTTACGGCCGGCGAAGTGAAAAATCCCAGCCGGAATCTTCCGTTGTCGCTGGCGCTCGGCACCGGCGTGGTGATCGCGCTCTATATCGCATGCAATTTCATTTATCTGGGGGCGCTGCCGCTGGTGGGCAGCCCACGGGTTCAACGCTGCGTCGAGCGCGGAATTCAGTATGCCAGTGAAGACCGCGTCGCTACCGCCGTCATGACGCAGATGTTCGGTTCCGCCGGCGGAGCGCTGATGGCCGTTGCCATCATGATTTCCGGCTTCGGCTGCTGCAATGGCTTGATTCTCTCCGGAGCGCGCGTCTACTACGCCATGGCCAAGGATGGTCTTTTCTTTCGCAGCGTTGCCCGGCTGCATCCCGGCTACAAGACGCCCGCGGTTTCGCTGATGGTGCAGATGGTTTGGACGTGCGTCCTCTGCATCTCCGGCAGCTATGGCCAGCTTCTCGACTACATTATTTTCGCGGTGCTGGTGTTCTACATTCTGACGATCTTCGGACTTTTCGTTTTGCGCCGCACTCATGCCGAGGCCGAGCGTCCGTACAAAGCCGTCGGATACCCGGTTCTGCCCGCTGTCTACATCGTGATGGCCCTATTGATCGATGTTGTGCTGTTACGCTATAAGCCGCAATACACCTGGCCGGGACTGATCATCGTTCTGCTGGGCATTCCGGTGTACTACATCTGGCGGCCGCGAGCCGAGACGACTTCGGTTTAACCGACTAGTTCTACTCACAGGAGAAACGCAATTCATGACTGACCTCTTTGCGAAAAAGCCGATTGAGCTTCTGATGGAAGAGGCGCGAGAGACTGGCACGCATAGCCTGAAACGCACGCTCGGTGTTTTTCAGTTAACGGCGCTGGGCGTCGGCGCGGTGATTGGAGCCGGAATCTTCGTGCTCTCGGGATTGGGCGCCCACTATGCCGGGCCAGGGCTGATGCTCTCGTTCGTGCTCTCCGGGTTGGGTTGCGCTTTCGCGGCTCTTTGCTACGCGGAGTTTGCGGCCATGATCCCGCTGGCGGGCAGCGCTTATACCTACGCGTACGCCACGCTGGGCGAGATTTTTGCCTGGATCATCGGCTGGGACCTGACGCTCGAATACGCCATGGGCGCGAGTACCGTGTCGTCGGGATGGTCGAACCACTTCATCGAATTGCTGAATATTTTTCATATCAAGATGCCGCTGTGGCTGGCGTATGACCACTGGACTGGGCTGCACACGGCGGAAAACATCGTGGCGCGGCAGATGGCGCAAGCCTCCGATGCGACGCTGGTGCCCGGCACCCAGGCTTTTCTCAACAAAGTGACGGCAATCATGGGAGCGCAATCGCCGGAGTTGGTGCAGAAAGCTCACGACCTGTTGAACGCACCGCATCTCTTCGGATATGAAATCGGGGTCAACGTGCCGGCCTTCATCATCGCTCTGGTGATCACGGCGATCCTGGTGATTGGCATCAAGGAGAGCGCCCGCTTCAACGCCACCATCGTTACCATCAAGGTTGCGGTCGTCATTTTTGTCATCGGGCTAGGTTTTCGCTACGTGAGCGCCAGCAACTGGGGAGGGGACTGGCACAGTTTCGCGCCTTACGGGTTCTCTGGAATCGGGGCCGGAGCCGCGTACATCTTCTTCGCGTATATCGGATTCGACGCGGTTTCCACCACCGCCCAGGAGGCGAAAAATCCGCAGCGCGATCTGCCCATCGGAATCATTGCTTCGCTTCTGATTTGCACATTTTTGTATATCGCGGTGGCGGCGGTTCTGACCGGGATGGTGCCGTGGAAAGAAGTTAACATCGAGGCTCCGATTGCGCGCGCCTTCCTCGACCGTGGTCTTACGGGCGCATCCCACATCATTACGCTGGGAGCGCTGGCGGGCCTCACCAGCGTGATGCTGGTCATGCTCCTGGGGCAGACCCGCGTCCTGTATTCGATGGCCAACGACGGCCTTTTGCCCAAGAAGTTCTTCGCCGATGTTCACCCGCGTTTCCGGACGCCGTGGAAGAACACCATGCTCGTGGGCATGCTGGCGGCGATCGTGGGCAGCCTGACGCCGATCGACGATATCGGGAAAATGGTGAACATCGGAACGTTGCTGGCCTTCGTGATTGTTTGCATTGCCGTCATGGCCCTGCGCCACACGAACCCGGGCCAGCCGCGTCCCTTCCGCACGCCCTGGGTGCCGTTTGTGCCGGTGATGGGCATCCTTTTTAACGGCTACATGATGTACAAACTCGGCTGGATCAACTGGGCGCGATTGATAATCTGGCTGATTATCGGGATGGTGGTGTATTTCACGTACAGCCGGAAACACAGCCGCGTGCAGGCGGCGTTGGAAGGGCGTAAGGGAACGTAAACATGCGTTAGTTCTCGGTTCCCGGTCTTCAATTCTCTGTCTGCAATCTCGATGCTTTTGCTGAGAACTGAGAACCGAGAACTGAGAACTTCTCCTGGGACGCCCGCCGCTCCATCGCTTACTTCTGCTCCTGAATTTTTCTGGTAATCGCCGTCACCAGTCGACGCGGAGAGAAGCGCACCGATTGCGCCAGTAGCCAATTCTTGAATCCTGAAATCACCACGGGCTTTCCGGCCATAAGCGCGCGATAGCCGTCTTCAGCGACGGTGCGCGCGTCCATCGCGCCGAACTTCAGCAGGTTCATGCCCGTGGCTTTCGCGCGCTTATGGAACTCGGTGGCCGTTGCACCGGGGCACAGGCAGGTTACGGTTATGCCCGATCCGCGGAGTTCATTGGCCAGCGCTTCGGAAAAATGCAAGACGTAAGCTTTGGTCGCAAAATACACGGCCATCAGCGGCCCCGGCTGAAACGCCGCGGTAGACGCCACATTCAGAATGCACCCAGTCTTGCGCTCAATCATCGAAGGAAGATAGAGGCGGGTGAGGTGGGTGAGACGTCGTCACGTTGAGTTGGATTTGGCGGAGGCATTCTTCCAGATCACTGTCGGCGAACAAACCATACTGTCCGAATCCGGCGTTGTTGACCAACACGTCCACTTGGATGTCGGCGCGCGTCGTTTGATCCAGAACGTACGCCGGAGCCCCCGGCTCGGTCAGGTCGGTTGCGAGGATCAGCGAACGGGTGCCGTTGGCCTTCTCGAGTTCGGACGCGAGTTGGCGGAGTCTGTCGCCATTGCGGGCGACGAGTACCAGGTTGTAGCCTTCGCGCGCGAAAATGCGCGCGAATTCCATGCCGATGCCAAACGAGGCGCCGGTGATCAGAGCGGTTTTGTTTTGAGCCGTCAGCATTCAGCACTCAGCATTCAGCAAGAAAGCGGGTCACGCTTCGCAGCGGAATGCGGGGTTCTTTACTTACTGCCTAATCGAGAAAAGTTGTGCTGACTGCTGATTGCTGATTGCTGAATGCTCCCCGCTACACCCCGTAGATCGAATGCCACGAGGTTGCGGCCTTCAAGCAATCGTTCACGTTATTGATGTTCTTCACGCCTTCATCTTCCAGCCACTTCCGGAAAGCGCCGGCTCCCTGTTTCGCGTAGATGGGGATGCCATCTTTCCAGGTGGCGCGTCCGCAGAGCACGCCGTTGAATTTCACCCCCGACTCGGCGGCCAGTTCCAGCGACTCGGTGAACTCGGAATTGCTCACGCCCGCCGACAGATAGATGAACGGCTTGGTGGCGACCACGGCCGCCTCATGGAAAAATTTCATCGCTTCGTGTTTCGAGTAGGCCTTTTCCCCTTTGTAGGATTTGGCCCCTTCGACATACTTCATGTTGATCGGGACTTCAACCTTCATCACGTCGACGCCATAGCGGTCTTTGGTGAATTCGCGCATGGCTTCGGTGACCGCCTTCGGCTTCTTCTTTGCGAAATCGAACCCTTTCTCGTCCACGCCTTCTTCGTACGTGACGAACTCCAGGAAGAACGGAATGTCGTTGGCGCGGCACTCATCGCCCAACCGTTCGACCCAGGCGTGTTTCTTGTCGTTGATTTCTTTCGCATCGAACGGCGTGTAGTAGAGCAGAATCTTGACGCAGTCGGCGCCTGCTTCCTTCAGTCGGCGCGCCGACCAATGATCCAGTAGATCGCCGAGGCGTCCCGGCCCGGTCTTGTCGTAGCCGGTCTTTTCATAGGCCAGCAGCAGGCCGGCGTTCTTGGCGCGCCGCTTCGAAGCCGGCAGCCCCCATTCGGGATCGAGCAGGATGGCGCTGGCATGGGGCGTCAGGACCTCGCTCACCAGAATCTTGAATTCTTCCATCATGGCGTCGGAGACCGCGGAGCCTTTCTCCTTGGCGAGGGACTTCTGCAGTGAGCCGCGCTGATCCATGGCGGCGGCGGCGATTACGCCGCGTTCATTCGATACCGCTTTCATTCCGGCGAGTTTGCCGGGCGTGAGTTTCATAAATCCTCCCATCGGTATTTCGGCATGGTTGAAAGCGTGCGCGTCCTTAGCAAAGCAAAACGAAACGATTTGTCAGTCTGGAGGCGGCCGGGTGCATCTTCTGGAAAATGATACGACATCGTGTGATGGCCGTCACCGGAGTTGCGCTCGCCGCATTTTACACTGAGTCTGGGGTCATTGATCTGATTCGAGAAGGAGCGGCAATTTATGCCTTTAGTTTCAATGCGGCAACTCTTAGACGAAGCGTCCAAAGGCGGCTACGGCGTCGGAGCATTCAACGTTAACAATATGGAGCAGATTCAGGCCATCATGGAGGCGGCCAGGGAGACCCGTTCTCCGGTCATTATTCAAGCCAGCCGCGGGGCACGTTCCTACTCGCAGGACAAATTTCTTTATCACCTGATGCTGGCGGCGGCGGAACTGTATCCCGAGATTCCTCTGGTCATGCACCTGGACCACGGCAACAGCGTCGAAACCTGCAAGTCCGCCATCGATCTAGGCTTTACCAGCGTCATGATGGACGGCTCTCTGATGCCCGACGGCAAGACTCCCTCCAGTTTCGATTACAACGTGCAGGTGACCAAGGATGTCGTCGCCTACGCTCATCCCAGGGGCGTGACGGTCGAAGGCGAGATCGGAGTGCTCGGCGGAATTGAAGACGGACACGGCGCGGGCGGCACGGGTCTGGAGCATGTCACCGATCCCGACCAGGCCGTCGAGTTTGTCGAGAAAACCGGTCTGGACGCTCTCGCCATCGCCATCGGCACCAGCCACGGCGCCTACAAATTCTCCAAGAAGCCGGACGGTTCGGTGCTGAAGATGGATGTACTGATCAAGATTCACCAGCGCCTGCCCAAGACGCACCTGGTGATGCACGGATCGTCGAGCGTGCCGAAGGACTTGCAAGACGTCATCAACCAATACGGCGGCAAGTTGAAGCCGACCTGGGGCGTGCCAGTGGAAGAGATTCAACTCGGAATCCGCAACGGCGTGCGCAAGATCAACGTCGATACCGACAACCGGCTGGCCATCACCGGCGCCATCCGCAAGGTGTTTATGGAAACGCCGGAGAAATTCGATCCGCGCGACTACTTAAAGCCGGCGCGCGAGGCCATGAAGAAAGTCGTGGCCCAGCGCATGACCCAATTCGGCCAGGCCGGACACGCCGGCGACTACAAACCAATTCCTCTGGCCGAGGTTGCGAAGCAGTACAACTAGCACGCTGCGGGAAGGAATTCGGTGTGTTGTCTGGGCGGACAGGGGCTTTGCTCTTGTCCGCTTGCTATTTTGAGAACCATCAACGCCTGGGAAACTCATAGCGCAAACCGACGCGCGCAAGAATGGGAGCGCCCAGGCTCGGGACGGTTGGAGGCGTGCCTGGGGGAGCATTCGGCACGGGAGTCAGAGCCGTGTAGTAGCGCTGATTGAACGCGTTTTCGGCGGCGGCGAAGACTTCCACACCGTGACCGAGTTGGCGGCCCAGGTACAGGTCGACGGTGAAAAACCGTTTCAGCAACAGGGTGTTGAGGTCGTCATCGAATTGCTGCCCAACGAAGGTTCCCTGCACGGTCGCAGTGAGAATCTTGGGGTTGACGTAGCGGGCCTGTAGGGTGAACTGCTGGTGCGGCACTTCGGGGATCCAATTTCCCACCAGCGGCGCGTAGCTCGATACGACGGCGTGGGCGAACTGGTAGCCTCCGGCGAACTGAACCGTATTGCTCAGGCGGAACTCACCGTCGAGATTGATGCCGGTGGAGAGCGTGCGGGCGACGTTTTCTTTTTGGCGCGTGGTGGCCGTTTGCGTGACGTTTATGATGGCATCGGTGATGTCGTTCCAGAAGAAGGTCGCCCGCAAACTGAGGCGGTCGGAAAGCAGGCTCTGCCGGACTCCTGCTTCGACTCCAGTCAATCGTTCTGCGCGCAGAGCGGGGTTACCGAAGGTCACGATGTTGCCTTGAGTGAAGTTGCGATAGAGTTCGTTCAGCGTCGGTGCGCGAAAGGCGCGATATCCCGAAGCGGTGAGCGAAGTCCCGTGGCCAAGGTGGTAGAGCAAGGATGCGCGTGGGTTGAGAGCGTCGGATGTGCGGTCGGGGTAGGGCGTGAGCGTGGCGACACCGGACTGGATGGCGATGAGCCGCGCCGCGAAATCGCTCCAGTGGTCGTAGCCGAGCGACAGGTTCGCAATCAGCTTCGGGCCAAGCTGAATAATGTCTTCTCCAAAGACGCGCTCGGTGCGCTCGTGCCCCCCGCTCAGTGTGGTTCCGTTGGGTACTGTTTTCTTGAAAAGGTCGTCGTTGCTGGAGCCATGCACTTCCCGCATCTCAAAGCCTGCGACCAGAGTCTGCATCCGGCCGACGGGACGCGACCACTGTGTGCTGCCGCCCAGTGCTTGCGACGGAACATACTGGTCGTCAGTCAGGCTTTCGGAGTTGCGGTCCGACGTAACCGATGAAAACGTCTGGTGGTAAGACTCGAACAGTCCGAATAGCCGCGCTGAAATCGCTCCTACGCTTTTTGTTTCGTAATTCCAACCGGTTGCGAAGTCACCCACCTGCGTCGTATTCAACTGGATCACGGTGCCGTTATGGCGCCCTTCGTCGAAGTACGAACCGCGGGCAAAAATGCGGCTGAAACTTCCAAAATGCCGGCCGAGTTCGACCGTGGCCAATTCGTGCCGGGAGTTGGCGGGCGAATCGACCGCTCCGCGCTGCGACTCCGGCACCGGAATGTAACCATTCGTGCGGAACAGATCGGTGGATGCGGAACCATACCAAGGCCCCAGGCGAGTGCCCGCGAAGAGCGATAACTCGGGCGTGTTTTCACTTCCCCAGGAACTTTCAGCGGAGATCGCCGTCTGCTGAGGTTCGCGGGTGCGGAACTGAATCACGCCGCCCATGGCCGTCGAACCGTAAAGGCTGGCATCGGCGCCGCCGCGGACCACTTCGACGTCGCTGATGGATTCGCGGACGACACGATCCCAATAAACCCATCCGCCGAAGGGATCGTTGAGCGGAATGTCATCGACCAGGACGAGGGCGCGGCTGGCCCCGCTGGCGCCCACTCCACGCATCGAGACGCCCTGCGTGCCCGGATTTCCAGTCCGGCTGCTGGAACGGCGAAACAGCGTGAAGCCGGGGACTTCGCGAAGCACGTCATCGAGCGCGAGCGCCGGCGTCGAGGCCAGATCGTCGTCAGAGATGGTTACGCTGTCGGCGGGAGAATCCTCCAGTGCGGTGTTGATCCGGGTGGCCGTGACGAGAACGTGGTGGCTGGCGTAGTCCGATTCAAATTGCGGGTGGAGCACGATTTTGAGCTGCGGTTCATGATTCCAGGGAAGATGAAAAGGAAGGAATCCAGCGGCTCGGGCGGAAATCACGCCGGAAGCGGCCGCGATTTCGAGCTGAAACTTTCCCAGCGAATTCGTCTGCGCCGCAGCGCGGTAGGTACCGCTGGAGAATTCCACGCGTGCGCCCGCGATGACGGCGCCGGTAGGGTCCTCAACAACGCCGGTCAAAGATGACGGTGCGGTTTGCCCGTGCGCGGAGAGCGTTCCGAGCACGAGGCAAGCGGTCGCAGCGGCGATGCGGATTCTGGAATTCAAACGCGACACCGATTTGCTCCCCCGGACTTCGAGGATACCAAGTACAGTGCCGCCATGGTTGTAACCGAAGTCATTGCCGCAGAGCGAGTGTTCCCAGCAAAGTCTTCTGCCTGGCAATCAGCGACTGGATGCCCTGCCGCGCCAGCCCCATCATCTTCGCGAGTTGAGCGTCGTCGAATACCTGGTGCTCGGCGGTGGCCTGCAGTTCGACAATTTTGTTGCCTGCCGTCATGACGAAGTTCATGTCCACGTCGGCGCGCGAGTCTTCTTCGTAGTTCAGATCGAGAAGCACTTCGCCGTCCACGATGCCGACGCTGATGGCGGCCACAAAATCCTTGATCGGCGCGGCGGTCAAGGTCCCCGCATCGATCAGCCGTTGCAGAGCCAGACCCAGCGCGACGAAAGCCCCGGTGATCGAAGCCGTTCGCGTGCCTCCGTCGGCTTGGATCACGTCGCAATCGATCCAGATGGTGCGCTCGCCCAGCCGCTTCAAGTCGGCCACGGCGCGGAGCGAACGTCCGATGAGCCGCTGAATTTCCTGCGTGCGCCCGCTTGGCCGTCCCTTGGCCGATTCGCGCGCGGTGCGGGTCAGGGTCGAACGCGGCAGCATTCCGTACTCGCCGGAAATCCATCCCTTGCCCGAGTTGCGCAAGAACAGAGGGACCGATTCTTCGACCGAGGCGGTGCAGATGACGCGCGTGTTGCCCATCTCAATCAGCGCCGAGCCCTCCGCGGTCGAGATGAAGTCGGGAATGATGTTGACGGGACGAACCTGCTCGGGAGTGCGGTTATCGCTGCGAAAGATCATGGAGATGGATTCTAACAGTCCGAGTCTGGATCAGTTACTTCACCAGTCGCCAGACCAGCCCGATTCCGCTGGTGAAGCAGGTTGTACAGGTTATGATCGCCGACCGCGTTACATCCGCATGGGGGCGGCCGCGCCGAAAGTGCGCGAATGGCCGGATTTTTCCGGCAGGATAGGAAAACTGCGGTCCAAAAAGAAAGTTGTGGATTTTGGGGTTCGATGCCACGTCCGTAATTGTCTCCGTCCCAGTGGGTAGAGTCGAACGTTCTCGTGGTCGAGGTCGACGAACCGCTGTAGTAGCCGCTGAAGTCGGTTGCAAAGCTGAACCAGTGGTTCATGTTCACTGCCACCCGACCTTCGTCCCATCCAGAAGGTTCCCAGCCGCCCGCTGGGGCTGGCAGAATTGTTTCTTTCGGATTCGAGAAGCTCGAAGTACCTGGAATCAGCTCATAGTTTCCATACGAAAATCCGGCAAAGATCTCCCGCTTTCGGCGCGTTCTGCGCCAAGGCGGTCAGGTTACACACGAGGAAGACGACTGCACACATGAAGGGGCGCATTTGCAGATTCTCCATAAAGTAGGATTATTCCAACCGGGAGATAACGGACCGGTTGTAAGTTAGAACGGCCCCTAGATCTTACAAATTGCAGGCACAATGATACACGCGAATGTTCCAGCCATGGAACTCAACCTTGATCTTCTTATTGCAGCCCGAACCGGGCGCCGGGACAGTTGACGGGAGTGATAGAACGATGAGTCCGCCTTAATGGCCTGCACAACCGCTACTTATGCGGAGAAGACTGTTTGGGCACGGGATGATGTTGGATGACCACGCGGATGCGTTGACGGGTCATACGAATGCGGCACGAGAGACGGTCGGGCCGGGGCCGACAGGTTTCGTCACGGATGCTGGATCCAGGAAATTTGCTCGGGGGAGGCGATCATCCATGCCGTCCCTTTGGTGGCGTAGTTAGTCTGGTCGAGGTAGTAGGCGGCCTTCAGGTCGATATCGGCAGCGTCGGCGTTCATCTGCTCGCAATCGTCCGTTGCAGCGGAGGTGCCACGCAGTGAAGCGCAATAATCTTCTCGTGCTCGAGCAGGAGCTTCAGGTTGGAGCCACCAATGAAGTAGCGGGTCGTGACCGGCGGGACCCCCGAATCGGCGGACCATTGCTTTAGATCCTCAGCGAAAGCGGCCGGAAGCTGGCTCATCTTGAGCGATGGCTGCTTCACCTGCCTGGAGAAGATCGTGACGGTCGGGGTAGGTTCGCCATTGGTGGGATGGAAATAGAAGCCGCCCAGGGCGATGCCGTCCTGCATGTCGATCCACATGAAGCCCCTGCCGTCGAGATACGGCCCGCTGCGGCCGGAGACCATAACGTAGCGCGCATCGCGGATCTGCACTGGTATGGTCGAGCCGGCGAGTACTTTTTCGAGCGCATCCTTGAGTATGATGTCCCAGCCGTAAGTGGAAATGCAGTCGGGGATCACGCTGCCCATGAGTTGCGGTATTGCTTGTCGCGAATGAGGTCATTGGCAGGCGCCCCGGCGAAGCGGTTGAGAAATCCGAGCTGAGTGCCGGGAACGGGTTTCTGAAGACGCTCTTATCGTGGTTCGAGAGCGGTGCCCCGGAGTCTCGGGATCGCGGCTGGGGAGATTCGTCGTTTTGAGATTGCGACTCGCGAGGCTGCGCATCGTGGCCCTGGACGTCCTCGCCTGCGGTCCGGCGGAAGGCGTGGGAGACTTAACCTCCGGAGCAGGCGCCGTTTGTGCCGCCGCAATTTTCGTAAAGGTGCTGCTAATGCAGAGAGCTGCGAAGAAAAGAGAAGAGACAAGCAGATTTTGTAACAACTCGCGGAAGGATGGCATCCTGGGGCCTCCTTATTAGCTCAATCATTGGAACCGTTCAAACTACCAGAGCCAACCCGCTACCGACAAGTTACAGATCTCGGCAGCTTACTATGATGGTTCACGGGTTCGAATGTTCGCATGCTGATTGCCTTATTGGTTGCCGGCCTGCTCCATCGTGGTTACGTCGAACCACTCGGTCAGGTCGGCGTGGCCGGCGAGGGTGTCGCGCGTCTTGCCCTCGACCAGAATGTTGACCCGGCGAATGCCGGGAACGTTCATGGCCAGGGTTTCCACCAGCGAATTCACGGTGAGCTGCTCGCTGAGAATGCCGGAGCGGTGCTGGTCGGCGAAGGCGGCATTCAGGTCGATGACGGCGGCTCCCGGATCGATGAGGTAGATGCTGCGAATGTCGGCGGCCGGGGCCAGAGGATGGGCCGCGTCCGGGCTGCTGGTAGATGCGCAGCAGCGCGCGCAACAGTTCTTCGGCGCGCTGCTGGCGTCCTCCGGGAAGAGGAATCTGTGCCGATTGCGCGCGGAGCACGCCGGCGGCGTCATCGGCAACATAGAGGGTCACGGTTTCGGTCGGGCCCGAGGCGGGAGGAGCGACGGGAAGCGCGTTGGCGGCGGGCGCATCGAAGTTCGCGCGCCTGGCGCCGCATCTGGCGAGCGTAGATTCCCATTGCAACCACCAGCACGAGCATTGCGGCCACGCTGATCAGAAGATGACGGGGGATCATGGTTGCACCTTCGTGATCGGGTGATCGGGCGATCGGGCCATCGGGCGATCTGACGTTTATCAAGAGGCCGATGATCTTCGATAGCGCTGATCTCCAGATCGACCCGATGGCCCGATGGTCCGATGACCCGATGTTCTTCTGTCATTGCTGAACCCCCAGGCGATCGCGGACGGAAACGACTGCGTCGGCAATCGCGGAGGCGGCCTGCTGTTGATAGTTGGCGGAGGTCAAGGTCGGCGATACCTTTTGGTTCCGGGCGCCAGCTCCACGGCAACGGCGGGCATGAGCACGTTGTTGAGCGGCCGCAGCGACGCGGAAGACCTCGGACCGGGAATTGTTCTCTTCTGCATCTCGGTGACGATCGCCGCCGCCACGGTCCGGCTGACGGGCGAGAGCGGGCGTCTGGGCCGAATTCCACGCATGAAAAGCTCCCTTGCTCGGTCCTTCCACCGGAAGCAGCGCGGTGTAGACGCGTGCGCCGCTGCCTTGCGAAGCGGCATGCAGACTGATGTAGATTCCGGCGCGGGCGGCGTTGGCGGCACCGGCGCGCTGATCGAGAGCCAAAGTGGTATCGGCATCGCGCAGCAGCAGGACCGCGAAACCCCGGAGTTCCAGTTCATGGCGCAGCAGCCGCGCAAAACCGAGCGTCACGTCCTTTTCGGCCAAGGTATCGGTCAGGGCAGCGCCGCGCTCCTGCCGCCGTGCGCGGGATCGACAACGGCCAGCGGACGCGGCGGCATTGCCCGGCTGGCAGCGTTCTGCAGTGGGCGCGGACGGGGCTGGGTCTGCGCGGGATTCGCTGATTCGGAGCCGGCGGCGTGCCGGGTGCGGCATTCGAAGCGGTGGGCGCGGGGGCCAGGATGATCGTCTTCCGTTGTTGCTGAAGCTGGCCAGCAACGGGCTGTTTGCGGCGATATCCAATTCCGCGACCCCGTTGTTCTCGGAGTAGCTGGCCTGCGTGATGACTTTGTTGTCGAAGGAAATGGACTGGCTTCCGGGAGAAACGACGGGGTCACGCTTGAAGACCATGCGCAGGCGTGCCGGGTTCGGTGGAGATGGTCGGGTTGACCGGAGCGCTGAAATTCAGCACCAGCCGGGAGGGTGCCCGGCCTCGAGTTGAAAGCTCGGTTGGATGCGCGACATCGCCGATGAACAGGCGGCGCGCGCTTTCGTGGAAATTGACTGGCGTGCCCAGAAAGCGCGGCAACAAAGTGGCCAGCGAGGCGAGGGGAACCAGGCCGCGCGAGTTTTCCATGAGAAAGGGAGCGGTCAGATCAAATCGCGGCCGTGAATCCTGGCGCGCGTCTTTCCCGCACAAACTCGCCATCGATCGCGTTATATCGAATTTTCCAGTGCGTCCGCGGTCTCGCTGCTTACGCGGCCGAGCGGCTCCAGAAGTTCGAGCAGGCCGACATACTCGTGGCCGGAACGCTCCAGAACCGGGAGGGTGTAAGTTGCGACGGGGGAGTAGACGGAGAGTTGCTTTTCGTCCGCGGAGGGCGCCGCGGGCAAAAGGGTCACGACGGCCAGGAGGAGGGCCAGGGTCGTTTTCATCGTGGTGGAGGGCACTTCCGCTAGTTCTCAGTTCTCAGTTCTCAGTTCTCAGTAAAATCAGCTCGTACCGAGAACTGAGTAACTGGGATCTGAGACTGTCGTTTACTACTCCAGCGCATAGATTGTCAGGCCGCTCAGCAGCTTGGGGTAGAAATCGGTGGACTTCTGGGGCAGCACTTCGCCGGCAAAGGCGATGTCGCGCACCTGCTCCATGCGCACCGGATTCATCAGGAACGCGATTTGCGCCTTTCCGCTTCGCACCTGAGCGAGTGCTTCGCCGGCCTCGCGGAAATAGGAAACGTTCTGCTGGTTGCGAATGGCTTCCTCGGAAATTTCAGCACGCCTTCCAGCAGGCACTTGTGCAATTGCACGACGTCGAGCGCCTGCTGGCGCAGAGAGAGATCGCCGAAGAAGCTGGTGCCGATCGCCTTTGGCGTGTGGAGCAGAAAGGCGCGATCGGCGGTGACCGCCAGCAGCGCGGTGCCAGCGTGCCCCGCCTGCTGCAGAATTACGGTGGCGCGGGCGGCGTCGATTCCGGCATCGACCTCTTCGACGTTGAAGAACTTGCGGGGCCTCGGCCCGGAATTGTGCAGGCGAAAAAGACGGCAGGCCGAATGCCACGCGGTGGGTGGGCAGAATGACCAGGCCGGGCGATCATAGGCGATCATTGCTGTCCATGTCGACGAAAGTCATCATCACCAGTCGTAAGGAGCGGGCAGGCCCGTGCCGGTGTCGGCCACGGCTCGGCGTTCGTTGCGGTAATTCAAGGCGGTTTCGTAGCGATGATGGCCGTCGGCGATGATCAGCTTTTTGTCCCGCATCTGCTCCTGCACGGCGGCGATGACCGCAGGATCGGAGATCCTCCAGACGCGATGCACCACGCCGTATTCGTCGGTGATCTCGATGTCCGGCGTGCGACGGCCGCCGATCGAGCAGTGCGTCGACTTCGCCCGCGCCGCTGTAGAGCATGAAGAGCTGGCCAAAGTGGGCGCGGGTTGCGCGCAGCAGGTCCAGGCGGTCGGCCTTGGGCTTGGCTAGGGTCTGCTCGTGGCGGAAGACGACGCCGGCGGAATAGTCCTCGATCCGGCCCAGGGCAATGAAGCCCGCCGCTCCGCACGGACTTCGGCGTCCCGGGGACGGTTAGAACGTCTGGGAATAGCGGTAGAGGGAAGGCTCGGGATCCTGCCGCAGAATGCCCTGTCTGGCGCCAGTCCTGGAAGGACGCGGCCGCACGGGTGTAGACGTTTTCGGCGTCCGGTATCGCCGGCATGCGTCTTGCCCAGGATGATGCGAACCAGATTATAGGGGCTGGCCGCGTAATAGCGTTCCTGCATCTCGGGGGTGATCTTGTCGTAGGGCTGGGTCACGACCTGTGGATCGGGACCCGGTCGGGGTCGTAACGCCAGGCGCGAAATGGGGAAATTGTAGCCATAAGGGGAACGCAGAATTGTAGCAGGGAGCGATCTGGTCCCGGCCTCAGATGAGTCAGCGGCGAGCCAAGCTGGCAGGCTCGGCAACGCGGAACAAGCATGCCACAGAACGGCAAGACAACTGCGCAGCGACGTCCAGAAATCTGGCTGCCGGTGACGAAAAAGCTGACAACACTTTTTCGAGATTGTGCTAGTATCCGGCTCAGTAAGAGGTTCTTGATGGCCCGCCTTGTGGGGCGCGGGTCGTCTCGCCTCCGAGGCGCGAATTCGCACTGATTGAGTAGGGCCTATGCTGTGCGGCAAACGGTTCTCGGCTCGCCTCTTCTTCGCTGTTCTTCTGATCGGTTGCTGTCTGCAGCGCTCCCCGCTGCTCGCGCAGAATTCCACCGAAGACGTTCACATCCAGCCCCGCGTGCAGCCGCCGGCTCCGAAAGAGCCCGAGGTCGATCCCGCGCTTCAGACCCACACCAAGCCCTGAAGGTGGACGTGGACCTGGTGCTGGTGCCGGTCACCATTACCGATCCCATGAACCGGCTGGTCACCGGACTGGACAAAGAGAATTTCAACCTCTTCGAAGGCAAAGACCAGCAGGAGATCAGACCTTCTCCAGCGAAGACGCTCCGGTTTCGCTGGGCGTGATCTTCGACATGAGCGGCAGCATGAGCAGCAAGATCGAGCGCGCCCGCGAGGCGGTGATCGAGTTCTTCAAGACCGCCAACCCGCAGGACGAGTTCTTCATGATCACCTTCGCCGACAAGCCGGAGGAGATTTCCGACTTCACCACTTCGGTCGAGGACATTCAGGGCAAGCTGATCTACACGGTTCCCAAGGGCCGCACGGCGCTGCTGGATGCGATTTATCTGGGCGTCAGCAAGATGCGGCAGGCCAAGTATCCGAAGAAGGCGCTGCTGATCATCTCCGACGGCGGCGACAACCACAGCCGCTATACCGAAGGCGAAATCAAGTCGATGGTGAAAGAAGCCGACGTGCTGATCTATGCCATCGGCATTTATGACCATTACTTTCCGACCGAGGAAGAGCGGCTTGGGCCCGCCCTGCTGAGCGATGTCACGGAACTCACCGGCGGGCGGGCTTTTACCATCGATAACCCCAATGACTTGGCGGACGTCGCCACAAAAATTGGCATCGAGCTGCGCAACCAATATGTGCTCGGATACCGTCCAAAGAACCCAGGGCACGACGGCAAATGGCGTAAGATAAAAGTGAAGCTGATTCCGCCAAAGGATTGCCGCCGCTGCGGGTTTACGCCAAAACGGGTTACTATGCGCCTACGGAATAACGTTGCTCTGCTGATTTTCATCTTCCTGACAACTCTTGTTCCTGGCTGCAGCTCGCACGCGCAAGGGCCCGGAGCTCCGAACCCGGCGCAGCCTCCGCAGCCGCAGTCCGCAAGCTCCGCCGCGCTATCGCGAATCCACCGGCGTCCGGCCAGCCGCCTGCAGCGCCTCCCGAGCGCCGCGCAGAGCCCGGATTCCGGCGACAGCGGCGTCTTCGTCTTCAAAAGGAAGTGGAAGAAGTCGTGCTGCACGCCACCGTCTGGACGACAAGCAGCACATGGTCACCAACCTGGACAAAGGCGACTTCACCGTCTTCGAGGATGGGCAGCCGCAGACCATTACCTCGTTTCGCCACGAAGATATTCCGGTCGCCATGGGCATCGTGATCGACAACTCCGGCTCCATGCGGGAGAAGCGGGAAAAGGTGAACAAGGCGCGCTGAATCTGGTGCGCGTCCCCAATCCCGAACGATGAAGTTTGCTCGTCAACTTCAACGACGAGTACTACCTCGACCAGGATTTCACCACCAACATCAACAAGCTGAAAGAAGGCGCTGGAGAAGATCGAGGCGCGCGGCGGCACCGCGCTCTACGACGCGGTCGTGGCCTCCGCCGACCATCTGAAGAAAGACGCCAAGCTGGAAAAGAAAGTCATGTTCGTGGTGACCGACGGCGAAGACAACGCCAGCCGGAGACGCTGGAGCAGGCGGTGCGGCGTCTGCAGGACGAGAACGGGCCCACGGTGTACGCCATCGGCATCCTGGAGAGGCGAAGAGCACGCCCAAGCACGCCAAGCGCGCGCTGCAAATCATGTCGCGAGAGAACGGGCGGAATCGCTTTCTTTCCCGAAGACGCTGGACGAAGTGGACGCCATCAGCCGCACCGTCGCCCACGACATCCGCAGCCAGTACACCATCGGATACAAGCCGACCACCCCGAAGAACGAGGGCGGATACCGCGCAAGTGAAAGTGGATGCCCGGTCCCGTAACTACGGCAAACTCACCGTCCGGACCAAGAGCGGCTACTATGCCGGACCGGAGCCGCTTCGGGCGCGCAGTAGGGAGAATTGGCAATCGGGTAATTTTGCAATTCCGAATTTCAGGGTTCAATGTCAGCCCGCTGTCGAGATTGACCCTCGAAAATCGGATTCAGATTACCAAATTGCCAAATTACCAAATTGCAAAATCCTCCATTGACGCTGCCCCGTCCCGTTCCGTACTCTGTAGGGTGCTCACATCGACCTGCGAACTCCGCGCCTGCGCGTCAGCGACGACATCACCAAACTCGTCGGCGAAACCCCGATGCTGCAACTGAAGAAGCTGGCTCCTGCGGGATCGGCCGATGTTTTCGCCAAGCTCGAATACCTGAACCCGGCGGCAGTGTGAAAGACCGCGCCGCCATCGGCCTGATTGAGCGCGCCGAGCGCGAAGGCAAGCTCAAGCCGGGCGGCACGATCGTCGAAGCCACGGCCGGAAACACCGGCATCGGCCTGGCGCTGATTGGCGTCAACCGCGGATACAAAGTGCGCCTGTTTGTTCCGGAGAAATTTTCGGAAGAAAAAGTCATCATCATGCGCGCCCTCGGCGCCGAGGTGACCCGCACTCCGGACGCCGAGGGCATGCAGGGCGCCATCGAGCGCGCGAATCATCTGGCGGCCACCGACCCATCCGCCTTCATGGCCGCGCAGTTCGAGAATCCCGCCAATCCTGACTATCACTACGAAACCACCGCCCGCGAAATCTTCGAACAAATGGAAGGACGTATCGACGCCATCACGGTCGGCGCGGCACCGCGGGAACCTTTACCGGGATCGCGCGCTTTCTGAAAGAGCGTCTCCCGAAAGTGCACGCCGTGGTCGGTGGAAACGCAAGGCTCGGTGCTACGGCGGAGGCAAGCCCGGCCCGCACAAAGTGGAAGGCATCGGCATCAGCTTTATCCCGAAGAATTTCGACCGCTCGGTGTGCGACGAAATCATGATGGTGACCGACGTGCAGGCTTTCGGCATGGTGAAGGAGCTGGCCGCGCGCGAAGGCGTGCTCGGAGGCTCAAGCGGCGGCGCCAATGTCTACGCAGCCGTGCAGATCGCCAAGCGCCTGGGAGCAGGGAAGCGCGTGGTGACCATGATTCCTGACTCGGCCGAACGCTATCTGTCGAAGAAGATTTTTGAAGGCGGGATCTAGAGCAGTTTCATTGTTACTGTTAGCTGAGGTTGGGTTTTGGGAAGGGCCCGGCTCGTGTAGAGACGGGGCTTGCCCCGTCTCAGACTTCTAAGCAACGCTGGGTTGTCTTGGTTTTGGGTAGGGCACGGCTTCAGCCGTGCCGTTCAGCCCCAATAAAAATGCGGGCTTTAGCCCCTGAGGGCCTGACAGCTTGCTCACAGAACCATAGATGAAACCAGTTCTAGTGTCGTGTCCCACAAATTTCTGCCATAAATTAAAGGTTGTCATCCTGACTCTGAGCTGGCCGAAGGGGAAGGACCTCTGCATTTTGTTTGCAGCGTCCAACGCTTACGCGCTGCATGAAATATGCCTGCAGACTAAGCCGCGTATTTCCCGGACACTAAAACTAGCCGATCCATGTCGGGAAGGACGACTCGGCCGTGCAACCGAGCAGGCAACACCCAAAATCCAGAGCTGATTGCAGGGTCAATGAGTGCAATGGGGTACGTCAACCATCCGCCGGGTTAGGCATGCGTTGAGGCAAAAGTGGAGCAATTCGAGCTGTTCTGGACGCTGCAAGACCTTGCATCTTGACTTGTCGTCCCTCCTGCGCAATAATTCGCACCGTTTCCAGAGAGCCTCACTTGGCTGCTGGCTAACGTCATCGAGATGCGATCACATAAGTGACGCGCTTCATGTGAACCTCTCCCCCTGACATGAAGCTCTTATTCGCGGCGGTATTAGCAGGTCTCGCCTCTCAGAGGAGCGGTTCCCGCTCGTTGAGACGCAACACCCCCTGAGGCGAATTGTGGACGTCCGAGCGCATTCCCACACGAAGTCAGATAGCGCGCTGTGCTCGGCCAACTTAGCTCAAACCATGAGAGGGGGTCTGTCCATGCGTCGTTTATTGTTAATTGCCGTTCTGGTTGTCTCGGTGTTCGCGCTTATTGCGCCGGCCGAGGCGCAGATCTTGTTTGTCGAGCCGCTCCAATCCTGGGTGACGCCCGGCTCCTCGGACAGCGCCTACGGCGTCGCCGTGGCCGACTTTAACCATGATGGCAAGCCAGACGTCGCGTTCCTTCAGGTCACCGGCGGCGTGGCCTACGTCTCGGTCATGCTGGGGAGCGGAAACGGGACGTTCGCAGCTCCGGTCAATGTATTCACGTTCCCGGCCAACACTAGCTCGCAGGGCATCCTGGCCCGCGACTTCAACGGCGACGGCAAGATGGACATCGCCTTCACCGTGCCCCAGCTCAACGAGATTGTGGTCCTTCCCGGCAACGGCAACGGCACATTCGGCACGCCGATCGTCACGCCGACGACGCTGCCACCCGCCTTCATGCAGACGGCCGATTTGAACGGTGACGGCAAAGCTTGACCTCGTCGTCGTCGACCAGTCGAGCAACATGGTCTCCGTATTTTTCGGGAAAGGCGACGGCACGTTCCAGGCGAGAAGTCGACTACGCGCTGGGAGGCACCAACCCGCAGGACCTCGCAGTCGCCGACGTCAACCGGGACAACCACCCCGACATCGTGGTCGGCGACTACGATAGCGAGACGGTCAACGTCCTGCTCAACGATGGCACCGGCAAGTTTACCCCGGCTTCCGGTAGCCCGTTCAGTGTCGGCATGCAGGTGCTCGGCCTGGAAGTCGCGGACTTCAACGGCGACGGCAAGCCCGACATCGCCACGGCCGGCTTCGGCAACTGTACCCCGGGCCCCAGCACCATCCGGGTCAGCCTCGGCAACGGCGACGGGACCTTCCAGGCCCCGCTGAAGGAGCAGTGCATCAGCGGCTATGCCCCCGCCCGGCACTACAGTGACAACCAGCCGATCGACCTCAACGGTGATGGCAAGTTCGACATCGTGTTCGGCGACGTGTTGAACAACGAGATCGACGTGGGCCTCGGCAACGGCGACGGCACCTTCACCTTGGCAGTGTATGTCGGGTCCCAGGGCCCGGCTGGTGTCTCTCCTGTGGACGGGAACGGGGTCAACGACATCGCCGTGGCCGACTTCAACGGGGACGGCATGCTGGACCTGCTGGCCGCCGAGTCCGGGGGTGGCCGGCAAGGGGGAATTTCTTTCCTCCGCGCCGTCCGCCCCGGGGCCTTCGCGGCGCCCGGCGTGTTCCAGTCCGGTTTCAGCGGCGGGGGCTACCACTCCATAGTGGTCGGTGACTTCAATGGCGATGGCAAACTCGACGTGGCCGAGTTGTCGGGAGAAGGCAATGGAGGAGGCGCGAGCATCCTGCTTGGCAACGGCAACGGGACCTTCGGGCCAGCTACATCCACACCCGGCTGCGGCTGCAGCGGAGAGTTCTACAGCTGGCTCGACACCGCCAGCTTCCGGGCGAACGGCATCATCGACCTCCTCATCCTTGCCAATGGCGGCGTACAAGCCGGACCGCCACCGCGCGTGATCGTGCAGTACGGGAACGGCGACGGGACCTTCGGAGGGGAGAGCCAGATCTACGCTGCCAGTTCCGGTGATCCCTACTTTTACCCAATGGGCGCCGCCATCGGCGACCTCAACGCCGACGGCAGGCCCGACATTGTGGTCCTGTCCTCCCAGGACGGTGCCCTCGACGACCGCCTGTACGTGTTCGTCAACAATGGGAGCGGCGGCTTCGATGCCCCGAACATCATTGACCTCGGCTCCATCATCGGCAATGGCAATGACAGGGCCGTCGCCATCGGCGACTTCAATGGGGACGGCAAGCCGGACCTCGTCGTCCACACAGTGGACCCCAGCAACATCGAGCACATCTGGTTCCTTGCGGGCAATGGCGACGGCACCTTCGCCACCCCCGTCGACCGTGGTTCCTATGGCGATGCCACCCAGGGCGTCGCTCGCTACTTCGCGGTCGATATGAACGGCGATGGCCGCCTTGACCTGGTGGGGCTGGGCTTTGGCCATGGCGTCTACGTCTCGCTCGGGAACGGCGACGGGACCTTCAAGGCCTCCCACGAGTACTCAGCCGACCAGGGTGCACCTTACAGACATGGCGGTCGCGGACTTCGACGGCGACGGCAAGCCCGACGTGGCGGTAGTGGGTAGATGCTGCGGAGGATCCACTGGACCGCAGGGGTTAGCCGTGCTGCGCAACAACGGCGACGGGACCTTGGCAGCGCCGCTGCACCCCTCCATCGGTGAAAACGGTCCCAGCGCCCTTGCGGTGGGCGATCTCAACGGGGACGGTCGGCCAGATTTCGTCGTGGCGATGGGATCGTCGTCCAACCCAATGACCATCGCCGCCGTGCTCAATGGTGCGGGCCCGGCGGCCACGCTCTCGCCGACTTCGCTGAGCTTCGGCAATCAGGTCATCAACACGACCAGCGTTGCCAAGACGGTAACGCTAACCAACACGGGCACAGCCGCGCTGAACATCAGCAGCATCACAACCAGCGGCGACTTCGCCATTTTCTCCAAAACGTGTGGCTCCACCCTGGCCGTGGGCGCCAAATGCAAGGTGAAAGTTACCTTCACTCCCACCGTGCTTGGCAAGCTGACGGGAACGCTCACCTTTACCGACAATGCTCCCAACAGCCCGCAGACGGTGGCGCTGTCGGGCACGGGTGTTTTGCCCGCGACGCTGACCCCGGCCACAGCCACTTACGCTGCGCAGGCGGTGGGCACGACCAGTGCGGCGAAGACGTTTACCCTGACCAACAACCAGACGCGTGACCCTGAACAGCATTGCGATCGTCGACGACTGGAGACTTCGCGGTTTCGGCGACAACCTGCACGACCAGCCTGGCAGCCAAAGGGAAATGCACGATCAGTGTGACGTTTACGCCGACGGTGACGGGCACGAGGACGGGAAAGCTGAGTGTGAGCGACAGCGCCAGCAACAGCCCGCAGACCGCTGGCGCTGACGGGCACGGGCGTGGTACCCGCGACGCTGACGCCAGCCACAGCCACTTACGCGGCGCAGGCGGTCGGCACGACCAGCGCGGCGAAGACGTTTACCCTGACCAACAACCAGACCGTGGCCCGACCAGCATCGCGATCTCGACGACGGGAGATTTCGCGATTTCGGCGACAACCTGCACGACCAGCCTGGCAGCCAAAGGCAAATGCACGATCAGTGTGACGTTTACGCCGACGGTGACGGGCACGAGGACGGGAAAGCTGAGTGTGAGCGATAGCGCCAGCAACAGCCCACAGAAGTCGAGTCTAACCGGCACCGGCAAGTAAAATCAGTAGACTGCTTCCCACTAGCCCCGCAGAGATGCGGGGCTTTCTTTCACACGTCAGAGTTGGCTAGCAGAGGGGGGATCGTTTCACTACCCATCAGTCTGTTGTCAGGATCCCAAACCGCCGACGTCTGGACGGTTTTTTCTTTTGCATCGGAAGGTGGGGGCTCGGTAAATGACCAAATCAAGGCGATAGCACTCAAAACCTCGAAAAGAGGTGAAGCGATCATCCTGTGACTGCCAGCCCTCCTCAGATCCTCCAGAAACCCAAACCGCCTTCTTGACATCGCCTGCTAAAATAGAAGTTAGAGTTAATCAAGAATTACTTTGTCGTGCCGGTCCTCTACTAGTGGCCGGACTGGAAAAGTACCAAGTTGGGATAGAAATGCTCTAAGTCTTTGATTTAGAAATACTTTACCGTAAGTCCTTATTCCTCAAAGACCCAGTCGCCCCGCGGCCTCTAAGTCTTTGAGTTCATTAGACCGGGGGGAGGGGGGGGTAGGGTAACTAAGTAGTAATATCACCTTCCCATTTTGGGAAGAATTCTCTTCGCTAAACTCTCCATTTCCGAGGACTCATTCCTTGACCACCAAACAGCCAGCCTCCGCAAAACAAGGTTTCGCCACCCGCGCCATTCACGCCGGACAAGAACCCGAACCCGCAACCGGCGCAGTCAACGTTCCGATCTACGCTTCTTCCACCTACGTGCAGGAAGAGATCGGCAAGCACAAAGGCTACGAATATTCGCGCGTGTCGAATCCGACGCGCGACCGGCTCGAAACCAACCTCGCCGCGCTCGAAGGCGGAGTCGCCGCCCAGGTTTTCGCCAGCGGAATGGCCGCGATCAATGCCGTCGCGACCATGCTCAAAGCTGGAGATCACATCGTCGCCGGACACAATCTCTACGGCGGAACGCCGCGCCTGTTCAATCAGGTGCTGGTCAACTTTGGCCTGACATTTACTTATGTCGATACATCCGACCTCAATAAGGTCGAGAGCGCGCTGCAGAAAAACACGCGGCTGGTATTTCTCGAGACGCCGACCAACCCGCTGATGGAGCTGTGCGATCTGCGCGCGATCAGCGATCTCAGCCACCGTCACGGCGCGGAGGTGGTCGTCGACAACACCTTCATGTCGCCCTATTTCCAGCGGCCGATTGAATTCGGCGCCGACATGGTCGTCCACTCCACCACGAAATTCCTGAACGGCCACAGCGACGGACTGGGCGGAGTCGTGGTCTGCACCAAGCGCGAGCAGGCGGAAAAACTGGCCTTTCTGCAGAAAGTGCGCGGGAGCGATCATGTCTCCGTTCGAGTGCTGGCTGATTCTGCGCGGCGTCAAGACGCTGGCGGTGCGCATGTTGCAGCACGACTGCAACGGCCGCAAGGTCGCGGACTATCTTGCCAAAGCACAAGAAAGTGCAGAAAGTTTTCTATCCCGGATTGCCGGATCATCCGCAGCACGAACTGGCGAAGCGGCAGATGTCGGGCTTCGGATCGATGATCTCGTTTGAAACCGGCTCGCTCGCGAACGCCAATAAGATGCTGCGCAAGGTGCGCGTGTGTTCGCTGGCCGAGTCGCTGGGCGGAGTCGAAACCCTGATTTCGCATCCTGCGACCATGACGCACGCTGCGGTCGGCGAAGAAGGCCGCCGCAAGATCGGCATCACCGATGGCATGGTCCGCATCTCGGTCGGGATCGAGGATGTGGACGATATCCTCGCCGATCTCGATCAGGCGCTGGCGGCGATTTAAGGTGAATGAAATTCTTTCTTAATTGTCATCCTGAGCGAAGCGAAGGACCTGCTGTTCCTCGCCGGATGGATGCCCGAACCGATGTCCGACCCGCAAATTCCCGGGAATGGAATGCCGCCGAATACCATCGCCTCTCCGCGCCGCAATTTCAGTGGGGACAGCGCGTTCTCAGCGAACTTCGGCTGCGCGGCGATGAGTGTCTGCTCGACGCGGGCTGCGGCACCGGGAAACTGACCCGCCTTCTCCTGCAGAATCTTCCGCGGGGACGCGTCGTCGGCCTCGATCTTTCGCGCAACATGGTGCTGCACGCGCGGCAGAATCTTCAGCCAGACTTTGGCGATCGCGTCCGCTTCGTTGCTGCCGACCTGGTCGCTCTGCCGTTCCGGGACTGCTTCGATGGAATCTTCAGCACCGCATCGTTTCACTGGGTTCTGGACCACAACGCGTTGTTCCGCAACCTGTATGACGCGCTTGCGCCCGGCGGGTTGGCTGCACGCGCAATGCGGAGGCGGCCCGAATCTCGCTCGTCTGCGGCAACGGGTGCGGGCACTCGCAGCAGACTGCCGAGTTTTCAAACTGGTTGGGGAAGTATCCTGAGCCCTGGTTTTTCTCGGATGCCGAAGGCGCGGCTTCCCGGCTTCGCGCCGCTGGATTCGAGAGGTCGAGACCAACATGGAGGAGGCCAGCTTCAACGTGACGAGCAATCAGGAATTCCAGCAGTATCTTCGCACATTCGTGCTTCATCGGCATCTTGAACTTCTTCCGAACGACGACGCTTCGCAGGGCATTCGTGGAGAAACTCGCGGATGCCTCGGCCCACGACGATCCGCCGTGGACGCTGGATTACTGGCGTCTCAACCTTCGCGCATGTAAACCGGAGTCGCCTTTACCGCACTGACTCTCCAATCCACTCCAGGTACGCCGCGCTGCCGTCTTCGACGGCAATCGCAATGCACTCTGGAAGCTCGTAGGAGTGCAACTCACTCAAAGTTTCGCGCAGGCGATCGAAAGCCTCTGCCGTGGTCTTGATCACGAGCAGCCACTCCGTTGCCGTCTCGACCTCGCCCTGCCAGCGATAGACCGATTCCATTTGGGGAACGATGTTGACGCAGGCTGCCAGTTGCCGCTCCACCAGCGTCTGGGCGATGCCGCGAGCTTCTTCGAGCGAACCGCAAGTGGTGAGAACGAGTCTTTTGTCGGTCATATTAGGTAAACTCGGAATCGAAACCGGGGATCTAAACCGAGAGTCGAATTTCACTGGAAGCATACGAGGCCGCCGATGGCAACGCAAATCAAGTTTGGCACGTCTGGATGGCGGGCCGTGATGGCCGAAGAGTTCACGTTTGCCAATGTCCAGCGGGCCGTGCACGGCATTGCGCGCTACGTGTCGTCGCAGAAATCGAACCGGGCGAAAGTCATTGTCGGTCGCGATCCGCGGTTTCTGGGCGAAAGTTTTTGCGCGACGGCCGCCGACATTTTGTCCAGCTACGGCATCACGCCGCTGGTCATCGCGGAGCCGGCGCCCACTCCCACGATTTCCTACGCCATCATCCAGTCGAAAGCCGATGGCGCTATCAACTTCACCGCTTCGCACAATCCGCCGGAATACAACGGCATCAAGTTCTCGACGCCCGATGGCGCGCCCGCGCTCCCCGAAGTGACGCAAGCAATCGAGCGCGAGATCGCAGCCTTCGATGCGAATCCGCAAACGCCGGGTGCGGCAAAGGCCGAGGCGCAGCCGCAGTCTCAGACGCAATTTATCGCAAACGATCGATCCGCGCCGCATGTATCTTTCGCGGCTGCGCGAGATCGTCGATCTCGACGTCATCAAGAAAGCCGGCATCAAGATTGCCTTCGATCCCATGTGGGGCGCTGCCCGCGGCTATTCGGACGCGTTCCTGCGCGAGGCTGGCGTAACGGTGGCCACCGTCCATGACACTCGCGATGTGCTCTTTGGAGGCCACGCGCCCGAACCCGACGATCATCTGCTCGAAGACCTGCGGCACAAGATGCGCGAAATCGGCGCGGGGATTGGCATTGCGACCGATGGCGATGCCGACCGCTTCGGGATTGTCGACGACGACGGCACGTTCCTCCAGCCCAACTACATCATCGCGCTGCTGTTTGACTATCTGGTGGAAACGTCGCGGCTGGAAGAACGGAGTCGGCAAATCCGTCGCCACCACCAATCTGATCAACGCGCTGGCCGAAAAACACAAGATCGAGCTCCACGAAACGCCCGTCGGCTTCAAATACATTGGCGAACTCATCAAGCAGGACAAGATTCTCATCGGCGGTGAAGAAAGCGCCGGGCTCTCCATTCGCAAACACGTTCCAGAGAAAGACGGAGTGCTTGCCGGCCTGCTCTGCTGCGAGATGGTCGCTCGGCGCGGCGCCTCGCTCGGCAAACAACTGGGCAGACCTATTTGCCAAAGTTGGTTCCTTTTACCCGCTGCGGGAGAACTTCCGCTTGACGCCGGAAGTGAAACAGAAGTTTACTGAGAAGTTACGTCGCGATCCGAGCGAATTTCTTGGCATCAAAATTGCCAGCGTGGTGAGGACCGACGGACTTAAACTCGTCCTTGCCGACGGATCGTGGGTTTGCTACCGGCTTTCGGGCACGGAGCCGGTGGTGCGCGTGTATAGCGAAGCGCGCAGCAGGGAAGACCTCGCAAAGTTGAGTGCGGCAGCGAAAGCATGGATCTTCGACTAGGACCACCATCGAGAGTGCGCATCCTTCCAAACCGGGAGGAAAGTCTGCGCGCGGCGATCGATCAGGCGATGGACCAAGCGATCGATCGGGCTAAGGATCAGGCTCCGCGGGCCGAGGCTGCGGCGGCGCGCTGGGTGGAACGAACGCGTCCGGCTTGGACGTGGTTCGCTCGGGAGTGGCGTCGTCTGGGAACCGCGGCCGCTGCGCTTCTCATCGTTGGATTGCTGCTGCACGCCATGTTTGGAGCCAACGGCATGGTCGTGTATCGCCAGAAGCACGCCGAGATGGAGTCGCTCCAGAGTGAGGTCGACCGCCTGCAGAAGGAAAACAGTCAGTACGCGGAGCAGATCAAATCGCTCAAATCCGATCCGGCGGCCATCGAGAAGGAAGCCCGCGAGCAACTTGCACTACACTCGGCGTGGAGAAGTGGTGTACGTCGCTCCCGATCCTCCGCAGAAGCCGCCTACCGGCCGCGCCAAGAACGAGAACAAGAGCGAACGGTAGATGCTGGTGGAAAGAAGTTTCGCCGCCCCCCCGCCCCCGCCCCTTCTGTGATAAAGTCTGGAGATCGCATCACGTGTGGGAACCAATCTAAGGAGGGTGACATGCGGAAAATTCTCTCGTTGTTCTTTGTCTGCGCGTTCGTGGTGTCGGTTGCCTCGGTGTCATTTGCCGCCGATGCCCAAACCGTGAACGGCTGGATCAGCGACTCCAAATGTGGAGTTAAGGGAGCCAACGCGGCCGCGGAGGCATGCACCAAGAAGTGCATCAAAGCGGGCGCCAAACCGGTTGTCGTTACCGATGCTGACCAGAAGGTCTTGACGGTCGACAATCCCGAGGCCCTCAAGGAGCACTATGGACATCACGTTGCCGTGACCGGACACATTGACGGCGACAAGATCCACGTTGATAGTGTCAAGATGCTCTGAGGCCGGGTCCCGTAAGTTCGCGGCTTGAGTCAACTCTGTCATCCTGAGCGAAGCGAAGGATCTGCTGCCTTTCGCACCGATGGGAAAGCAGGTCCTTCGCTTCGCTCAGGATGACAAACTTTTTGTGGGTTGCTGCGCGTGTTTCTATCGGACGTTCTTACTTCACCACGCCTTCCAGCGGTGAACTGGCTGTCGCATAAAGTTTCCGCGGCATTCGTCCCGCCATATACGCCTGTCGTCCCGCCAGCACCGCGTGTTTCATCGCTTCCGCCATCAGCACCGGTTCCTGCGCGCCGGCGATGCCGGTATTCATCAGCACCGCGTCGTAGCCTAGTTCCATGGCAATGGCCGCGTCGGAAGCTGTGCCCACGCCCGCGTCGACAATCAGCGGGACTCCGGTGATCATCTCGCGCAGGATGCGCAGGTTGGCAGTGTTCTGAATGCCCAGCCCGCTGCCGATCGGCGCGCCCAAAGGCATCACCGCCGAAGCTCCGGCGTCCACCAGCCGTTTCGCGAAGACAATGTCGTCCGAGGTATACGCTAGAACGGTGAATCCTTCCTTCACTAGGACGCGCGTGGCTTCGAGCGTGGCTTGCACATCGGGATAGAGCGTTGCCTGGTCGCCAATCACTTCGAGCTTGATCCAGTCGGAGAGCCCAACCTCGCGGGCCAGCCGGGCCGTGCGGATGGTGTCGTCGGCGGTATAGCAGCCGGCGGTGTTGGGCAGAAGGAAATATTTCTTGGGATCGATGTAATCGAGCAGAGATTCCTTGCTGCGGTCGAGATTCACGCGGCGCACGGCCACCGTCACCATATCGGCACCGCTGGCCTCGAGGGCGCGGGCGGTTTCCTGAAAGGATTTATATTTGCCGGTTCCGACGATCAAGCGGGAACGGAATTGCCTGCCAGCGATAGTCAATGAGTCCGTCATGGACTTATTGTACGGCTCCGATGCGGATCGAAACCATCCGGTTCGCGACTGCACCGGGTAGGTCGAGTCGCGAAGTTGGCAGGCTCAGAAATCACCTGTGCTTCGGCAATTTGTTATCCAAGCGTGCGCTGATGTTCCGGAATGCGCTTCAGCACTGACTCTCGGCCTGGGAATAGAGGGCCCACGCGCTCGCCAAATCCTGGACGACATGGCCAAGGGACTTGTAGACGGTAATCTCTTCTGCCGAGCGCCGGCCTTCGATCTCGCCCCCCAGAACCTGACCAATTTCAGCGACGATGTGTTCATCCCCGACTAGGCCGGCTCCTTTCGCTCGGAGAAACTCTGCGCCTTGTTGTAGAACGCCTTCGCGACTGTCGACAATGAAGCGCGAACGGACGACGAGGTCGTTGTCCACTTCCGCAGGTCCTGCGTAGCTTGAGCCGACCAAATTTAGGTGTGTACCCGGCCGCACCCAGTCGCCCTTGAGAATCGGCTCGGCCGCGGAGGTGATGGTACATATGATGTCGGCCTCGGCGACGGCTTCTTGGACGACTCCTGCCGTGGCGAGCGGCACCGCAAGTTCCGCTTGCATGCGCTCCGCGAAGGCTTGGGCGCGTTCGCGCGACCGCCCCCAAACCACGATGGATTCAAGATCTCGAACCCTGCCGATCGCCCGCGCGTGGGTCGCGGCCTGTTCGCCATAGCCGAGCAGAGCCAGGCGCCGGGCGTCTTTGCGCGCCAGTGCGTCGGTGGCGACCGCGCTGGCCGCGGCCGTCCGGATGGCCGTGATCTCGCCGGCATGGACTACGCAAACCGGCGCGCCGGTTTCGGGCTCGAAAAGGATGACCAGGCCTTGGTGGGACTGTCTTCCGCGAGCGAAGTTCTCCTGAAAGACACTGATCAGCTTCGCGCCGAAGGGGGCATGCGCACCCATCGCACCGGGCATAACGCCCAATAGGCGGCCATCGGATAGAGGGATGACCGACCGCAGAAGTTGTTTCGTTTCGCCCTTCGAGAATGCGATCATTGCCTGGCGCACGATGGGAATGCAGACATCGTAGGTAAGCCGCCGGGCGACCTCTTCGCGATCTATGAATCGCATCAGACGCTTCCTTTGCGAAAAACGGCCGCAGGCGCCCTATCCCGGGGCCACATCTGCCTTCGCGTACATCTCATCGATCAGCGTCCGGTACCGTTCCTCGATCCCGCGCCGCCGCACTTTGAAAGTATGAGTCATGGTTCCATCGGCGGCCGAGAATTCCTCGGGCACGACGATCACACGTTTCAGTTTTTCGAAGCGCGCCAGATTCTGGTTGAGGTCTTCGATGAGGCATTCATACAGCGCTTGTACCTTGGGGTTCGCAACCAGGGTTTGTCGCGAAGTAAACTCAACCTGGTTCGCCCGCGCCCAATCTTCGAGAACGGGGAAGTGCGGCGAGATCAGCACGGCGGGGAACTTCCGCCGGTCGCCGACCACCACCGCGGTCCCGATCAGCGGGTTGAGCTTCAGCGAACTCTCGATCGGTTGCGGCGCGATGAACTTTCCACCGGAGGTCTTGATCAGATCCTTCTTGCGGTCCGTGATGGAAAGATATCCTTCGCTGTCCAGACATCCGATGTCGCCCGTCTTGAACCAGCCGTCCACAAAGGCGTTGCGCGTATCCTCCGGACGATTCCAATAACCCTTGAACACCGAGGGCCCGCGCACCAGCACCTCGCCATCGTCGGCAATTCGGACTTCGACGTTCGCCAGCGGCTTGCCGACCGTGCCCAGTTTGTGCGCCTTGGGCGTATTCACCGCGATCACCGGCGAAGTCTCGGTCAGCCCGTAGCCCTCGTCGATGGGAATGCCAATATCGGCATACCACTCGGCCAATTCCCGGCCCAGCGGCGCGCCTCCGGAAATGAACTCCTCCGCCTTGCCTCCCATGCCCGCGCGCACTTTGGAAAAGACCAGGCGGTCCGCGAGTTTCCAGGAGAGCGCCTGCGGCCGGGTTCCAGCCAGAATCTCAGCGCGGTGAGCGCGCCCCACCGAAAGCGCCCAGCGATAGACGGCGTTGCGCGGAAAGCCCGCAGTCTTGACGATCACCTGTTGACGAATCTTTTCATAGACGCGCGGAACGCCGATAAAGATGTCGGGTTGCACTTCCGTCAAGACCTTCGCCAGTTGCGCCAGGTCGGAACAGTACGCCAGCACCACGCCGCGGTAGAGCAGCGCGAAGTCCACGTGCCGCGCCGTCACGTGGGAAAGCGGGAGAAACGATACGCTCACCTCTTCTTTAGTCCCGAAGCCGAAGATGTCCATCGCAGCCTCGATATTCGACGCCATGTTGCCGTGGGTCAGCATTGCTCCCTTCGGAGTTCCGGTTGTGCCTGAGGTGTAAATAATTGTTGCCAGGTCGTCGGGCCCGATGGACCGCGCGCGGGCGTCGAATTCCGGATCGCTTTCCGCCGGCCCTTGCCGCATCAGTTCTTGCATTGGAACTGCGTGCGCAGTTTCGACCGCGTCCATCACCAGGATGCGCTCGATGGGTGTGTGCGGCTGGATGGTCAGCACCTTTTCCAGTTGGTGCGGAGTGGAAACGGCGATCACGCGCGCCCCGGAATCGTTGAGGAGGAACGCAGTTTGCTCCGCCGTCTGGGTGGCGTAAACCGGAACCGTGACCGCGCCCAAGGCCAGCGCCGCGAAATCGGTGATGGTCCACTCGGGGCGATTCTCGCTGAGGATGGCGACGCGGTCGCCTTTGCGAACTCCCCAGGATTCAAGCGCGCGAGCCACGCCCACGACGCTACGGTAGACTTCCGTGGAAGAGATGGGCACCCAGCCCAGGACCTGTCGTTGCAGCATGACACGGCGCGGCGGTTTTTCGAGACCGCCAACAAAATGTCGTTGAGAGTCTGAAGGCTCATCCGATGCGATCACGGCCCGCAATCATTGTACGGAGACATGGTACGGAGACATTGTACGCGGTCATTCGTACTAAGGTGCACGAAGTCCGCCGATGCGCCTCGGCGTGGTTGCGCGGGGAAGCGTCTTGGCGCTTTGACCACGCTCCCAACCGCAGTGTACCCTTTTTAGAATTCCTTCCGAAGGGGTGCCCATGAAACGAAGAGGGGTTGCGAAGGTCTTGGGGGTCTGGCTGCTCTTGGCCGGGATGGTTTGTCCGCAAATCCAGGCTCAGGGCAAGCAACCCGAGCCTGCCATGAAACTGAAAGTCGGCGACGTCGCTCCCGACTTCAAGCTGCAGTACTTCGACGGCAGCGACGATAAAGAAGTTTCGCTAAGCCAGTATCGCGGCAAGAGCAACGTGGTTCTGGCGTTTTACATCTTTGCCTTCACCGGTGGTTGAACCGCGCAAATGAAGGCCTTCCAGCAGAATCTTAAAAAGCTGGAAGCCGCCGACACCCAGGTCCTGGGTGTGAGCATGGACAGCCCCTACGCCAATAAAGCCTTCGCCGACCAGATCGGCGTCACCTTCCCGCTGCTGAGTGATTGGGGAGGAGACGTCACTCGCCAGTACGGCATTTACGTGGACAAATACAAAGCGGCGCGCCGCGTCAACTTTCTGATCGGCAAAGACGGAAAAATTCTGGAAGAGCAGATCGACCGGGAAGCCATCGATCCCAAGAAGATCGTGGATGCCTGCGAGCGCAAGAAGCTGAGCCGCTGAGCGAAGGCGCTTATCTTGAATCGCTACCTAGGGAAACTCTGATTCAGTACCATCGAGAACCTTGAACGACAGGGTACCCTTCGGCTTCGCTCAGGGCAGGCTCCGGGGTGCACGGAGGAACCCGGGTACTTCATCAGACTTTGCGTAGGTTGCTGGTTCGCGAAGCGCCGTCCGGCTTCACCCTGCTGGAGCACACTGTGATATGATTTTTCTGCGGGGTGGAGCAGTCTGGTAGCTCGTTGGGCTCATAACCCAAAGGTCGGTGGTTCAAATCCACCCCCCGCAACCAACGCAATCATAGGGTTACGGGCAATTGGGCACTTGCAGCGACTGTCCAAAACTGTCCAATAAGGGAAACTGGCACACAGTTTCCCTTATTTATTGAATGGAGAGCTGCTGATTGGCAGCCCTTCTCAAGAGGCGTTGCACGATTGGCCGATTGGCCTTGCGTTTGGCCAAGGCCGAGGCATTGCCATACTGGTCCATCGTGGTGGAAACGTGCGCGTGTCGCATGAGTTTCTGCTGTACGCCCACGGGTGCTCCGGTTTCGTCCAGCCACGCACGATAGGTGTGGCGGAACGTGTGGAACCCGATCCTTCCAAGTCCCAACTGCAGACCTGTCGGAACCAGGTAGTCGGCACGAATCGAGTCGGCATGATAAGGCCGACCGGTCACCGGACTCGGGAAGAGCCATTGCCCCTCGGACTCGAGACAGAGCGCTTGCCATTTCCTCAGTTCGAGGATGAATCCCCGTTCGATCGGGACCTCGTCCTGCGAATACTCCGTCTTCAATTTGTTGAGCCGCTTGCCGACTGATGATCGCTGGATCAGAACCACCGACCGCTTGAAATCGAAGTCCGTCCACCGCAAACCCAGAATTTCGCTGATTCGCAAACCGAAACACAGACCAATCAGCACGATGGTTCGAAAGGGCTGAACAAGCGCGTCGAGTATTTGCCAAGCATCCTTTACCTGGAGGACGCGAGGACGTTTCTTGCGCTTGCTGATGCCCTTCACTTCGACCAAGTCCATGGGGTTTCGCTCCACGTTCAGCAATTCCCAAAGCATCGCTTTGTCGAAAAGACGGTACATCAGCGACCGAATGTGGCCCTTGTACTTGGGTGAGAGGACGAGCTTGCGGAGCCAGTCCTGTACTAAGGCGGGCCGAACATCTTCCAGAGATAGGCGTCGCCCCACTTGGGTCGGATGTGTTGGCAGATCATGCTTCGGTAGGAGGCTAGAGTATTGTGGGTGATTTGTTCGGCTTCCTGTTCCTGTTTCTGCTCGAGAAGGAAACGGTCGAGGACGGCCGCAGAAGAGAACTGGTTCCCGGCGTAGCAATCCCATCGTTGATCATCAGCCTCTTCCCTTCTGCTGCCTTCAACGCATGGGCCTCTGTCTTGTATTCTTCTACCGTTCCGACGGTCAAACCCCTTCGCGTCCTGCGACCGTCTGAAGTTGTCTCCCACCAGCGGTAAAGCCATACGTCCGGTCCAGTTACTCGTTTGTCGATCTCAACACTACCGTACTGATACCGCGTTCGCTTAGCCAATGTAATCTCCTTGGGGTTCGCGACGCGGGTGGCTGCTTGAGATTACCTGAGCAACGAAGCCACTCGTCTAGCTCCGAAAGATAAAAATGCCAGCGCTTCCGATCACTCCCAACCGGGTGGGCTGGGAGTGACCCTTCACGAGCCTTGCGAAGTACGGTTTTGGGGTGCATGTTGAGGAATCGGGCAGCGTATTGAGGATTGACGGGCGCCTCCGGGACCGACTGTCGGCGTCCGCGTGGGGTGATCGGACTAGGCTGGGTTGACATAGAGTCCTCGTTGACGCCCTTAGTTTCGACGCAAGATGCCGGTTCCTGGTCGAGGTACGGCGGCCGGGAGTCGACCACTAGCGTCCTCCGCTGTTCAAGTGCGAACCGGCGACGTTAAGCAAATTTGCTTCATTCCTACCGCCATGTCTAATAACTTTTCGGAACAACGTTATGCCTCCAGGTTATAACGGGAAGCACCAACCAGCTTCGTCACCGCGACTTCTGGTTAGAAAGGCTCCTTCGTCGAAGCAAACGCTTTGACAATGCGGGCCTTAGGGGGCTGCTTAGCTATTCATCAAATTAGCCAATAAACCTTGAAACAGCATTGGCAGTGGCGCGATCCAGCCTCGTGGCGGCGCTATTCAAACCATCGCCGCGAGTACCGCAAACGGTAGTATGAGTGATCGAAAGATTAGCGAAACAACGATCGCTATGTCCTTTACCAGGAGGTGGATGGGAATTTCTGATGCGGGCCTTGATAACAAGTTCGCTGACTAAGTCATGCTAACTTTCTTCTGTTATAACCTGCAGGAATAACGTTACTCCGAAAAGTTATTGGACAGCGCCTGTGATTGGGGTTAATTTTGCGCCGCAGGCATCCATTTTTGGGGCTGTTTTGGAGGAAGCAGGAAGACATGGCGTCAGCCGCAACGCTCTGTCAACCGCAAGCGCGCCAGGAAGAGTAGCGCCACAGCGCTCCGGGCCCCCGATGCGCTTCCCGAGTCAGCTGCGTTCACATCGATATCGCCCGGCAAATACCGGACCCTTTGGCGAGTTGGCTCGGCTCTCGAACAGCCAGGAAAGCGCTCTCAAGCTGCTTACGATCACACTTGGCACCGGTCCCGCCTGCACCGGCGGCAACCGGGTTCTCCGCCTACTGGGATTCCTGAATTGCAAGTACGATCCGGCGTACCGCATCACCGTCGAATACCCCGGCGATTCCACTCGGAATTGCGAAGACTTCCGGCTGGATATTCTGGCACCGGATGCCACCCTTTTGTCCCGTTCAGTCGCACTGCGAAAGCATCCCGATAAGCATACGAATTCCGAACGCGATTGGGCCTGGGTTCTACATGAACTTGCCCAAGGAAAAGACGGCGCGACGCTGAGGCGAAAGCTCGCTTCCCGCCGCGCCGATAAGCCAAACCCTCTGTACTACGCGCAGCGAACCGTGGATGTCGCATCGGCGAGACTCTGGCTGATCGAGGGAGTTCCTATAGACGACGTGGCCACCATGCTTGAGGTTCGCCGTTGCTTTGAGATTCCCATTGCCCTCTGCCGCGCTAGTGCACGAGAGATTTCCCGGACGGCGCAGCGGATGATTGCCTGGAGAAAGGTTGCCTAGTTCAACCTGCGCGGTAGTGCATGGACGATGCTTCGCATCGGGTTAATTTTGACACTCCACCCCTGGAAGGGTACACGTTCGTAAACTCCCGTTTACCGTCGTCTACTCTCCGGTTTTCAACGACATCGCTCTGGGCTCGTATACGGCGTATACGAATGCGGATGTACCTCACTGGAGACCATACATGGATGCGCAGAATGTTCCAAAACCAATCGCAAATCGATCGGTGCGCCCGCTCGCCAAGACACGCATTGTGTCTGCACGCGTGACCGAGACCGAATACGTCGCTCTGGACCGTCCAGAATGACGAAGCCTTCCTCTTGCAGCATCCGAGCATCAAGGTTCTCGTCGAAGGGCATTGTGACGACCGGGGATCTGAGGAATACAATCTTGCTCTCGGAGCGAGCCGCGCGGAATCGGTGAAGCGAGTGCTGGTGCAGGAAGGAATTCCAGCCGATCGCATCAGAACCGTGAGCTTCGGTAAGGAAAAACCGTTCTGCACTGAGGACAACGAACAGTGCTGGCAGCAGAACAGAGTCGACCACTTCGCGTTCGACCGCTAACCAGTTGTAAGGCGAGGGCGGCTCACTTGCGGGCCGCCTTCTACCCAACTTTGAAGTGGGGAAGTGATTACGATAATCAGTTCATTTTCTTCTTCTCTACCTACACCTGAGAGCCGATCCAAATGCGATATGCTTTGGGGAAGAAATTCCTGACCGATGACTGAAAACATCCAGACGGCGAGCGGGGTTGGGTGGAGAACCTGGCTGTCAGATCGCGTGGCCGAATTGCGACAAAGTGAGGATCAGATAGTTCTGGTCCTGGCACTGGTCATAGGCGCCCTGACAGGCTTGGCGGTTGTTGCTTTCATCCTGCTGACGGAACGAATGGGGATGCGGCTGTATCCGGTGGGTGGCGCTCCGTGGCGACGCCTGCTGTTTCCGGTCGTGGGCTCGCTCGGTATCGGCTACCTGCTGTATCGCTACTTTCCCGACGCGCGAGGCAGCGGCGTGCCGCAGACGAAGGCTGCGCTATTTGCGCGCGAAGGACGCATCACGTTGCGCACCGTGCTCGGCAAGTTTCTCTGCACGTCGGCGACGCTCGCCAGCGGTATCCCGCTGGGACGCGAAGGGCCTTCGGTTCAAGTTGGTGGGGGCATTGCTTCCGTCCTCGGACGGCTCCTCGGACTACGCACTGAGCTGGTAAAGAAGCTCATCCCAGTGGGAGCGGCGGCGGCCATCGCAGCGGCGTTTAATACGCCTCTGGCCGCAGTGCTATTTTCGCTTGAGGAGATTATGGGCGATCTCCACGCGCCGGTAATGGGCGCGGTGGTGCTAGCCTCGGCGACCGCGTGGATAGTTCTGCGCATGTTGCTCGGCAATCATCCCCTGTTCAAGGTTCCGCAATATCAACTGGTACACCCGGCGGAGTTTGCGGTCTATGCGGTGCTCGGTGTGGCCGGCGGCCTGGTTTCGGTGGCCTTCACCAAGCTCTTGCTCGGTATGCGGGCGCGCTTCCTGCGGTTCCCGCAGAACACGGTCTGGTTCCAACCGGTAGCGGGAGGATTGCTGGTCGGCGTGGTGGGCTGGTTTGTGCCGCAGGTTCTGGGTGTAGGTTATGGGTTTGTCGGCGACGCGTTGAACGGAAATATGGCTTTTAAAATGATGCTGCTGCTGGTGGTTCTGAAACTTCTCACCGTTACCACCAGTTACGCATCGGGCAACGCGGGGGGTATTTTCGGCCCGCTTTTTCATCGGCGCCATGCTGGGAGGTACAGTAGGGACTTGGCGCATCGTCTGTTCCCTGCGTACACCGCAACGCCGGGCGCCTACGCCCTGGTCGGGATGGGCGCGGCCTTCGCGGGTATCGTGCGCGCTCCCATGACTTCGGTGCTGATGATCTTCGAGATGACGCAAGGCTTATGCCGTCATCGTCCCGCTGAT
>CAVYEP010000006.1:0-634583 GCA_963767605.1 uncultured Acidobacteriaceae bacterium | reverse complement strand
GATTTACGCGTTGGTCTTGAACTGGGCCACTACCGCATCGTCGAGAAGATCGGTGCCGGCGGCATGGGAGAAGTCTATCGCGCCCGCGACGAGCACCTCGCCCGTGATGTTGCCATCAAAATCCTTCCGCCCGGTACGCTCATCGACGAATCAGCCCGCAAGCATTTCCACAAAGAAGCTCTGATTCTCTCGCAACTCAATCATCCCAATGTCGCCACCATTCACGACTTCGACACGCAGCAAGGCGTGGACTTCCTGGTGATGGAGTACATCCCCGGAATCACACTCAGCGAGAAGGTCGCGGGCCGGACCGCTGCCGGAGAAGGAAGTCCTCCGCCTGGGCGTGCAACTCGCGGAAGGTTTGGCGGCGGCCCATGAACATGGGGTCGTTCATCGTGATCTCAAGCCCGGCAACTTACGGGTTACGAGCGACGGCCGACTGAAGATTCTGGACTTCGGGCTGGCAAAGCTGTGGCGTCCCGCCACGGCCAGTGCCGCGACGGAGAGTCTCAGCGAAACACAAGCAATGGCCGGGACTCTGCCCTACATGGCGCCGGAGCAGTTGCTGGGCGGAGAGCTTGACGCTCGCACCGACATTCACGGCGCTGGGTCCGTGCTGTACGAGATGGCCACGGGGCAGCGCCCGTTCGCTGACGTGGAACGCTCGCAACTGATTGGCGCGATTCTGCAGCGTCCCCCGGTGCTGCCCACTGTGCTGAATCCCAAGCTATCTCCAGAACTGGAGCGGATCATCGGGAAGTGCCTGGAGAAAGGACCCGGAGAACCGCTACCAATCCGCCAAAGAGCTGGCCGTGGATTTGCGACGGCTGCTCACACCGAGCACGGTCACGCGCCCAACCCCTCGGCGGAAGTTCGGTGCGGGCAAGACAATCTCGCTGGCCGCGGCGTGCTCGGTCGCGGTGTTGCTCACCTTAATCCTGGGGCTCAACCCCGGCGGCGTACGAGACAAGCTGTTCGGCGGAACGGCTCATGCTCCCATCCGTTCCCTGGCGGTTTTGCCCTTGGCGAACCTTTCTGGCGATCCTGAACAAGAATACTTCGCCGACGGCATGACCGAAGCACTGATTACGGATCTCTCCAAGATCCGAGCCCTGAAGGTGATCTCGCGAACCTCGGTCATGCAGTTCAAGGACGTCAAAAAGCCGCTGCCCGAGATCGCGCAAGCGTTAGGAGTGGACGGCATCCTGGAGGGCTCGGTGCAGCGCTCCGGCGGACGAGTCCGAATCACGGCGCAGCTCATTCGCGCCGCGACCGACACTCATCTCTGGGCCGAAAGTTACGAGCGCGACACTCGCGATGTGCTGACCTTGCAGGCCGAAGTGGCGCAGGCCATTGCCCACGAGATCAAAGTTACCGTTTCACCCGAGGAAACAAAGACTCTGGGCCGCGCCAGGCCGGTCAACCCCGACGCCTACGAGGCTTATTTGAAGGGTCAGTCGCACTGGTACCATCTCTCGCGCGAACACCTCGACGCGGCTCTCGGGTACTTTGAATCGGCGTTGCAGAAGGACCCCAACTACGCGCGTGCGTATGTGGGCGTCGCCAACGTCTGGTTAGAACGCGGAGATGCCGGATTCATGCAGCCCGGCGAGACGATCCCCAAGGCGAAAGCCGCCATCGCAGAAGCTTTGTCGCTCGACGACACGCTATCGGAAGCGCACATCGCCCTCGCCAATATCGTAGGAGAATATGACCACGATTGGTCCGCCGCCGAGCGTGAATTTCGGCGAGGTATTGAGCTCAACCCCAACAGCGCGGATGGCCACTTCATGTACGCGGATTTTCTGATCTCGATGAGACGTACGCCGGAGTGGAACACCGAAGTTCAGCGGGCCCTGGAGTTGGATCCCTTCAACCCCTTTTTCCCTTGCTTCTATGGTTGGCACTTGGTGTACGTGCACCGGTATGACGAGGCCATCTCGCAGTTCCACAAGGTTCTGGCCACGGAACCAGACTTTTCGTCGGCGCACATGGGTCTTTGGGGCGCCCTCTACAAGACGGGAAGGCACAAGGAAGCTTTGGCGGAAGCCGTGAAGTTCTTCGCCGCGCTCAGTGACCATGAAATCGAGAATGCCCTGACCCGTGGCTATGCGGCTGGCGGGTACACCACAGCAATGCATCTTGCGGCGGAGGCGCTGGCAGCGCGGTCCACGCGGAAGCATGTTCCCGGTGTGCGCATTGCGCGATTGTATGCCCATGCGGGAGAGAAAGATCAAGTCATGAAATGGCTCGAGAAAGCTTACCAACAGGGCGAAACCCCTTTAGTTCATCTCAGCGTGGCCTGGGATTGGGATAACGTGAGGGACGACCCGCGCTTCCAGGATTTGCTGCGCCGCATGAATTTCCCGCAATAGGCTCGTCGCCCTCTCTTCTTCTTGAAAGAACTTCTTCCTTTGGAAAGACGCCGATTCCGATGTTCCGGTCGTGAAAGAACTTACCCCTTCATCATTTGCATCTCACGAACGTCGAGCGACCGTGCAGCCGGCGTTACCAGGCTCGGTCTCTGACGATCGATCCTTGATCGCGATGGCTCTGATCGGCAAAGGATTGAATCACGTTTCGGAGTTTGCTCTCGTCGCCTTCATCGATCTCAACGAAACGGAAGGGCTGCTGCGTGCTCGAGACAGAAGGCAGCATTTCCGCCGTGCCCAGCACCGCCCCCGCGTCGGTCAGGAACATCAACTTGATGCGAGAGCCCTGATCCAGAGGGCTGGACAGGTTCAGCAGTCCGCCGGTGACGGAAACGACCTGCAGCTTGCCGCGAACGCGGCGGCCGGTCTGGAAGCGAAGAACGGCCGGCGGCGCCTGCGTAAACTGCACGCGTGGCGGTCGCCGTTTAGGTGCGGCTTGTAGGAATGGACTCATCCTCCCCTATTATGGTCCCGTCCTGAGGGGCGTGGGACATTACGGAAGGACGTGACCGAAGCGGGCTCAGTCTAGCGAAAATACTGTCAAGCCCCCGACTCGGCGCTTTTCCGCCTAACACAATGAATTCACGGGGAAAATAAAGTCAGAAAACGTGTCCGAAGTAGTCCGGCAAATTGATATAATCAAAGTATAGAGTGAAAAGGGGTGCGGATCACTGCCGCACCCTTTCTTATTGGCGAGAACACGGCTGGGAAAAGAGCGAGAGACTACGGCTAAGCCCTTATTCCGGAATATTTTACGTATAACTGCTTTAAAACCAGAGATTTTGATCGTTTTAGGCTATAACTCAATGATTCTAATAGGTAGGGGGAGGGGGGGTGGGGTACCAGCGGGCAGTACAGACCGTACGCATCCCTAGAGCCTGCCATGAGCCAGTCGAAGTGCCGCCCGCGAGCCTGCCGCCGCAACCTCAGCAGGCTACTCTCTACACTTCAAGCGGCAGTTCGGATCGTAGCGTCGTGCTAGTCAGGTGGCTCTTCACGGCCGCCGCCAGCCGCCGTATACCTTCCCGTATTTGCTCCGGAGCGGCGTTGGAAAAATTCAAGCGCATGTGCCGCGACCCTTCTCCGCCATCGTGGTTAGGACCATCGTTGGCGTAAAACGAATCGCCGGGCACGAAGGCCACGTTCTGCTCGAGCGCGGATTTGAGAATAGCCTTGATGTCGAGTCCTGCGGGCAGAGTTACCCAGAGGAACAGTCCGCCATGAGGATGAGTCCAGGTCACTGCGGGCGGGAAGAATTCCTGCAAAGCCTGAAGCATCACGTCGCGGCGTTCGCGATAGATCTTGCGAATCAACTTGACGTGTTGGTCTAGGAATCCATCGCGCGCGACTTCGTAGGCCACGAACTGAGTAAAGGTCGAAGTGTGCAGGTCGGTACCCTGCTTCAGTTGCACCAGTTTGCTGATGACTTCCGGCGGAGCGACGATCCACCCCAGGCGCAGCCCGGGAGCCAGCGTCTTCGAGAATGTACTAAGGTAAATGACGTTGCCAATGGAATAGCCATTGTCGCGGCGCAGGTTCTCGCGATCAAGCACGACCAGCGGCGGCAGATGCTCCCCTTCATAGCGCAACTGGCCGTAGGGATCGTCTTCGACGATCGGAATGCCGAAACGGTCGGCGAGCAGCACCAACTCGTGGCGGCGGACCTCCGACAAGGTGGTTCCGGCCGGGTTCTGAAAGTTGGGCAGCACGTACATGAACTTGGGGCCGGAGCGCAGAGGCTCCTCCATCAGGTCGGTGCGCAGACCGTTTTCGTCGATCGGAACGGATTCATATTCCGCGCGATAGATATTGAAGGCCTGCAACGCGCCGAGATAGGTGGGGGCCTCGACCAGCACGCGATCACCGGCGTTGATGAAGAGCTTGCCGATCAGGTCGAGCGCCTGCTGTGAGCCGGAGGTGATCAGGACGTTTTCCACCTTGGCCTTGATCCCGTAGCGCGACATGTTCGCAGCAATCAGTTCGCGCAGGGGTTCATAACCCTCGGTGGCGCCGTACTGCAAGGCGGAAGCGGCCTTCTCGGTCAGCACTTTGTTACAGGCTTCCTTAAAGCGTTCGACGGGGAAAACATCGGGGGCGGGCAGGCCGCCGGCAAACGAGATCACTCCCGGTCTTTGGGTGAGCTTCAACAACTCGCGGATTTGAGAACTGGTAATGCCCTTGGTGCGCAGCGCGTAACGGGATGTCCAGGCAGTCGACATGGCAGACCCTCCGCAGAGCCATTGTAAGCTCCGGACGTAAGCTCGGGATGTGATGCTTGAGGTACGAGATTGTGACGGGATGAGATGACCTGGGGCTACAGTGTGTCCGTGAGAAATCGTTTTCGCGTAAGCGGGTGGAATAAACCTGAACGTTCTAAGCCGCAAAGCGGCGTAAGAATGCAGCCCACGGCGTAAGCCGTGGGAAAGAGTGGAAGGCGACAAGCCCCAGCGGGGCGAAAGAACAGTTCTCACGCACTCACTGCGCAATTCCGAAGCCCGGAGCGTTTTCCGAACTACTTCTCTCTCGCCACGACGAACTCCGGAGCCCACAAAAGCGCTCGTTTGATCTCCGAGTCGGGAAACGAGCAGATGGCGCTGCGCGCCGACTCGGCATAGCGGGCAGCCTCTTTGGAGGCGTATTCGAGAGAACCGTAGCGGTTCAGGATGGTCAGAATGTCGGCGTGCGTGACGCCATTGAAGGCACGGTCGCGCAGGATGGTTTCGATTTGGTGGCGCTCGGCGGCCGTGCAGCGCTCCAGAGCGTGAATGACGGCCATGGTGGCTTTGCCTTCCCGCAGGTCGCTGGCCACGGGCTTGCCGAGCACGCTCTCGGAAGCGGTGAGGTCGAGCACATCGTCCACGATCTGGAAGGCCAAGCCGAGATCGCGTCCGTATTGTCCCAGACGTTCTTCCTGTTGCGCGGTGGCGCCGCCCAGAATGCCGCCGACTCGCATGCACACCGAGAACAGGCACGCCGTCTTGCGATAGATCAGATCGAGATGCTCCTGCAGAGAGATCAGCTTGCCGAGCTTTTCCATCTGCAGCAGTTCGCCTTCGACCATCTGCTGCGTCAGCTCGATGAGCACATCGAGGATGCGGAAATTGCGCTCCTGCACCGCGATCTTGAAGGCCTGCATGTAGAGCCAATCGCCGGCCAGCACGCACATCGAGTTGCCCCACTGGGTGTTGGCGGCGGGACGGCCGCGGCGGAGTTGGGCATCGTCGATGATGTCGTCGTGAACGAGGGTCGCGGTGTGAATGATCTCGACCACGGATGCGAGCTTGACCGCGCCCGTGCCCTTGTAGCCAAGCAGTTTGGCGGAGAGCAGCAACAGCGCCGGACGGATTCGCTTGCCGCCACCGGCGCGCAGGTATTCGCCGATCTCGGTAATCGCGGCGACGTTCGAGACCGTGTCGCGTCCGAACTGTTCTTCGATGGCGACAATGTCGTCGCGCAGCAGATCGAAGATTTCTTTCCCGTTAATGGACGTCGTGGCGCTCAACGCTGACCTGATCCTCGCAAACAGTTCTTAACCGCAGAGATCGCAGAGCACGCAGAGAAGATTCATTATTATGTTCATCCGTCAAGTGTTTCTCCGCGCACTCCGCGTTCTCCGCGGTTCAAGCCCTCTTAGTTCGTCCGGTAATTCGTGAACTGCAGATCGATGCCGAAATCCTGCTGCTTGACCAGGGCGATGATTTCCTGCAGGGTATCGCGATCCTTGCTGCTGATCCGCACCACATCGGCCTGGATGGAAGCCTGCGCTTTCTTCTTCGAATTCTTGATCAGCTTCACGATTTCGCGCGCCTTTTCGATCGGGATGCCCTGCTGAATGGAGATTTTCTGTTTCACCGTGCTCCCGGCGGCCGGCTCCAGCGCGCCGTAGGTCAGGCCTTTCAGGGGCACGCCGCGTTTGACCAGCTTTTGCTGGAAGACGTCGTTCACCGCCTTCATCTTGAATTCATCGGCCGAGTGCAGCATGATCGCGTCGGTGCCTTCCATCGCGATCTGCGACTTCGAGTCCTTCAGATCGAAGCGCGTGCTGACTTCTTTCATCGCCTGCTGGATGGCGTTCGACACTTCCGCCAGGTCGATTTTGCTGACGATATCGAAACTGTTATCGGGCATGGAATTTCACCGCGAAGCCACTGCCAAGATATAGGACAGCCTTCTAAATAGCCACACAGTCATGTTGTGGGATCAACGCGTTCGAAACTCCAAGTCGCACGGACCGCTCACCCCAAACATGTACTCCAGAGGGTAACAGAAGAGGCATCGTCTGCGCAGGCTGGACGCCGGTGGTGAGGTCAGGTGGGGTTAACGACCTAAACCTAGCCTGAATTTGTCATCCTGAGCGAAGCGAAGGACCTGCTTTTTCGTGCACTGCCAAGACAGCAGGTCCTTCGCTTCGCTCAAGATGACAAGGTCTTGTTATGTTGAGTAAAGAACGGGCTTTTGCGGGTTAGGGTGTGAGTCCAAAGAATTTGTAAAAATTCCGCGCGGTTTGCGAGCCGATCTCTTCGGCTGACAAATTGCGCAGTTCGCCGATCTGGCCGGCTACCTCCTTCACGAACGCGGGTTCGTTGCGCTGGCCGCGATGTGGAATCGGCGCCAGGTAGGGCGAGTCGGTTTCGATCAACATGCGGTCGAGCGGAACCATCTGCGCCGCGTCGCGGATCGCCTGCGCCTTGGGAAAGGTGATATTGCCGGCAAAAGAAATCATGAAGCCCAGGTCGAGCGCGCGCCGCGCGTGCTCGACGCTTCCCGTGAAGCAATGCAGAATGCCGCCCAGGCCGCTGGAACTCCAGTGCTCGGTAATCATCGTCAGGCAGTCGTCCCATGCGTTCTCGCTGTTGTCGGACGGACGGCAATGAATGATGATGGGCAACTCCGCTGTGTTGGCCAACTCCATCTGTCGCAGGAAGACCGCTTTTTGCACGTCGCGGGGCGAGTGGTCATAAAAATAGTCGAGGCCGATTTCTCCCCAGGCAATGACCTTGGGATGCCGCGCCCATTGCAGCATTTGGATGTCGGCGGCTTGATTCGCAAGTCTGGCTTCATGAGGATGAATTCCCACGCTTGCCCAGATTCGCGGATATTCCGGCTTGCCGTCGTATTTGTCCGCCAACTGAATCCCGCAGTTGGCGGTCTCTGGACCCTCGCCATTTCCGATCGCGAGATAGGCTTCGATGCCGTTCTGCTTGGCGCGCGCCAGCACCTCGGCACGATCTACGTCGTAGCGCTTGCCTTCGAGATGGGCGTGAGAGTCGATGAACACGGTCGTTGGTCGCTGGTCGTTAGTCGTTGGGAAGATCGTGTGGGGACGGGCGGCTCGCCCGTCCAGCCGAGCGAAGCTCGGCAGCGCTATTTCAGCCGCGTGCCCACCGGCACGTCTTCCAGAAAGCTCGCCAGCACGGGCTTGCCGCCCTCGGGCGAAGCGGCGACGATCATGCCGTTCGATTCCAAGCCGCGCAGCTTGCGGGGCGCGAGGTTGGCCACGATCACGACTTTGCGTCCGATCAGCGTTTCCGGCTCATAGGCCTCGGCAATTCCGGCCACCAGTTGTCGCACTTCGGTTCCGAGATCGACTTCCAGACGCAGCAATTTGTCGGCGCCCTTTACGCGCTCCGCGGTCTTCACCTGGGCTACGCGCAGTTCCACTTTGGCGAAATCGTCGATGCTGATCTTGCCGTCGGGGACGGTTGCGGCTGGTTTCGGCGCGGCAGGCGGCCGAGCTTCGCTCGGCTGGACGGGCGGGACGCCCGTCCCCACACTCGTACTTGTACTTGCACTCGGTTCTTCCATCTTCTGCATCCTCTCGACTGCCGATTTGTCCGCCCGCGGAAAGACTGCCTGCACCTCTCCCAACTTTGTGCCGAGGCGCAGTTGTCCCCACTGCAATGTGGTCAGGTCGAATTTCCTGATGTCTCCGAGGCCCAGCTGCGCCCAGATCTTCGCGGTGGCGTCGGGCATCACCGGATGCGCCAGAGCGGTTACGATCCGCAGAGCTTCGGCGCTGGTGTAGAGCACGGTTGCCAGGCGCGAGCGGCTCTCTTCGTCCTGCTTATCACCGAGCGACCAGGGTTCGTTTTCGACGATGTATTTGTCCACGGCGCTGACCAGCGCCCAAGCCGTTTCGAGGGCGCGCGAGAACTGGAATTGGTCAAACAGCGTGCCGTAGTCGGCGATCGTTTTTCTTGCCGCCTCGGCAATCGCGGCGTCCGCCGGAGTGTGCGCCGCGTTCGAGGGATACGGTACTTCGCCCTTGAAATAGCGCGTGATCATGGTCAGGGTGCGGCTGGCGAGGTTGCCGAGTCCGTTGGCCAGATCGGAGTTGTAGCGCTGCACCAGCGCATCGAAACTGAACGATCCATCCTGCCCGAAGACGACTTCGCGCAGCAGGAAATATCGCAGGGCGTCGGTGCCGAGCACATCCACGATGGTTTCGGCGCGCACGATATTGCCGCGCGACTTCGACATCTTGCTTTCTTCAAACAGCAGCCAGCCGTGCGCCGTGATGCCCTTCGGCAACGGCAATCCGGCGGCGAGCAGAAACGCCGGCCAGTAGACGCAATGGAAGCGCACAATTTCTTTGCCGATCATGTGCACGTCGGCGGGCCAGTACTTGTCGAACTTGCTCGTGTCGCTTGCGAGCCATAGCCGAGCGCGGTGATGTAGTTCGCCAGCGCGTCGAGCCAGACGTAGACCACGTGCTTGGGATCGTCCGGCACGGGAATGCCCCAGGAGAACGTCGAGCGGCTGATGGAAAGATCGCGCAGGCCGCCGCGCACGAACGACAGCACTTCGTTGCGGCGCGTCTCGGGGCGGATGAAATCGGGCTGCTCGGTGTAAAGGCGAATCAGCTGGTCCTGGAACGCCGACAGCTTGAAGTAATAGTTTTCTTCGTGGACGGTTTCCGTGGGGCGGCCGCAATCGGGGCAGGGAGCGCCCGGCTCCGCGTCGACGTAGAGTTCGTCGGAAACGCAGTATTGGCCGGTGTAAGTTCCCTTGTAGATGTAGCCGTTGTCGCGAATCTTGCGCCACAGCGCCTGCACGCCCTGCTTGTGCCGCGCGGAGGTGGTGCGGATGAAATCGTCGTAGGTCAAGCCCATGCGGTCCCAGAGCGCACGGAATTCCGCGGAAACTTCGTCGGTGAACTGCTGCGGCGTTTTGCCCGCGGCCTGGGCGGCGCGCTCGATCTTCTGACCGTGCTCGTCGGTGCCGGTCAGGAACCAGGTGTCATCGCCCAACATGCGGTGGCGGCGCGCGATCGTGTCGCAGGCGATGGTGGTGTAGGCGTGTCCGATGTGCGGACGCGCATTGACGTAGTAGATCGGGGTCGTGATGTAGAACTTCTTGCTCATGATTTCGGCGGTCCTGCCGCTCCTGTAGAGACGCGGCTTGCCGCGTCTCCCCCGGCCGCGTCTCCCCGCGCGGAGGCGGGGCGAGCCCCGTCTCTACAGAGAAGATACTGCTGGATTGCTTCCTGCATCACTGCTCGAAGCGGCACATGCTGTGCTTCCGCCAGCGTCCGGCAGTCTTCGTATTCGGGCGCATAGTTGGAGACGCTGCCATTCATGATTGGCGATCTTGATCCGCACCGGACCCCAAGTCGTATCCACCGTTTCCCATCGGCGCGAGAGCGTCTGCCGCTGCTCTTCGCGGCGGCGCACGCCCAGAGTTGTGGTCTCGGCAAAGATCGTCTGGGTCAGCCGGTCGGCGTCTTCCAGTTTTGCCAGCACCGTCAGCAACGCGCCGGGACGGCTCTTCTTCATCTGCACGGGGACGCTGAACACATCGAGCGCCCCTTCGGCGAGCAATCGCTCCATGGCGTAGGCCAGCACCTGCGGGCTCAGATCGTCGAGATTCGCTTCGAGCACCGCGATCGTTTGACTCTCTGCACCGGGCGATGGACTCGCGCCTTCTGTCTTCGCAGCTTCCCCAATCGTCAGCCGCAGCAGATTTGGATGCTCCGGGAACTCTCGAGTTCCAGCGCCGTATCCCGCCTTCTCGACCTTCATCGCCGGAAACGGTGCGAAGCGCCTGCTCAGCGTCTTCACGATGGCCGCGCCCGTAGGCGTAACCAGTTCGACCTGCGGTCCCGACGAATATACCGGCGCATCCCGAAGCAACTTCAGCGTTGCCGGCGCCGGCACGGGAAGCGTTCCGTGCGCGCACTTGACGGTGCCGCCGCCCACGTTCAGCGGCGAGCATACCCATTCGTCGACGGCAAGCGCTTCGGCTCCCACGGCGGCGCAGACAATATCGACCATGGCATCGACGGCGCCGACTTCGTGAAAGTGGACTTGCTCGACGGACGTATTGTGAATCTCGGCTTCGGCCTCGCCCAGCGCCTCGAAGATGCGGATCGCGGTTGCCTTCGCGGTGCCGCTGATGGCCGCCTTTTCGATGATCTGCGCGAATCTCCGTCAGGCCGCGGCCGTGTACGTGGTGAGGGTGCTTGTGCGAGGCTTCATGAGAATGCTCATGACTACTGTCGTGATCGTGAGCATGATTGTGCTCCTGCTGCTTCCAGAAAACTTCGCGCGGCAGGTCCTTTTCGCCGTTGGCGTAGACATCGACTTTGGTCGCCGAAATTCCGCCTCGCACCACGCGCGAAATCTCCAGCCGCGCGCCGATATCGAGCGCCGCGACCGTGTCCTCCAGAAGTTTGGCAGACACCCCGGCATCCACCAGCGCGCCCAGAAACATGTCGCCACTGATGCCGGAGAAACAGTCGAGGTAGGCTATGCGCATGGGACAATCGTCGTTGGTCGTTGGTCGCTAGTCGTTGGCAAAACCAGATTCCGCGAACTTTGGAGGTGAAAAGGCGTGGCTCGCTACCGACCAACGACGAACGACCAACGACCGATCTTTCATCATAGGTGCCACTTTCATCGCCGTCAAACCCGCCGCCCGCCGCGAGTTTGTTAGAATCACTGTTTCTTCAATCAGTTAGAGGGAATTCTTGTACCGACATCTGGAACGCCGGCTGGTCGAGCACCTGCGCGAGTTTCTGCGCCGCAGCTTACGCCTTGGAAATCGCGAACATCGTCGTCGAGCAGCCGCCGAAAATCGAATTTGGCGAGTACGCGCTGCCGATCGCTTTCGAACTTGCCCGCAAGCTGCGCAAGGCTCCGCGCAAAATTGCCGAAGAGATTGTGGCCGGGATCGGCGCGATTCCCGGCTTTGAGAAGTTTGAAGTGGCGGGCGGCGGGATACATCAACGTGCGCGTGAACCGCGCCGAGTTGGCCGCCGAACTCGCTGCCGATGGTTCTCTCGCGAATCAGTCTCCGGCCGCCGACGTTCCGCCCGGCAAAGTGCTGGTCGAGCATTCCAGCATCAATCCCAACAAGGCGGCGCACATCGGGCACCTGCGCAACGCCATTCTCGGCGATACCTTCGTCCGCCTGCTGCGCTTTGCGGGCAGGGAAGTGGACATCCAGAACTACATCGACAACACCGGCGTGCAGGTTGCCGACGTGGTGGTTGGATTCCTGCACATCGAGAAGAAGTCGCGCGCCGAAATCGAAGCCCTCGCGGCCGCGCCGCGTTTTGATTATGTCTGCTGGGATCTCTATGCCCGCGTTTCGCATTGGTATGAGGAGGACAAGCAGAACCTAGCAGGCGCGCGCCGCAGACGCTGCACGCGATCGAGGAAGGGAACAACGAGACCGCCGCAATTGCCGACTTGATTTCGATCGCCGTCCTTCGGCGCCATCTCGAAACCATGGACCGGCTCGACATTGAATACGACTTCCTGCCGCGCGAGAGCGAGATTCTGCACCTTCATTTCTGGGATGCGGCGTTCACCAAGCTGAAGGAAGCCGGCGTGCTTACTTACGAGACCGAGGGCAAGAATAAAGGTTGCTGGATGATGCGGCGGGCGGGTACTGCGGCGAAACCGTTAACCACGGGGGACACAGAGGGCACGGAGGGAAAAGATCACGGAGGAAGACCAGAAAGTCATCGTTCGTTCCAACGGCACGGTCGGCTATGTCGGCAAAGACATCGCCTACCACATGTGGAAGTTCGGGCTGCTGGGGCGCGATTTCGGCTATCGAAGTTCTTTCGCTATCCCAACGGCCACGATTGCTGGATCTCAACCACTGACGGCGAGCGAGACCATCCCCACTTCGGCGATGTCGCCGAAATCTACAACGTGATCGACGCGCGCCAGGCCGAGGCGCAGAACACGGTGATCGAAGCTCTGCGCGGGCTTGGACACGGCGAAGCCGCCGATCGCTACACGCATTTCTCCTACGAGATGGTCGCGCTCACGCCGCGCTGCGCCGCCGAACTCGGCTACATGCTGAGCGAAGAAGATCAAGGGAGGTCGTGGATCGAAGTTTCCGGCCGCAAGGGCTTCGGCGTGAAGGCGGACGATCTGCTGGACGCGCTCATCGCCGCGGCGGCCAAGGAAGTAGATGCGCGCCATCCCGAGGTGAGCGAGGCCGAGCGCGCCAGTATCGCTACGCAGATCGCCATCGGGGCGCTGCGCTACTTCATGCTGAAGTTCACCAAGCCGTCGGTGATCGCGTTCGATTTCAAGGACGCGCTGAGTTTCGAGGGCGACACCGGCCCTTACGCGCAGTATGCCGTCGTGCGCGCTTCCAATATTTTCCGCAAGGGTGGATTCGATCCGGATGCGTTCTGCGGCCGTGGCGCGGGTGGAGACGCGGCAAGCCGCGTCTCTACAGTGGATTTTGCCAAGTACCTTGCGGGCGAATCCGGCAACGACATCTGGGAACTCTGGCTGGCGGCGGCGAAAACCTCTTATATCGTGAGCCAGTGCATCGCGACCACCGAACCTGCTTATCTCGCCAAGCATGCCTTCCAACTGGCGCAGCTTTTCAACACCTTCTATCACCGCTACCCGATCCTGACCGAAGCGGATGAGGGCCGGAAGAAATTTCTGCTGGCCACCGCGGCCGTGGTTCGCCGCGAACTGATTCGCGTTCTCGCGGCCATGGGGATCACGGTGCCGCCGGTCATGTGAGGGCGTCCAGCCGGGCGAGGACACCAGCGCTCCACAGTCAGTTAGCGCGCCGGTGGGAAAACAAAGTAAAATTTCTACGGGTAGTATCGCGATTGCCTGGGTCCAGGGTCCGTGCGTTTTTCGCAGGCCACATCCAACGTATTGGTATAAAATGACTTATCCGCTTATTTTGAGAATGCGAAATGGCATCCCCCGTGCACTATCAGGGAGCGGGTCCAGGTTGGACAGACTTTTAGGAACCGAAAAAGAAAAGATTTGAGAACGGCGCAATATTTGGGCAAGGAGCCCCTCACCATATGAATCGCGTATCGTTGACCCTAATGCTGGCGGCGGCAATCGCCGCATCCCTCGGATGTACAACCAAGAATTACGTGCGGCAACAGACCACGCCGCTGATCAATAAGACCAATGAACTCGACGACCTGACCGCGAAGAATTCGAAAGACATTAAGGACGTCGATCAGCGCGCCCAAGCTGGAATCCAGGCCGTGCAGGCCAAGGCCGCTGAGGTAGACCAGAAAGCTCTGGCGGCAGGAAGCGAAGCCGATAAGGCGCAACTGTCCGCGAACGGCGCTACCCAGCGCGTCGATGTTCTGACCAACACGGTCGTCAACCTCGACAACTATCGTCCCGTGGTGGAGACGGCGGTGCATTTCGGATTCAACAAAGACAATCTGACGAAAGAAGCCCGGGAAGCCATCGATCAGCTTGCCGCCAGCGTGGCCGGCACCAAGGGATACATCATCACGGTCGAAGGCGGGGCCGACTCGGTAGGCAGCGCGGACTACAACTACGATCTGAGCCAGCGCCGCGCCAAGGCTGTGATTCAGTATCTGGCTTCGGAGAAGAGCGTTCCGGCCTACAAGATTTATCAGATCGGCCTCGGCAAGGATAAGCCGGTCGAGTCGAATAAGACCTCCGGCGGTCGCGCCAAGAACCGCCGTGTGGATATCCGCCTGATGACCAATACCGGGTCGGGAACGACACCGGCCAGCAACCCGGCACCGACGGCGAGCGCGACTCCGCCGTCGAACTAAGTTTCCCCCTCCTCCCCGGAGGACTTTGCCAAACCAGGCCGTCCCATCCTGTGGGCGGCCTGATTTTTTTGCGCTTGAGCGGACGGGCGAGAGCCTGCCCTGAGCTTGCCGAAGGGGCGCCCGTCTCTCCACCGCAGAAGCGATACAATCAAAGTGTGCGTATCCGATTCCTGATTGTCTTGTTGGCGCTGCTGACGGCTCTTTCGCTGGCGCAGGAACCGCCAAATAAGGCGGCTTCGGACAAGGCTGCTTCGGACAAAACTGCCGCGCAGAGTCGCGAAGCCACCGATGAGGAGAGTTCCAGCCAGGACACAAGAGTCGATACCAGCCCGCCCAAAGACGACGCCAAGAGTCATCCGGGAAGCAAGGCTGCGGTCGCGGACCTCGACGTCCCCGAGAACATTGAGACCTCCGGCGTCCAGGAGTTCCATCCCTGGAATCCGATGAAGGCACTGAAAGATATTGAGGTCGGCGACTATTATTTCAAGCGCAAGAATTACAAAGCCGCGCTCGATCGCTACAAGGAAGCTCTTTATTACAAAGACAACGATGCCGTAGCCAGCTTCCGCCTCGCCGTGTGCCAGGAAAAAATCGGAGACAGGGCGGAAGCGAAGAAGTACTACGAACAGTACCTCAAGATTCTGCCCGAAGGACCGTTCGCCAAGGAAGCGCACGCTTCGCTGGAGCGTCTCGCGAAAGCGCGGTGAGATTTGCGTAGGGACAGCCGCCCCCCGGCTGTCCAGCGGGGCGAAACCCGCTCTTGATCGACGGACAAAAACCCTGGCGAGCTGCGCTCGCCTGGACAGCCGAGGGCGGCTGTCCCTACGTGAGTCTTTCCTCCTTCTACTTCTCCACCCGCAAGAACTCCCCGGTGGTTGCGTTCACGGCCACCCGCAGCTTGGCGGTCTCGCTACTTGTCCCATAGATCACGTGCCACAGAACGCGGCTGGTCGACCGGTCCCAGTCCAGCACATAGAGAACCGGCGTGTCGGGCTCCTTCTCCAGCAGTTGGTCGCCACCGTGCTGCTGGGCGACCGCGAAGGCCTTGTCCGTATCGACCTTGAGGGCTTGGACGTCGAAAACCTGGGTGGTGGAATTCGACGGACTGTAGGTGTCGTCGACACCGTGTGAGATATCGCCATCGGTCCAGGTATAGGACTTAACGGAGTGCAGCGACGCGGAGGCGAATCCGACCAACCATTCTTCGGATTTGCCGTCCCGGCCCTTGGTATCCGCGCTGGCGTGGGACTCCACGCGATAGGGTTGAACATCCCCGGCCCAGCCGCGGGCTGAGACGTAGCATTTGAAGAACGCGCTGCTTCCGGTGGTGGTCTGTGGAGCTTTCGGTTGGGACGTCTCCGCAGTTGTCGGCTTACTTGGTTCCGAAGAACAGCCGGACATCAATCCAAATCCAAATCCCGCTGCTAGAATTGCTACTAATAGTTTTTTCATTTGCGATTTCCCGATCAGGCTTTTGGTTTGAGAATTATTGTACCGAACCGCCATGGTTTCCTCTCTCGAACGTTTGCGGCAGGAACTAGAAGATGCAATCGGGAGTGCCAGCCTTAGCGCCTTGGCGCAGGCTCCCGCCGGAAAGTGGAATGCCGCTCAGATCCTGGAGCACCTGTTCCTTACCTACCAGAACACCAATCGCGGAATGGACAAATGCCTGAAACAGGGTGCTCCGTTGGCTACTCGGGCGACGGTGAAGCAGCGCGTTTCCGCGCTCTTGGTCGTGAAGCTCGGATATCTCCCGGAAGGTCGGCAGGCCCCGGAACGCGTTATCCCGCGGGGAATGCCGCCGGATGAGGTTCAGCGCGCCATCGTGTCTGAGTTGCAGAAGATGGGCTCGGGCCTGGACGATTGCGAGCGCCGGTTTGGCGCCCGGACGAAAATCATGGACCACCCGTTTCTGGGGCCTTTGACGGCCGGCGAGTGGCGCAAATTCCACTGGGTCCACGGGCGTCATCACGCGCGGCAGATTCGCCAGCGGATGGGGAACTCCTGAACCAGAGTCTTTCTCACTCTTTCTCTTTCTTGTCTTTGTCTTTGTCGCTGTCCTGATTGCTGTCGGTATCTTTGTTGCTGTCTTTGTCTTTCTCCACGATCCCGGCCTTGTGCGCCTGATCCTGCACGTCGTTCAGTTCCTGCTGGGCGGCGTCAAGCGCTTTCTGCTTGGCTTCGGTATCGCTTCTGTACTTTTCGTCCTCCTTAGCCCACTGGCCCGCGTTTTGGATGCGGTTGGCCTCACTGTCGTACTGGGTGGCCACGCGCAGGCGATATTCGCGCTGTGCCAGGTCGAGGTCGTGGTTCAGGGAGTCGAGCTTTTTCTGCTGCTCGTCGATCTTCTTCTTCCAGTCATCGGCCGTCTTCTGGCGTTCGGCGGCGGCGGCGTCGGCTGCAGCGGGATTGGCGGCCGCTGCTTTATCCGAGGACTTCGGTTTCGCGTCCCCCGCCTCCGGCGCAGCGTTGGCATCGGCGGCCGGCGGCGGTCCGACCACGCTCAGCGGTTGGCTGGTAGGGAGGTTGTCGTTATCGTAGTGGCGGCTGGCCGAGCTGGGCTCGGCCTTGTCCTTGCGAACCGCCCGCGCGTAATCCCCGAGAGACTGAGCGGATGCGCCGCTGATCCCCAACAGGAGCAGAGTAGCGATTACCAAGGGTTTCATGTGCTTCATGTGATCATCCTTTCGCTAATCAGTTGCCAGTTGCCAGTAACCCAGTACCCAAAGACGCCGAGACTGCCAACTGGCAACTGGGCAATGATTTTCAAGAACTCGTAGTCGCCGCCCGGGCGCCTCCGAGGAAACTTACAATCGTTCGGTCCAATTGCGCCGCTTCTTGGGCGATGCCGCCGGCCAACTGGCGCGTCAGTTCCGGGTCCGGGCTGCAGGCCAGTTGCTGCGCGTATCCCGCGATCGCAGTCAGCGAATTGCGCAGTCCGAGCGCGAGTTCGGAGGAGATCTCCTGATGCAGCTTTTGATCGTGCCGGATCCGCTCAATGTCAGTCTTGTCGGTCAGCAGAAGCGTTGTCCCCATGAAACTCGCGTCTTCGGCGAGTACGGGAGAAGCCGTCACTTCGAAGACATGACTTTCTCCATCCCGAGTGAAGTGATTCACAACCAGTCCTCGAACCGCCGACTTTCCCGCCAGAGCGGGCGCAAGCGCCTGTTCGACGCTCAATTCCGAACCTGAACCAGGGCCTTCCAGGCGCAGGCTTGCTCGGTGGAACAAATCGGCGACATGCAAGCCCACGGGCGAGGCGAATCCCAGCAGCTTGCGCGCGGCCGAGTTCGCTTGCCGCACCAGGCCGGCGGTATTGAAAAACAGAACGCCGCAGGAAAGGTTCGAGAGTACGGTGGAACTGAGCGAGTCGGAGGCCTTGGCTTTTCTGCGGTCCGAGAGTTGCTGAGTCGCGAGTTCGTGCTTTTGCTGCTTGAGTTGCTGAATGACGGCGTGATAGGCATGCACGGGCAATCCCTCGGCCGCTAACGGAGCGTAGTTCAGCGCTTCGGGCTCGACGACAAGATTCTTGCGCAGGCGCCGAATCAGGAATAGGCCGAGTCCGAAAGCCGCGAGGGCGCCAAACAAGAGCACAGCCATCCGCAACAGCGTGGGATTGACGAGCGGGCTCACAGACCCCTCCAATACCAGTGCAGGAGGCGGTTGCCAAACAGGAAGGCCAAAAGCGCCATGCTGCCGAGGAATACGCCAAACGGCATCTCGTAGTAGCGGAGGGCGAGGCGGGCGGATTGCCAGGCGCGGCGCCGGGCATCTTTTGGAGAAATGGGCGAAGAAACGCGCGACGACGCTCGCGAAGAAGCGCTGCGCCGGTTGCGGCGCATGCGCTTCATCCAGACGGCGAGAACCGTGCTCAGTCCGAACAGCGAACCCGACAGCGACGCGGCAAAAATGGTCAGGACCGTGAGCTTGGTTCCCAGGAACGAGCCGATCAAGGCCATCAACTTGACGTCGCCGAATCCCATGCCTTCGACACCACGGGCGCACAGATAAATGGCTGCGACTCCGTATAGGAACGAGGCGCCTACCGCCGCCCCCAGCAGCGAGTCGGCGAGCGACCACCAGCGCCACGAAATCTCGCCACTCATTCTCATTGCCGGCGACACCAAGCCCGGCATGATTCGGGAAGCCAGGTCATTGACCGGAACCAGCAGGCTGAACAAAATTCCGAGAGCGAGGCCAGGCAGAGTCATGGCGTCGGGAAGAAGCTTGGTTTCCGCGTCGGTAAAAACCAGCCCCAGCAGCAGGTAGCCGAGCACGACGCACTTCAACATCGCCAGCGTCAAACCAAAATGCGCGTAGCAGCCGAGAAAGAGCAAGCCCGTGAGCAGTTCAATCACCAGGTAGCGTGGGGAAATGGGTCGCTTGCAGGATCGGCACTTTCCGCGAAGAATCAGCCAGCTCAGTACGGGCAGGTTGTGGTAGAGCGGGATCGGGTCTCCGCAGTGCGGGCAGGCGGAGCGCGGCGTCACCACCGACTTGCCACGCGGCAAGCGGTAAATGCACACGTTCAGGAAGCTGCCAAAGCACAGCCCCAGAGCGAAGATCGCAGCTGCAAGAAAAGGTTCCACGTTCGCTAAGTGCCCAGTCTGCTTGGATTTGGGTGATTATAAGCCGGACGGGCGAGGCATTCTAAGTACGAAGGTCACTGTACCTCTGCCGCTTGCAACTCGTTGTGAGTGAGGGAGAACCGGCTGCTCATGCCACCCGGCTGTTTTCGTGCTCCTGAGGTAAGAAGATCGAAAACACGGTTCCGGTCGTGCGCGCTGTCGTCCGCCCGTCTGCCCGGCTCCGCACCCGAATCGATCCCCCGTGTTTCTGCACGATGCCGCGCGAAACCCACAATCCGAGGCCAGTCCCGGTGTCTTTCTTGGTGGTGTAGAAAGGTTCGAAGACTTGCCGGAGATGGCCACGGGGAATCCCGCTGCCGGTGTCGGCCACGGTGATGCGGACTCCGGCCCTACCGCTGGGCCAGTCGCGGCCCGCCGCCACGCGGACTTGCAGAGAGCCTCCATCCGCCATGGCATCCATTGCGTTCATCACGAGATTGGCGAGTAACTGGCGCAACTCGCCGGAATAGCCGCTGATCGGCCCACTGCTGCGGTAACGTCGAGTCACGTAGATTTGGCGGCTTGCCAGCTTGCGGGAATACAACTGGAGAATCTCGTCCATGATGGCGGCAGGATCGACCGAGCCCGGAGAACTGTTGTCGCGGACAAATCCCAGAGTCTGCTGCGCCAACTTTGCCACGCGGGCTACTTCTTGTTCCGCCAGGGTGAGGTAGTCGCCAGCATGATTCGGGTCATGGCGGGCCAGATAAAGCAGGTTGGCGAGAGCCTCGAGCGGATTGTTGATTTCGTGCGCGATGGAAGCGGCGAGGCGTCCCGTGGTGGCGAGCTTTTCGCTGCGGCGGATGGCCTCTTCGGAGAGCTTCTCGGCAGTGATATCGCGGGCAATGGCGGATGCGCCCACGATTTCACCGCGCGCATTTCGCAACGACGATACCGATAACAGTACGGGACAGCGCGTGCCGTCCTTGCGCATGCGCTCGGTCTGATAGGAAGCCACGTGCCCGCCGCGATTGAGTATCTCCTGGTTGCGATCCAACTCGTCGCGGCGTTCGGGCGGCGCTAGTTGAGCCACCTTCGCCCCGACTGCTTCCTCGGCCGTGTAGCCGTAGAGATGTTCGGCGGCGCGATTCCAACTGGTGATGGTGCCATCCGGATGGGTGCTGTAAATTGCGTCAGAAGAGCATTCCACGATGGCAGCCATCTCGCGGGTGGTGCGATCGGCGCGCAATTCCGCCAACGTTTTCTGCCGGGCCATGCTCCCGGCGAATACAGAGATGGCCAGGAACGCCGCCAACTGCTCCAGGTCGGCCGTCGAGCGGATGCCGAAACTGAAGTAGGGTGGAACTCCGAAGAAATCCAGGCAAGCGGTCGAGACCAGCGAACAGAAAACGGCGGGGCCAAAACCGAGAAAGCGAGCGGTCAACAGCACCGCCGCCAGCAAAAGCGCAAAGAGGTGGCGTTGCAGCACGGGAGAAAGAGCCCAGAGGCTGAGCGCGACCCACACGGCAAGCGCGGCTCCTCCGTATTGCACCAGCGCGGAATAACGATTCCGTGCGATCCAACCCTTCAGATTGGCTTTCATTCCGGGCATTTTCTGGAATGCTGCAGGCTCCCGTTAACGACTTGCGGATCTCAGACCAAGGCGGGCAAGACTGCTTTCAATGTCCTAAGAAACTCTAGCAGCAGCACGGGCGCGCGGCAACCACCCAGCGCATGATCGTCAAACGCGAGAGACGATGAGGTGCCCCGTCTCCATTGGCCTGGGCGGGAGACGCGGCAAGCCGCGTCTCTACGGGAAGGACGCTTTCGTTACTGGGGAGCATCCAACTTGCGGCGATTGGAGTCGGGACCCCGTTCCGCCAATGTCACCGTCAATGGGGATCGCAAGGTGAAGTTCAGCACGGTCTCCGAGGGGAGCTGAATTTGCTGGCCTTTGCCGGCTGCCTGCACACCACCACCGACGCCTCCGCCAGCGGCCGCCCCGATGCCCGCGCCCTTTCCGCCACCAATAATGCCACCGAGGATGGCCCCAACCACGGCACCCCCTCCCACCTTTTCCGCCGTATTCGTCGAGCGATTCTTACCCTGGCGCTGGTAGGGGTCGGCGTCGATGAAGAAGGACTTGCCACCTACAGAGATCGTGTCCAGTTGCAAGACCAGCAGCGATTGTCCCGCAAATTTTCCCGCGCTTTTTACATCCTGGACGTGCCCCTTCACGTCATATCCGGATGGTACCGCGTCTCCATCGGAGGGCAGGGGCGCGTCGAGCGTCGCGCGGAACGTTTGCCCCGGCTGGGCGTTTTCGGAGTTAAGGGGATCGAGCAGCCGAATTGCGATGGACGTTCCCGACGGCACCGTTACTCTTTTCGGAGCCGGAGGCGGCACCGGCGCGGCCGCTGCTGCTGGAGCGGGAACGGGCTGCTCTTGCGCCGCTGCATTTTCTGCTACCGGCGGCGGGGGAGTGTTGGCTGCCATTTCTGTCGAATCCGACTTAGTCTGCCGCCGGGGAGTACTCGGGCGCGGTTTGGCTACTGACTCGCCCGGCGCTGGCTGCGATGCCTGGGCCATCGGGTCCGCAGCGGGCGCTGCTGGCGCGGACGTGGTTTGCAGATCGGTTCGCAGATTGTTCACTACTTGCCTGATCCCCGGGGTCGCGGATGCATAGCGGGCTGCTGCCTCACGTTGCGTCTCATTTTCGACCGTTCCGGAGAGCGTTACCACCCCACCCGAAGTTTGTACCGTGATGGGCTTGCCGTGCAGGCCGGAATCTTCACTGAGCTTGGATTGAATCTGGCTGGTCAACTGGCTGTCATCCGGCGCTTTGGAACATGCCACGCCGAGGGCCAGGATACCGGCCAACAGAATGACTAGACGTCTAGCTGCGCTGAATTTCATGAACGCTCCCGAGCAATGGAAAATGACTATGTTTAGTTTAGATGCAGGCGAGCGGTCGTGGTCAGGGAAAATCGGAACCAGAATCTGGCGGGACAAGAGCCGGGAACCCACCGTCCGTTCTGCGAGAGAACTTCGAGAGGAGCAGCGCGCGACAAGGGCTCAGGCTGAACGCCGGTCAGTCTTTGTGGAGAAATTTGTAGTCGAGGATGGAGGCCGCCAGGGCGTACGCGTCTTCGACATTGTCCAGCGCATCCTTGATACGAATCAGCCTTCCCTGGCAAAGTACATTGCTGTTCTTTTGACCGGAGATCTCTTCGGGCATCTCGAAGATCAGTTCCACCAGCGCATTGGCCGGCAGTTGCTGTGGGCCGTGAAACAGAACGCCCGACTGGCTGATGTTCTGGATGATGCCTTCATACCAGGTATGGAGATTTTTTCCGCGGTAGCGAACCGGAAGGTTCGAGCGCAGGCGCCGTGCCCGGGGCATCCACGTCGGTTGCTTTTGACCGGAGCGGCGCCGGACGGAGGTGGTATCCGCCGCCGGTTCATCGACCCGGTTTCCGCGACGCATGGTCTTCCAGTCATACTGGTAGGCGGACGCGCACACCAGACAGACTTGGTAGTACTCTCCATTGGCGGCTCGGCGCGGCCAGGAAAACTCGTGTGAACAGCGTCCCAGCATCAGAACATCCATCAGTCTTTGCGGCATGGTGATGAGTAGATCTCCCTACCAATCGGACACCTCCATCTTCCGACGGCGCTGCCTTTCTGGATAGGTTACTTTCGTGTATTGCAGCTTAGGCCTTATGCTTTTCCATATGCCAGGAGTCGAACGTTCGCGCATGGGCTTCATCCTTGCCGGGGGCAAGAGTTCCCGCATGGGGCCCAATACAGACAAAGCCTTTCTGGATTTTCGCGGCCAAACTTTGCTCGAGCGCGCACTCACCGTGGCGGGCACGGTCTGCGACCGCGTGACCATCGTCGGCGACCCCGGCAGGTTTGCAACCTACGGATCCTCCAAGTATGTACCCGTGGTGGCCGACATTTTCCCCGGATGCGGTCCTCTTGCTGGCATTCACGCCGCGCTCACACATTCCACCGCCGAACTGAACCTGATGCTCGCCGTGGACATGCCCTTCGTCTCCAGGGAGCTTCTCGCATTTCTTTTCACGACGGCCGAAGCAAGCGATGCCGTCATTACTGTGCCTCGCACCGGCAGAGGATTTCAGCCGCTCTGTGCGGTGTATCGACGCGATTTTTCGACGGTCGCCGAGCAGGCTCTGCGGGCAGGGAAGTACAAGGTCGATGCGGCGTTTTCCGGCGTGTCGGTTCGGGTAATCGAAGAGAACGAATTGGCGGCAGCGGGTTTTTCCGAGCGGGATTTTTTCAATGTGAACACCCCGCAAGATCGCCAAGCCGCCGAGGGCGGGCTGAAGCCCACGTAGGGACAGCCGCCCCCGGCTGTCCAGGCGAGCGCAGCTCGCCAGGGTTTTGTTTGCAGTTCCCAAGGACTCAAGAGCGTGGCGGGGCTTTGCCCCGCTGGACAGCCGGGGGCGGCTGTCCCTACGCTAGCATGTCCCTACGCTAGCGCTTGAGCGGCGCGGCGTCTCGTGCCATGCTGATAGGCATGGGTGCTGCGGGCGCGCTATCTCCCTATATCGAATTCAAGGACGTCTGCAAGGCATTTGGAGATCGGGTCGTCCTTCAGAACGTCACCTTCGACGTGTTGCCGGGTGAGATGGTGTGCATTCTCGGCCGCAGCGGCGTCGGAAAATCGGTGGCGCTCCACAACATCATGGGCTTCCTCAAGCCGGATTCCGGCCGGGTCATTGTCGCCGGCCAGGACATCACCGGTTACAACGAAGTGCAACTCGAAGGCATCCGCAAGAAAGTCACCATGGTGTTCCAGAACGGCGCGCTGTTCGATTCCTTAACGGTCGGCGAAAATGTTGCCTTCCCTTTGCGCGAAAAAAGAGAGCTTTCCGAAGAGCAAATTTATCAGGTCGTCGATGGCCTGCTCGAAATGGTCGGTGTCAAGGAAATGCGCGAGTTGCTACCTTCCGACCTTTCCACCGGCATGAAGCGTTCGGTCGCCATCGCGCGAGCGCTGTCCGCTCAGCCCGAGTGCGTGCTCTACGACGAGCCCACCACCATGGTCGATCCGCTGATGGGGAATCTGCTCGGCGACCTCATCGCCCGGCTCAAACTGCAATTGCACTTAACCTCGGTCGTCGTCACCCACGACATGCGCCTGGCCAAGAAGTTGGCCGACCGCGTTGTCTTCTTTTATGAAGGCCGTGCGATATTCTTCGGGCCCTACAAGGACATGGAGAATTCTCGCGAGCCCATCATTCAGGAATTTCTGGAACTGGATGAGTTGAAGCTCGAAGCGTAAGAGCAGCTCTCAGTTCCCGGTTCTCAGTGAGTGCCGCCGGGTTTTACTGAGAACTGACAACTGCCTCTAGAAGCCTTGCCCGACCAGGTTCTCCACCGTGAGCGAACTTTGCGCGGGGTCGCCTTTCATCATCTTTTCTACGTACTTCGCAATCACGTCGGCTTCCAGGTTGACGGGATCGCCCGGCTTAAGCGATCCGAGATTGGTGAGTTCGACGGTGTGGGGAATGATGGCGATGGTGCAGCGGTTCCGTTCGAGCTTTGCGACCGTCAGGCTGATGCCCTCAATGCAGATCGACCCCTTGTAGACGGTGTACTTCTCGACCTCGGAAGGGATTTCAATATGCAGCCACCAGTTCTCGGAATCCCGGCCCTTCGAGTCCAAGATGCGCTCGAGTTCGATCAGTTTGCCCACGCCATCGACGTGTCCCTGGACGAGGTGGCCACCGAAGCGCCCGTCGGCCTTCATCGGCAACTCCAGGTTCACCATGGCGCCCTCGTGCATTCTTGAGAACGAAGTTCGCACCCACGTTTCTGGAGCCAGGTCGGCGCAGAATGATTTGGGTTTGATGTCAAGCGCCGTCAGGCAAACGCCGCTGACCGCGATGCTGTGGCCGGTTCCCAATTCTTTCGGCGCATTCGCGGCCTCAACGGTGATGCGGCGATTCTCGCCACGCTGCTCGATCTTTACGACTTTTCCTACTTCTTCGACAATTCCGGTAAACATAAGAACGATTTCTCTCCTCGTAGTAGTATGCCGTGAGTTCCTGGTTTAAATCCATGCTGTCGTAATCATATTAGTGTCGTGATAAACCATACTCGGGTAGTGAATATGAGGGTTCAACTCATCCCGAATACGGATCGCGCAGATACCCTTCCAGCGCGAAGTCTTCTCCGAATCGGTGCAGCTCGATGCGCTGTACGCACTGGGCTCTTCCGTGCAGACTTTCGCCAGCAAGGAAGGGAACCGCGCCCTCGCCAAAAATCTTCGGCGCGTAGTAGAGGAACACCTTGTCCACCTCGCCCGAAGCCAGGGCCGCGCCGTTCACCAGAGCTCCACCTTCGATCAGCAGGCTCGTGATTTCCAGTTCTCCCAGGCGCCGGACAATCGCGGCGAAGTCGGGCCGGCCATCTGCCGTCGCCGATATTTGTTCTACGCGAATCCCCTTCGCTTCGAGCGCTTGCCTAGGCTGTTCCTCCGCCGTCGAACACAGCACCAGAACATCGTTCTCAGCAGTCTGAATGACGCGCGATGCAAGGGGAATACGCAAGTAGGAATCCAGGATCACGCGCAGCAATTTACGCTTTCGCGGAAGGCCGCTTCGGTCGGTAAGCAGCGGATCATCCGCCATCACCGTTCCCACCCCCGCCAGGATCGCGTCATTCCGGTGGCGCAGTTGCTGCACATGCGCGCGCGCGACCTCGCCCGTGATCCAATGGTATCCACTGCGCGCGCCCTCCGTCGCCGGCGTGGCCGAGCCCGGCTCCGTACCCGGTTTCGTGGCGTCAGCAATCTTGCCATCGAGGGTCATTGCCGACTTCAGCGTGACTAGCGGCTTGCCGTGCCGGATGTACTTGGCGAAACTTTCATTCAGCTTCTTGGCTTCTGCTTGGAATAGTCCGATCTCCACTTTGATCCCGGACGCGCGGAGCTTCGCAAATCCCTGTCCCGCTACTTGTGGATTCGGATCTTCCATGGAGCAGACTACGCGGGTGATTCCGGCGGCAATCACGGCCTCGGCGCAGGGCCCGGTGCGGCCCTGATGCGAACATGGCTCCAGATTCAGGTAGAGAGTTCCGCCGCGCGCCCGATCGCTCGCTTGCTCCAAGGCAAGAATTTCGGCGTGCTTCACGCCGTCATAGGTGTGCGTGCCCGCGCCAACTTCGCGGCCCGACGCGTCCACCACAACCGCGCCCACCGCCGGATTCGGCGACACAAGCCCAATGCCCGCTCGCGCTAATTCCAGCGCCCTGCGCATGTGTTGTTCGTCGGTTGTCATCAGATCAGAGAGACTATTTCATCCCGTGGTGGATTTTCACGCAAACAACGACTCCACAAACTCTTTAGGATCGAACGGCAGCAGATCCCCCGCCTTCTCGCCCACTCCCACATATCGCACGGGCAGGCCCAACTCGCGCGAGATTGCGACCACCACGCCGCCTTTGGCCGTGCCGTCGAGCTTGGTCAACACAATTCCCGTGACTCCGGACGATTGCGTGAATTGCCGCGCCTGTTGCAATCCATTCTGGCCGGTCGTGGCATCCATCACGAGCAGAGTCTCGTGCGGTGCGCCGGGTACGATGCGTTGCGCGGTGCGCTTCATTTTTTCGAGTTCGAGCATCAGGTTTTGTTTGGTGTGCAAACGCCCGGCGGTATCGACGATCACGTAATCGGTCTTGCGCGCCGTTGCCGCCTGCAATGCATCAAAGAGCACCGCCGACGGATCGCCGCCAGCCTTCGTCTTGATCACTTCGGTTCCCGTGCGCTGTCCCCAAATCTCGAGTTGCTCGATCGCGGCCGCGCGGAATGTATCGGCCGCGCACAGCAGCACTGTTTTTCCTTGCGCGCGAAACACCTGCGCTAACTTCCCAATCGTCGTCGTCTTGCCCGTGCCGTTCACGCCCACGACTATAATCACCTCTGGCGTGCCGTCTACTTTGGTTACGGGCTGCGAACCGGTCGAGGTCAGAATCGCCAGCAGCTCCTCTTTCAGCAGCCGTTTGAGTTCATTCACATCCTTGATCTGCTTCCGGTCGGCTTTGTCGCGCAGCTTCTCCAGAACCTCATGAGTGGTCGTGGTGCCGAGGTCGGCGCCGATCAGCGTCGCTTCCAGGTCGTCGAGGGTTGAGCGGTCGATCTCCTTGCCAATGGAAACGACATCCTCGATGCGCTCGGCCAGATTCTCGCGCGTGCGCGAGACGGCCTGCTTCATGCGTTCGATAAAACTGGGTTTCTGTTCTTCGTCCAAGCTGCCAAAAAGAGTTTGAATCATGAGGAGTCCAGTTCCGATTATAGGAGAATCGGCCCAAAGGCGGTCGTTCGTCGCTAGTCGTTAGTCGTTAGCAAGCCCTTACTCTTGATTGCTTACAGGTTGCCGGAGCGGGAGACTAACACGAGTTGCGAACAGCGAACGACCAGCGACCAGCGACCGACGCCCGATTTACATCCGCGTGATTTCGGCCGTGAGAGGATCGGGGATTTGGGGCGGAACGGGGAGCGGCACGGGAGCGGGAGCCGCCGTTTCCAGCGGGATCGCCAGCGTCAGTGATTTGTGAATCCGAATTTCTCCCCGCTGAAACACCGCCAGCAACGCAGCCACGGCCCCGGGATCCAGGCGCTGTCCGGAGATGCTTTGGATGATGCGCATGGCTTCCAGCGGGTCGTGAGCCCGCTGGTATGGACGATTGGTGGTCAGAGCGTCAAAGGTGTCGGCCACCGCAATGACGCGCGCCAACAGAGGGACCTCCTCGCCTTTCAGTCCGTAAGGATATCCGCGGCCATTGAGCGCCTCATGATGCAGTTCGATTCCCGGCAGCATTTCGCGCAACTGCGGCACCGGACGCAGGATGTTCGCGCCCCGGGTGGTGTGCGTCTTCATGATCTCGAATTCTTCGGGCGTCAGAGCGCCAGGTTTTTTCAGGATGCGGTCTTCGATGCCGATCTTGCCGACATCGTGGAGTTGGGCGGAAACGCGCAGGATCTCCAGGAATCCAGGATCCAGCCCCATCTCCTCCGCGATCATCAGCGAGTATTTCGTGACGCGGTCGGAGTGGCCGCGCGTGTACGGGTCTTTTTCGTCGACCGCTCCGGCGAGCATCTGAATCGACCCCATGAACAGCGCCTTGTTTTCATCGGCGGCGCGCTTCAAGTCTTCGACGAACTGTTCCAGTTCTTCCGACATGGTGTTGAAGGTGGTCGCCAGTTCACCGATTTCGGTGCGTGATTTGAGGTGCACGCGCTGGGAGAAATCGCCGCGGGCAATGGCTTGGCTCGACTCCGCCAGCACTTGCAGGGGACTGGTGATCCGCCGCGCCGAAAAGATACTCAGGCCCACACACACAAACACCGCCAGCCAGGCCAGCAAACGCCCCGTACGCTGCATCTCGTAGATGCCGCGATAGGCCTCTTCGCGCGGCTTCTGCACCACCACCGCCCAATCCAGCGAGGTCACCGGACTGTAGGTTCCCAGCATCTGGGTCGTGTCTTTGTCATTCTCATTGCGAATGGCGAATTCGAGGGTGGCCGCCAACTGGGCCTTTGCGCCCTCGTCCACGAAGCTGCGGACGATGTCGAAGTGGGTCATGTCCTGACCGGTGGCGTATTGCGGCGTCGCCGCCGCCACCAGCCTGCCCTGGCTGTCCACGACATACGGCATCAATCCGCTCTGGTTGACTTGTTGCAGGCGCCGGATCAGATAGTCCATGTCGACAACCGACCCGATCATTCCCAGAAATCGTTTGTCCACGACGATCGGCGAACTGACCAACATGACCGTGTGCGCCGATTTTCCGCTGCCCACCATCAACGGCTGCCCGCTGTAGATGCGGCCTTCGCGCGCGGCTTGATAGGCTCGCTCCAGTTCGCGTTGCAGGAAGGCGTCGGGCTCAATGCGGCCGGCGGAAACTCCCTTGGCGTCGGCATTCAGCAACGTGGCATACGCAATGTCGTTCGACGACGAAACAAAATTTTCGAGCATGGCCCGGAGCTCGGGCGTCAGAAGTTTCTGCGCGCTCAGGTCGGTTCCACTCGGACTGGCCAGCATCATGACCTGAATCGAAGACGACAAATTGGCCAGCATCATACGCAGCGCTTCCTGGTGCTGGGAAATCTCGTCGGCCAGCGAACGCGTGACCGTATTTTGCAGCAGCATTTCGTTGGTTTTGAGGCGCTCCCGATTCATGGTCTCGATCTGCGCTGAGTAGAAGTACATGGGGAGAACGCTGATCGCCAAGAGCACGCCAAGGATGACGTACAACAGCGGGACGCGCGCGGGAATAGGAAGCTTTAGCGCCAAAAGGCAATCCTGCCGGCCCAAGCGCCGGGGCGCGCTCGTCCGTTCTGCATCCATTCTAAGGGGTGGACGCTGGTTACCTCAGGTGCACAAAGTACACCACACCGTTACGGACGTACTCACACTGCCGGTTACCGCGCGCTCTCACTGGCTCGGCAGTTCGGACTCGGCAACCTGGGCGCGACGCTCCCGCCTCTGACGCCAAGCCGCGCCTGCACAGAGGAATGCGAAGATTGCGCTGATCCAGTACCCGACGCGCTCCGCGCGCCCGATCGGAATCTCAAGCTGGATTTGTTGACGCCCGGGTGGTACCTGCAGTTCCAGGAGTCCCTCGGGCATTGCCGCTTTTATATCGATATCGAGGGTCTGGTCGGGGCTCGCCTTGGAAGGGCTAACCAACGCGGCTCTCCATGAGGGGTAATAGAACTGCCGGATCATGACCCATCCGCCGGTTGCGCTGTTAGCCTGGAACTCGATATGTCGCGGCTTCCAAAGTAGGACATTCGCGGTACCTTCGCCGGTCAAGAATCTCACTTGCGGCCCAGTGCTTGCGTCGATCGCCTTGTTCTCGTCGATGCCGGGAGGTGACCAGGCAGAAAACCAGCCGTCGTGGTCATCGACGTGTGGCACCAGGGGCACCGCCTCGGCCGGGTAAGCCGCTTCCATCCGGTAACGCTTCCAGATATCGCCGTAGGCCAGGAACCAGGGAACAATGAGCATGACCACCAAAACCAGCGACAAAACCTGGGACCATCGAGGCAGGCGAGGCGCCTCCGACAGGAACACCGTGATGATTGCAAGCACCGCGAGACACAAGACGATATTGAGACGCCACGGAAACTGTATCGCCGCGAACAGCAGGGGACACATCTTCCATACCGGGAAGCTCAGCCGTAACATCAAAAATACCGGAATGACGCAAACCGCAAGCCAGAAAAGCACTTTCGTTCTGGAGTCTTTGCTGCCTTGGGCGAACACAATGACGCTGCACAACCCACCGAGAGCGATCATGGCAAGAACCGTCAAGGAGATCGCATGAACAAACCCCCCTGCGTGTAACAGCGTTCCTATGGCGATGAGGTTATCTTGAACAAAGGACCACGGGTACAACTTGGATGCCGGGAAATAGCGGGCATGGGACAGCGCAGGGACGAGATAAAAGCAGGACAGGCCGGTACCTAAGAACATTCCTCCAGCGATGCGGAGAGCAGATTTCACCTTTTGACCTTGCGCCGATAGCGTTAGAGCGGCAGCCAACGGAATAAGGGAGAATATCAACACAGTGATAAGGTGACTTAGGATGAGGAACGCATAAGCCAGTGCTAAGCCTGAGAAGGTAAACACGATCCCGCCGCATCGCTCTTGCGCTGAAGTAGAGCACTAAGGGCATCCAAACAAAAGCCCAGCACTCTGGCAGGGCCGCCCGGCGATAATAATCGACCGTGAGATGATAGGGCATCAGCATGTAGAGTATTGCGCCGGCACACGCAACCCGCTGACTGGCCATGGTGCTGAGCCAAAAAGATGCGCAAATTCCAGAGCCAAGGAGGGCGAGAAACTCTCCCATGTTGAATGCGTTGAAATGAAGAATCCTTCCGGCGGGCTCTAACAGCGCATAAACATAACTGGGGAAGGGTGGGAATACAAAGAAGGTGGGGCTGCCCAGGCCGCGGTTCATTCCCGCAAGCCAGCGCGGACACAATTCGCCTCCCCAGAATTGCTCGCTGAAATGGCGCGCGAAGTTGATGTGCTCGGTTGCATCATGACCCTGCGCCAGTGGGCCATGGAGAAGCATGGGAAGGGCGAGAACGACGGCCGCAACTGCAACCATAGAAAACGTTAGAATGCCCGGTGTAGATGGCGCGGTCTTCTTTGTGGATGAGTTCATTGTCCGTTAAGAGGACGCCAGTTATGTCGTAACTCCGTGAGAGGCAACCTTACTCTGTACCGCGGCGCACGTGCCAATCGCAGTTACCAAGTACAGCAAGCCGTAATATCGTGGTTCGAAATTGGGATAGAGGACAAATTTCGCCACTGAGAATAATCCACAAAGCAGAAGTGGCCACCGCATGCGCGGCGCCAGGCGGAAGGCCGTAATCCAAAGAAGCAAGTAAGCGATAAGACTGCTGTGCAGCGCCTCTCGCACTCCGGAACGCAAGGCATGGAGATAGTCGGATACGGTGAAGGTGGGAACAAACACTCCCGGATCCATTTCCGTGAACTTGAAGGTGTGCGAGTACAGCGCTTTCCAGCCATAGCCGCCGAAATGATTGATGGCCATCGGAGTCAGGGCCGAGATTCCGATGAAAACAACAGCCATCCAAACGCGCAGTTTGCCCTTGACCGCGAGATAAACCAGAGCCAGGATGCAGAAAATCGCATTCTCGGGGCGCACCCACGCGGACAATAACAGCAACATAACTCCCACCGAGGGCCTCACATGCCAGAGAAAGAAGAGCCCGCCCAGTAGAAACAGAACCGAGAGCCCGTCCGGCCCGGTGCCCTGAGCCAGGGCTGACATCTCCGGGGTCAGCAAAACCACGCACGCCACCCACATGGAACCGCCGAGTTTGAGCACCCACCAGTAGATCAGGGCCGCCATCCCGGCAAACGAGACGGCCGACACTACGGCAATCGAACGCACCAACCCGACTCCCGCTTTGTGAACCAGATTGAGGGCCTCGATGTAAAGGGGCTTAACCGAAAAATAGGGCAGGAACTGCGCGAAGCGATAGGCATCGGCATGTTTGGCGCGACGCACGGCCGCTTCTTCCGTGGCCAGGTCGGTGCCGAGAATGTGCGGTACAACCATGGCGGGTGCTTCGGTCGTCACCGCCCGATAGGCGAGATCGCGGATCGCCACCGGGTCGGAAACGTGCAGGGCCACCACATTGCCTACGAACTCCACCGTGTCGGTCGTGTAGTTGTTATAGCGGAGGAAATGAATGAAAAGAACAACCGTAAGGACAAGGTACACAACTCCGCTGGCCTTCATGTGGTAGGGATGTGCCACGGGGAAATATACCACGGGCCGAGCCGGCGGCAGCCGGGGTGGAGAGCGGCCTGCAAAGGTCTACAGCAACGTCGAACCGCACCCGGCCACACCGGTTTATAATCAGTACATCGGGATGAGCTCGCCACGGGGTGCAGGATGCGGTCCTTCCAAGTTTACGGCGCCTGCTTTCGACGGTTAATGATCCTTCTGGTCCTCTCTCTGGCACTCTGTGGGTTGGCGCTCGCCGGGAATACTCCGCCGCCAAGGATCTCCAAGCAAACCCGCGAAGAGGTTATCCACGTTTTCAATGAGCAACTGATCTACATCCGCGCGAGTTTTCCCATGGGGAAGACTGGACTGAAACTCAAGAACGGAGCTGTCACTCCCAGCGGCTCGGAACTGCAACGTTTGATCGCGCTCTGGGGACCGGCCGCCAAACCCGGCGACCGGGCCCGCATCAGCGACGTCACCATCAAAGACGACCACATCCGCTTTGAAATCAACGGTGGTCCGGTCAAGAAGCAGAAGTGGTATCAGCACATCCAGATTCAAGGTGGCGCCACGGTAACTCCGGGCGGCTCGGATTCCTCCGCCAACGCGCGCGGCTCTTTCGTCGATCTCTACTTCGACAAGTATGTTCCGGAGCTGACGGGGCCGGAGCTGAAGCAGTTGCTGCGTCCGGTGTTTGATTTCGATGCGAAATCCCCGCTGGAAGCGTATCTCGAAACCGTTCCTCCGCAAGTGAAAGATGCCATCAAGAATCACCACGTGCTGGTGGGAATGAATCACGAGATGGTGATCTATGCGAAGGGACGCCCGCCCAAGAAAGTGCGCGAGCATGAGGGCGGAGATCAGAACGAAGTGGAGTACGAAGAATGGATCTACGGCACTCCCCCGCAGGATGTAGATTTTGTGCGCTTCGTTGGGGACGAAGTCGTGCGGGTCGAGACCATGAAGGTGGATGGCGAGAAAATCGTGCGCGTCGAAAAGGAAGTCGATCTGGGCGCGCCAACCGTCGCCAAGAAGCAGGAAGACCGCCCCGCGAACGCACCTACGCTGCGGCGTCCCGGAGAAGAGATGCCGGAGTCGAATCCGGCCAATCCTTCCAGCGTGCCACCGATGGCCCCGGTGCCGCCTCCGACCGGACCCGGTTCCGATCCAGCGCCCAACTGGAGTTCGTCCGGAAGATCAGGGAGATAGATAAGGCGGGCGGTCATTCCTGGACAAGAATTCTGGGGTTTGCCTTGGAGAGTGGTCATGATGGGGTCCGATCTTGCTGGCAAAATCAAGGAGCTGGCGGAAGGCCTTGGAATCGACGTCATTGGCTTCGCACGGGCATTCGAGTTTCAAGGCTACATTCTGAAGCGTTCCAAACGGCGCAATCCTACGCTTTCGTTGCCGGACGCAAAGACCATCATCGTTGCCGGTGTTTACATCGGAGGCCTCGTCCTTCCATCGTGGAATCAACCCCATACAGGCCGAACGAGCAGACTGTTCCTATCGGGATTCTTTAACGACGTCGTTGCGCCGCTGAAGCCACTCGCCGCCCTCTTGCAACGACAAGGATACGCCGCATTGGTGTGTAATGATCTCCGGAGCAACGGATCGTTCCTACCCTTAAAACTTGCGGCAATCCGTGCCGGTCTGGGATGGCAAGGGAAGAACTCTCTGGTGGTTACCAAGAAATACGGCACATTCCTCGCGCTTGGCGGTATCTTGACCAACGCAGATTTGGCCCCCATCTCCCAACCAGAAACCGATCACTGCAAAGGCTGCAACAAATGTCAGCGGGCATGCCCGATGGGGGCGCTCGCACAGCCGTATGTGCTCGAGAAGAGCCGGTGTTTGTCCTATCTGCTGCAGACAGATAATCTGCCCCAAGAAGCCCGTGCCGCGATGGGGAATCGCGTAATGGAGTGCGAGATTTGCCAAGACGCCTGCCCTTGGAATACCAAGCACGTCAATCACCCGCTGGAGACATCGCTGCTTGCCGCTTTTCAGAAGACGGTGCCGAAGTGGGAGGAGTTTTTCCTTCTTGATCGGCTTAGACAACTCAGCAGACGGGAATATCGTGCAACGGTCGGACGCCTCAGCACCGGAATACCGTTTTCGATATTTCATCGAAATGTTTTAGTAGCGTCAGAGCGGATGGAGTCGGCCGTTAAGACCGGGTAGTCCGGCGAACGACTTCCTAAGTCTGTGATTCCAAAAGACCGAGGGGAAGGGTTCTAAATAAACAAGAGTTAATAACTTAAGAGCACACAGGCCCAATCTTCCGGCCTCGACCTTCCACGCCCGACCTTTTACACTAGGAATGTGAAGATTGCCTTGGGCCAGATCAACCCCACCGTGGGGGACTTCTCTGGCAACGCTGCCAAGATCGTCCAGTTTGCGCTGCAGGCACGGACGGCTGGCGCTGGGCTGATTCTGTTTCCGGAACTCGCCGTCTGCGGTTATCCGCCGCGCGATCTGGTCGAGAGACCGTCGTTTGTGGCGCGCTGCCGCTCCACGGTCGAGCGGATCGCCTCCGAAACGCGGGGAATGGCGGTGATCTGCGGGTTAGTAACTCCGGCCGAAGCGGACTCTGGCAAAACCGTGATGAACTCCGCCGCCCTGTTGCGCGAGGGACGCATCGAATTCATCCAGTCGAAGATGTTGCTGCCCACATACGACGTCTTTGACGAGATGCGAAATTTCGCTCCCGCCAGGAGCCAGCAACTGTTCAGTTTTTGCGGCAAGCAGATGGCTTTGACCATCTGCGAGGATGCCTGGAACGACAAGCGCTTCTGGAACCGGCGGCTCTATGGCATCGATCCCGTGGAGGAACTGATCCGCGCGGGCGGGAATTTCGTGCTCAACATTTCCGCGTCGCCGTTTTGGCTGGGCAAGCGCGAACTGCGCCGCGACATGCTGGCGACCATCGCGAAGAATCAGAAAGTTCCGGTCGCGATGGTGAACCAGGTCGGGGGCAACGACAGCCTGGTCTTCGATGGATCGAGCCTGGTGATCGCGCCCGGCGGACAAGTGATTGCGCAAGGGAAGTCGTTCGAAGAAGACCTGATCTACTTTGACTCCGACAAGCTGACCGGAGACATGCACCCACAGATCGCGGGGGAAGAAGGCAGCGCGTATGAGGCGCTGGTTCTGGGCACGCGAGACTATGTCCGCAAATGCGGCTTTGAACGGGCGATCGTCGGACTGAGCGGCGGCATCGATTCCGCGCTCACCGCGTCGATTGCGGTGGATGCGCTTGGCGCCGGGAACGTGATCGGCGTGGGTATGCCGGGGCCGTATTCCTCGCAAGGATCGATTAACGACGCGCGGGAACTGGCCAGGAACCTGAAGATTCGCTTCGAACTGCTCTCGATCCAGGAAATCTACGAAGCCGCACGCCAAACGCTGGCGCCGGTGTTTGCCGGCAGGCCGGAAGACGTCACCGAAGAAAACATTCAGTCCCGCGCTCGCGGATTGCTGCTGATGTCCCTGTCGAACAAGTTCGGCGCCCTGGTGCTTTCGACCGGCAACAAGAGCGAATTGGCGGTCGGCTATTGCACGCTCTACGGCGATATGGTCGGTGGACTGGCGGTGATCTCGGATGTGCCGAAGACGCTGGTGTACCGCGTGAGCGCTTACGTGAACTCGCGGCGCAAAGTGATTCCGGAAGCGACTATCGAGAAGCCGCCATCGGCGGAATTGCGCCCGGATCAGAAAGATTCGGATTCACTCCCGCCCTATGACGTGCTCGATGCGATTCTCGAAGATTACGTGGAAGAGTCGCGTTCGGCCGAACAGATTGCGCGCAGCCATAATTTTGACTTGGATCTGGTGCAGCGGGTGATCCGGATGGTGGAGCGCAGCGAGTACAAGCGGCAGCAGGCGGCGCCTGGAATCAAGATCTCCGCCAAGGCGTTCGGCTATGGACGGAGATTTCCAATCGCGGCGAAAGCAGAGTTCTAAGATGTCTGCGTAGGGACAGCCGCCCTAGGCTGTCCGGCGGGCGAAGCCCGCAGTTTCTTATTCAGAAATGACAACATCGCCGGTTTTTGTAACAATCGAATTCCAATCGAATTCCACACTATGACACTCATGCGTCGCACATTGCTTGCTGTCCTTCTGTTGTCCGGCATCGCCGTTGCTCAAACCAAGCCCGCTGCTCTGGCCGCCCACTCCGCAAAATCAGCAGCTAAACCAGCCGCAATGCCGACCGCTCCAGTTGCGACGGTTCTGCCCAGCGAAGACACGGTCAACTCGTTTCTGTTCCAGATGTTTGGCTACGATCCCACCATCACGTGGAAGGTGAACGAGATTCGTCCGTCCGAGATGCCGGGATTGGCGGAGGTTTCGGTGGTGATCACGAATGCGCAAGGCTCGAACCCGAATCGGTTGTTGGTTAGCTCGGACGGCAAGCATGCCATTACGGGCGACGTCCTGCCCTTCGGGGCGAAGCCGTTTGACGATGCCCGGGCCAAGCTGGAAAAAGGAGTGAACGGCCCGGCGAAGGGACCGGCTAAGGCTGCGGTGACGATTGTCGAATTCAGCGATATGCAGTGCCCGCACTGCGCAAAAGCGGCGCCCACGATCGAGCAGTTACTGGCGCAGGAGCCCGACGGTCCATTTCGTTTTCCAGAATTTCCCGCTGCCCCTGCATAACTGGGCGGAGAAAGCCGCGGATTATGTGGATTGCGTGGGACGCGCCGGCAATGATGCGGTCTGGAAATTCATCCTGAAGACGTTTGAGGAGCAGGCCAATATCACCGAGGCCAACGCCGATGAAAAACTGAAAGCCATCGCGACCGCGTCAGGCGCGAATGCCGACGAGGTCGCCGCCTGCGCCGCCAAGCCGGATACGAAAGCCGGAGTCGAGGCTTCCATCGCACTGGGAAAGTCGGTAGGCGTGAATAGCACGCCAACGCTGTTCATCAACGGACGAAACTTGCCCGGGGCGGCGCCGGTGGAACTTTTGAAGAAGATTGTGGACTTCGAGGCAAGCCAGAAATGATCGGGCCATCGGGTGATCGGGTCATCTGGCCATCTGAAACCTGAAAACCCGAAGGTTCTTGACTTTCGATCACCCGATGGGCCGATCACCCGATTACCCGATTTATTTCTCGATTTATTTTCCCATCCAGATTTCCGGCGCTTCGGTGCGTTCCGGGCTGCGAACGATATAGGGCGTGATCAGGATCAGCAACTCATCGTCCTCTTCTTGTTTGGAAGTTTGCGACGTGAGGTCGCCGAGGCCAGGGATTTTGGAGACGAGAGGCAGTCCGTTCAGACTCCTCTGATCGGAGGCGGTAATCATTCCCGCCACCACCGCCGGTTCCCCTTCCTTGAGCAGGATTCCCCCTTTGTACTCGCGGTTGGCAATGACGGGAATGCCATTCACGCTGGCGGCTCCCAAGGTGCGGAATTGTATCTCCAGGTCGAGGGCCACGTCGGAATTGCCGTGCACCAGCGGCTTGGCCTTGATGTTCAGTCCGATGTCTTCATAATTGACCGACGGGAAGGGCGCGGCGTACGACTGATTCCCGACGACCTGCGAGATCGCCGCATTGTTATAAATCGGAGCGAAGCTGGCGTTGAGGATGGGATAACGCGATCCCAGCTTAAAGGTGGCGTCTTTCTCCTGGGAAGCGCGCAGCTGGACGTGATCGAGCTGCCGGACGGAACTTTCATTCATGGAAAGGGCGGCGGCTAACTGATCGAGGCTAAGGCCCATGAAGGTGAGGCCGCCGCCGAAGGTCGCCAGGGGTTGGCTGAAGATCGAGTTCTGCTGCCCTTGCAACTGCGCCAGCAGAGCGGAAATGGACTGACTGCCGGCTTGGTTGATGCCGCCGGAGGCGATCAGCTGGTTGATCAGGTCCTGGATGTTTTGTCCGCCGACAGCGGCAAGTGCGGCCGCGGGAATGTTGAAAAGATTGAAAACGTCGGGAATGTGCAGTCCTATGTTGCGAGCGTAGGTATGGCTTACCTGGAAGACTTTCAGATCGAGTATGACTTCCGGGCGGGGGCTGTCCAACTGTCCCAAAAACCGGGTTGCGGCTTCCAGCGACCCTTTCGGTCCACGCACCGTGATGGTGTTCGACGAGGCGTTGAGGCTCACGAACTTGAATTCAAAGAGCGTCCGCAGCGGGTTCAGCAGCTCGTTTAAATCCTGTAGGCTGCCGGCGGAGATGTAAAAGGAGCGCATGCCCATGCGGTCGTAGAGGCGGTGATTGTCCGGAGTGTCGGCGCAGGCAAAAAGAACAGTGTCTTCCAGCGCCACCGTGAAACTCTTGGTGGCAGCGGAAGCCGCCTGCATAGCGGTTGCGAAATCTGCGTTCTCCAAGTCGAATCGTACGCGGCGGCTGGGGAAGCTGTCGTCGAAGACTACCGTCAGCCCGTAGCTCGAAGCGACCGCGGTGACAAGACCACGCGAGTCACCTCGGTAGTGGACGTCATGGTGTCCGTCGATTGGTTTGGCGGTGAGCGTGTCGGCGCTGGCGACCACTTGCGTGGGGCCTGCGGCGTGAACCGGCGCGGGTCCCAGGGCGTCGCTGATGCGCTGCGCGGCGAATTCGTTCTGCGGATCGAGATTCAGCGCGGTTCGAAACTCCGCCAGCGCCTCCACTTGCCGGCCGGCGAGCAGGTCGCTGTTTCCGCGTTCCAGATGCAGCCCGGCCAGATGTTGCCGCGTAATCTCCCGCGCGGTGAGGTACTCGACGTTTTGCGGGACCAGGCGAGACGCTTCCTCAAATTCGTAAAAGGCCTGGTCGAGATTCTGCAAATTGTCGTTCTGCGATTTCTCGAGTTTGAGGCCGCGCGCGAAGGCTTGGCGGGCGGCCTTCAGGTCTTTCTTAGGGCCGTGGCAGACGGGCGCACCGCCGGAATTGGAGCAGAGCGAGGGAGCGGCTACCGGAGTGTCCGCGGCCAGACACACTCCGGCCATCAACAAACAAATTCCCGCTGGCAGCCATCGCATATTAGTTACTATAGAATGCCCGCCTGGCCATGTCTTGCAACAGAAATACTCGATAGGGAACTACGGTCGTAACCGGCTTTGCTGAATGTGGAGTCGGGCTGGCCCTGGGGCTATCCGTTTCCACCGGCTGAGACGCGGCAAGCCGCGTCTCTACAGGAAGGCTTTAGCGCAGCATTAGCCGTTCCATCCGGGTGGCGCGGCCGGTCTGGGCATCGCATTCCACCAGCACGGCGCAGAGGCGGACATCGCCGTTGGCCGGCTCGAAGCGCGACGGCATCCCGCTGAGAAACTTTTCGATTACTAATTCTTTCTTCACGCCAATGACACTGTCGTACGGCCCGGTCATGCCAACGTCGGTGATGTAAGCAGTGCCTTTCGGCAGCACGATCTCATCCGCCGTTGGAATGTGCGTGTGCGTGCCCACCACGGCGGTCACGCGCCCATCGAGATACCAGCCGAAGGCGACTTTTTCGGAACTCGCCTCGGCATGAAAGTCGACAAACACGATTTTCGATTTGATCTGCTCCAAAAGGCGATCCGCATAGCGAAAGGGATCGTCGCTCGAGCCCATGAAGACCCGTCCCTGAAGATTGACGACGGCATATCCGGTGCCGTTCTTCTGGCCTTCGTACACTCCCCAACCGGGCAGACCCTGCGCAAAATTTGCCGGCCGCAACAACCGGCGCGCCGGACTGTGCGGATTGCCATCCGCCATCTGGAAATATTCGATGATTTCGCGTTTGTCCCAGACGTGATTGCCGGTGGTCATCACGTCGATGCCCAGGTCAAACAGCTCTTCCGCCAGCGGAGGAGTGATGCCAAACCCGGCCGCGGCATTTTCACAGTTGGCAATGACCAGGTCGACGGCGTGCCGCTTGCGCAGTTCGGGCAGCCGTTCCTTTACGATCGCCCGCCCCGGGCGGCCAAAAATGTCACCGATAAAAAGAATGTTCAAGATTCGATGGTAACACGGTGAAAATCGCGGCGGTCCCCGTGTCGCGTGGCTGAAAGGTAGTTACGGGCTGCTGATTTCAGCGGTCGTCAGAAAATCGTAATTTCCCGAGGGATTCAGCGTGACATTCCGCACGCGGCGCGTGTGCACCAACACATTGTCGAAGTACCACAGGTTTATAGACGGAACATCCTGCGCCAGAATTTGCTGCAGTTCAGCATAAAGTCGCTTGCGGTCACCCTGATTTGTCTCGCGGCTGGCCTGATCGATCAGGGTATCGATCCGCGGATTGGAATAGAAACTGCGGTTCCTGCCTGCGGGAGGAAAGTTGCGCGAGTGAAAGGCTGCGTCAAAAATGTCGGGGTCTTCGTTTCCTCCGATCCAGCGCAGCGAATACAGTTGGAAAGCACCGCTGCTGACGTCGGCAAAAAAAGTGGCGAACTCGAAAGTGCGAATGTCGAGCGCAATGCCGACCGCGCGCAGCTGTTGTTGCATGACGGCGACCATCAGGCGCGTGTTTTCGTCGGTCGAGGTCTTCATCGTGATATGAAAGCGCACGCCGTTCACGGCTGGGTGGCCGGCGGCGTCGAGCAGTTGCCGAGCTTTGCCGGGATCGTAATCGTATCGTGGCCCGTCATCGTTGTACGCCCAGCTTTGCCGTGGCAGAATGCTGCGTGCCGGCTGGACCTGATTACGCCATAGGTATTCCACCATGGGACGACGGTCCAGAGCGTAGGCGATCGCTTGCCGAACCCGTACATCTTTCAAAATAGGATCGCGCAGATTGAATCCCAGGTAGGCCAGCCTGGTACCCGGTCCATGCTGCACGATGAGGGACGGATAACGTTCGAGAGTGACGATGGTGTCGGGCGACATCGGTGCGTTGATGGTGAGGTCGGCACTGCCTTTTCGCAGTTCGAGGGCCTCCGTGGTGGCGTCGGGCACCACGGCGAAACGTACCCGGGCTAGATGCGGAATTGCGCCCCAGTAAGTATCGTTGCGCTGCAGGATGACCTCCTTGTCCGTCTCCGCGCTGACGAATTTGAAGGGCCCGGTTCCGATCGGCTGGCGCGTGATTTCATCGAGCGAGCCATAGGGCACAATCCCAATCGCTCCCTCGGAGAGATTCCAGAGCAAGGAGGCCCACGGCTCTTTCAGATGGAAGACCACGGTTAATTTGTCGGGCGTTTCGATCCGATCCACGAAACGGCTGTACGTCGAAGTCTTGGTGCTTCGAATCTTGCCCTGGAGCAGGGAATCGAGCGTCCACTGTACATCGCGCGATGTAAGCGGCCGCCCATCATGAAACGTTACGCCAGGATGCAAGTGGAAAACATAGGTGAGCGGATCGGGAATCTCCCAACGCTCGGCCAGGCCAGGCTGAACATTAAAATGCTCGTCGCGCGTCAGCAATGCGTCGAAGAGCAGTTCGTCAATACGCTCCGACTGCCCGTCGATTCCCACTCGCGGGTCGAGATTCGTTGGGCTGCTTTCGATGATCATGACCAGCGTGTTGGGGTCAGGAGGCTTGGAGCAGGAGAGAAGAGGTAACACGCATGCGAGGAGGAACAAAAACAGAATTGTCATCCTGAGCAAAGCGAAGGACCTGCTTCTTGTTCGCGCCGCTCCCGCCGCCTTACGCATACGAAATCTTTCCCAGGATCGCCGCCCGCTTCGCTCCCGTCGCCGCAGGCACATTGCTTGGCCGCCGATGCCACGTTTCGTGCGCGAGCAGGGCAAATGCCACCGCTTCTTTTGCCTCCGCCGGAAGGCCAAACTCGTCCGAGAAATGAAGTTCGATGCCGAGAGGAGCGATTTCGGTGCGCAGCATGGCCATCAGCGTCGAATTCTTCGCGCCTCCGCCGGAAACGATCATTTGGCGGCTGGTTGGTTTTCGGCGCGCATGGAATCGCGGCACAGCGAATCGCTCGACAGCGTCGGCAATCGATCGCGCCGTTAAGCCCGTTGCCGTCGCAACCACGTCGGGTTTGCCGGCGCCGCGGCAGAGCTGAAGAAACCGGCCCACGTATTCGCGGCCAAATTCTTCGCGGCCCGCGGTGCGCGGGGGCTTCTGCCGGAAAAAGGGCGCGCGCAACAACCGCGCAATCACTCCATCGAGCACGCGTCCAGAGGCTGCGACTTTGCCGTCGCGGTCGTAACGCCGTCCGTACAGTTCCTCCATCACCGCATCGATAACCATGTTGCCTGGGCCGGTGTCAAAGGCAACCACTTGGCCGAGCGATGCGCCCGTGGAGATCGCCGTCAGGTTTGCGATGCCACCAATGTTTTGCGCAATACGCGCTACGCGCGGGTCGCGATAGAAAAAGTAATCGAGAAAGGGAACCAACGGCGCCCCCTTGCCTCCCGCTGCCATGTCGGCGGGACGAAAGTCAGAAACCACCGGCACCCCCAGCCGTGCGGCGATCACCGCGCCTTCGCCGGTTTGCCACGTCACCGCCAATTTGCGCCCGAGAAATCGTTCCGCGGTTCCCTGGTGATAGAGCGTCTGCCCATGACAGCCGACCAGGTCGAGTTTCACGCGATGCTTGCGCGCCGTTCTTGCCACCGCCTCCGCATAGAGTTCGCCGAGAAGGAAGTTCAGTCGCGCCAGATCGGCAACGCGGGCTAACTCCGCGTTCATCATTGCCAGGATTGCGCGCCGAACCGGGGCGGGGAACGGGTACTCCTCGTGACCAAGAAGTTTGAAGTCTGAGTGGGGGGCTTTGTGTGGGGACGGGCCTCTGGCCCGTCCATTCGCATCGGAGGGGAACCGCACCAGCGCCACGTTGATTCCGTCCGCCGAAGTGCCGCTCATCACGCCGGCAACAATCATGCTCATGCGGGCTCCTCGCGAGCGAGTGTCGCCAGCCGAATCTCTTCGCCGAACTCCCAGAGTTGGCGCGTGAGCTTCTCGACTCGTGCGGGAGTGGGGGCGGGACTTTGACGCCCCGCTGTTTTCTTCGCAAACGCCTTCTTCTTAAATGCCAGCACGCTCCGCGCCGATTCCCGAACTCGCCGGGCAAATCTGCCGTCGCGCTCGGCCTCGCGGACCAGTGCTTCATGCGCGCGCAGAATGAAATCTTCGCGATGGCAGATCAGGCCAAGATCGCCCCCGGCGCGGATGTGGCCGATTACCGCCTGTTCAATCGAAGCGGCTGCCAGTACGCCGCCCATCTCCAAATCGTCGGAACAGATCAGGCCGCGGTAGCCAATCTTGTTGCGCAGAATGTCGGTGATCCACTTCTTCGAGAGCGAAGCCGGGGTGCGCTTTTTCGTGACGGCCGGAAACGCCGCGTGCGAAACCATGACCATAGGCAACTCGTGGCGCAACGATAACGACCGATAGGGAACCAGATCCTGCTCCCACAATTTGCGCAGAGGCTTTTCCACGCTGGGAAGTTCATGATGCGTGTCGAGAGTGGCCTCGCCCAGTCCGGGGAAGTGCTTGCCGCAGCCAAGCACGCCGGCATCGGCCAACCCGCGCAGAAACTCGCGCGCATAGGCAACCACCTGTTTCGGATCGTCCGAGACCGTCCGCGATTTCATCACCGCCCGCGAAGCCTCGAAGGCCAAATCGAGCACCGGGGCAAAATCCACGTTGAAGCCAAGCGCGCGGCAGTTTTCGCCAATCACGCGTCCATGCTTGCGAAAGAGCGCTCGGCTGCCCGTGGCAAAAACCTCTGCCGGAGATGGCGCCGAACCGAGCACGTTTCGGAAACGATCCACGGTGCCGCCTTCAAGGTCCACGCAAGTGAAAAGCGGCGTGGCCACGCGCTTCCGGCATTCGCGCAGAAGAGTGTGCGTCTGCTCGGCTCCAGCGATGTTGCGGGCAAACAGAATCACGCCCGCCGGCTGAATCTTTGTGAGCAGGGAATCGAGGCCAGGAGACATCTCCGCCCCGTCGAAACCGATGATTAGGAGTTGGCCGATGTCAAGAATTGAGTCACCCATCTGTGTGTCTGAGTTCAAGAAACAGTTTCTTCTGCCCCCATATTCCCCGCAGCACGAAGAGTGTGCTTGACCCATCTTGCGAAATGGTCTTTATCTGGGCTGCTCGGGTCAGCCAGGGTCTCGGCAATTCTGAACTCATTGAGCGCCTGCGAGAACTCCCCTCGGTCGTACAGAACCTCTCCTATGTGGAAATGAGCCCTCGCAACCAGAGAGCGATCCAGCGGGCCGGTGATTGCCTCTTCGTATAGTTTCAGAGCGCGATCATGGCGTTCAAGGAGTCCGTATGCCGTCGCTTCCCGGTACAAGAGCTCCGCCCTTTCTTCTAGGGAGACGTCTTCCGTCTTGAGAGCGTTCACGATAGACAACGGTTCGATAGCGTGACCGAGAACTATTAGATTTGCGATCAACCGAAGCTGCGCATCATGTCTGAGTTGAATTTGCTCGTTATCATTCAAGAAGTCTGCATGCTTCTTAAGGAATGCCCTGAGTTCCTGCGCCGAGAGATCGAATCTACCCTCATGCCCATGAGCGCATGCCAGCGCAAATTCTGCGTAGGGTCGAGTTGGACTATCATCGGGGAGAAGTCTCACCGCTTCCAAAGCCGCCTCGACCTCCTTGTCGAAATGGCCGAGATCGTAGTAGGAAAGGGCTTCGTGCAATAGGATTGAGCTTCTGTCCGCTGCATCCGTGGCACTCTCGCGAAAGCGCTTGAATTCCACTAATGCTTCGGCCGGGTGCCCCGACTCTCGAAGTGTCTGTATCTCCCGGAATCGGTCCCAATCGGTCATTCTGTTTTGCGTCTCATTACACAACATACGGCATCGCTAAAGCGATGCCCTGATACGAAGCGTACTTTCATTACGAGATGCTATGGTGATCTGCCTGCTCTTCTCGACGTACTCTGCGTCTCGGCGGTTAGATTTCTTTCTTCAACTCCGCCAGCAAGTTTAGCGCCTCCAGCGGCGTTAGCCGGTTCAAATCTACTTCGCGCAGCTTTTCCAGCACTGGCTGCGAGAGCGGTGTGAAGATGGTTAACTGCGTCGGACGCTCCGGCTCTGCGGAACTGCCCGGCGTCAGATGGCCCGAAAGCCGGTGCTCGGACGACTCATGCTCGGCCAGCACCTCGCGTGCGCGCACTACGACTTCGTTCGGCAATCCGGCCAGCTTTGCAACCTCGATTCCGTAGCTGCGGTCGGCCGCGCCCGGTTCGACCCGGCGCAGAAACACCACGCTTCCTCCGGTCTCTTTGACCGACACGTGATAATTCTTCACGCCGCTTAATTGTTCGGCCAATTCGGTCAGCTCGAAATAGTGTGTGGCAAACAAAGTCTTGGCATGCACCCGCGCATGCAGATACTCGATGGCGGCCCAGGCGATCGCCAGTCCGTCGTAGGTGGACGTGCCCGCGCCCGACTTCATCGAGCAGGATCAGCGACCGCGCCGTCGCCGTGTGCAGAATGGCCGCCGTCTCCGTCATCTCGACCATGAACGTCGAGCGTCCACGGGCCAGGTTGTCGCTGGCGCCAATGCGGGTGAAGACGCGGTCGACAATGCCCAGCCGCACGGCGCGCGCCGGAACAAACGAGCCCATCTGCGCCATGATCACGATCAGCGCCGCTTGCCGCAGATAGGTGCTCTTGCCGCCCATGTTCGGCCCGGTCAGCACCACGATGTTGTGCGTCGAGGAATCAAGAAACAGATCGTTGGGAACGAAGCGCTCGCTGCCTGCGGCCAGTTCCTGCAGTTCGATCACCGGATGACGGCCTTCGACAATTTCCAGATCACCAGGACGTCCTCGGCCTTTTCCGCTTCATCGAAGCTGCGGCCGGCAGTAATTTCGCAAGCGCCGCGATGTGCGCCAGGCAGCCGAGCACGTCCACTTCCGCCAGTGCCAGCGCGGTTTGGCGGATGCGCTTGGCCTCGGCGGCAATCGCGGAACGCAACTCGGCAAACAGCCGCCGCTCGATTTCGACGATCTTTTCCTGGGCATCGAGAATCTTCGATTCGTACTCTTTCAGCTCCGGAGTCGTGAAGCGCTCGGCATTCACCAGCGTCTGCTTGCGTTCGTAGTCGGCGGGCGCGTGATGCAGGTTTGCCTTCGAAATTTCGATGTAGTAACCAAAAATGGAATTGAACTTTACCTTGAGCGACCCAATTCCCGTCCGCTCACGCTCGCGCTGCTCCACTCTGCGCCAGGTACTGTTTCGAGTTGCGGCTCAGGTCGCGGAGTTCGTCCAGATCTTTGTCGATGCCCGCGGCGATCACTCCGCCATCGCTCAGAGTCAGCGGCGGCTCTGGAACCAGCGTGCGATCAATCTTGTCGCGCAGATCGCCCAGTTCGTCGATCGCTCCGTGCAGCGTGCCCACTCGCGCCGCCGACAGTCGTGACTCCGATAGTCTTGACTCCGATAACCCGGCCAACACCGTTCGCACCTTGGGGATTCGCGCGAGCGAGGCGGCCAGAGCCAGCACGTCGCGCGGATTCGCCGTCTCCAGCGTGACCCGGCTCAGCAGACGCTCCAGGTCGAGAATTCCATCCAGCGTCCGCCGCAATTCTTCGCGCCGCACCGATGTCTTTGACCTGCACCTCGACCGAATCCAGCCGTGCCTCGATCTCGGCCCGATCCAGCGATGGGCGCAGCATCCAGGTGCGCAAGCAGGCGCTTGCCCATCGGCGTCACGGTCGCATCCAGGCAGCGGAACAGGGTCACGCCCGCGTCAGTTCCCGCAAACAGCGGTTCGATCAGCTCCAGGTTGCGCACCGTCACCGCATCGAGCACCAGGCAATTCTGCCGTTCGTAGAAGCCGATGCGGTCCACGTGGTCGAGCGTGCCGCGCTGCGTGGACCGGATGTAATACAGAATTGCCCCGGCCGCCGAAGCCGCTGCCCGTTTGCCTGCCAGCCCGAAGCCTTCCAGCGAGAGCACGCCGAAATGATTTTCAAGCAGTGGAATGGCGTGGTCGGGAGCGAAGATCCAGTCGTCGAGGGGAGTCTCGGCCCAGCCCCCGCCAGAAATCCGAGCGACAGGCGCCGTGCCCGTGTGGGGACGGGCCTCTGGCAAGCCTGCCCTGAGCGAAGCCGAAGGGTCCGGAGCAAAACTCCGCATCTGCACTCCAGCAGCGCGCTCCAGCAAGGGAGCCGAAGATCCATAGAGCATTTCCTTTGGCCGCAATTGTTCAAGTTCTTCTTGAATGCGCCGCCCAGCCGACTCACCCGCAAATTCCGTCGCACGAAACTCGCCCGTCGAAAGATCGAGCGCCGCAAAACCCACGCGGTCCCCAACCGTCGCCACCGCCGCCAGAAAGTTGTTCTCCTCCGCGTTCAGCGACGAATCCGCTGCCGTACCCGGCGTGACGACTCGCGTCACCTCGCGCCGCACCAGCTTCTTCGCCAGGCGCGGGTCTTCCACCTGCTCGCAGACCGCGACCTTGAACCCGCGCCGGATCAGTTTTGCGATGTAGCCCTCGGCGGCGTGGTAGGGTACGCCGCACATGGGGATGGCCACTCCTTTTTCCTTATTGCGCGAGGTCAGCGTGATCTGCAACTCGCGCGCGGCCAGCACCGCATCGTCGAAGAACAGCTCGTAGAAGTCGCCCAGCCGGAAAAACAGCAGAGCGTTGGGATGCTCTTTCTTGATGGCGGCATACTGCCGCATCAGCGGCGTCGAGGGCTCGGACATAGAGCAATGGGTAATGGGTAATTTGTAATTTGTAATTGGCGAATTTGCAATTCGGCGCTGGAATGCGTCTCAATTACAAATCACCAATTGCAAATTACAAGTTCTTTTGTTCTCCTTACTGCCATGGAACTACGCAAAGATCCCATCACCCGTTCCTGGGTGATCACGGGCGACGATGTCATCGAAGCCGCTCCACAGTCCGAAGCCTGCCGGTTTTGCGGCCCCTCGGCCGAGCCCGCGCAAGTGATCGCCAACCTGCCGGGCGTGGATGGCAGCGCCTGGTCGGCGCGCTCCGTCGTCCATCCGCACGCGCTCTACCACATTGAAGGCGAGGCGGCCCGCCGGGGCGACGGCCTCTACGACCGCATGGGATCGGTGGGCGCGCACGAAGTTCTGCTCGAAAATCCTCGTCACGACGGCCATCTCTGGAATGTGAGAGACGTCGAAGTCGAACAATTCCTGCGCCTGGCGGCGCTGCGCATTCAGGACTTGAAGCGCGACAGCCGGCTCAAGTACGTCAGCATCTTCAAGAATCACGGCGAGGGCGCCGGACAGGAATTCGACCACCCCACCTCCCAGCTCACCGCAACCACATTTGTGCCGCGCCGCGTGCTCTACGAACTGCGCGCCGGACGCGACTATTACCAGAGCAAGGAGCGCTGTGTTTTTTGCGACATTCTGGCGCAGGAGGAGCGTCAGAGCCTGCGCGTGGTCGAAATTCGCGGAGACTACGTGGCCTTCTGTCCCTATGCGCCGCGCGTGCCTTACGAAACCTGGATCCTGCCCCGCAGCCACGAATCTTCATTTGAGCGCACGGGTGCGTCGCGGGTGGGCAGCTTGACCGATCTCGCCGCGCTCCTGCGGCGTACCCTGCAGCGCATTCGCACCGTTACGGAAGCCTTCCATCTTGTGCTCCACACGTCGCCCAACAGCCACCATCCTTCAGAGGCGCTTGGATACTGGAAAACGCTCGATGACGACTACCACTGGCACATCGAGATTCTGCCCATTCTTGCGGCCAAGGCGCGGTCCTACACGTTCAAAGAGATTTATTATTCTCCCGTCACGTCGGAGACGGCCGTGAAACGTCTGCGAGAGGCGAAGATCTGAATGCCGATCTGCATGCCCAGAGGAGCGATGCTCAAGAAAACAATCTCTGCCTTGCTGACCTCGGTCTGTCTTGGACTGGCCGCGACCGCGTCCGCTCAGACTTCGCCACCGCCCAACGAGAAGCAGCAAGTTCTGTGGACGAAGCTGGAAAAATCCATTCTTGAGGTCGATCGCAATCTCGACGGCGTCATGGGCGTCGCCATCGTCGATCTCACCGACGGCCACAAATACTTGCTACACGCCAACGACGTTTTCCCGCAGGCCAGCTCGATCAAGATCTGCGTGCTCGCCGAACTCTACCGCCAAGCCCAGCAAGGCAAGCTGAAGCTCACCGACCTTTACACGGTCAACGCCGCCGACCTGGTTCAGGACAGCGACATCATGGGCGGCCTTACGCCCGGCATCACGCGGATTACCCTGCGCGACCTAGCGACCATGATGGTCGCCGTCAGCGACAACTCCGCCACCAACGTCCTCATCGACCGCGTCGGCATGGACAACGTGAATGCCTTCCTGAAGGCGCAGGGGCTGCACGAAACCAAGCTCCGCCGCAAGATGATGGACCTGAAAGCAGCTGGCGAAGGGCGCGAAAACGTGTCCACTCCCAATGAGATGTTGAGCCTGCTCGAAGCGCTCTACCGGGGCCAGATCTTGAATAAAGAGATGACCGCCGATTTCTTCAAGGTCCTCTCCACCCACAAAGACAGTTTTATCCCGCGCGATCTCCCCGACGATTTGAAGATCGCCAACAAGCCGGGTGAACTCGAAGGCGTGCGCAACGATTCCGGCGTGATCTTTGTGGACAAGCGTCCGTATGTTCTCTGTGTCATGACGACTTATTTGCATCGCGAGCGCGACGGAGAAGAAGCCATCAGCAACGTTTCGCTCGCGGCGTGGCGCATGTTCGATCGCTTGGCACGAGCCAGTGAGTATGGCAGAGTGGTTTCGCCGGGGAATAGCAGCAGTCGCTAGTCGTTGGTCGTTAGTCGTTCGCCGGTTCGTAGTCAGGGCAGCACGGATTTCCTTTGTGGACCCCCGTGCCCTTTGTGGTTCAAGATTGTTTGCCGTAATTTTCTGATCGCCAACGACCAACGACTGACGACCAACGACCAACGACTGCCCCATGACCATCCGTCGCCTCAAAACCTACACCGGATCGCAAGGCTACGTTTACCAGTACTACTTCGTCGGAAAGCGTCCCGTCCCGGCGTCCGCCCCCCATGAATCCGAAGCTCATGAGTATATCTTCGACGTCACCTCCGACCGCAAGCTGACCTACGCGGTCAGTATTTTCCTGCCGCACCAGGTCGTCGCGGCCTGGGCCGAATCCCACGGACGCCCGCTCGCCGATTCCGAGCAGTACGCCGCCGTCAAGATGCGTCTGTTCCGCGCCTTCGACGAACTCGAAGAAATGCAGGCACAAGGCCGCCAACTGCACATCGACCCGCAGTCGCTGGAAGAATCGCTGGCGGCGTTGGGCGTGGAATAGACTCACGAACGAACGAATTTCCACCGCGAAACTTAATAGATGTGCTATGCTCCCGCGATTGCCAACGCTGCCGGGGTGGCGGCGTGGAGCGTGGGGGGGTCTGTGGCTACTGCTGTTCCGGGATCTGCAACTCGTAAGAATTTTCAGGCTAAGCATGCGATGTGGGTCGTATTCGGCTTGATGACGCTGTACGTTCTGGCCACTCGCGACCGGACATTGCTGGATTCGCACTCGTTTCTGCGTCAGCGCTATGCGGCGATTCCATGGCTGATGTTGGCGCACGCCATTCCCGGGGCACTGGCGCTGTTCCTCGGCGTGTTCCAGTTCTCCAGCCGTCTGCGACAGCGCTATCTGCAAGTACATCGTGTGCTGGGACGCATCTACGTAGGGTGTGTGGCAATCTCCGCGCCGGTTGCGATTGTGGTGGCCATTTCTCTGCCCATTATGACCCTGGCCATGGCGTCCACGATCCAGGCCGTGGGCTGGCTTATGACCACCGCCACCGGTCTTTATTGCGTTCGTACCGGAAGAATCCAGCAGCACCGCGAATGGATGATGCGCAGCTATCCCTTCGCCATGGTCTTCGTGGTGGTTCGCGCCATTCTTGCCATCCCCGCGATTGCACGGACGGGAGAACTCGGCGTCGCCACTGTGGTTTGGAGCGTCATTGCCACGGCGTGCTTCCTGCCGTCGTTTGTGATTGCGTGGCAGGCGTTGGCGGCAACCCGGCGCGTGGCAAAGGCTCGGGCTGCGGCGTGAACAAGCTCCCGTGGCGCGCTTAATGTCACTCGCAACAACCGTTTTTTCGTGGGGAAATTGTTGTAAGATGCACACCCGCAAATGCTGCGGAGGGATACGCCGATGAATAAAGCCCGTTTGCTTGCCGTGGTGGTCTTCGCCGCCAGTGTATTGGTCACACCAGCGCACACGCAGGACATGCCGAAAAAAGACACGGCGCCAAAACCGGCACCGAGCGCGTCGGAAGCCGTCCTCGCGCAGTGGAATGACATTGGACGCAAACTGATCGCGATGGCGGAAGATTTTCCCGAAGACAAGTATGACTTCAAGCCGACGCCCGCGGTCCAAAGCTTTGCCCAGAGGCTGATCCATGCCGCCCATGCGAATCAGTTTTTCATCAATGGGGTGCTCGGCCAGAAGCCGCCCGCCGAGGAAGATCCGAAGCGTGGCGAGTTTAAGAACAAGGCCGATGTCGTCGTGTTCGTCAAGAAGTCATTTACCGATGGGGCGGCGGCGATCAAAGCGAAAGGCGATAAAGGCCTGTCTGACCTGGTCGTGGACCCGTTCAGTAATGAACAGACTCGCATCAGCGATTTTGCCTACGGTTTCGTCGAGCATTCGGGAGAAATCTACGGCCAGCTGACGGTTTACTACCGCTCGGCAGGCTTGGTGCCACCGGAGTCGCGTCCGAAGAAATAGGTTTCTCGTGGATAAAGAACGGGGCGTTTTGCGTTCGCCGTGGAATGATTCGGCCAGATGAACTTTAGAGGACGACCAACAATGAGAGGTTCGATTCTGAGATTCTATTTGCTAGCTTTCTGTCTATCGACCCTGCCCTGCCTTGCGCAACAAACCCCGCCCCTTGCATCCGCCGGCAAGACGCGTACCTATTACATTTCGGCCGATGAGGTCGAGTGGGACTACGCGCCCCATAACATGGACCACATGACCGGAAAGCCCTTCGACAAGGCCACCATGATCTTTGTCGAGAAGGGCAAAGACCGCATCGGCCAGGTGTACCGCAAAGCCATCTATCGCGAATACACCGACGCCACCTTTCAGTCGCTGAAGCCCCGAACGGCCGAGTATGAGCACATGGGCATTCTCGGCCCGGTGATTCGCGCCGAGGTGGGCGATACCATCGAGATCCTCTTCCGCAACAACGCTACCCAGCCCTATAGCATGCATCCGCATGGGGTGTTCTATGAGAAGGATTCAGAAGGCGCGCCTTATGCCGGCATGTCACCGGAATCCACTGGCCTGGTCGCTCCCGGTCAGACCCACAGGTACACCTGGAAGGTGCCCGAGCGTGCCGGCCCGAGTCCCGACGACGGAAGTTCCCTCATTTGGCTCTACCATTCGCATAACTATGAGCCGAAGGATGTGAACGCCGGCCTGATTGGCCCCATCGTCATCACCGCGAAGGGAATGGCCCGGGCCGATGGCAGTCCAAAGGATGTGGACCGCGAACTCTTTGCCCTGTTCATGATCATCGATGAGAACCAGAGCCACTACTTTCAACACAACATCGACACCTACGCCGGCGATCCGAAGTCGGTCAAGAAGCTGGAATTGAATCCCGCCGACGCCGACGGCAATGCCGACCTGACGCTGGGTAGCGGTTTCGCCCTGGTCAATCACAAGTTCACCATCAACGGATACATCTTCGGAAACAATCCGCCCATGCAGATGCACAAGGGCGAGCGCGTGCGATGGTATCTGATGTCGATGGGAGATGGCTTCAACTTCCACACCCCGCACTGGCACGGCAATGTCGTAACCGTGGACAAGCATCGCACTGACATTCTGCTGCTGGGGCCAGCGCAGTTCGTGGTCGCCGACATGATCCCCGACAACGTAGGCACCTGGATGTTCCACTGCCATCTCAGCGACCACCTGAAAGGCGGCATGATGACCAACTACGAAGTGCTGCCCTGAAGCCGCACCAGCGTCGTTTGACCCTGTGACCTCCGTCACATACAGCTGTGATGGCGCTTGTTTCGCCACGCCGCCTTCGCCCGGCAAACTATAATCACCCAGGTGGGGTGGGGGATGACACCCGCCTGCGGAAGCACCAATAATGATGACTCTGGTCTGGCTGCGCGTCGCGCTGGTTTGTTACGCTGCGGGATTGCTCTATGCGCTGGTCGCGCTTACCCGCACCTCTGAAATTCTCAGTAAAGTGGCGCTCCATGCCTCCTACCTCGGCATGGTGTTTCATCTCGTCTCGCTGACGGAAGCCGTGGTGCAGACCGGCCAGCTCGCTTCGGCCTCGGTGCACAACGCGGAATCGCTGCTGGCTTTCCTGATCATGGTTGTTTTCATGCTTGCCTATCTGGTCTACAAGACGACTACCCCGGGAATCGTGGTTTTTCCTCTGGTTTTTCTGCTGACTTTCGTGGCCTCCACCGGACAGCAACCGCTTGTCTTTACCGCGGACGTGGTGAAGAAGGGATGGCTGCCGGTGCATATTCTGATGATCTTCACCGGATACGCGGCGCTGTTCCTCAGCTTTGGCGCCAGCATTCTGTACCTGATGCAGGAACGCGCTCTGAAATCGAAGAGTGCGAGTGGATTGTTCTCGCGGCTGCCCGCGCTTCAGGTGATTGACGACATCGGCTACCGCTCGCTGATGCTTGGATTTCCCTTTATGACGCTGGGGCTGATCGCCGGCTCTATCGTTGCCGAATCCACTTACGGACGCGTTGATTTCTTCGATCCCAAAATTCTGCTTTCCGTTCTGATGTGGGCCGTGTACTTGCTGATGGTGTTCATGCGCCTGAGTGCCGGATGGCGCGGCCGCCGCGCCGCCCTGCTTGCCAGCATGGCCTTCGTTGCGGCCATCGTGGCCTGGATCGCCAACTACTTCAGCGGAATGCACAGGTTTATCGCGTCATGAGATTCCAGCTCATCGGCGTCAATCACAAAACCGCTCCGGTCGAGGTGCGGGAACGCCTGGCCATTCCCGAATCGCGCTTGCCGGAGGCCTGCAAAAAACTGGCCGAGCATCCTGCCGTCGCCGAGGGCATGATTGTTTCGACCTGCAACCGCGTCGAGTTCATCGCCAACATGAAGAATGGCACGGGCGACCTGCGCGAATTTCTGCGCGAGTATTTCGAAACCGATCTCAGCCAGTTCGAAAATCATCTCTACGAATTTCGCGAAGATGAGGCCATCCGCCACATCTTTCGCGTCGCCGCCAGCCTCGACTCCATGGTCGTCGGTGAGCCCCAGATTCTAGGGCAGGTCAAGGAAGCCTACGCCACGGCGCGCGCGGTTGGAGCGGTGCGCTCGCAACTGGATCAGTTGCTCACGCGGGCGTTTGCTGTGGCCAAGCGCGTGCGCACCGAAACCGCGGTGGGATCGTCGTCGGTTTCGATTGCTTCGGTAGCCGTCGAACTGGCGGAGAAAATTTTCGGAAGCTTGAACGGCAAGAGCGTCTACCTGGTGGGTGCGGGGAAGATGTGCGAACTCGCCGCACGGCATCTGCTGGCGCACGGGGCCGCCTCTCTGTTTGTCGCCAACCGCACCTACGACCGGGCGATTCGCTTGGCGCAAAAGTTTGACGGGCAGGCGATCGAATTTAACCGGCTTTATGACACCTGCGAGCGCGCCGATATCGTAATTACCTCGACCGGATCGCCCCACTTCATCTTTCGGCGAGAACACGGCGAAAGGCTCATGGCGCGGCGCAAGAACAAGCCCATGTTCTTCATCGATATCGCCGTTCCCCGCGACGTCGATCCGGAGATGAACAAGCTCGATGGCATTTTTGTCTATGACATCGACGATCTGCAGCAAGCGGTCAGTTCGCACGTCGCCGACCGCAAGAAGGAAGCCGAAAAGGCGGAGGCGATCGTTAACGGCGAGGTCGAAAAATTCCACGCTCGCCTGCAGACTCTCGACGTGGTTCCCACCATCGTCAGCTTGCAGGACCACCTGGAAACCATACGCCAGGCCGAGATCGATCGGGTTCGCGGGCGCCTCGGTTCCATGACCACCGACCAGGAACTTGCGGTCGAAGCGCTGACTCGCGGCATCGTCAACAAGATCATGCACACCCCCATCAGCACCCTGAAAACCGCGGCGCGCGATCCGGAATCGACCACGGTCATCGAACTTGTGCGACGGCTTTTCAACCTGCATAGCGAAGACGAAGACAAGGAAGCCGCCGCGTCGAAGTCCGGCCGCGGAAAAGGAACCGAGAACTGATGGCCCGCTTGCGTATCGGCTCCCGCGGCTCGCAACTCGCTCTCTGGCAGGCCCATCACATTTCCGATCTGCTTCGCGCTCAGGGCCATACTGTGGAGCTTGAGGTCATCAAGACCACCGGCGACAAAATCACCGACGTAGCGCTCGCGAAAGTCGGCACCAAGGGCATGTTCACCAAGGAAATCGAAGAGGCCCTGGCCGAAAACCGGGTCGACCTCGCCGTGCACAGCTTGAAGGATTTGCCCACCGAGCTAGCCGCCGATTTCGAAATTGCCGCCATTACCACGCGCGAAAATCCGCGCGACGTTTTTTGTTCTGTAAAGTTCCCGAGCATCGAAGCGCTGCCGCGGCAGGCGGACGTGGGCACCAGCAGTTTGCGCCGCCAGGCCCAGTTGAAGGCGCTGCGGCCGGATCTTCAGATTCATCCGCTCCGCGGCAATGTGGATACGCGCCTGCGCAAGCTCGAAGCGGGCGATTACGATGCTATTATTCTGGCCGCCGCCGGCCTGAACCGTCTGGGCAAAACGCAGCTCGTCCGTCAGGTCATCCCCGCGGAAGTGATGACCCCCGCTGCTGGACAAGGCGCCCTGGGAATCGAAATTCGCAACGGTGACACGGCAACGCGGGCGCTGTTGGCATTTCTCGACGATAGTGCCGCACGCGCCGCCACCACCTGCGAGCGCGCCCTGCTCAACAAGCTCGGCGGCGGCTGCCAGGTCCCTATCGGAGCCTTCGCAGAAGTCAAGGATGGACGCATTCGGCTGAACGCGCTCGTAGCGCATCCCGATGGAACCAAAGTTTTGCGCGAAACTCGCGAGGGCGACGATCCGGTGCGTTTGGGCGAGGAAGTGGGCGAGACGCTTCTCCGTCGGGGCGGCGATGTTATTCTCGAGGAAGTTTACGGCGAAGGCTTTGCGTTACCGCAACAACCGTAGAGCAGGTCTCAGGCGTTATACTTACCTCCTCAGGATAGAAGGAAATGGATATGAAGTGTAACGTCGTCATACGCAAGGACGGGAGCTTGAGTTGCACGAGTCAGCAAGGACCCTTCGGCGAATGGGACGCTGGAATTCTCGGGAAGGAAGCTTGCAACAAACCATCCGTGTCGTCGGGCGTATGGGAATCGGTTGAGGTTCACCCTTGTGCCGAGCACCTCTTAGAGCTAAAAAATAGAAACATTGAGTTAATGGGCGTAAGGATCGCAGAGTAAATACTCCCCAATTTGCCACGGCACGCGCCACGTTCCTGTCTGGATGGCAGAGGAAGGAAAATCCCGATGAAACGTATTCTGATTCTTGCACTCCTAATGTTCACTTCACTGGCGATGACTGAGGTCAAACATGCACCAACAAAAGAGCAGTGTCGCGCCGACTTGGCTGTGTGGTCAGATGATATCATCTCCTTCTGCACGACTTGTGACGACCACTTTAACAATTGCTTTCCGGGGGTGTACAACAGGAAAATATCATGTATCAGAGCTGGTCCGCAAACCAAGTACTCAGACGTCAGCGAAGAAATGCTCGAAATGTTAGCTTGTGACAAAGTGGATCCTGGCTACCAACCCCAACCTGGGGAGGCAGTCTACACTTACCGCGGATTAACACAGCCTCTTCAACTGGAAATGAGTTATCGATTGCGACATTTCCTGGTACGCCACGACTTGTGGAAGCAGTTTTATGCGAGCTTGAGCCCAGAACAAATCAAACATCATTGGGAAGCTACACATAAAGCAGGCGAGCAATTTTCCGACGAACAGGCGGGGGATCTTTACGGCAGTACCTTTACGCAGGTTACGGATATGTTTTGGTTTATTGCTGAGACTAACATGAAAAACCAGCAAGAAAAAGACGTGTTGGCAAAGCATGGTCGGTACGAAGAGTTCGTGGCTGAAGATGCGGCAGGGAAACGATAAAACGGCGGCTCAAAAGACACCTGATCCATGACGCCCAACGAAAAACACCCCCTCGCCGGAACCCGGATTCTTGTCGGACGCGCCCGCCACCAGGCCAGCAGCCTTTCCGCCGGCTTGCGCAGCCTGGGCGCTGCGGTCATTGAAATTCCCTTTATTGAGATACGCAAGCCGCAATCCTACCGGCCGCTCGATGATGCTCTGAAAAATATCCGAAATTACCACTGGCTCATCCTCACCAGCGCCAACGGTGTCGAAGCCATGTGGGAGCGTGTGCGGAAACTTCGCATCACGCGCCGGACGCTCAAGCATCTCCAGATCGCAGCCATCGGGCCGGCAACCAAGAAGGCGATTGTGAAGCATGGCCTGAAGGTCAAGATGGTTCCCGAGGAGTACGTTGCGGAGTCTGTGGTGAAGGGGCTGCGCGATAAGGTCAACGGCAAACGCGTGGTGCTCATCCGCGCGAAAGTCGCACGCGACGTGATTCCAGAGGAGCTGCGCGCCGCCGGAGCCGAAGTCGATGTGGTGGAAGCTTACGAAACCGCCGTGCCCGAGAAATCGCGTGCCCGCCTGCGTGCGCTGATGAAGAATGCCAGTCGCCGGCCGCACATCGTGACCTTTACCAGTTCCTCGAGCGCGAAGAACTTTGCCGAACTCCTCGGCAAGGTCAAAGCCGGTTCCCTCAGCGCAGGTTTGCGCAAGCAGGTTCTGTTTGCGTCGATCGGGCCGGTGACTTCGGCGACGCTGCGGGAATTGCAGATGCCGGCCGCAATCGAGGCTCGCGAATTCACCATGGGTGGGCTGATTCGCGCGATCGTGCTCGCCCGCTACGCGGAGCCTTCCGCATAGGTCACGGCACGGGCAGACAGGCTACGAAAAACACTCAGGTTCGTATCGGGGCATCGCTTCAGCGATGCCGCAAATTCTCCGACTTAGATACCCCTTTAGGGGCTGCGCCGCCGGGAATTCTACTTCGGCTTGGGGTGCAAGATTCCCATTTGCGGGTCAACCGCGTCCAGATAGGCCTGCATGCGTGCCTTGCCGTCGACGGGCATACCGGTAAACTCGATCCCATTCCCCACGCCCGGATCGCACGTCCGGACCACCGCCGTGATATTGATGTGCTCCGTGTCCAGCCAGAAATCCACCCGCAGCAGTGTTCCCAGCGGCAAAGGCAGCATGCTCTCGACGTAGCATCCATTGCCGCTTACGTCGGTGGCGTTGATGCGAGTCGGCGCCTTGGCGCGCTCGTCGCGAAGTTCCAGGGGAAGGGTGATCTTATGCCGGTGAAAGCGCCGGCGGTTGGAGGGAGAAATGGTCACCGTCGCGCCGTCGAGCGGCAAATAGTTTTTCCACGGGCACTCCTGATCGGCGAGCAACTTCACTCCCACTTGATTCTTCTTAACCGGGCCGGTGCTCATTACCCAGATCACCGTGCAACGCGTTTTTTTCTCGTCGCACTGCACTCCGATCACGTCACCCACTTTCAGTTCGCACTCGACCCCTGAGATCAAGGCACCCTCCGAACTGATGTTCTGCGCGCGAGCATGTTGGGAAAATGGGCGGCCATCGGCGCTCATGCCCCAAAGACGTATCGGCAGATCCACAGTCAGGCGAGGTTCGGTTTGTTGGTCGGCCATGCTTCTCCTCGTATCCGGCTCTTGCGATCATACCGCCCTCTTGCGCTCCGCGAAATTACAAAGTTCGGGGCAGTTAGCGACGTGGTAATGAGCAAAACACCTCTTTCGGCGCTTGTCGATGCTCATCCTCAGGCAGGGGCGGGTTTCCGCGAATGTTCCGTGAACTTATCGGCGGTCTTTTCAGCGAACGTCTCCGCAAATTCTCGATAACTGACGATCTGGATCTTCTGCTCCTCCAGAAACCGCCTTAGTTCCGCCGAAGTCAGCAGGCGCCGCTCCTCCTCGCGCGACTCGAGCAATCGCGTTCCAGCTCGGCGCAGGTCGCCGTCGTTGTATCCGGGATGGCAGACTAACTCCCAGGTTCCCTCCGGCAGGTTGGCGAGCGTCTGTCGCAGCAGGGAATTGTAGCCGGAACTGCCATCAGGACTGTCGTCACGACTAGTGATCGAGCCGGTCTCAATCACTCCAACGACGCCATCGGGGGTGAGCAGTCCAGCGCGCTTGGTCCGTTGCTGGAACGGCCCGGAGAAGGTGTGCAACATGCGCACCTGGCCATAACGTTTCCAGAGGTCTGGCTTGCCTTTGAAGAGCCGCGCCGGCATCGCCTGCAGGGGGACAAACGGATTGCGTATCGCGCGAACGCCGCAAATCCGCGCGGCGCGCAACAAGGCCGCGAGAATCTCGGGAAAGATGTGCGCATGTTTGTGCGTATCCAGGTGAGTCACCTGGAGCCCGGTGGATTGAATCTTCCGTATTTGCGCAGTGATTTCCGCAACCAACTGATCGGGATCGAAGCCTCCCAACATGGCGCGCGCGGCAAAGGCCGAAAGGCTGGAGTAGAAGTTGTCCGGCTCCGCCGAGCGAATTGCCAGCAACGTATCCACCGCGTCCGGTGGTGACACCGGCGTTCCGTCCACCAATACCACGTGGCATCCCACCGAGAGATTCGGCGCCGACCGGGCCGCCGTCACCGCGTCCGCGAACGCCGCGCCGTTGGCCATCAAGGTCGCCGACGACACGACTCCGCCGCGGTGGGATTCCGCGATGGCTCGATTGACTCCCGCGGTCAGACCAAAATCGTCGGCGTTGACGATCAGCTTGCGCACGCAGAAAGTGTAGCAGGCGCGCCTGTGAGTTCCGCAGGTTTGACCGGCAAGGGACGGTCCAGTATTCTCAAGAGAAGTTTCGACGAGTCCTTTCGCGAGCGACACAAACCCTGTCGCGATTGCATCCGCGGGGGAAGCGGGCGGTTAGCTCAGCTGGTTAGAGCGCCTGCCTTACAAGCAGGAGGCCGCAGGTTCGAGTCCTGCACTGCCCACCAACTTTCAGAATCAATGACTTAGAGGCGAAAAACGGGCGGCTACGTTTTCGGCTACAGATTTCGCTCGGTTTTCGCCCTCAGTCGGTATTAAGCCTTGAGGTGATACCGACATGAAAGTCTCGCTGTACATCCGCAACCACTCTACCCGCCGCTACACAAAGACAAAACCAAAAGCGACCTACCCAATGGGCACCATTTTCGTCTTGCGTTACGCCGGACGCTGGGAAACCCTGCCCGAGAATCTCGACTACACCGAAGCCCGCGTCGCAAAGATGCCCAAGGAAATTGACCTTGCCACTGGCAGGACCGAGCCGCCTGCTCCGAAACCAAGGACGACCGACGCCGGAACGTTGGACGAACTCATTGACGTTTACCTGACCACGGGGCGGGCGGCTGAGAAGAACTGGCGCACACATACGTTGCAGTGCTACACGCTGACGCTGCGGCTGTTCACCGAGTCCTGCAAGAAAACCCGCTTGCATGAAATCGACGGGGACGACCTGCGGCGGTTTAAGGTGTTCCTGCGAGGACTCAAGACCAGCACGGGCAAGAAGATTGACGACCGCACGGTGTACAACCACTTCAACAACGTGGTTTCTTTCCTCAACGCGCACGGCAAGCGGAACCTCGTCCCCCAAAGCGAGTGGCCGAAATATGAAGAGAAAAAGGTTGGCTGCTACGACGAGGACACCATGAGCCGCCTGCTACAGTTCGCGGACGAGGACGAGCGGGACGTGTTGGAATTTTTTCTCGGGGTTGGATTCCGCAACGGCGAGGGCACGCACGTCGAATGGCCGGACATTGACTTCAAGAACAAGGAAATCCACACGTACAGCAAGCTGGAACAGTACGGCTGGGAAGTCAAAGACACCGAACAGCGCATCATCGGAATCTCGGACCGCCTCGCGGAACGCCTGCAAGCCCGGCACAAGCGTCATCCGGGTAATGGGCTGGTATTTGCGAACACGAAAGGGAACCCGGATACGCACCTATTGCGGGTCATCAAGCGAGTGGCGCTGCGAGCGCGTCTCAACTGCGGGAAGTGCATGGGCACCTACGAGCGCAAGCGCGTGTCCTGCTCGACGCACCCCGTCTGCAAGAAGTGGCTCATTCACACGCTGCGCAAGACGTGGGCGACGTTCCAAGCCCGGTCCGGGGCGAGCGTGCCCACCATCCAAGCCGATTTGGGGCATTCGAGTCTGGTGACCACGCTGAAATACCTAGCCGCTGAGGACCGCCGCAGCGTCCAACGCCGGGCGCAGATCAACGCGGCGGATGCGCGGGTTCGTCAGCACATCGCGCAGAGCACTACTAAGCACAGTAACCCGCAAAGTCCAGTGCTCTTGCCTCCAAGCGGCTCTGTCGTGATCTCTGGCGTTCAGGCTTTCTAACCGAGGCTGCCCTATACTGAGCCACGCATGCGTATTTGCTTTGTCATTCTTCGTCAAGAAAATGTAATTCGACGTGCTCTCTGCTTTCGCGATGACGGAGGTAACTTGATGATGCGCGGAAGGAGCGAAACAATCGCCGCATACGGTCGCACAGACCGGGCAGCCCGGATGCTTTGCATCCGGGCGTGGAGACGTTGGGCAGGAGGTAAGCCCAACGGACTTATAATCCGCCGTACCGTTATAGGACTTGCGGGTTCGACTCCCGCCGTCTCCGTACTCATAGATAATACTGATAAGGGGGCGGGCTTATGAATTGGGTCCGCCCCATATATAGCTCCGTACCGCTGATTTCGGCACTTCTCGCACCACGCTGACTAGGTTCCATAGAGCTTCCCTCCGTATGAAAACTTGCCTTCCATGATGATCGGCGCGTACAAGTTCGTACGGTCACTCTTCCATTCCTCCAATACTCCGAAGCCGACGACGAATGCGTTTGGCGAGTTCTTCGCATAGCTCGGTGCGACCGTACAGAGACATGGCCATCGGTTCTGTTGGTACTTACTGGCGAATCTTGACCTTCATGGTCTTCTTCGTCTTCTTGCCCTTCGCATCGTCATCATCTGGAACTTCCTCTTGGATGAGGCGTCCCAGCTTGATCAGGTTTTCGACGGTGCGGTATTGCAGCCCTGCGTCAATTTTTCTGTCCCACTTGCGATCAAGAGAAATGCGACGCCAAGAAACAAACGCTTTGGTTGCGCCCTTCTGTTCGAGCGCGGACAGCAGGAGGTTTGTGAACACAGCTTCCTTGTTGCCTGCCTCGGCTTCGCTGGGCTTGAACACCTCTCGAATCCTGAGTTGCCATTCCATGAACAGGATCGCCTTTGCCATGCAGTCGGCACTCAATTCCTCGTCGCCGTTCGCCGACGCCGTGAGCAGCGTGACCTTCATTAGGTTCTGGCGCAAGCGCCCGATGCTCGGGACCGCTGGATTCCACCCGTCGTACATTGCCTGTGCATCCGGGTGGATCGAGGACACGACCGTGACGCCCCCGTTGTTCTGTTTGGCAAGTTCGGTCACGGCCTCGTCGAAGGTGGTCACGGCTTCACCTGCCTGCGACGGACGTTCCCAATGGCGATAGTTGAATGCCACGCCGCTGTAGCCGAAGATGAAACGCGGGTACAGCCCATAGTTGGACTCGCTGCTGAAGAGTTCAGCGAACCTCTCTGGGCGTTCGATGTCGGCTGGGATTCCGCCGAGCCACGCGACACGGCAGTTGATCGTTATGAAGCCTTCCTTCGTCGGCTTGATGTCTTCATTGTCATCCCAGAGATTGCACATCTTGGAAGCGAGCACGCTGTTGTCGATGCTCGTCTTCTTGAGCATGTCGGTCATTTCGCCGTTGATGAGTCCCATCTTGCGAAAGCCGGGGATGCGATCCTTGCTGCCCTTCTTGCCACACCACTTGTCGCCTAAGAGAGCCGCAAGCTGCGCGTCACCTCCCGGACTTGCCTTCATGTAATCCAGATTTGACCGAATGTCGGTCATGGCGATGGCACGTTCGATAGCTTGGTTCTTTCCACCTTCGGGCTTTGCGATGAGGGCGCAATAGATGTTGATGCGGGTGCCGCACATGCGGTCAAGGTTCGGCTTCATGCTGTAACAAGCGATCAGGGCTGGGTAGCCGAGACCGAGCGGCATTTTGATCTGGCGAGCCGATTCTCCGAGCGTCCCGTAGAGGCATTCCTCTGGAAAAACGAGATAGTCGGGATCAACCTTCACGGCCAGCGCTGCCGCGCTGGTCGAGGCGGATGTTTCTGGCGGGTCGCAAACCAGTTGCGGGACAGGAACCTGAACGGTGGAAGGTTCCTCAGCCGCCGCAGCGTCACCGCTTGCGGATTCCTGCCCCGCGCCCGACATAGACTTTTCATCGTCATTGTCGGAATCCTGCTCTGCGTGGAACGCTTCGAGAAGTTCGTCCACGCTCTCTCGCTCGGACCAGATCACGCCCGTGTGCGGCTCGTGACCCTTCTCGTGCATCCATTTCATGACCTGCCCGATGGACTTCCCGGCGAGCGGGCAGCCCTGCGCAAAATCGGACCAGCCCAGACTAGAGCCGTCGTAATAGATTGCTGTTAAGGTGGAATGCTCGTGACGACGACCGACGCCGGGGCAGGACTTCACGACGTGCCAACAGTCGTCTTTTACGAACGCGATGTCGACCTCGTAATGATCGAGCCACTGCTCGAAATCAAAATCCTCGTGAACTTCGATTGCGCCCTTCGGCTTCTTGACGGTTTCGGTGTGCTTGGCGATCCAATCCACGAGCCAATCTGGGATAGGGATGATTGGCGCGTCATTGTTGAACTTGTATTCGTTGCCGTTCGGATGGATCGAGCCGGGTGCAACCACGTAACGATTATCTGCGCGGAACGAAAACCACTCGCGACCGTCCTTGTTCGCTTGGCGATTGCCAAGAGCGACCGACTTGGGCGCGTGCCAGAAATAATAATGACCGAATCCCTTGCCGGACCTCACCGCGCGGGTCTCCGGCACCTGCTCGCCGCATTCCTCTGCGGCGGCACGCATGCCGCCCTTGACGTCGAATTCAAGCACGCATAGTTCGCCCTCTTCGAGCTTGGCTACCACGCCTAGATTGTGGTTGGGATAGATTGCGTCCCACTCGTTGATGACCGCAGTGTCTGTCGTGGCGAGATTCTGCCAGTCGGGAAGTTTGCAAGCCTTCTCGTGTGGTTCAACAGGAATTACACGTAGGTTGAGTGCTACCAATGGAAGTGCATTGGCAGCGAATGTGCTGTTGCTCATAAGTAGTGACCTCTGTCATTTGCTTTCCGTATTTCTTTTTCTTCCGCGAAGTCTGCGAACTTCGTTTTTCCTCGCGATCAGCGATACGTGCTCCGGCACCAAGCCGAATTTGCCGCCGATCTGCTCGTAGCTCATTTCCGGGTGCATCTTGATGTAGTCGAGAAGCAGCCCATCGCGGTAAGCCTTGAGCGACGCGAGTTTTGTGTTGAGTTCGTTCCGGTGCATGATCTTTTCCGGCGAACACGCGAGTTGGCCCTGAGAGTCCATGAGTCCTCCTAGTAATAAGAATTGATAGTTTGGATTTGGGACGTAGGTGGACGCCACGGTCCCGCGAGGCGTTTCACAGTTGGCTATGCGAGCGAGTCGAAGAGTTCGTAGGAACCGTCACACATCGGGATCAGCGTCAGACCGTGCTTCCAATACGTAGCGTTGTAAAGCCGGGCTTGCTCTTTGCTGATAGCGTAGCGGACCCCGGCGTTGGCGTGCTTGGGATCAACCTTAGGCATTCCAACGTTGCCCCCGCACTCGCACGGATACGGCGTATCGCAGTCAACGCAGATGGCACATTCAAGTTCAAGTAAGTCTTCGTACATAGTGGGGAGTCTTTTATTCGTAGCCCGGTCTTCTGTAGCCGGGGAAATTCGGGACGGCAGTCGTGCGATATATCGACTCTTCCCATTGCAGCCGTCCCTACTTTTTTGTTAAAGCGCGATGTCAACCTCAACCACGGACTCTTCGTCCTTGGGTTCGGTGACTTCGAACTTCTTGAACAGCCCGATTGACCGTGCGTGGTTGGTGAGCAGTTCGCTTGCCGCCTCGCAGTAGTCAGCCCAGTTGGCTGCGTACTGGTCTAGCTCCGACAGGGACCACAAGTCTTCCGCCGTTGGCGTCCCAGATGGACGCATGAACGGCTTCGGATTCTCTGGCGCGGGCACGACTTCTTCTATGTCAACGCCCTTTGCCAGCAGTTCTGTCTTCAGCTTTTCCTGCCCGGCGAAGTAGCCCTTTTTGTAGAGAGGCTTGTCCTCGTCTGGCTTCTTGACCGGGGGATTTTTTTCCCTAGCCACGATGTTCTTGAAGTTCTCAGCCGACGTGTGCAGGGAGTTCTCGCAGAACTCGTCCCAATAAATGAGATTTCCCTCAATCTTGAGTTGTCTTCCACGAGTGCCTTGACGCACGCCGAATCGTGCCTTCAACTCGACCAGCCACTTCCCGCCTTGTCGCCAGATTTCCGAGAATGACTTGGCGACCATTACGGCATACATGATGACCACTTCATCAATCTGTTCTTCTGGCTTGAGGCGTTCGAAAGCCGACTGTTCTTCTTGTTGCGCTTCAACTTCGCACATTTCGTGCGAAGCTGGTTCTTGCAAGGTATCAACACAGGCTTGTGCCATAGCTGACCTCCATGATTTGTGGAATTAGAGACCGCATCAGGATTGCGTTCCACGAGCCTTCGGGTTTCCCCTGCTATGCGCTTTCAGGCTGTGCCATGCTGGGCTAACCAACTTGTGCTTCGATTATCTGCCCGCCGCACTGCTCTTGTTTCTTCCAACGGGTTTCGTCTCTGCGCCAGACTCACTCTGTGTTTCACCATGAGTGTCTTCTGCTGGACTGGCTGTTTTGTGTCTCTGTGAGTAATACGGAAAAACAATTTATTTTCGTAATTTGCGATTGAGTGGACGGTTTTGCCAGTTTTGTTGGGGAATTTGATCATCAGCAGGATCGCTAGTTACTTTGTCGCGGGCTTGACCTCGCACGAAACGTGCGAGGCTGGCGGTAGCCTTGTTCGGACTGGGGAGTCGGGGAGGGATTCGCAGCACACTGGCGGACCCAACACCCGGCAAGAGGCGCTGGCGGCGGGGTACTCTGCCATGAGCGCCGGGTCAGGCTGTGAAGTAGGTGTTAGAAGAGCGCGGGGAAAAAACGAAGGGGACCAGTCACTACACCGGTCCCCGGAGGTCAATCTACTGCTGAGCCGCAGCACCTACTTTGATACTGAAAGTCCGGTGTTCTAGCGGAGAAAGCGTTTGCACCGGAGTCTCCCGCGTTGGTTGAGTCGTTTTCCACTTTGGTGGACAGTGGATTTTGTTTCCACCAACGTAATGTCTATGTTTCCAACAACTCGCTGAGATAAGTGGAAAAGTGTAGCCCGGTGTGTGAGATCACTTCGGAAGCAATCAAACAGATTGATTCCGGCCTCTTCCACTTTTCCACTTTCACGTGAAAAAGAAAGATAGACATCCATGTTTGTTTACACATAGAGACCCCTCTGCCTGAGTGGAATAGCAGTGGAAGTGGAATCCACCTCAACCAAGCCTTGCCCTAATCGCTAACTCGCGACAAGAAAAGCAAATACCATTTGCATTTTTCAGACAGACCTTTGCGGCTGTCGTGAGGACAATATGGTGTTCACGAAATTGACTGATGCAGAAAGAGCGGAATTCATTGAGCTACTGCGGGACACTCTCGACCCAGAGCTTTACGACGAGGACGATCTTCCGACTCTACGGGAAAACAAGAGGAAATTCGAAGCGAGTGAAAAGCGGGAGGAGTGGGAGACGCAAGCGGTGGAGGACCCGGAAGAAGAGTGGGAACCATACGAGTGGCGAGCGCCTGAGGAGTGGCCTTCTGCCTTTCCCCCTTTCACAGATGAAGTGTGAACGCCTGCGCGAGCCGACAAAAGATCCCCTTTTCGGCAGTTCGCCGACAACGGCAGGCATTCACGGATTTCCGCAGTCTATGTGGGAAGCGAAAAATCGGCCGGTTGCCGGAGCCAAATGCTTTGGTTTCAGTGAGCCGAGCCGCGATTTTTCTCAAAATGCAGGCGCGTGCGCTTTCGCGGAGGAGAATTGAATGAATGCAGGACCGAGAATCAGAGATGGGCTAATCGTGCAGCGAATGAAGTTTTGGCTACTACGTGGGAGATACGGTCCGATTGGCAACTGTCCGCAGTGGCGAGCACGAAAGAACTACTGGTTCTTGGTGAGGAAGCACAGGAGCCTCGCGGAGCGGAATGGATTCCGGGAGAGCGACGTGTTTTAAGATTTGACCCTAAAGAGCGGAGATCAGTATGAACGGAATAGAAATCGCAGTGAGCATGCTTGACGGACCAGACCTGTCAGAACATCGCAAGGAGCTTGCGCTTGTCAGGCTGATGGCTGTGGCAATCGACGTGATCCTCAACACGGGCGAAACCAACTTGGACATCCGAATCGAGACCGCGAAAGACATGATCAGGGAATTCAAGCACGTTTACCCAGAGACGCTGAACGTTTGACCACCTCCGTGCTGCCGACTTTGGCGGCCCTGAGCCTACATCTCGCAACTGGGCGTGGAACGGCAGCGCGACTAACTATTCGCCTTGACTGCTAGTCGGATGACCTCGGTAATTGGCCCGTCCCCGTGCGCATGGCGCATGATCGCTGTTATGGCGAAGAAGAATGAAGCTGACGGCGGTCCCAGACTTCCCATTAGCGTTTGCATCAACGTTGAGGGCAACGAATTTAAAGCCATCAGGGTTTCGCCCGAAGCCGCTGCGAAGGTTTCCAGAGTAAAAGGCTTTCCGCATTATGACCTCAGCTCAGAGGAGAAAAGAGACAAACTTCGCAAGCTGCTCGACTACGACTTCTCCCGCGTGATCCAGCGTGGCGTCGTCAAGCAAAGGACGCACTTCAATCCGCTTGCATCAACTTACTTCCCGCACATGTGGGCTGTGCCTGCTGGAGGCAAGCACACGCCGCGTGAGCGTTTCGCCGATGACAATGAGTTCCCAAAAGTGATGGGGAATCGCGATAAGCTGCGCGACCGCAGCAAGCGAGAACTCAAAGAAGAAAGCGATCTGCCAAATATTTTTGGGGATTACCTGCCGCCGTCAGTCTTGACGAAATCCAGCGTGCAGAAAGCACTGCGCACCTATTCGGGCACGCAGGGCGTCAGCAACTTCAGCCCCGTTGCCGCCGCTGCGATCTACCACAAGTTTCTGCCCGAAGAAGGCGGGGTGGTATTCGACCCATCATGCGGCTGGGGCGGCAGACTGTTGGGAGCCATAGCCTGCGATAAAGTGCATAAATACATCGGCTGCGACCCATCCAGCGAAACTTACAAAGGGCTGCTGAGGATGCGTGACGAACTCTTGCCGATGGCGCGACGCATGGGCCGCAATCTGGAAGTTGAACTGCACATGCTGGGCAGCGAGATGATGCGCCCCAAGCTGAAGCCGAACTCCGTTGACGTCGCCTTCTCAAGCCCTCCCTATTTTGCGCAAGAACAGTATAGCGACGAGCCTACACAAAGCTGGGTGAAGTACAAGACGAAGGTAACATGGCTCACCCAGTTCATGGGCGACACGCTCGCTAACTGTGCCTATTGCCTCAAGTCTGACGGCTTGCTCGCCGTGAACATCGCCAACGTAAGCTCCCATCCGACGCTCGCTGATGAGTTTCTCAAGTATGCGAAGGGCCACGGGTGGAAGCGGGTCAAGGAGATGAAGCTTGCGCTCAGCCGTACGCCGGGAACTAGCAAGAAAGGATGTCCCGATTGCGAGGCGCTGCCGGGAAAGAAGCGTTGCCCGGAGCACAAGTACAGGTACGAGACGATCTTCGTGTTTCGGAGAAAGTGATGAGGCACGCCAAGGTGTCCGACCTGAAGGAAATCTACCGGCACTTCCAGAAGCGCAAGGACGTCTCCCCGCACGTCCGGCTGGACGCGCTCAAGCGGCGCGTCGAGGCGCACCAGTGCATCTACCAAGGCGGCGTTGTGATCACGTACCAGCGGTACAAGAAGCGAACTTGCGTGGGCGACATCAACATCTGGGGCAAAATCCGCGACGCCATTCCGATGACGCAAGTAATCTGGTCGCGCACCAACCCTTGTTGAGAGGATTCCGGTAGGGAGGCGACAAGATGGGGAAAGATCGAAGATGTGATGCAGAATCTCATGCCGTGCGCGTGAAAACGAGAATTCATCTCACCACACTCAAAAAGGGCATTTCGCGAACCCCGGAATTTGCAAAAAAGGGGCTTGCGGATTACGCGGCGAACGTCGGCACGAAGTGCGGGCACGCGTGCGCGTATTGCAGCACCGGGGCGATGCTCAGGATGCACTCCTCGTTCAAGGAGGTCGGAGAGAACCCCTTCGGCCTTGGGTACGCCATCGTGGACCCCGACACGCCGGAAAGAGTCGCACGCGATGCTGTAAGGATCAAGCCCAAGCGCCGGGGCATGGTGCAGCTTTGCACCACGGTCGATGCGTGGTCACCGGAGGCGCAAGAGTATGGGCTCGGCCGTAAGTGCTTGGAGGCGATCCTTTCGCAGACCGGGTGGAGTGTCCGCATCCTGACGAAGAATGCCGCCGTCGTGAAGGACTTCGACATAGTCGAGAAGCATCGTGACCGCGTGTTGGTCGGGCTCAGCCTCACCGCCCGATGGCGCAGGGGGCAATCGTGGCTGCCGTCGAGCCCTATGCCTCGCCCATCAAGGAACGCATGGCGGCGCTCGAAGAGGCGCAGAAACGCGGGCTCCGCACCTTCGGAATGCTTGCCCGCTGCTGCCGGGAATCGCGGACGGTGCCGATGAAGTGGATGAACTGGTCGAATTCGTCTTGGATTGCGGTGCCGAGGAGGTTTTTGTCGAGCCGGTCAACGAACGCGGTGGGGTGCTTCGCCGCACGGAGGAAATTCTGCGCGACGCCGGATACGCCAAAGAAGCGGACGCGCTGGGCGCTATTCGGCACGAAGCCGGGTGGTCGGCGTACACACGACGGCTGCTTGAGCATGTGCAATCTTTGCTAAAGAGCCGCAAAAGCCTCTCGAAGCTGCGGTTCCTGCTTTATCCCTCGCGGCTGACGCCAGAGGACGAGCGCTGGGTTCGTGAACATGCGAGCGGCGTCCGGTGGCTCGGCAAGGACGCCGCTACGGCGTAGCATCGTGCTGCCGTCGAGATCGCGGTGCTGGACTGGCTGCGCGAGAATGCCATGGCAGACCACGAGGCTTGCGGTCTTCACCAGTGGACTTCAACCCAGTGCCTCTCTTGCTCTGGCTGGTCGCCGCATTCGGATTGGTATGCGCAGTGAATCGAGACAAATGCTTACTCGAACGGCGAGGCTGCACCCTTCGGAGCCTCGCTGAGATACTGGCTAATTTGATCTTGGCTTGAATCCGCCATAGGTCAGGTAGATGCCGATGACGAGCGAAATAGCTCCGTACATGTAGAAAAGCTGCTTGGTAGTGAAGCTGCCCGAGGAAAAATCCCGCTTCCATCTCTGGCGGCAGGAACAAAAAGAGCAGGCTCTTGATGAGCGTTATCCAACCGACGAGGGTGACGATCACCGCCAGCGCACCACCCGACCAGATATTGTGCGCGAGAACCATCGCCAGCCCAGCGGCTAGCGTGATTACGCCGACGATCGAACATCATCGATGGGTTCTGAAGAAGGCCCGGTCACCGTCTCCACGGTGGCTTGTCTGCGAGTCATCATGGAAAGCGCGACGAGAATGCAATACAGCCCGATCAGCCTGCTAAGAAAAACTGTGCGTGGCGACATGGTGCCCTCCAAACGAATCAAGAATTTGTCTGCCAACCCCGCTACATCGTATCGGCACTGCCCTGATCGGACTGCCAACGCGCTATGCGGTCGGGCAGCCAATCCCGAAGCAATGGGCTGATATAAAAACGCGGGAAAAGCAGATTGTCATCAGGTTTGAGAAGTCCATCAGCGACAGCAGTCAATGCGAGTGGCGTCTGGGGATAAATTCTTAGCCCGACCGTAATCTTCAGTTCGTCCAAGTGCAGGCTGTCGGCAAATTCCAAGCTTTCCTCGACTGTTTCCCTTGTTTCCCCCGGCCCTCCGAGCAACAAAAAACCGTAACGCTTTATGCCGACCGCAGCCAAGGCGTCCGAAATCCCCCTGACCTCTCTACAGGTGAACCGTTTATTAAGCTGCGGCAACATCGTTTCGGAACCGCTCTCGAACCCAAGGCTTACTTGAGTGCAACCCGCCTTTGCCATCAATTCCGCCAGTTCGGCATCCACCCACTTCGGGTAAATGATCCCCCACCAGTCCAGACCGAGTTCCGCGTCAATGAGCTTGCGACATAAATCCTTGGCATAGGATGGCGGCAGGTTAAACGTGTTATCGACGAAATGGAAATGACGGAAGCCATCGTGACGCAGTGCCGTTAGCCACTCAACCACCAACTCCGGAGACCGCCTGCGGACTGGTCTTCCTTCGATGAGGCTGGTTGAGCAGTAGATGCAATCCAAAGGACAGCCTCGCCGGGTCTGGACTGGAATCCGCATTTCCGTGCTGCCGGGAAAGTCCAGCCAGAGTCTCGGCTCAGGCAAAAGAAAATCATCGAGAGCGGGTGCGAATGCCGTGGGTGAGTGTGAGCCATTCGGGAAATAGCTGGCAGGCGGCGGTGATGATTGAGCGCCTTGCTCAAGCCAACGAGAGCAGTGCCGGGAAAGCGGCTTCTCCTTCACCGCGAATACCGATGTCGCCATCCAAGTACGCCAAGGCGCTTTCCGGAAAGATGCTGTAACCAGCCCCGCCGAAACGATTCGCGCAGACGACGCAGCGCGGCAGACCGCAACGACCTGCCTCAACCTCGCCAGCAAAAAGCGCGGCGACTGCATGTTCTGGTCATCGATGTTTCTGACCGAGATGCCGATCACATCCGGCGAAAGTTGCTTTATCGCTTGCCGAACGTCCTTCTCACAATCGGCATCCGAGCCCAGCGCCAACAACCGCACGCAATGTCCAGCCCGCTCAGTCGCAGCCGCCACACAGGCGAGCCCCAACGGCAAAGGCACAATGCTGCCTGCGTCGTTTGCTGCCGAGATGAGCAGAATTCGCACAATGCCACCTGATCGCTTCCGCAGCCTCGACCCAACACTTCAGTGGCGCTGAAGTTCCGCCCACGTCCGGCGTTGCAGGAAGCTGCCGTCCACGTTCTGCTCCATCTTCAGAAACAACGGCCACGGCATCGTGAAGGACAGAACGTTCTCTCCAAGGGATGCCCGAACATTTTGGCGTGCGGAGAGGTCGGTCATCCCCACCAGTGCACGAGGATGCTCCCGTTCCAGTTCGCGATAGGCGAAGATGCCCATGATCTGGCAGCCTGCGCCCCACGGAACCGCCACATTTTCAAGATCGGGCTCCGTATAGTTCGCCAACACCACGAGCGCGGAGAATTGGTCAGGATTGACGAACAACGTGACGCTCTTGATGTCGTCGTTCTCGGGATCGGAAGCATCAAGAGGCTTCACGACGACGTACCGCGCCGGGATGTCGCGCATGGGCAAGGCTTCAAGGAAACGCCGTGTGACCTGCGCACTCTTCAGGTATCGCTCACCATGCAGGAAATCGTCAGCAAGATGTCGGTCGCCCCATCCTGCGATCTGTTCGCCGACGCGCTGTCCTTCTTCGGAATGGTCATTCCCATCGGCGAGGAAGTGGCAGAACCCCTCGATGCCACCGGGGAAGCTCTCGTAGCAGTTGCAGAATCCGAGTCCTACGCCGCCGCCCCAGCACCCATACGTCTTGCGGTCGAAGGCTCCAACCCGCCCCTTGGCGGCGACCGTGGCAAACACCGATACTACGCACCCCCATCGCCCCGGTTTGAACTGGATCGCCCCTTGCGGTGCCGCGTCCGCCCATGTGAGGGCTACCGCGTGCGTCTTCAGCCCGATAGCGTCTACCAGTTTGCTGTTCATGCCACTGTCCACACCGTATCAGCCCGTTCCCTATCCTGCTATGACTGTCATCACCCGACAAGGTGAGCGTATCCAGAGTCGGTAGGACTAGCTCATGTACCACCCACCATTGATCGAGATTGTCTGACCAGTCATGTAGTCATTCATCGCCAGCATCACAGCCACCGATGCGACATCGTCCACCGAGCCAAAATGCCCCATCGGAATAAGGTCCGGGTTCGCGTTGGGGTTGCTGGTCACCATGTCCGTCTCGATCAACGCGGGAGCAATGGCGTTGACGGTGATCCCCTCTCGTATGAACGCTGAAGCGCAGGAGTGCGTCAACCCGATGATCCCCGCCTTGGACGCGGCGTAGTGCGCACCTACAGCCCCGCCCGTTTGGGCTGCGACCGAGGACAGGTTGATGATGCGTCCCAATTTTCTTTGCCGCATTCCGCCGATCACCGCCTGCGTCACCAAGAACACCGACTTTAGGTTGACCGTGAGCACTTCGTCCCATTCCATTTCCGTAATCTCTTCCAATTTGCGCGGATGGGCGATTGCAGCGTTGTTGACGAGGATGTCGACCCCTCCGATCTTCGCCTCAACCTCCGCGACCATGCGCTTCACTTCGGCGGCGACGGACACGTCCGCCTGAACAGCGATTGCCTTCCGTCCCATCCCGGTGATTTCGGCACACACCGCATTCGCGGCGTCGGCACGCTCACGGAAGTTCACGGCGACATCGGCACCAGCACCAGCCAACGAGATGGCGACTGCGGCTCCGATTCCCCGGCTGCCGCCAGTCACAAGTGCAACTCGATCCTTCAGGTCTTTCATGGCGTCATTGTATGCGCGGTGAAGCCAACTCTAAGAGTAGGGACGAATGCGTGTGCGGTACCATAATTCTCATGGAAGTCAGCACTATCAAGTCGTTTCTCGATTACTTCCGCAAAATCCGTGAGCGCACCATGCGGGTTGTTGCCTGTATTCCACCCGACAAAATTGAGTGGCGTGCGGCGGAAGGCAAGTTTACGCTTGGCGACCTTGCCCGACACATTGCCGCCACCGAAAGAAACGTCTTTGTGGAGTGCGTGTGTGGTGGGCGCAACTGTTATGCCGGATGTGGTCGCGAACTGGCAGAGGGCCGCGACGAGGTTGTGCGATTCATGGAACGGATGCACAGCGAATCGATGAATATGCTGACGCGGCTAAGCGATGACCAATTGCAGCAAAAGTGTCAGTCGGCCGATGGAGCCCCGATTACCACTTGGAAGCTCTTGCGCTCGATGGTGGAGCACGAGGTTCATCATCGCGGCGAACTTTACGCCTACCTCGGAGTGCTCGGTGTCAATGTGCCACCGCTGTACGGCCTTACCTCAGAACAATTGCGGGAGATCGCGGGTCGTACAAACAACGCAGGAGACTCCGGCTAGGTTAGGGTCGAACACTGAATGCCAACGCCACATCTCACATCGGCACAAATCGCCCAAGTTTCAGGGCTGGTATCTCAATACATCACAGCACTGCGGGAGAAGTACACGCCCCGTGCTGTGCCGCTATCCGCTACACGGCTCCTAGTCCTGCGAGGAGAGCGAGTCGCCAACCCGGACTTTTACCCAATGCTGAGGGGCTTGGGTTTTAAGAATCTGCCCGACCAATCCATGATGGGAGCGATCACGTTCTGTAATGTTGTGGTCTCGCACGAGCCATACTCGAACGGATTGTTGTTTCACGAACTCGTCCACGTGAGCAGTATCGGCAACTCGGCATTCCGCGCTTTTCTGAGCTTTATGTGCGCGGATTCCTGAATGGCGGCACATACGAGACGATCCCCTTGGAAGTGAATGCGTACACGCTGGAGGGGCGCTTTGAGTCCGATCCGCGCCGAGTATTTTCGGTAGAGGATGAGGTCAGGAGATGGGCAGCGGAGGGAAGGCTCTGATGGGCGTACCGCCCGAGGAACTAGGCTTGTGACGCGAAGGGGCGGTGTAAGCTGCTCGGGGGGGGGTGATTCTCCTAAATGAGCAATGGAAACTACCCGTCGCCCGACGTGGCTTACCAAGGGGTGCACTCCCTCATTGGTTACGGGGCAGTGCTGACCGCCGCCTTCAGACTCCACCATTGGACGTATGGCTTTCTAGCCGTGATGGTATTTGCGCTGGTGAAGGAATTCATCATCGACATTTTCGGCAAAGAACACGACTCCTTCGCGTCCAGCCTGAAAGATTTCGCGTTCTACATGGTTGGCGCGGCGGCCGGCATCATTGTCGCAATTGTCAAATGACAGCCGAGAGCCGCAGATACAATCTGATTTCATGACGATCAAGCAGATTCTCCCAAGTATGGTGGTTGTGCTGGTCACCGCCCTCGCTGCCGCGCAGAACACGACTCCCGATGCACGGCCCCGTGCCTTGGACTTGGGGCTGAAGGTCGGCATCCTGCCGACTGGGCCGCTTGATGCGATCACCGACGTTGCTGGCGTTGAGGTCGGGCACAGCACCATCATCCGTGGCGATGACGTGCGCACGGGCGTGACCGCCGTCCTTCCACATTCCGGCAATCTGTTTCGCGAAAAGGTACCGGGCGCGGTTTTCGTGGGTAATGCCTTCGGCAAGCTGGCTGGTTCAACCCAAGTAAACGAACTTGGCGAGATCGAGACTCCGATCCTGCTCACATCCACCTTGAGCGTGCCGCGTGTGGCCGACGCGCTCATCGACTACATGCTGGCCTTGCCCGGAAACGAGGATGTCGAGTCCATCAACCCGCTTGTCGGCGAGACGAACGACGGATACCTGAACGACATCCGAGGAAGGCACATCACGCGGGATGACGTGTTCGCCGCCATCAAGAACGCCAAGGGCGGGGCAGTCGAGGAGGGCTCTGTCGGCGCGGGCACCGGGACAAGTGCCTTCGGCTTCAAGGGCGGCATCGGAACCTCCTCCCGTCGCCTGCCTCCCAAGCTGGGTGGGTACACGGTCGGCGTCCTCGTCCAAACTAACTATGGGGGCGTGCTCACGATTTCGGGCGCTCCGGTTGGTCGGGAACTCGGGCAATACTACCTACGTGAGGAAGTTCAACAGGCAGGCGGCGCGAAAGATCGGGGAAACGGGTCGGTGATGATCGTCATCGCAACCGATGCACCCATGGACGCACGGAACCTGAAGCGGCTGGCAGCGAGAGCTTGGCTTGGCGTGGCTCGCACAGGAAGCTCGGCCTCGAACGGTAGCGGGGACTATGCTATTGCGTTCTCCACGGCACCGCAGGTGCGAATACGAACAGAGGACAAGGCGCTGTCCCGGCACATCGAGGTGCTGACGAATGACGCGATGTCGCCGCTGTTTCTAGCCGTAATCGAAGCTACCGAGGAGGCGGTCTACAATTCCATGTTCCGAGCAACGACAATAACCGGATGCGGGCACACGGTCGAGGCGCTGCCGATTGAGAAAACCACTGAGATACTGAAGAAATACGGAGCCATCAAGTGAAGGAAAACGAACTGACGGCTCGCCTCTCCCGGTACCGCCAGATCAAGATCAGCGTCATTGGCAGGAAGTCAGGTCGGACGATCTCGATTCCCGTCTGGTTCGTGCTGGAAGGCGAGAAACTTTATCTCCTGCCCGTGAAGGGCTCCGACACGCAGTGGTACCGGAACGTGCTCAAGAATCCATCAGATTCGGATTGATGCGCGGGGCGTGGAGGCCGAGTTCCGGGCAACGCCATTCACTGAAGCGAAAGCCGTGAAATCCGTGGTTGAGAAGTTTCGTGAGAAGTACGGGGCGAAGGACGTGAAGAAGTATTATTCGAAATTCGATGTGGCGGTTGTGGTTGAACTGGTGCAATCAACGGTTTTTTGAGAGCTAAATAGAGCTACAAACCGAAAGGCGTATGCGGTTCAGATTTCCTGAAGACGAGCCACGCCAGCAACCCGATACACACCAGCACACCGCCAAAAGCCGCTCCAAGTACCAGCGTGTGCGCCGACCACATGCTTGTCACGAACCGCCTGCCGAACACAGATGCGAGGTAAGCCAGTAGAGCAAAGCGGCACACCCGTCCCATGCCGAAAGACAACACAAACGCAATGAAGCGGATAGCGCGTTACACCAGCACCAATTACAAAAGCGGAAGTCGGAAATGGTGGCGGAAGGAGTGCGGCGAGCGACAAAGAAAGGCTTCCAAAACGATGTAAGAATGTCGTGACTCTGTCGAATACCGCTCCCTTAATACGTCGATGGAGAATTCCAAGACGCGACAGGCGGTAAGCGACTGAAGCCCCGCAGACCGAGCCTGCCGTGCTGCACATTGCGTAATAGGGCCATAGCTCTGGGTGCCGGGCGGCCAAGACTATCGTGAGCGCGTCAACTGCCCCGAGAGTGGGTAGCACCGAGCTATCGAGGGCGGCAAGAATGAACACCCCAATCCCACCCAAGTGTCTCAGCATTGAGATAAATGATGTCACTGGTTCGATGATACGGCTTGATCAACCAACATCGGGATCAACTCCGTCCTCGCGTTCGAACAGTTGCTCTCGCGGGGCATTGGGAATGCCTGCGTTTGCCAAAGGCTCCGAGGCGTACCATCAAGTATGAGCAGAATTCGTCCAGAATGCCCCGACTCAGACCCTTCTGATCGGTGGGCTGCCGATGTCCTGCTTCGAGAAGAACCAGACGAGGAAGAAGACGAAGAGGAAGATGAAGACGACGGCAAAACGGATGACGATGATGACGACGAAAACGACGAGGGCTACTCGGAGTGAGCGGGTCCTTATTTATTTCCTTGGGTGAAGGATGTGGGTATGGCAAAGAAACGCACCAAAGCGGACAGATTACAGCGGCAGACTGAACAACAGGAAAAAAGGATAGATCGCCGTCCAGACCAGATCGAGAAAAAGAAAGCTACCCGCGAGGACGCGAACCAAGCCGCTGCCTAGACTGCGAGAGAAGCGACAGAAGGCCGTTAATTTGGCAGTTGTTCTTTCGTCATTCTCTAGACTTGTGACTGATGGGAGAGACCAATTGCTCGCATTGCTTCAGCCATGCGCCAGCTATTCCCCCAACATCGAAAGGGTGACCGCCATCACTGACGGGAAGACGATTTCGGGCGATGCTGATGGAGCGAGGTATTCCCCCATGAAACCAAAGGCATCAACACTCGCACCGAAGTCGGACGAGCCCGTCCTGATCCCGATTGAGCAGCAGATTCAGCAACGCGCCTACGAACTTTACGAGCAGCGCGGAAGGACAGACGGTCACGAGTTGGACGACTGGCTTCAGGCCGAGCAGGAGATAAAGGGCACGCAGGCGGAAGCGGCATAGCTTCCGGGCATGACGAAGTAGCTGCGGCGTCAGTGTGTTGAAGCCCTGCGACGCCCGGCTGATGCGCTGCTATCCCGTAAGCACCCGCATCAATCACGTGGCTAACGATGACGAGGAATGCTCCGCGCCCATCGAACTAGTCGAGACGCAGAATAGTCTCTTCGCGTAGTGGAACTGTGGGGCTAGAAAACAGGCGCGGAAAACGAAACAGAATAAACGCTAGGTCAGCTGCAAGCGGCGGCACAAATCCTATCGCCGGCCGGCACCGCGGCGCCGCTTCGTTTGAGCCTTGGCTCCGTAGGGAACTGTTTGGTTCAGCAGAACGGCAACATTGGGCGCATGGTATGCGTCTCCGAGGAAAGTGCTCACGATGTCGGGCTTGCCGTCGCCGTTGAAATCTGCTACGGCCAATCCTGCTCCGCCGCCTCCGGGAGAGGGCCAACTGTAATCAGCTAGGGCGGGATAGCCCAAAATCCCCTCAAAAGTGCCGTCACCGTTCCCCGGCAAGACAAACACACCACCGCCGGACGGAACTGGAACACCGCCTATCCCGACCAGACTAGTCTTGCCGCTGCCGTCCACGTCTGCTACCTGCAGAGATAAAGGAAGGCAAATGCCGATGCCTTTCCACAGCGGGTCGCCTTGCGCACTACATAGTGAGAGTTCGCCCGGCAGCCCAGGACCCGGGCCATCGGCATAGGTGGGGGATACTTCTTGAGAACCCTGGAAGGTGCCATCGCCATTGCCTGACAGCACCTGGATCGAACTCGCAGCCTGCGGCTCAAATGGATTGACCACAAAGGCCGATACTGCAAGATCGATTCTACCGTTGCCCTTCAGGTCGCCAGCCGCCAGCGAGGTTGGAATCTCAAAGAGGCGATAGAAGACGGGCGACTGGAAGGTGCCATCGCCATTGCCCACGAATACGCTCACATTAGAGTTTAGACTGAAGAGATTGAAATCCGAACTTACCACTGCCAAGTCCAGTTTACCGTCCGCATTGAAGTCGCCAGCAACGATGGCGACCGGGATGGCAGCGGGACCGCTCCCGGCACTGAGAAGCACTGGAGGCTGGAAAGTTCCGTCGCCCTTGCCCAACAGGATATACATGGCGCCGTTGTTGCCGGAGAAATTGCCGAAATCGAGGACCGCGATGTCGAGCTTGCCGTCCCCGTTGAAATCACCCAGAGCCATCGCAGAAGGGTTCATCCCGGCGCTCAGTGTGATCGGGGACTGGAACGTGCCGTCACCATTGCCGAGGAGAATCGTGAGGTTGCCGTTTCCGCCCGATGGAAGTGCTCCGAGGCCTGAAACTACCAGGTCTGCCATGCCGTCTCCATTGAAGTCGCCGGCAGCAAGAAAGGTTGGATTGTTGCCGGCGTTCACCAGTTGAGCGGGCTGAAACGTGCCGTCACCGTTGCCGAGAAGAATGCTGACGCCGCCGTTGTCTCCGGTCAAGTAGTTCCCGTTGTCGGCAACCGCCAGGTCCAGCTTGCCATCGCCATTGAAGTCGGCGACCACGACATCCTCGGGCGCATTGCCCGCGGGATAGTTCGTGGATGCAAAATTGATCGGGCTGACTACGACTGTGGCAGTACCGGAAACAGTGGGATCGATTGTGGAAGTGGCTACCACGGTAACCTGGCCCCCTGGCGGCACTGCGGCAGGGGCGGTGTATCCGTTGTAGCAGTAACCGCAATCGCCCTGGGTACTACCGACAGATAAGCTGCCGCATGCGGCCGCGCCTGCGCTGCATCCCGCTAAGCTCCATGTAAGACTGTCAGTCGAATTCTTTTCGGCAGCGATGCCAATGTCCGCATTGACGTGGGTCAAGCCCGTCGTCGGGATAAGGCTGACGCCTAGAACGGGAACAGTGACCGCGGCGGCGGCTGACTTGGTGGTATCTGCTACCGAAGTTGCTGTCACGGTTACAGTCACGGGGTTGTTCAGAACCGTATTGCTGAATGCGTTGTAGGTGACAGGGGCACCGCTGAGCGACGACGTGGCCGAAAGCGACCCGCAGCCACTCGTAATTCCGCAGGAAGCGGTCCAGGTGACGCCTTGGTTCGTGGGATCGTTGTTGACGGTCGCAGTGAACTTCTGTGTGAGGCCCTCATATACAGTAGCCGTGGCGGGCGACATCGAAACCGTAAGGGGAGGGGGCGGCGGTGGCGGAGAGCTTGCCGACCCTCCCCCACAGCCAGAACTTCCTGCCCCGAGAATCACAGCAAGCAGGAATGCAAGGAACGATCCGTTATTTCTTCGCGTCATGGCCAAGACTCCATCCGGGAACCGTTATCTTGTGGCAGGCGCTCGCAGTTGCAAGCCTATTGCCTCTTGAGGTCCATGTTCAGCGTGTCGGGCGCGGTTATGTCAGTTAACAAGGCTTCGGACCCGTCGCCGACAATCACACCCGGAAGCCGTTGTCCTCGGTCAGGTGCTCTCACTCGGAATCTTCCTATTGCTTCTTTGCGTCGAAGGTCAGCGTCTGAGTGTTTAGCGTGGACATGCCAAGCACCTCTTGGCCGCCACTCACGATCACCAAATAAAGGGTCTCTCCGGCAGCGTTGCCGGTCGTTAAGGACACTGCGCCGGTGCAATCGGAATTTACGGTGTAAGTCCCTGCGGACGTATCAACCGGAGAGATTTGTCCGTTAAGGGCAGTTGCCAAACTGATCGACGTGTCACCGCCGCCATCGAAACCTAGGACTCCCGCACCAGCAAATGGAACCGAATGCTGCCCCGCCCTGAGGATGTCGAATCCCTGGAAGGTGAGGCCATAATTTCCGGACAGCGTTGCATTACTGCATCCGCTTTGAGCGTGGACGACGGGCAAAGCCGTGAAGCGATGTTTCGCGGTTGGAGCCAACATTGCCACGGCTGCCAACACCGCAATTGCCAATAACGACGTCATCATTCGTTTCATAATCCGTTTCCTCCCTTTTTTTGTTCCTGATTGAAATCGGACTGCCGAACCCTCTTACGAGCCATGTTCTTACATGCTCTTTCGCGGAAAATCCTGAGGAATAGGTGAGATTAAACGGGGGATTTGCTGACCATGAGCGCTTGGATTTTCCTCAGTACCTGAGGCAACGGGTCTATAATTCAGCCACTTAGCTCTGTGGAGCAGGCCATGGATGGCCAGATTCGAGTGGGGCCCTGGCTGGTTGAACCCCGCCTGAACATCGTCTCTCGCAATGGCACCGCGGTTCGTGTGGAACCGAAGGTGATGGAGGTGCTGGTGTGCCTGGCCGCGCACCCTGGCGAAGTCCTTTCCAAGGACGAACTGCTCAAAGCCGTGTGGCCGGACACGTTTGTCAGCGATGACGCCTTGACACACTGCATCTCCGATTTGCGTCGTGTCCTGGAAGACGATGCCCGGGAACCACGGGTCATTCGAGACGATTCCCAAACGCGGCTACCGGCTCGTGGCACCAGTGGTGCCGGCAAACAGAGCCACAACCCTCAACCCAAACCGTGCCAACAGCCGTCACTGGGGCAGTTACAAGCCGCGTTCGTCGGCTGTGGACGTGGGCGCCGGTTGGCGGTGTGGTGTTGATAGTGGTCCTATTGGTCTCTCTCAGGAGCAGGCGAGCAGATCCGGGCGCTGTTCCCCCATCCATTCCCTAGCGGTCTTGCCTCTACAGAATCTTTCTGCTGATCCCGCGCAGGAATACTTCTCCGATGGAATGACCGACGCACTAATAACCGACCTGGCGCAGGTTGGTTCCCTGAGGGTGATTTCGCGGACCTCGGTCGTGCATTACAAGAAAACGGAAAAGACTCTTCCGGAAATTGCAGGTGAACTCAAAGTGGACGGGATCGTTGAGGGAACGGTCCAGCGCGATGGCGATCGGGTTCGAATTACCGCGCAACTCATTTATGCCCCGTCTGACAAGCACCTGTGGGCCAAAAGCTACGAACGAGATATGCGCGATGTGCTTGGGCTCGAACAAGACGTGGCAGACGACATTGCGAATCAAGTTGAGGCGCGACTGATGGTCGCGAAAAAAGCGCCCCCGCCACAGCCGCGGCTGGTAAAGCCGGAAGTTCTGGACGCCTATATCCAGGGCAACTATCACCTGCAAGGATCAGGCCGAGGCGAAGGCGAAGAGGAAGTGACGGAAGCGGAAAAATATTTCCAGCGAGCCATCGACTGGACCCGAATTTTGCACCTGCGTATATCGGGCTGGCGCGGGCTCACAACTCTCTTTCGCGGGGCGGGCCTGAAGACCTGGCCATCATGAGAAGCGCCGCGGAAAAAGCTGTGGCGCTCGATCCATCTTCGTCGGATGCCGTATTGACTTTAGGCGATGCGCAGCATATGGCCTGGGATTGGCTTCGCGCTGAGAAAAGCTACCGGCGCGCCGTTGCCTTGAATCCGAATAGTGCACTCGCCCACGACGCGCTCGGAGGTTTGCTCGACGATATTTGCCAGCTGGAGAAGGCCTGGCCAGAGTTCGAAATCGCTCAGGAGCTTGACCCGAACCAGGACCACCTGGCGGACCCGCTCTACACTCGTGGCCAATTCGATCAAGCGATCGAAATCCGCCAGAAGATTGCGCTCCGAGATCCCGGATCTGGCTACAATCACTACGCTCTGGCCATGAACTACGCGCAGAAGCAGATGTTCAAGGAATTCGCGTTAGAGATGAGTAAAGCAGCCACCCTCTTCGGAATGCCAGACGTCGCCGGCCGGCTGCAGCATGCCTACGATCAGTCCGGCGGCCAGGCTGCTCTACGGCAATGGGCTAACGAATTGGAGCGTCTTGCTGCGAACGGAGAGTTCTATCTTCCTCTCGACCTCGCGGGAGTCTATGCAACTTTGGGTGATAAGGATCGCGCTTTCTATTGGCTGGAAGATTATCGGCAACATCATGAACAAGCGACAGCGCAGACTGGCGGCTGCTTCACGCGTAATCCGCGGCTTGCTCCCATCCGCTCTGATCTGCGATTCAGCGAGTTCCTCCGCTCGGTGGGCCTGCCGCAGTAGGCTACGTCATGAGCGGAGCTGCCAAAACCATCCCGCTGATTCCAGCTTTACTTCTCTTGTTGTTAGGGAGCCCGACCCGTCCGTCTGTTGCGCAGACTACTGTAGGAACCGCCAGCATTGCGGGAACCATTAGCGACCCCTCCGGTGCAGTTATCAGCGGAGCCCAGGTCACAATTTCCAACGTCGCCACCGGTCAGGTCGCTGGGGTCAAAACCAATGCGTCTGGCTCGTTCAACTCTGGAGCCTTGCTGCCCGGCATCTACAAAGCATTAACTTCAGCGAAAGGCTTTTCCTCAGCAGAAGTGCTCGTGACCGTGCTGGTCGGCAACACGGCTACGGTGAATGTGAACTTGCGAATTGGAAGCGAGAAGGAAATCGTTGATGTGCAAGGCTCCGCATCGCAGGTGAACACCGAGCAGCCAACAGTTCAGGGCGTTTTGAATGCACAGCAGATTGAGAATCTGCCGGTGAACGGCCGCAACTTCCTAGACCTGGCTCAGTTGGAACCCGGTGTTCAAATCCAGGATGGACAGAACTTTGATCCGACCAAGGCAGGCTATTCATCAGTCTCCTTTGGTGGCCGTTTTGGGCGGACAGCTCGAATTGAAGTTGATGGCCTGGATGTCTCCGATGAGGCAGTCGGCACCACAACCATGGATATTCCAGCGAGCGCCATAGAGGAATTTCAGCTTAGTCAAGCGGCCATGGACCTTTCCACAGAGCTGACTTCATCTGGCGCAGTGAATGTGAGTACGCGCTCGGGAACGAACGCGGTCCACGGTGAGGCTTTCAGCCTGTTTCGCGACAGCGCGCTGGCTGCAGCTCTACCTGCCCCAGTAGGGCTTTCCGAACCATTTCAGCGTAGCCAGTACGGCGGGCGTATCGGTGGACCGATTATCAAGAACAGATTCTTGTATTTCCTGGACGCTGAGCGGACGCTTCAGCACGAGGAAGCGCCCGTTTTAGTAGCACCTCCGTTCGAACAATACTCGGGTGGCTTCAGCGCACCGTTTAAGGAAACGAACGTGTTGGGCCGGATCGACTTTCAGTTGGCTCATTCAGCCCATGCTTTCTATCGCTTCAGTTACTTCTCGAATTCGCTTCTGGCGAACAACGGTCTAGGCTTCTCTGTATATCGCAACAAGGGCACCACTCGTGCGAACGTGGCCGGTTTCGACTTCAGAACCGGAAGCTTCAGCCACAGTATTCGATTCCAGTACCTGAAATTTGAAGATCAGATCGACGACTCAACCAGCGGAACCGAGCTGCCACTCGCCAATTACCCGTTGAACATCATGATGGGCAACACGGGCTTCGTGACCGGCCCCAGTTATCTGGCGCCACAAGTCGGGGCTCAGAGTGACCACCAGGCCAAGTACGACGGTGGCAAAGTATCAGGTTCGCACTTGATTCGCTACGGTTTCGATCTCAATCACATCGCTGGGGTTGGTTTTTTTCCCCTAGCCGGTCTTGCGCCGCCTGTCATCACGAATGTCGGGAGTTCTGAGGAAGCCTTCGCAGCCAACTCCTGTGGCGTTGGCACACCTTGTTTCCAAGGCGGAGTTTCGAATCCACTGAACTATCCGGTTGAGCAGGTTTACGTCAGCAACGGCCTCGGCTATTTCACATCTGGCGCGGCGTTCGGTTTTCCCGCCGGCAGACTTGCCGACAACCGACTGGGTCTATACGTGGGCGATGCTTGGAAGGTCAAGAAGAATTTCACGTTGACGTATGGGTTGCGGTACGCGCGTGATACGGGTCGCACTGGCAGCAACTTTCCCAGAATTCCGCAGCTCAACGCGTTGATGCCCGGCTTGGGCAATCGAGTGCGGCAGCCGAACTTGAATTTCGCGCCACAAGTGGGTTTTGCCTGGGACCCAACGGGCAACGGCAAGACCTCTATTCGTGGTGGCATTGGGATTTACTACGAAAATGCACTCTGGGTCAGCATAAGTTCTTCGCCTCGGGAGGCTACTGGCGCATTCAACCAGCTCGTCCTCGCGTGCAGCGCCACGGCTACGCCACAGCCGGTTCCGATTCCGGGCGGATCACTTCTGCCAACGTTTTGCAGCGCTGGAGGCGGGCTGACGAACAACCCCGTTGCCATTGGTACTGTAGCCAACGAGATCGTCGTGTTCCAGAAGCAATACCAGGCAGACTCACCCTTCAACCCAAACGCACCGAACCCGAACTATATAGGGTCTCTGCTCGACCAGGGTCTTGGTTTTGGAGTGGGCGGGCTCACGGTTGATCCCAACTACCGCAGCCCGCGTTCTGCGATTATCAACATTGGCGTCCAGCGGGAACTCCGGCCCGGGATGGTCTTCAGCGCTGACTTCGTGCGCAACGTGCAGACTCATTATCTCCTTGGCGTGGATGAGAACCATGCCGGAGATATTCGTTATTTCAACAAAGCGGCCGCAGTTCAAGCGATCAACACGACGTTATCTAATTGCGGGGTTGGGTCCATCGACCAGGCAATCGTACTCTGCCCAAGTAATCCTGCTGGAAGCGGAAACGCCGGATATACGCCGAGACCGGCTACTATGGTCGACTTCGCCAACAATGGACTGACCTCTTCGGCCGACTTCAACCAAGCTTGCGGCTGCGCCTTTTCCGGCATCAATCCGAGCGCGCCGCCACTGCCGTTTCTGAGACCTATTGGGCGTTCGGTCTACAACGGTCTGCAGACCAAGTTGATTCAAAACCTGCAGCAGCCCTTTCGAGGCGTGCGCAGATTGAGTTTTCAGGTGTCGTATGCCTTGTCCCGGTTCGAGAATACGGGTGGAGGTGGACCGGGTATGGCAGCCAGCCCCGCTGCGGCAGATCAGGACAGTGGCATCACTTCACTCGACAACGCCAAACCAAACCGCTACTTCGGGCCATCGGTGTTGGATCGCCCGCACCAGCTTTCGTTTGGTGGTTACGCGGACTTGCCTGGCGGTGTTCAGCTGAGCGTCATCTCACACTTCTGGAGCCCGCTCTCGACGTCGTTGGTCGTGCCAAATACAAACCTCGGTCCGGGCGAAATCTTTCGCACAGATTTCACGGGAGATGGGACCGTGCAGGACCCGATACCCGGAACGCTACGTTGGAAGCTTTGACCGCGGCATCAATGCGTCGAACATCAATAATGTGATTACGAATTACAACAATACTTACGCCAACCAGCCAACACCCGCAGGCCGGGTGCTGATCCAGAACGGTCTGTTCAGCGGGGCGCAGTTGCAGCAGCTGGGAGCCGTGGCCCCCTCCGTTGCTCTGGCCCCGCCGGGCCAGGCCAATCTCTCATGGCTGCGGGCTTTCGATCTGAAAGTCAGTTGGTCGTATCAGATTCGTGAGAGATTCACGGTGCAGCCCAGCGCCGGGTTTTACAACCTCTTTAACTTCGCGAACTTCGATCTGCCGGGGAACGCGCTCAATGGCCTGTTGACAGGAACCGCGGGACAGATCAATGGAACCACTCCCGCCGGGCACAACGTGAACCGCGTTGGGGTAGGAACAGGCGTCTACTCGCTCGGTGCTCCGCGGCAACTGGAGTTTGGGCTGCGGATTACCTTTTAGGGCTCAATTAGCCCATTTGCCGTGGACTCCCTATTGTTTCTCGAATCACGAAGAACACGTTACACCTCAAGTTCCGAGCACCGTGAAATAGGTTTGTTGCAGGCAACGCGTGGTCAAAAGGTATACTGGCTGACCATCTCCTGCCGAGGTGAAACAGGGGGCGAAAGGCCGCATAAAATGAAGTCGCCGCCGACACCCTTTTGAACCACCGGGTAGGCAAGTGCTTGGGAAAGCCTGAAATCAAGGGATTTGCCCTTTCCTCCGTTCATCGGGGTACCCTCGTTGACTCGGCTTCCTCACATCCTTACTATTGCAGCCTGAGTCCTGCGCCCCCTCATGATCGGTCAGGTCATCTCGCATTACCGCATTGTCGAGAAGCTCGGCGGTGGCGGGATGGGCGTGGTCTACAAGGCTGAGGACACACGGCTGCATCGCTTCGTTGCGCTGAAGTTCTTGCCGGAGGCGGTTGCCCGCGACCCGAATGCACTCGCCCGCTTTCAACGTGAAGCCCAAGCCGCGTCCGCGCTGAACCATCCCAATATCTGCACGATTTACGACATTGGCGAGCAGGACGGACAGGCGTTCATCGCCATGGAGTTTCTGGATGGGGTGATGCTGAAGTACTGCATCGCCGGACGTCCACTTGAAACCGATCTGCTCTTGTCGCTTGCCATTGAGATTGCCGACGCGCTCGATGCGGCTCATTCGGCGGGGATCATTCATCGGGATATAAAACCCGCGAACATCTTCGTCACCAAACGTGGACACGCTAAAGTTCTCGACTTCGGGCTGGCGAAAAAGACTGATCCGGGCACAACGCGAGAATCCGACTCGGGCTCGGACGATCCCACGATTGGGGAGAAGGACCTCACCGCCAGAAACATCGCTCTGGGCACAGTGAGCTATATGTCACCCGAACAGGTCGCAGGCAAGCCTCTTGACGCACGCACCGATCTGTTTTCCTTCGGCGCAACGCTTTACGAGATGGCCAGCGGTCGTCTGCCCTTTGAAAGGGAAACCACAGGAGCGACCTTTGGGGCTATCCTCCACGAAGGCGCGGAATTACCCAGTCACTGGAACCCGCAGCTACCTCCTCAGTTCGACGAGATCATCCGCAAAGCTCTGGAGAAAGACCGCAACCTGCGCTACCAGCATGCCGCAGAGATGCGCACCGATCTGCAACGGCTGAAGCGGGACTCCGAGAGCGGATACCGTTCTGCGACAGCTAGCTCGGGCACGATGGCGGTTACAGAATCTCCTGCGGCTCGGGTTGCGAAGGTTTGGAGGATTGCGGTTCCCGTCCTACTGGTCGTCTTGCTCGTGGCGGGCGGGCTTTACCATCGGTCGCATCAGCAAAGCAAGCGCCTCACTGACAAGGACACCATTGTTCTCGCCGATTTTGCCAACAGCACGGGCGATGCGGTGTTCGACGACACGCTGAAGACGGCGCTCAACGTCTCTCTGCGGCAATCGCCTTTCTTGAGTGTGCTCTCCGAGAGTGAAGTCGCGAAGACCCTGCAACAGATGACCCGTCCGGCCAGCACGAAGCTCACGCCCGAGGTGGCCCGCGAGCTTTGCCAGCGGGCTGGCAGCAAGGCATACGTTGCCGGATCGATTAGCAGTCTGGGCAGCCAATATGTGCTGGGCTTGAGGGCCGTCAATTGCCAGAGCGGAGACACGCTGGCGCAGGAACAGGTGACGGCGGCGTCCAAGGAGAAGGTGCTGGACGCGCTGGGCGAGGCTGCGTCCAAGCTGCGCGGCGAACTGGGCGAATCGCTGGCGACGGTGCAGAAGTTTGATGTTCCGCTCGCCCAAGCCACCACGTCTTCGCTCGACGCGCTAAAAGCGTACAGCCTTGGAGGAAAGGCCTCTAATGAGAAAGGCTCCTCCGCAGCCCTGCCGTACCATCAACGTGCCATCGAGCTTGATCCGAATTTTGCCATGGGCTATGGCGCAGTGGGCGACGACTACTTCAGTCTCAGCGAGCTAGGGCGGGCCAGCGAGTACTTCACCAAGGCATTCCAGTTGAGGGAACATGCCAGCGAACGGGAAAAACTGGAGATCACCGCCAACTACTATGACACTGTCGCCGGAGAATTGGATAAAGCAGCCCAGACGTATCAGGAGGAGATTGCGAGCTACCCGCGGGAATCCGCAGCGTACAACAGGTTGGGCGTGGTGTTCGCCTTACAGGGACAGTATGAAAAAGCCACGGAGATCACTAGGCAAGCCGTGCGCCTCGCGCCGGACGCTCTTAGTGGGTACACAAATCCCGCCAACTATGCCCTTGCCTTGCAACGCTTCGACGGGGCGCGGCATACGATCCACGACGCGCAGGCACGAAAACTTGATGATGCGATATTTCACTCGGCTCTCTACGCTCTCGCTTTTTTGGGCTCTGACTCCACCGCGATGGGGGAACAGCAAAAGTGGTTTGCGGGCAAGCCCGAAGAGAACTGGGGACTGGCGCTCGCATCCGACACCGAGGCGTACGTCGGTCATCTGGGCAAGGCGCGGGAATTGACGAAACGAGCGGTAGACGCGGCCATGCGGGCTGACAGCAAGGAAAATGGGGCGATCTTTCAGACGATTGCTGCTCAGCGGGAAGCTGCCTATGGCAACGCCGCAGAAGCCCGGCAGTCAGCGGCAGAGGCTCTGAAGCTGGCTCCCGCGAGTCAGGGCGTCGAGAGCGAAGCCGCGCTTGCGTTTGCCATGGCGGGCGATACGGGACGAGCCGAGTCGTTAGCACAGGACTTAGGGAAACGCTTCCCGCTGGACACCCAGATGCAGTCGCTCTGGCTGCCCACAATTCAGGCGCAAATGGCGCTGGACAGAAAGAATCCGCCTGTCGCTTTGAATGCCCTGCAAGCTGCTTCCCCTATCGAGTTGGGGGAAATTGCGTTCGTCCTCAATATTTCCTGCCTCTATCATGTGTATGTGCGCGGAGAGGCGTACTTGGCAGCCGGACAGGGCAGTGCTGCCGCCGCCGAGTTTCAGAAGATTCTCGACCACAGCGGCATCGTCTGGAACTGCTGGACGGGAGCGTTGGCGCATCTGGGAGTGGCTCGTGCCAACGCCTTGGAGTCGAGAACCTCGCAGGGAGCCGATGCCGATGCAGCCCGCGTCCGGGCCCTCGCCGCCTACAAAGATTTCCTCACGCTCTGGAAAGACGCCGACCCCGACATCCCCATCCTGAAAGAAGCCAAGGTGGAGTACGCGAAGTTACAATAGCCTCTCCCAACCAACGAACGACACCGCCCACCAGTGGCGCTCTACTGTAGGTTTGTGTTTACAGACGTGACTACGCTCAGCGTTCAATCCTGCCGGGTGTCAGGATATTGGTTCATAGTTGAGCAAGACGTTGCCATTGCGGAACGTGCGAGTTTTAATGAGTCTCAGGTTCATCTGGTCTTTTATGCCGTCGAACAGCGTGCGACCGCGACCAATGGCGACGGGATTCAAGACCAGTTCGTATTCATCGATGAGACCGAGGGGCGCGAGTTGCGCGACGATGGAACCGCTGCCCAAGATCGCGATGCGCTTGCCGGGCAACTGTTTGAGCTTGCGCACTTCCGACGCGATGTCCCCATTGAGGAACTGAGTGTTGTTCCAAGAGCTTTTGCTGAGTGTCCGAGACAAGACGAATTTCGGAAGGCTATTCATGCGCCCGGCTATCGCGGGTTCATCCTTGGTGGCGTTTGGAGTGGGCCAGTAGCTGACCATGACTTCGTAAGTGACGCGACCGAATAGGAGAGCGCCTGCGGCATTTATGTTCTCCACTGCAAAGGAATGGAATTCATCGTCTTTGAAACGCTGGCGCAGAAAGCTGATGTCGCCGTTGGGGGCGGCAAAGTAGCCGTCGAGAGTGATATGGTCAAAAACGATTAGCTGCGGCATCTTTGTGGTGGCGATTGTAATTCATTGGCGGGAGTGCTTGTAGAGCCACGAAGGAACTAGCGACCCATGAGTGCCGGAGCCATCATAATCATCGCCATCGTCGTCACGAACCGCTTCACTAGCCTCTTCGCGGGCTGGTTGCCGGGATTCGGTATTCTCACGCACTTGGGGCGGAAATCAGGAAAGGTCTACTACACTCCGGTGAACGTCTTTCGAGCGCCCAATGGACTTGTGATCGCGCTTACTTATAGCAGCCAATCCGAGTGGGTGAAGAACGTGCTTGCGGCAGGGGGGTGCGAACTCAAAACTCGTGGGAAGGAATATAAGCTTTCCGCGCCGAAGATTGTGCGTGACCCTACGCGGCGGCGATTTCCGATCCCGGTGCGGGTCGTGCTGAGGCTCGTCGGTGCCGATGAGTACATGGAGCTTTCGATCCTTTCATCTTTGCCACCTCTCTCAGCCTAGCGGAATACGCGGATTTGCAATAGCTTCCGCTGGGTTGCGTTGACCTTCGCTCCCGTCCGACCTAGTATTTCCGGCAATGGCAACTTCCTTCCAGCTTGTCGCTACGCGGAGGCGGGCATGACGCGACTCAGCTTCGCTTTCGTGGTGCTGTTTGTTGGAACGTACTCCTTGTTCCTGCGAGCGGGTTTTGCCCAACATGAACATCCTGCGGGCGACACGGCAAGACTCGGCAAGGTCACCTTCCCGGTTTCCTGCGCTCCATCAGTTCAGCAGCAATTCAGCAGCGCAGTGGCGATGCTTCATTCTTTTTGGTACGAGAAAGCCCGCGAAACCTTCGGCGCTGTAGCGGAGAAAGACCCGACGTGCGGCATGGCGTACTGGGGAATCGCCATGACCTATTACCATCCCATCTGGCAACCGCCCGGTTCCGCTGACCTCAAGGCGGGCGGCACCTCCATTGAAAAAGCAAAGCTGGTCGGTGCAAAGACACAGCGAGAGCGGGACTACATCGCCGCTGTCGAGGCGTTTTACAAGGACTCAGACAAGATTGACCACGCCAGTCGCGCACTGGCTTATGAACGAGCGATGGAACAGGTTCAGGCGCATAACCCAGATGACCATGAAGCCGCAATTTTTCATGCTCTCGCACTGCTTGCCACCGCGCCTCCCACCGACAAGACCTATGTGAATCAGAAAAAGGCTGGCGCGATCCTAGAGCCGCTGTTTGCGGAAGAGCCAGAGCATCCCGGCATAGCCCACTACATCATCCATGCGTATGACTATCCGCCTCTGGCGCAGGGAGCTTTGGACGCGGCACGGCGTTATGCGAAGATCGCACCCGATTCGCCGCACGCGCTGCACATGCCTTCGCACATTTTTACTCGGCTCGGTTTATGGCAGGAGTCTATTGATTCCAATCTTGCGTCCGTAGCCTCGGCGAAGAAGAACAACGCGCCGGGGGACGAACTTCATGCAAAGGATTACTTGATCTATGCCTACTTGCAAGGCGCTCAGGATCGGGAAGCGAAAAAGCTACTGGAATCACCGCCGCCGGGTCGTGCCAGTGACCCAGCGTACATGGCTTGGCTCTACGCGATGGGCACATCGCCTGCCCGCTATGCTGTTGAACGACATCATTGGGCAGAAGCGGCTGTATTGGTAGTGCCAGCAAACACGTTTCCGGGCGGGCGCTGGGCATGGACGGAGGCGAATTTGCACTTCGCACGCGCCCTCGGCTTATCGCACACGGGCAAAACCGAAGCCGCCCGAACCGAGGTGCAGAAGCTCGCATCGCTCCATGACACTCTTGCTGGGATCAACGACAAGTACTGGGCGGATCAGGTGGAAATCCAGCGAGAGAGCGCAGAGGCTTGGATTGCGCTGGCGGAGGGCAAAAGCGAGCAGGCTCTCCGGCAGATGCGCTCTGCCACTGAACATGAAGACAAGACTGACAAGCACAGTGTCACTCCGGGCGTCATCCTACCTGCTCGCGAGATGCTTGGCGATATGTTGCTGGACATGAAGCAGCCCAAAGAAGCGCTGGTCGCGTTCGAAAACACGTTGCGCACAGCCCCAAATCGCTTCAACTCGTTGTCAGGTGCAGCACGCGCCGCCAAGCTCTCAGGAGATGATCAGAAGGCGAAGACCTACTACGCCAAGCTCTTGTCCATGTGCGAGTACGCTGATGGAGACCGACCGGAGCTTCAAGAAGCACGTACCCTGTTAGCCGAGAGATGAATGCAATTTTTATTTCGCCATCGGGCGCTAATGCAGTAAGGCATTCTTAGGAGGGCACCATGAATCGAGAACGGGCGCTGAAGATTGTTTTGGTGGTGGTGGGATTGATTTTCTTGTTTGCTGTCTACCCGTTGATGATGTTTCTATGGCCGAGCGGGTGGCGCTGGCAGCCGAACCAACCGGAATACGAGCAGATGATCCTTGCGGTCTATGCCACGCTGGGAGTTTTCCTACTGCTCGCATCGCGTAGTCCGTCCGAGAATCGCAGCCTGATCGCGTTCACGGCATGGTCGAGCCTCGTTCACGCCGCTATTATGGCTGTTCAGGCATTCCAGCATGCGAGCGAACACGGACATCTGCTGGGCGACATACCTGCGCTGGTCATAGTAGGTGTAGCCCTGATCGCGCTGGCTCCGGCGAAACAGCCAGTCGAGCGACCTTCTGCGATGGTGGCGTAGGCTCGCCTCAGCGAGCACGGATTAGTGTTCAAGGGACAACGAACTCACAGAACAGACTGGAACCGTCTACCTCGGTAATGCGGGGTACAACTCCCAGACTGGCAGCAAGCTTCTCAAAAGTCGGCTTATCCGCAGTTGTTGCGCGAAAGCCGTCCTTGCAGACGATCATTCCGTTGCCTGTGGCTTGGTAGTCGATCTCGCCGATCAGGTGGTGTGCGGACTGAATTTCGAACCATTCCAGTCGATGCTCCCAGAATTGAGGAGTGTAGCTCGAAAACATCACCAGCCCCCCTGATCGGGTCACTCGAATCGCCTCTCGGAGAAGGTGCTGCTGATCAACCGCGAAGGCGCAGACGCCATTCTGAACGCAGATAGTCAAATCAAAGGCACGGTCGCGAAAGCCCATTTGAACGGAGTCCATGCAGGCAAGGCATAGCGATGGTTTGCGTCCCAGATATTCGAGTGCCATGCGGAGGCTGGACGGGGACGTGTCGATTCCGAACGCCACGCGCACTCTGGGAAGAAGACGCTCTAGAACCCGTCCGTAGCCGCAACCCAGTTCCAAGGCGAGCGTGGAGGGCGTCGTTTTTGCAAGGACGAACTCGATCTCGGCGTCAAGGTAGGCTTTGGTGCGAGGCGGGGCGAGATCATAGCAAGCGCGGAGACGTTCGGCAGCAAGCCTCTCACTGTAGTAGCTGGGCATGGCGCGATCTCGCCATAATAAAAGAATGCCGCTCCTGTCTCTCACCCCCCCGCTGCTCATCACAGCAGCGAAGCGGGCCGGGGGGAGTTCCATAAGGTTACTGACTACCCCGGCGTCATTATCGGTCCTCACCCCCTGGAAGCGCTCGCCAAAATAGTTCTGCGCTAAACGCTTGGCTAAGGGTTTGATGAGCGGCATCAAGGATGGACCGTGCATCAGCATCGGCTTGCGAAAATTCTGGACTCAGTGTCAGCCGATTAAGGTACTCCGAAGCATGATGCAGTTTGTCTAGTGCATCTATATGGTCGGCGTCAGAGTAGTAATCGGTCATTAGATCGACCTCTACAGTATGGATTCCGTCTTGACAAGTTTCTTGGTGGCTTTCGCGCTCCTTAAGGCTGCGCGACGATACTTCTGCGCAAGTCTTCCCAAATCTTGTCCGGCATGTCCAAAAATAAGTTAACGATCTTAGGGTCGAACTGGCGTCCTGACCAACGCTGTATTTCCTTCCTCGCTGCGCTGAAAGACTGCGCGGCACGGTAGGGTAGGTCAGAAGTGATCGAATCCAAAGTGTTCGCCACCCCGACGAGCCTTGCCCCGAGCGGTATTTCCTCGCCCTTCAGCCCACCGGGATAGCCTTGTCCGTCGTAGTGCTCCTGATGGGAGTAAACGATCTCGGCAGCTTCGGCAAGAAACGGGATGCGGCTGATGATCTTATAGCCCAAATAGGCGTGCTCGCGCATGACGGCCATTTCGTCGTCCGTGAGTTTGCCGGGCTTGAGCAGGATGAAGTCGGGAATGGTCATCTTGCCAATGTCGTGCAGAAACGCTCCGCGTGCAATCACGTTGATCTTCTCTTTGGGCAGGCCCATTTTTCGCGCCATCGCGATGACGTAGGCAGTGACCCGCTTCGAGTGCGTTTCAGTTTCGGCATCTTTCACGGCCAAAGCGTCACCAAGACATTCCAGAGTGATGTCGTAAGACTTCTCCAAATCGGATAGTGCCGTATTCCATTGCTGGGTACGGGCGGCGATGAGCGATTCAAGGTTGCTGCGGTAAGCATCGTTTTCGCGCTTGAGGCGGCGATTCTCCAACGCTCGGCGAACCGTAGCCAGCAACTGCTCGCGCTCAAACGGTTTCAACAAGTAGTCGTACGCCCCATTACGCAGGGCCTGTAGAGCGACCTCAATGTCATGCACCGCCGTGACGATGACCACTGGCATGTCGGGATACTTGTCCTTGGTGCGCTCCAGCAGGGCGATGCCGTCCATATCAGCCATCATCAGGGCGGACAGGACAAGATCGAATTCTTCCCCGGATTCCAGAAGCGCGAGGGCTTCCAGCCCGTTCCCCGCCCCTCGGCAGTCGAAGTTGGCAGAGGCGAGCATGGAAAGGATGATTTCGCGAACCGTCTGCTCATCGTCAACGACAAGAATGCGGTTTGCCATAGGGGCGTTGCCCTCTTTACCTCCGAGCCCGACCAACAGTGGAGTTCTTTTTCGCCAGTTTCTCCAGCCTCGCCTGATACTCCCGGTTCTCCAGTTTGAGACGACGATACTCCAGTGCCCGTCGCACGGCGAAGATCAACTGCTCACGCTCGAACGGTTTCATGAGGTAGTCGTAAACTCCGTCCCGAAGGGCAGACAAGTAGAGTTGTAGATCATGGCAGGCACTAAGCACTACCAGAGGAATATCGGGGAACTGTTCGCCCATGCGTTTGAAGAATTTTTCTCCAGTCTCCAACAGGCCGCATAAGACAAGATCAAATTGCTCCCCCGACCTGAGGATGTCCAAGACCTCTTTCGGTGATGCAACCGCTCGACACTCGTAGTGAACGCCGACCAACATGGAAGAGATAATCTCGCGGATTGTCTCCTCATCGTCTTGAACAAGGATGCGCTCTGGTTTGTGACTTGTGGGAATTGTCAAAGTCCCAAGTTTCTTCTCATACTCTCGATTCGCAAGCTTCAGCCGCCGATACTCTAGTGCTCGGCGCACGACAATCAGCAATTGCTCACGTTCAAAAGGTTCTATGAGGTAGTCGTAGGCTCCATTCCGAAGAGCCATGCCAAACACGTAAAAATCCTTACAGCCGCTCTCCAATACGAACGGCATATTCGGAAACCTTCCATGAATGCGTTCAAGTAGTCCCATCCCGTCCAAACTAGGCATCATCAAATTGCAGAGCACAAGGTCAAACTCTTCTCCAGAGTCGAGCATGGTCAGCGCTTGGAGCCCATCTGCGGCTGTCCGGCAGACATATCCCGCCGTGGTCAGCATGCTGGAGATAATTTCTCGGATGGGCTCTTCGTCATTCACAACAAGGATGCGCTCTGGCTTGGACGGTCTAGGCTTCTGGGAGGCGGTTCGAGGATTCTGCTCAGCGGCGTTCATTGTCCAGCCCTCCGCGTAGGAGTTGTAAAAGAAGGGGCTCTGACAGGCGCAACCACGCTAGTCCCGTCGCTTTGAGCGCACAAGGTGACCAAAGTAACCATGATCATTTTCCGCACTGTCGGAGTGAATCCACAGGGTCACCCGTGGCAGATAAGCCGAGTCGGGGGGGGTGTCCTTCATCGCTTCTTCGCCGTCGTCTTGCGGCTGCGCCCCGCCTTGATTCGGGCTTCTCGTGTCCTGCCATCCACGCCCCCTTTGTCCCACAGGGTTGAGCGGCACTTCTTCGAGGGACAATTCAGTGGGTTCCTAGTCTCCGGTATCCACCTGTGACCACAGACATCGCAAACGGCAACCCGCATTGTCTTCCAGCCCATGTCGCCCATTGTAGCATTCTGTCCTATGGACAGAACACGGTTGACTTCTCGTTTAGAGGCTAGTATAATGTCCTTGGTACAGAATCTAAACCACCCCCCCCAATCCAATTTCAGGAGGAAGCCCATTGAGAGCAGCCATCTATGTCAGGGTGAGTACCGCCGACCAGAGGGTTGAGTCTCAGCTTTACGATCTGCGCGAGCTTGCTTCACAAAGGGGGATCGAAGTCGTCCAGACCTATCAGGACTGGGGCATCTCGGGCAGCAAGGCGCGTCGTCCGGGTCTCGATGCGCTCATGGCGGATGCCCGCAGGAAGAAGTTCTCGGCAGTGCTGGTGACGGCGTTCGACCGGGTGGCGCGGAGCGTCAAGCATTTCTTGCAGGTGATAGACGAATTGGAAAGTTTGGGGGTGGTTTTCATCTCCCGGCGCGAGCAGGTGGATACCAGCGGGATGATGGGAAGGCTCTTCCTGACCTTGATCGCATCGATTGCCGAATTGGAGTCGGATTTGATCCGGGAACGAGTACGGGCTGGCATGCGCCGGGCTCGCATGGAGGGTCGCCAAATCGGGAGATCGCGGCTCGATATTGACCGGGAGCAGGTCATCCTTGACCGCCGCTCCGGGTTGTCGCTGACGCAGGTCGCAAAGAAGCACTGCATCTCGCGTGCTAGCGTCTGCCGCCTGATGAAGGAGGCGAACGGCGATTCCACTGTCGCCATTCCAGTCTGCACTGAAGGTTCCGGGATAGAGGTTCGCGCCTAAAAGTGACTGCCGATGAAAGAACGAAGCGAGACGTGGGCTCTCCCCAAAGCGACCGTACTGGAAAGGTCTTCGCTGTTCTCAGAAAGGGCATGCGCCAGTGCTTGGTCTGCGAAGCTGTCCTCTCCCGCGAAGCTGCCGCCGAACACGCGAAGACGGCTTGCCATTGCATTCAGAGGTAAAGCTGGGTTGTACACCATGAGTGAAAACAAGGAGGGTACATGCTGAAAAAGGAATACATCCGAGACGGAAAACGGCGGATCATCGGGTCGGTGACCAGCGGCTTCGACGACACGTCTGCGGTTATACGTGACGAAAAAAACCAAATCGCGGGGCGCACCAGCGAACGGTTCTCCACGACACGAGATAGTAAAGGGAATCTAATTGCCACCAATTCCGCTGATCCCGGCTTGCTGATCACAACGGGGAAACGGCGGTGAGACCAACACGGGTCTACATCCCGAAGCAGCCGCTGCGGGTCACGAGCGAGGGGGTCAAACACCTGTCGTCGCTCCCGCAGTTCCACGGCATAGACGACGGGACCCTGATCCGGCTCGCCGAGCGCAGGACAAAGCTGTACGTGCATGATCGCTGGGTCGCTATCGCGCTGATTTTGGGCAACCCCATACCGATCCCAGTTCCCGCTTCAAAACCGCGACCGCGCTGGCAGTCGAGGGAAGCCACGGCTCCCACGAAGCTGCGACTCATCCATGGAGGACGTGTTGTCCGGTAAACCAGTCGCCATCTCGTCGCCGACCGAGACCATCGAGTGCCCGTTGTGTGCGGGCGCGGGCAAACTGAAGCGAACGGAAGTGCTGGATCGCCTCGGAATGAGGGATGCTGCCCGCGTCGCTCAACTCAGCGCAGAGGAAGCGTTCCGCCTGTTATCTCAAAAGCACAATCACGACGAACAGGGGGCGTGGTCTCGGTTCGAAACAGAACTCACGAAACGTGTCGCCGAGATCAGGGAACACCATAGGGACGAACTTCGCAGCGCCCAATCCGATAGGAATGACCTCACGCACCGAGTCGAGGATTGCTTGAGAGAAGTCGCCAAGCTTCGGGAAAGAAACCATCAACTGGAGACCGAGATGGCGAAGGTTGCTCGCATCGGCAAACGAGAAGAGATGGACTTCGCCGAGGAGGCGCGGACTTGGGCGGGCATCTGGGTCAGCGAAAAGCTCCCTAAGAATGGCGATTTCATTCTCGCCTACCGCGACCCAAGCGGTGCTGCACTTGAGCCTCGCATCGTCGTTGACAACAAGGACAAAGCGTCCGTCAGCGAAGGGGACATCAGGAAGCTGATCCGCGATGCCAGGGAACGGCATATCCCGGTCGGGATCATCGTGGCAAGGGAAGAAAGCCAGCTACGGCAGCTTGACCGCGAACGTCGCTGGGGTCAGGAGGACGGGGTGTGGGTTCTCCGAACGACACGTCATTGGCTGCCCCGCGACCTCGAAGTGCTCAAGCCAGTTTTCGAGCGGATGAGAACCGAAGGTCCCGATTTTCTCCAGAAAAACTCCGCGCTTGCGGAGGAAGTTCGCCGCACCTTCGTTGATCTCGACGAGGTCGAAAAGCACCTAAAGAAAGCTGCGCAGGCTATCGACTCCGCTGCCGGGCTGACCACGAAGTACAGGGTGCGGTTGCAGGCGCTTTGCGAAAATGCTGTGCCGCCATCGCCACGCTGCGTTCCAGACGGCGTTTGCCAAACGGCCGGCGCGTAGGGCGGCAACGAACTCAGGAGGAAACGTATGGATGCCAATGCTCAACTTGCGAACGACGTGCATTTTTCTGACCGCGCCCCTGCGCTTCATTTGGCGCTCTATCTTGATCTTCGTGTTCCTGCTCTTCGCCCCGCTGATCTACTGGACTATTCCCTTCGCCTGCATCGCGGTTGATCCTGACAGCGACTTCCGCATGCTGGTGTTCGCCTACATGTCGTCCACGAAATCGAGGAACTTCTGGTTGCCGATAATGTCCACGCGCTCAGACTTCCCTAACGTAAACATTCGATTCGAGAACGTCGCGAAGGTCTTCAACAAACACCTTTCTCCGCGTCTCATTGACCTTCTTGAGATCGCTTCTTATGTGTTTAGCGCAGACTGCGCGACCAATCGGGGAATCGGGTGGACTGATGAAAGTAGCACCGAGCCATGGAGTCGAGATTTTGCTTTTGTGATCCCGGTGCGAGAGCCGAGCTTCTGGAACGCATCGCAAAACAAATGTCTCATTACAGAAGCTCTGAGTTTCCTCTCGAACGATAAGTACTCCTTCACTTTTCTTCCGTTGGAGCATGACCGCTCAGATCAGCAGTATCTTGAATTCGGGGAATTGGACGACTGGCCTTTCTATAGCCCAGAGCGCGTGCTTATGTTCTCTGGCGGTTTGGATTCCCTAACTGGCGCTGTGGAAACGGCGAGAGGGGGTGGAAAGCTAGTTCTAGTGAGCCACCGACCCGTATCAACGTTGGATGCCAGACAGCGAAAGCTGTTTGGTGAATTGCAAAAAGAGTTTCCGGGGCAATTTATCCACATCCCAGTCTGGATTAACAAATCTGAGAAGTTTGGGCGAGAACCTACTCAGCGCACGCGGTCGTTTTTGTACTCGGCACTTGGCACCGTCGTAGCGCAGTCAGTTCGTGCGGGCGGCGTTCGGTTTTTCGAGAACGGGATTGTTAGCTTGAACCTTCCCGTCGCGGATGAGGCAATCCGTGCCCGTGCCTCGCGGACCACCCATCCGGTAGCCCTTCAGCTTTTCAAGTCCCTTTACACCGCCGTCACAGAGCGCGAGTTTGCAGTCGATAATCCATACCTGTTCAAGACGAAGACTGATGTCGCCGAAATCCTCTCAGCGCACAAAGCTGCGCACCTGATTGCTCAGACGTGCTCGTGTGCCCATTCGATATTTAAGTCTAAGACTCAATGGCATTGCGGTACTTGCAGCCAGTGTATTGACCGAAGATTCGCGATCATCGCCGCTGGGCTTCAGGCACACGATTCAGATGCCGACTACGTTTCGGACGTATTCCTCGGATCACGGAAAGACGGTCAAGAAAAGAGCATGGCGGTCGATTACGCCCGCCACGGAATGGAGTTGCACCGTCTATCAGAGTCAGAATTGGCAACAGTCTTCAACGCCGAAATCACTCGTGCCGTTCGCTATGAACCAAAGCGAAGCGAAGCCGCCGAGAAGATCATATCCATGCACAAGCGACACGGAGAAGTAGTGACCCGCGTCTTGCAGGAGAAAGTTGCAGAACAGGCGGTGAGGGTAGTTGAGGGAACCATCGATGCCTCATCTTTAGTGGCGCTTGTTATTGGGGGGAAGCACCTCGAACCGATTTGGAAGCGTTACTGCGAGCGTATCGTGAGCATTCTGAGGAAGGGATTACCTGTGGCTTGTTCGACTCATAAACCGGAGAACGAGCCCCACCTTCAGGAACTCTGTGATGGCATTTTGAAATCGAACGGGCACGATCTCGTGCGAGAGTTTCCGTTCATGCGATGGTCTTCGTCACTAGCCAAACCGGACTGGTTTGTCGAATCTCTTAATCTAGTCGTCGAGGCTAAATACGTTCGGAAGAAGGAAGACCTCAGACCGATTTCGGAGGCGATTTCGTCCGACATCACGAAATACGGAGATAACAAGTTTAGAGTTCTATTCGTCGTTTACGACCCGCACCACCTCATCACTGATGAAACGGCTTTTGCTGCGCCGATCCTCGCTAGACTGGCTAGACTAAACATGCTCGTGGGCTTCATTCGGTGATCGCAGAAGCGGACTAACCAACGATATGGAAGACAAGTACGAGAAAGTCGTCCGGTGGTACTTGCGGTTCAATGGCTATCTAACCGCCGAAAACTACGTCATTCACGAAGCTAGAAATGGTCAAGTCCCTCAAGGGGGCGAATTCGACACGCTTGGAGTGAGATTCCCTCATTCACGGGAACAGGTTGACCAAAAGCTGATCAGAAACGATCCGAAGCTCGATGACGCTGAAGCAGGAGCCGATCACTTGATCGACTTTGTAATCGCCGAGGTGAAAAGCGGGAATCGGAACAGTCTTAATCGTATCTGGCAGCCCGGCAACGAAGACGAGAAGGTCAGCCGAGTTGCCTACGTGCTGAGGTGGATGGGCGCACTCGGCGATGAGCAACGCATCACGGACGTGGCGCGTCGGCTTCAAAAAGAGCATCGAGTCCGGGAGTGCGGGTACCTCTTCCGTCTGGTCTATTTCAGCCGCTCCCATACAAAGCAGGCGGTGCCCGCAGTCGTTCCCCAGATCACCTTTCGGGAGATTGCGGAATTCATTGTCAAATTACGGACGCCGTGCTGGAAGGGATACGGCTTGGGTGTGCGGTCTCTTCATGGGCTGTGGGACAAACTGATCTGCGACATCTGGGATATTGGCAACCCTGCCAGCGACCAGTCAGACGAGAAGAAGATTCAAAGTATCCTTGCGCTGTTGTCAAAATGAAAACTGATTAGCCCAGCAAAGCTCTAACGATGCCGAGCCATTCCGCATCGAGCGGCTCACGGCAAACGGGCTTGCCTGCCCGACTGTACCAGTACGCTGCGTTGCCCTGATCGCCTTCCTTGCGATGCAAGTAGGCGTGAACCCACGACCCCTCAACCCCTTCGTCCTGTTGAGCAGACTCGTGGGCTCGCGTCCAATCGCCCTTCGCGTCCCACCACAGCCCGGCGAGGGCGACTGTGACTCCGGCTGGTGGCTCAGTCGCGGTGAGCGATTTGCGGAAGTCGTTCAAGGTCATATTGGCTCTTGATCTAGTGCCTTGCAGTATATGTCCCGTTGGCGGTGTATTTGACCATGTCACAGTCAGACATCAAACTTAGTGCTGTCGCCAGTCGGTCTGGTGTCACTCGGAGTGGGAGGGGACTTGCGACGAGCGGAGTCAGTCCTTCCTCCTCAATGGTGATACGAAGTCGCTGAGTGCCACCATCGAACCGCCTCGCAGCTACCGAGAGGTGCTGGCTGATTACGTGTTGCTCAAAGAGGAGGCGCAGAAACTCGTCAAACGGGAGGGTGGCACATCGCCTGATGAAGTCCCGCCAGTACGCGAGCGATATGCGTTCTGCTCCCCCGTGGCGCAGCAACCCGGTTATGGTTTCCAACATCTCCAAGCCGTCGGTGTATTCTGCGCAGAGAAAAAGAATGCGAACTGCATACATTAACGATTCTTCGGTGCTGTCACCGATGGTCGTTCTAATTCGACTCATCAGTTCAAACAAGGAGTAGTCAGCACTCTTTTCAGAGGATGCGAGCAAGGCGTCGAGCGACATTGGCATCTTCCGAAACAGACGCTTACGAACGTCGTTCACGGTGGAAACGACAGGGAGGATAGCAGGATAAAGAGCACGCACTTCAATAGCCCTTTTGATCATGCTTCCCGTTTCCCTATCACGCGCACGATTGAGTCTTTCCTCTATCCAAAACAAAATTGTTTCCATCGCAAGACGTTGAGCCTGTCGCACTTGTAGCGCAACCCATTTATGCCACGATACTTCGTCGTGCCCGTGTTCGGTCGCTTTTCGCCGTCCTGACTTATGAAACATAGAAGACCTAACCTCATCCACGGTCAGGGGATGTGAATCATGATCAAGCGCGGACAAGATGAGTCTTAGGGTTGAACTGCGCCTACCGAGTGCGTCTTTTGGATCGCTCGCGGTCTTGTCAAAAAAAGCGAGTTGGAATGCGTTCTTCTCCTTCTTGCTCGGCGTTAGGATCGACCAACCCGGAAAGAGTTTGTCAGCATCATTCTCAGTCCCCGTCGCTCGCACCAAAGAATTAAGCAACTTCCCGGTGTCTATTCCGCTCAATGAACTCTCTAGGCTCTCGGCAAGTTGAATCCCCAATCCCGTCGTCCGAAACATTCCCCTTGCGTCTGGCACTGGTTCGATGAATCCAAGACCATCGCTTAATTTTGCAGCCGGTCCGTATTGGACGGCGGCCATAAGGCTCGTGCTCGTGGGAATTCGCTTCCATGCTTCAAAATCTAGCGGGACAGTCCCCGACTTGAGAGGGCGAGAATCCGTACCCGGTATGCCGCGCACTTGATTGAGGATGTGTCCCCATGTGAAAAGTATCTCCACCTTTTCTTGCCACACTTGTAATTGCTTGAGGTTAGGCGATTCGATGTGGGCGCTGGCGGCGAGATTATAAAACTGCCAGTAAAGCCAGCTAATCACGGAGAACGGGCGCACATAACTGCTCACGTTGTTGAACCCCGGCAGGCACTCGTCCATCAAATCGACGTTGACTTGTCGAAGCCCAAGGAAGTCCGTGCCGCCTTGTTCAGGACGGTAAGGAGGAACAAAAACTGGAATCTCGGTTCCGAGGATTGTCATCATTTCGTCCGAATCGTGAACCAGCCACAAGAAGAGCACAGCGCGATCCGGTGATCCTCTAGTTGGCGCTCCATTACTGCCGGATAAAACGTGAAACAGTTCGCGCAAAAGAGTCTGCCGTCCACTTGCTCCTTGAAGAGAGGTACTCTCATTGTCGATTGAAGCTGGCTAAGCACCGACTTCCCCGTCTCTCCTTTGAACATGGGCAAAGATGCGTCGATGGAAGTCCCGCTCTTCACGTCTTCGACAATCCGCGATACATGTTGTCTGAGCGTTTTGCTGGCAATCACAGACGCAATCGAATCCGCGAGTGCTCGGTCAGGTTCTTTGATCGGCGAAAGTAGAATCCCAAAGGGGACGCCAATGGCCGGCAAGAGGGCACTCTGCGCCCGCTTCGTGTCCACCTCGCCGCCATAATAGTTCTCTAGGAACTCGTGCATCACCGTGTTCACATCTGTACCGTCACCTTGATTGCTTATAGTCGCAGTGCACGTTACGAAATGTTGTTCGAGAGCGTCGATGTCGGAACCAGCTTTCATCGAATTGCCAACTTTTGCTGACCACTCCCTCATAAATTGCTTCGCCTCACCCACATCGCCACGCCGTGCTAAGAGCATGTTCATCTCAACCTCGAACCAGATGACGTACAGCCCGCGCACGTCTTTATCGCCAACATCAGACGAATCTACGAGGCTTCTCATCTCGTGGGCAAAGCCGAACAGGGCATCATCGAAACGCTTCACATTTTCGGGAGGATTGGGGTCGGGGTCGTCATCTTCCACTTCAACGCCTCGACGCTTACCGATGGCTTGATGTTTCAATGCTTGATTGTCCTCTCCGTGTCCAAGCAGTCGCTTTCGGAGTTGCGCAAATACCCGATCCAGCGTGAAAAGCTCTACCTGTGGAATGGAATGACCTGAACCGGGCGTAAACAAGGGGCTCGGAGTCGGCGCAAGATCGGCGAGTGCGACATGGACGACGCCAGCGTCTTTAGCCGATCCATGCCCGGAAGGATGGACAGCTTGTGTAATTCGGCGGGCAAAGGTAGTTAGGTGTTTGGTCGCGTTGACAGCTAAGTATTCCAGCAAGGCGATCTCGTCATCTTCAGTGTCTTCCGTCGAAATCAAGCGCAACATCGCGGGGATGTTCAGCCGAGGCAGGCGGGGCATTCGAAGAACGTCCTCCACGTGCACCCATCCTCTAGCAAACGTGGAACCGTGACGCAGGCTCAATTGCAGACCGGAAGTCAGGGAGAACTCAGCAGCTTGTGGCAACATCGCTCGAAACCGTCCATCTGATCGCACTTCCAGTTCGAACGGCTTGATTTCACCGCTCGGCTTGATCAGGCTTCCGTTCCAAAGTCCTGAAGGAAATTGCCTCCCCAATATTGTCCCCGAAAGATCGCCATCACCGGCGAGATACGCGTACACAAGAAGTTCATCGACTGAAACAAATTCGTACTTGGCAGGCTCAAAGTTCGCCGGGAAAGTTGACGGTTTCCATGAAGTCCACTCCCTCTCGAAAGATGCCGTTCGTAGCACACCAACTTCGATGTTGCGCGTCGTACACATGGCAGCAGTGGTGGCATTGATGCTCCCCGTAAGAACGGCGGTGCCCATCTCGCCTCGCGCTTCGATCCACTTGGCATGCAGAGGTCGCTTGGGTGCGCTCGCATCTGGCCATACCGCTGCAATAGTCTGCTTCCATTTACGAGCGTCCTTGAACGGGAAGTTGCTCTTGTGCTCGTTTGGACGAATCGCGATTCTTACCTTTTCACACCCCAGAGCATCGGCGAGTTTGTGGACTGCGTCTCCATCGTTGTCAAAGAACGGCGACATAACCGTTAACTCGCGTGGGTTGAGGTCGGCTATGCGAAGAGGCAACTGGCTTAGCACGGATGTTTCAACTGTGTGGATTAGTCGGGGCTGCCCCTGCGAGGGCTGCGATGCCAATTGCGCTGAGCGTGATGCGCAGTCCCGAAATACCTGTAGCCACGCGACGTCAGGACAATGGAGGTCTTTGCCCGTTCGATTCTGGATAGCCGTAAGAAAGCCCGCGAAATCTCCAAATGCGGAAGGTGCGCTCGTTGACAGAAGAACCTCTATAACTTCGAGGTTTCTCCCAAAGCCACCGAAGGTCAGATTTCCGCTGCCGACGAGCAGGACGTCCAACTGTTCCCCCGCAAGGTAAAAGCATTTGGGATGAAAGACACCTTCCTTAAGCGCTACCGGAACAAGCCGGAATTCCTGACCCACACCTTGTGAGCGTCGTTCTATTAGCGAATCTCGGTACCCCTGAGCATCGGTGATGACTCAAATTTCCTGACAACCTACCTGACGCAGCGATCTCAATAGGATTGACTCAAAGAAACTCAAACTGAGCGCATACGTGGTGAAAAGCGCACGCTGCCATTTGCCGCCGTTTATGACATCGAGGACCGAAAGACCCATACGTAGTCTCGTCGAACAGCGTAGCAGTCAGTCAGGAGGGGCGAAGTGATGAGAATCACACCAAGGATTACTGAAGAGAATGATGGTCGGTGCCGCAAAAGTGTCGTCGTCGCCGACACTTCCGCGACTCGGCATTTCGCCCAAACCCGACGCCTCCGCGCAACCGTCCCCCGCCACTTGGCAAGTGGCTCTAGTCGCTCAGGAAACAGAGCCGATCAATTACAATCCCTTGCCGAGGGGGAATTCATGGCAAAGCTAACGGGACTGGCGTCCTTCGTATCAGAGTTGAGGGCAGAGAGAACGAATCTGGTAGATCGGCTTAGGCGTGTCGATGCGGCTCTTTCAGTTCTGGGCAAGTTGCATGGCGGGGGTTCTTACACGAAGCCGAGGCACACTATGTCGGCTGCCGCTCGCAGGAAGATCAGCTTGGCGCAGAAAGCGCGATGGGCAAAGGCGAAGAGTCACGCGCCGAAAGCCAAGCGCACAATATCAGCAGCAGGCAGAAAAAGAATCGCGGCGGCACAGCGGGCAAGATGGGCGAAGTTCAGAGCGGCTAAGAAGTAGAGGCCAGCGGAGCCTGTCACGAGTACGGGTGATCGCGTTTGCGACGGCGGATTCGAGAGATTCAAGCCGCTCTGAGCAGAGCTTGGGTGTCCAAAACAGATTCCACGCTGATGTGGAGGGATTCCAGATCGCCGCACACCTCGGCCAAGCGGCTTATCGACTCGATGACACGGTTTAGCTCGTTCGCCGGGATTTCATGCACTTTGACCGTGAGTTCCAGATTGTACTTCGCCGTTTTCACGTGGTCTTCGGCGGACTGTGGCTTTTGGCTCCGCAGAGTCCCTCCCAATATCCGAAAAAGGTTGACCAGAGAACGGCTGCCGCAAACAGTGCACGCATCATGCGGGCTGTTGCTGATGGTTTCACAACCAGCACAGAACACGGCGTTGAGCAGGGGAACTGCGCTCAAACCTCCGTCGGTATGGGCTCCTGCGTTCATATCCGAACCTCTTAATAGAGAGATGCTCACACGCCAAGTTCGGTTTCCGCAATTCTTCAGGGACCGCCTCCGCCAACCTGACTGGCTGACGCCCTAATGGGTCTGATGGCGTGCTCGCGGACGCCGTGCTGAGGGCGGCAGTGAACTGAACCTTCAGCCCGAGAACACATTGCCAATCTTTCGCATCCGCTCGGCATTGCACGGCAGCCGCGCATCGGTATCTTCTCTCGGAATTTTCCATTTTGACGCAGGACATTGCAATCGCATAGCCTGTTCGCATTGGATGCTCCGAACATGGTTCGAGATCAAGGCGGTGTGCGCGATGCCAGAGGAACGAACATCGGGAGGGGATGTTGCGCTGTGGTGTCTGGCCGGCTTCATGGCTCTCGTGCTCTTTCTATTGGCTCCGCAGTTAAGCGCTGATAACACTGGCAGGGTGGTCACCGTGGTGATATCAGTTGCTGTCTTTGTATGTAGCATCCATCCGACGCTCCATTCACCTTGGCTGCACAGCAAGATCAGTCGCAGAATTGTTTTGTGTTTCGTTGCAGTTGGAACAGCAGCATTTGGGTGGATACTTTGGCCCTATTCGTTGAACGTCAGTCCGACCAACGTCAGATACGCAAACGGAGGCGCTGCGGGTCAGACTTACAGTTTTCGGTTCACGAATCGATCTGACAAAGACCTTTATGGTTCCCAAGTGAAGTTTCGCATCCACAGTCGGACGCTGTCCGGCAAGGATTTCCTGATAAATATCCCGACTGCAAGTCGTAAAGCATACGGCGGGGGTGCTGTCGGGGCGCGACGTTTTGCCGACATTAAGGGTCTTCTTTGCCACGACGGTTATCAGCGTCCTGTGTTTTCGATATTTGTGTTTCACTTGGCTCCTCATGAGTCACGAGAGATCACGATTACTAACGGCAGGGCGGGAAGCGCAAAAGTGGGGGCAACCACGGGCTTCTTTTCGACTACCCCTCAGCCGCTCAATGTAAATGGAAACGTAGATTCAACTCCGTTTCGTAGCGACGAAACCCTCAGTGATTGTCAGTCTTTCGGGTTCTTGGTAGATGCGCATGAACACGAGGGAATGTACTGGTTTAACCATGAAGGTGGAAAGCTTGACGGAATGATCGTGCCGCCGCAGAACTAGGCCGCTCGCGTCCAATCGCCCTTGGCATCCCATCAGCGGGCGACGAGGGCGAGTGTGAGTTCCGCAGGCGGTTTGGTCGGTGTGAGTGACTTGCGGAAATCGTCCAAGGTCATATTGGGTACTCCGTGATGCAATGGCCGGATGCCATGATACGCTCCCGCTTACTGCACGGCAGCGGCGACCAGCGATTCCGTACTCGGGATCGGCGCGGAATCGTCAGCGGTCTTCAGGTGACGCGCAACCAGAATCGCTGCCACAATTGCCAGCACTCGTTTCCTGCTTTCATCCATCGCAGCTTCCCAGCATCTTTCGCCTTTGATTCGCTACAGGATTTGTGATACGTTTTCTGTGGATGACGCGCTGTTACTTCCACAATGCGGGCGTGGAATGCTCCGCACAGTTCACCGGGAGGTCACGATGACTGAAATTATTGAGGCGAATTTCCACGCGCAAGGTGTGGGGTTATTGCGGCTTCTTTTTCAGGGCGTGCTGAAGTATTTCAATTACCGAAAGACCCGCGAAGCACTGGCTATCAGCAATCAGGAACTTGCCACAACGAGGGCTCAGTTGAACTCCTGTCAGACGAGCAACCGTCTTGTCGTTGCGTTCGGATTATTCCTGCTTCTAGCCGTGTTAATCGCCGCACGTCGCGGGTGACTTGCCATGACGGACTCGCCCAAGGAGCCGTGCGTATGAAGGAACTCCTTCCCGAGATGACTCGGAGCTGAGCACCGAGATTATTTCGTCCGAGTAGGCTGGCAGCATGGATGACAATCAAGAACGACTATTCGAGTCTCCCGACGAAACGGGGAAGGGACCAACACTTCGATGGTATACGCTGAAGGACGGCAAACACATCTCTTCACGTAGTCTTCGGGAAGCACAGCGCGATTGCCAGTTGGACGCGATGCGTCACTGGTTTCATCAGAATTATGAAGACCCTGTTGAGAGTTGTCCGCACGACTCCAGAGAAGGCGGATATCAGTACATATACGGGGGCCCTTACGAAGCTCGCGAACAACTGGACGAAGAGTTCGGCGGCGTTGTGGACGATGGATTGATTGAAGAACTAGCCGACGAACTCGACGATATTACGCCTTATTGGAGCCGCAACTCAGATAAGCTTGATCCCGACCTCGATGACTACCTTTTTCGCTCCAGTGCTGAGTCATTCCGTCACGAGGAAGCATTCCGCCAAAGTGCGTTGAACATCGAGCGGCTGTTGGAGGTCCAAGTCGAAGCGGCGGACCGCCAGTGCATGTTGCGCCTGTTGTATGTGAATGTTATTACCGCTCTGGAAACGTACCTTTCCGACAAATTCATATCGTCAGTCAATGCGGATGAGAAGCTGCTGCGCAAATTTGTTGAGACTACTCCTGAATTCAAGAACCAACGCCTATCCCTGAGCGAGGTATTCAGCGTGCGCGAGAATATAAGCCAGAGTGTCCAGAATCATCTGTTAGAGGTAGTCTGGCACCGTCTGGATAAAGTCGAGCCCATGTTTCGGGACACGCTCAACATCATGTTTCCCTCAGATGTACGAGAACTCCATCGAGCGATAATTGTTAGACATGACTGCGTGCATCGGAATGGCAAAATGAAAGACGGGGAAGAGCGTGTACTCAACGAGAGTGACATCAAAGTGCTGCTATCTGAGGCGGGAAAGCTTGTAACGTGGATAGAATCTGGCGGCAAAGACTACGGGGAGGCCGCCACGGAAGGGTGATAACATGCCCGCTGTTCCTGCCGACGATTTTCGCTGGGTAGATATTGACCAGCGCCTTCTCTCCCCCAAAATTAGCGATCTCGCGGAGGAGATGCAAAAGCGCATCGCCGAAGGGGAACGGAAAGTTGCGTTCGACGCTCGACAAAGCGGCAATGCAGCGGGCTACTTACCTCGATTGTTCGATTTTCACGAGCAGTTGACTGATGAATGGGCCAAGAGGCTTTACACCGCTCATTGCGAGGCGTGGGTTCAGCAGAATCGGACTGTTTCTGCGGCATTCATTCGGGCAGTTCGGGACCGAGCGATAACCGAATTGATCGCAGTACGAAAGTCATCGGTGCAGGCTGGGGTTAACCGACGTGGAATTGCCATAGCCAAGCGGCCGAATCCTATTGCGCTGCGTGACTGGAAGCGGAGAATGGACCGCCTCGCGACACGCTGGAGCCGAAAACTAGAGGCCGAAGCAGTTGCGACAGAATACCGCGCCGTCCAAGTGCCATCGGGAACGGCGGCACCTGAAGGGAGCCCTCTCTTCGATGTATTCATCTCGCACGCAACTGAAGACAAAGGTTATGTAGGGCCGCTAGTCGAAGCACTCGAAGCTGCTGGAATCCGGGTGTGGTTTGACAAGAGCGTCTTGGAGTGGGGGGATGACCTGAGATCGTCGATAGATCGGGGGTTGGCGAATTGTCGATACGGTATTGTCGTTTTCTCCAAAGCGTTTCTGCGAAAGAAGAAGTGGACGGAATATGAGTTGAATTCTCTGTTTGCACTTGAACAGCCCGGCAGGAAGGTCATACTCCCGATTTGGCATGGCATCACACGTGACGACTTGATTCAATACAGCCCTGCATTTGCTGACCGCCTTGCGAAGATTTCTTCGACCGATAGCTACCGAGATATTGTTGAGAGCCTGCTTGCAATGCTGGGTCGTTCGAAGCCCCAGAAATCAGACGTAGCAAGCGGCGCGGCTTCGGTTGTGACAGAGACAGCCCTGACGCGAGACGTAACGGAGATCACTTTTGAGGCCGACTACTTCAATCACGACTCGGATAGGCGCAGCTTCCCGTGTCGTTCGGTTTCGGAGCTTCCGGGGAAATACATCGATGACACCAGCGCGGATGGAAGCATCATGCGGAGTGAGATTGAACCTCCCGCTGTGGTAGTAAAGGGCATCGATGTAAAGGCTGCTGAAGCACTGGGGTGGAAACCTACTCGTCTCCTGTTCAAAGATGCTAGGACGGGCGAGGCGAAAGAGTTTTCCGGTCAGCTTCGCGATACGGTAGAGCCAAATACATTGAAGTTCGCCATACACGGCCGCTTGAATGTCGCGGTGGCGGGTGTTAGGCGCGTTCAGAAATTGGAACTCCCAGCAGCTAGACCGATCATCGTCCCCAAACGTTACGGCGGTGGCGTTGTGAAGGATGATATGGGCTACACGGGACTTGCCGTCATCAATGATGGCGAACCCGCGTATGACGTGACGATCTCCAACATTTCAATCAAAGACGGCGCAAAGCTTGAATTTCACCGGGGTCACACGGAACGATTAACTAAGACCGATGGAGAGGCGTTCTATCCTGTATTTGTCGGGATGAAATTGGGTGGGACATTTGGCAGCGGACTGTTTGATTTCATGCGTGACCGAGGGGTACAGCGCCTTACGGTGCCGATCACATATAGAGATTTCTCCAACAACTGGTTCCAGACCGACGTGACACTGGAACGGGACGTTGAAAAATCTGGGGGTCTGAGGCTGGGCTGGACGCAGAAGCAGATTCCAGAACCGACGTCGGAGACGCACCGATTGATTTAGGACTTATGCGGGGCGAAGGTGCTCTGTTTGCTCGGACCGCCTGACTATGAAGCACAAGAAGCAACACATCATTCCGAATTGCTACCTGAAATCGTGGTGCGACCCGCGCACACCAGCGGGGCAAAGCCCGTATATCTGGCGCATCAGCAGGGATGGCACCAAGAAGAAAAATAAGTCGCCCGAAAAATCGTTCAGAGCAAACAACCGATACACGATCACAATGCCAAACGGCGACCGTAATCTGGTCATCGAAGACACTCTCGCTGGAATCGAGAACCAATTCGTGAACGTGGTGGGCAGGATTCGGCGACGCGAACGGCTGACACCGCTCGACAAGGCGCGTCTTTGTTTGTTCACGGCAGTGATGCACACCCGCTCGGTTGCGATGGGAGAGCATTGGAGGGAATTCCACGAGGGCGTTCACAAACAAGTAGTCGCGTTGGAGGAGGAGCGCAACGCACCGCCAGCGAAGTCGCTCGAAACCGCAGACATGGTGAAGCACGCGCACCCTTATCTGGTCGAATCAGGAATCGAAGTTCTGGCTCCGAGGCTTTTCGCGATGCCGATGAGCATCTTGGTCACTGATGACGAACTCGGCTTCGTCACGTCCGACAACCCCTGCGTATGGAACGTTCCGAATGCTCACAGGCTGCCACCGGGTCTGCGTTATCCGAGCCTGTCACAGCCCGGAATTGAGATAAGTCTGCCCCTGACGACACAACACCTGCTGCTTATTTCGCATCGTGTGCATACGCTCTACGTGGACGTGAAGCAAACGACGGTCGATGATGTAAACCGTCTCTGTTGCCTCGACTGCACTGAAGAGTTCGTTTCGTGGAAAGGAGAGACGCGACCGTACTGGCTTGACCCCGGTAAAGAGCCAGATGACGCATGGGAAAAAACCCCGGAAGGGAAGGCAGCACTGGCTGAAGCGGAGAAATACAGGAAGTGGCAAGCCGAATACGACGAGTCGAGAAGGGCGAAGGAACATGGAGCCAATCCCCAATCTGCTAAGCAATCGACCGTCACCTAGACCGGAAAACGCGAGGATGTGAAAGGTGATCAGAGGAGTCACAGCGGCTCAAGGGTTGGTAGCGGAGGTGGCCACAAAGGCTTCCTGCGCCTCTGAGACGCCCTAGCCGACCTGAACCCCCTCCCGCAGCCAAGTCGCCGTAGAATCGGCGTCCTGAGAGCTGCCTCCAGAGCCATATCCGCAAGCAGACCTTAACATCCCCGTCACATTCGCTTGCTACACTGTGCTCCGCTGCGTCCGAAGTCCTGCTGATGATCAAGAGCGGCACTCTCCGGCTGATTCAAGCGGCGGACGACCTTCATGAGCAAAATGGCCTATTCGCCTTGCAATCCGACCTAAGGTCCGGCACGTGCGTTTGCCTGCGGTTTCTGTGCGCGATACCGTCCTTCCACCCTTTGACTTGATGCCCATGCTGTTCGTGGTTCACCCGGAACCAAGGCGTCTCGTCGTTCCGGAAACTCGGTGCGATGCTAACGATTCTGAGCGGGCGTCGAGCGGAGGACAAACCGAAGACCGCGAGGGGCATTGCGGACCACCGTGTTTTGCAGGTCGAGAGCTTCTAGCGGGATATGACCGTGTGCGCCGTCGGGGCTGACGTATTCGAGATAGCCGTCAGCAACCCAGTAGTCGGTCACGGCGTGGCTGGTGCCATTCTTCAGCACTAGCAGGAAAACTCCGTTTTCCACATCCCGGTCTTCGGTCGCTGCACCGAGCGTGGCTCCGGGAGGTGCCGACGAATTCCCTTCCGCTGTGTCGTCACCCCACGAATTGGCAGGGGGCAGGATCGCGGACATTTCCAACTGTGTGGGCTCCTCGGAATCGTCGCTGAGGTCAGGCGAGTCTCCGCCGAAACCGTATCCGGGATAAAAGAGATCAAAGTCTCCGGAGAACGACAGCAGCGGCAGCAATGGTTCAAAGAAGCATACTTGAGTTATGCCGTTGAAGAAGCATCCGGAGGAAGAAGCGCACGGAAAACGGTTGCGGAAGAAACCACGATGATGAGTGCGCACATGGGAAGAAGTGAAAGGAACTCGACCAATTTGCGGCGGAGACCAGAGAAGAGTTGGTGGAATCCGCCGAATGGATGGCTCGCGGGCTGGCGTGGCGAAGTTCCACAGGCGTAACCCCAGATGGGGCGGCGTATCGGAGGTAAACGGTGCGTCGAATCCCGCATGCCGGGCAGAGTGTTTTCCGAACCCGAAGTGCAGCCAGCCGAAGTGCCCGCCTGTGTGGGTCTCGCCTGCGTGTCTGCCGGCAGAGTGCCCACCACCGGAGTGACCGCCCCCGGAACGACCGCCTCCAGAATGACCGCCTCCGCTTGGGGGCAGCGCACTTGTGGGGGCGAGGAAACAGATCGCAGACAGCAAGATTGGAAGGACGCGCAGTGACCGCACAAGGAAGGCAGATCGAGTTGCCATGGCCTTCCCACCTCATGGAACTTAGCTACATTTTACTCCTGTTCGTGTGCGCGGCGGTGCGTGACCTTGAGCACAACGTTATTAGCCAGCCTATGGCCCGAACGATTCTTGCCGACGCGTCGCGGGCTCTTGTCTAGTTGCGAAAGCCACCCCTTAGAATTGACGGCATGAAACGAATCTGCGTGTTCTGCGGCTCCAGTCTGGGCAGCCGACCGGAGTATCGCGTTGCCGCCGAAGAGTTGGGTGCCGAACTTGTGCGGCGGAACATCGGTCTGGTATACGGCGGTACCAGCGTAGGTCTGATGGGAGTGCTCGCGGATGCCGTGCTCAAGGCGGGCGGCGAGGCGGTAGGCGTCATCCCAGAGCGCCTGATGAAGCGAGAGGTCGGGCACAAGGGGCTGACCAAGCTCCATGTCGTGCGGTCGATACACGAGCGCAAGGCGCTCATGGCGGACTTGTCGGATGCCTTCGTCGCGATGCCGGGAGGGTACGGGACGCTGGAGGAGTTCTGTGAGATCGTGACGTGGGCACAACTCGGACTGCACGCTAAGCCCTGCGGCGTCCTGAATGTGCTGGGATACTACTCGCCCCTGCTGGCGATGTTCGACCACGCCGTTCAGGAACGATTCTTGAAGATCGAGAACCGAGGACTCGTGTTGGCGAGGAATTCTGTTGCGGAACTGTTGGGGGCTCTGGAAGAGTGGCATCCGGCACGGGTGGAGAAGTGGCTGGATCGGGACACGAGATGAAAGAATGCTTAGCTCTGAGGAAGGGATACCACGCAGAATGCTCGTGGAAACAAGAGGTGCCTGTGGAAGGTTCTCCATGAAAATGTTCACCCAGAACGAGCCGCTGACCGAGGTGGAGCTAAGTCCGAGCTAGACTTGAGCAAGAATGAAAATTTTCATTTTGCTTTCGTTGTTCGCAGTCTGACCGTTGACTGTTGCTGTGCGGCGCAGTCAACGGTACGGCGTTGAGAATACTGCGCTTGCAGACATGGCAAGCTGGATCATGTGCGGACACTGCACGGACACTGTGCGGACCCTGTGCCGTGGAGGTGCGCTGGTGGTGCGTTTACAAGATATATAGACCTTAAGACCTAAGACTTTAAGACTTCAAGCACTACAAGACGCGGGCTAGTGACAGGCGACAACAAGAACAACCACACCCAGCGTGCTTGTAGAGAAGACAGGCGTGCCACGGGCAGGCTGCACATGGACGCAATGGATAATTGCGTCGCAAGGGGTGGTGCTGTCCAGCAACGGGATCGAAATGGGAAGATTCTCACCAACAAGGCTAAACGGCGACTGCGAAGAGATTGCCAACCCGTCCACTGCCTACGGTCGGCGGCGGCGCAACTGGATTGACGCGCACGGTTCCGTCCGGCCCCGCCATGTTGTCGATGCCTCATGCGGCAACGAACACTGCATCGCGCTGCAACACTCCTATCTCCGTCCGCGAGTCGAGCAACCGCGCAAGTACCGCAAGATCGCCGACCGTGTTCACAGGCTGAAAATCGGCGAGCACTTCGACGTTAAAGGCGTCGGCACGGACGAGAGGAGCCGCAACCGATTCCGCTCCGGCTTGTACGCGGCTGCGCGGCTGGACAGGGTCTCAGTGCATGGGCTGTCGGACGGGAGCGTGCGAATCACGAAAGTGGGGGAATGGTCTAGCGTGGGAGTCTAAGGGAAGGTTCAACGCAGTTATCGGCTTCCTAAATCACGACGACCGAACGCCCGCGCCAGCATGACCGCCATCAGCAGGCTCCCTGCTCCAAACACAAGCACGTCCAAGATACGGCGGATGTGAAACTCGCCGACATGACACACAAGAACGTATCCGACCACCGCATTGAAAGTGCCCCAGAGCACATTCACCATCGGCGAGGACAGTCCGCGACCGGGTGGGGAGGCAAACGGGGTTGGAAACGAGCGTCCGCAAATGCCGCTAACGAAATGTGGAACGGCATTGGCGAGGAAAGCGCCCGCGAAAAAATAGGCAACGTATGAATACCAGTGCATTGCTCGTCCTTACCTAGCAGCGTTGGTTCAAGCAGGAACGGAGCACCGAGCGGATCATAGCACGGAGCAGCTTGGAGTGCTGAGGAAGAAGAAACTCTTGCGCAGCGTCACAGACTCCCGGCAACAGACCGTTCTAAATTAGGAATCGCCACGGACGCCGAAAATCTTGGGTGGAAACAACCCAAGGGAGGCTCTCGATGAAATGCAAATCTCCGTTCCTCCTGAAAGTCGTGCTGCCAGCAATCTGCTTCTCTGCTATCGCTTCAGCGCAGGTGCTCAAAGCTGTTCAGCTTCCGCCGCCACAAATGACAGGGGGACGCCCTCTGATGGAGGTTCTCAAGAATCGTAAATCGACTCGCGAGTTTGGTTCAGGGACGCTCTCGCAGCAGACGCTTTCGAACTTGCTCTGGGCGGCTTTCGGAATCAACCGACCCGATGGGCGTCGTACTGCGCCTTCCGCCATGAACTGGCAGGAAGTGAGCATCTACGTGGCAACTCCGGCAGGCGTGTACGTCTACGATGCCAAGGCGACCGTACTGGAGCCCGTGTTGGCGGGCGACTTCCGGGCGGCTACTGGCACGCAGTCGTTCGTGAAGGATGCCGCTGTGAACCTCGTCTATGTTTCCGACCTCTCCAAGACTGGCGGCGCGGCTTCCTCAGAGGCGGAGATGTACACCGCCGCCGACGTAGGATTCATCGCGCAGAACGTTTACCTGTACTGCGCGTCGGAGGGGCTAGCCACGGTGGTGCGGGCGAGCGTCGACAAGCCCGCGCTTGCCAAGACCCTGAAGTTGCAGCCGCAGCAGAGAATCATCTTGGCGCAGTCGGTGGGGTACCCGAAGAAGTAGCGAGGGCCGCAACCGCCCGCCCATTCCTTTCCGCTCCCGTCGCAGGCTTCCTATTGGCTGCGGAAGCGAGCTTTAGAATGGCTGCATGAAATGGAAGCCCTGCCACTAAATCGGCTACGTTTCAAGCTCTTGATTTCTGCCATTTTTGCGGCTAGATTCGTGGGGTAGTGAATCGGCTACACCGACAAGTCATTGAAATCAAACGACCGCTGAAAGTCCTGCACTGCCCACCATGTTTACAACACGCCGATGACTTTCGTTACCATGACGGCAAGTTACCTCGGCCTGCACTGTGCAACTGTCTGCGACACTTAGGCGAGCGTTCTTCTCGGATTGCCCCGACGCGCATCGAACCGTGTGGTTCGATATCCGGATCCAATGGAGTCACCCATGAGCACTGGAACCATGCCAGCCCAAGTGAGAATTCCTTCCCCAGAACCTTGGGCGGAAGGAGCGGAAAAACGAGCAGTCGCCAACAGCGGCTGGGGGTGGTATTTCTCCTTCTTTCTCGTTTCCGGATTTTGCAGCATTCTCTACGAGCTGATCTGGCTTCGCCTCGCCATGGCGCAATTCGGGGTCACCACGGCTATGGTGTCGATCGTGCTCTCCAGTTTCATGGCAGGATTGGGGCTGGGCTCGTGGGCGGCTGGACACTTCGTGCGCAAATATGCCAGGCGTCTTACCTCTCCGCCTCTGCAGGTTTACGCCATTGCGGAGTTGTTTATTGGCTGTTCCGCCGTCGTCGTACCAGCGGAATTCATGGTTGGCCGTTTCGTGCTGGAGCGTTTGGGGAGCGGGCTGTCGCTGTCGTCATCTGGCTACTACGTTGCCGCCGGAGTGTGGGTGGCATGCAGTCTGATTCCGTGGTGCGCTTGCATGGGGGCTACGATTCCACTGGGCATGTTTGCCATCCGCAGCCAGACGGGCCTGGAGTCGCGACGCTCATTCAGTTTTTTTTATCTCGCGAACGTGCTGGGGGCGGTGGCGGGGGCGGCGATTCCCCTGTTATTGATCGAGGTCTTCGGTTTTACCACGACCCTGCGACTTGGGATGTTGCTCAACATTGCGATCTGCGCCGCTGCTTTTGCGCTCACTCGCAAGCAAAAGCCGGAGGCAGGCAGCGACCACGAACAGGATGCCGGGGGCAAAGCCGCCATTGACTGGCGCGAGATGTTGGGAAGCAGCACGCTCTGGCTGCTGTTCGCCACCGGACTGACCAGCATGGGGATGGAGGTGGTCTGGACCCGACAGTACACACCCTATATCGGCACATTAGTCTATTCGTTTGCAACCATACTAGGCATTTACCTGGCCGCGACGTTCATCGGATCGAGCGTATACCGCGTCTGGAGCCGCCGGCACAGTAGCGAGGGAACACTGATATGGCTATTCGTCTGGCTTGGTTCTTTGATCCCTTTGCTCAGCGCCGATTTGCGCGTGGGGATTCAAGGCTGGGTACGCGTGCTTCTGGGTATCGCGGCCTTCAGCGGTCTTCTTGGATTTCTGACGCCGAGGCTGGTCGACCGTTTCTCGGAAGGCGACCCCAACCGGGCAGGAGTGGGGTACGCAGTGAATGTCGCCGGCTGCATCCTTGGTCCACTGGTTGCGGGCTTTGTGCTGTTGCCGTATTTGGGTGAGCGGTATGCCCTGGTTGATGCTGGCTCTCCCTTGGTTGCTGGTTACTTTGTTGGTGATGCTGTTCCGACAGCCGGCGCCACGTCTCACCGGTCAGCGTGCAATCGCATCCGGCGTGATTTTGTTGGCATCGTTCGCTTTGATCTTCATGACGCGGAGTTATGATCAGAACGTTCCGAAGGCGCAGATCCGCCGGGACAGCACAGCCACCGTGGTCGCATCTGGCCGGGGAATGAGAAGGCAGCTGTTGGTTAACGGCGTGAACATGACCATCCTGACGCCAATCACCAAACTGATGTCCGCCATGCCCCTGGCGTTCCTGGATCATCCGCCCCAGAAGGCCTTGGTGATTTGTTTTGGCATGGGTACGACGCATCGTTCCATGTTGTCCTGGGGAATCGATTCCACAGCGGTGGACCTTGTCCCCGGCGTTTTCGAACTTTTCTGGTACTTCCACGCGGATGGCCCGGAACTGTTGAAATCGCCGCGCTCACACGTCGTAGTCGACGACGGCCGGCGTTTTCTTGAGCGCACGACTGGACAGTACGATGTAATCGTGATCGATCCGCCCCCGCCGATCGGAGCAGCCGGCTCAAGCCTGCTGTACTCGCGCGAGTTCTATTCCGCTGCCAAGAAGCGCTTGCGGCCGGACGGCATCCTACAGCAATGGTACCCCGGCGGAGATCTTGCGACGACCGCCGCCATTGCGCGCGCCTTGAAAGAGTCGTTCCCCTACGTTCGCGCGTTTGTTTGGCTCGACGGCATGGGCATCCAGTACCTTGCCAGCCGCCAGCCGATCCCGTATCGGTCTGCGGCCGACCTGGCAAAACGCATGCCTGCGAGTGCGGCCGCGGATCTGGTCGAGTGGGGACCGTTTCCCACCGCCGAACAGCAGTTTGCCGCGATTCTAAAGAGAGAAGTTCCGATTGACTGGCTGATCGCCATGGATAGAAATGCGCCCGCCATGCAGGACGACCGCCCAGTCAACGAATACTACCTGCTTCGTAGCGCGCGCTTCCGGCTGCACTAAGAATCGCGATCCGCTCTAGAAACCGGGCCATCGGGTCATCTAAAATCGAACCCAAGATCAGCCGACCACCCCGATTTTCTTGTCAACAAATTGTCAAATTCATGTCACTTTCTACCCCGAAGCATGTCATTAACCCGATATCAGGCTAGAGTTTAGGGGTATGATCTTCGACTAACGGGTGCGGGGGGCCGCGGTGAACAAGAACATATCTTCAACAGCAGCAGCGGTAGCAACGATGACGATGGAAGCGGTTCCGTCCAATCCGGAGCGAATTCTGGTGATCGAGGATGACCGCGCGGTCCAAAAGGCGCTGAAGCGCTTGTTTGAGGGCGAAGGCTTCGTGGTGGATATTGCGGGAAACGGCGCGGCGGGTCTGGAGCTGTTTCGGGCGGTGCCGCCGTCGGTGCTGGTGCTCGACTTGAGTTTGCCGGGAACGCCGGGGCAGGATGTGTGCCGGGAAATCAGTCAGGCGGCGCCTTCGCTGCCCATCATCATTCTCAGCGCGCGCACGGAAGTGATGGACAAGGTGCTGTTGTTGGAGTTAGGCGCGCATGACTACGTGACCAAGCCTTTCAGTCCGCGAGAGCTGCTGGCGCGAGTGCGGACGGCGATGCGGCGGTCGCTGTCGATGCGAACTCCACTGACCGAGACTTTCACTTTTGGCGACGTGAAGGTCGATTTCACGAAGATGGAATTGTGGCGGGACGGAAACCTGGTGCCGCTGACTTCGCAAGAGTTCAAGGTGCTGAAGTTCATGATCCAGAACGCGGAGCGCGTGCTTTCGCGGGAGGAGTTATTGAACCTGGTTTGGGGATACCGGAATTATCCGAGCACGCGGACGGTGGATAATCACATCTTGCGGCTGCGGCAGAAGCTGGAGAAAGATCCGGCGAACCCTTTGCATTTTCGCACGGTGCATAGTTCCGGTTACAAGTTTGTGCCGTAGCGCATCCGCCGTAGAGACGCGGCTTGCCGCGTCTCAGGAGCGGAGGCAATGCCGTGCCTATGGGAGACGGGGCAAGCCCCGTCTCTACATGAAAGTTCTGTAGGGGAGATCGAGGTTTCGACCATGGGTGGAATTCGGCTGCGGACCAAGTTCCTGCTTTCCATGGTGGTGGTGTCGGCGGCATTGACGTTCACGACTCTGCTGGTCGTGCGGCACACCGTGCAACAGGAGGTGCGGCTGGGAATCCAGCGCGACCTGCAAAACTCCGTTTCCGCATTCCACAGCTTTCAGAAGCAGAGAGAAGTGACGCTCGAGCGCTCGGCGGCGCTACTGGCCGACCTGCCGAATGTGCGGGCGCTCATGACCACGCACGATGCGGCCACCATCCAGGATGCGTCGCGAGATTTGTGGCAACTGGCGGGGAGCGACTTACTGATCCTGGCCGATTCTTCCGGCAAGGTGATGGCGCTGCAGGCCGCTCCGCGGGAGATTACGATTCGCCAGGGGCAGGACTTCTTTCCGCGCGTGGTGTCGAATTTAGTCTCGAGTGCCGAGACGCGGCACTGGTGGTACGTCGAAGGGCACCTCTACGAAGTTTTCTTACAAGACATTTACTTTGGTCCCGCGAGCGGGCGCCAGGTGCTCGGGTATCTGCTGCTGGGCTATGAAATTGACGACCGTGTGGCCCGGGACCTGAGCCGCGTGGCTGCGAGCGAAGTGGCGTTTCGTTATGGAGATTCGATTGTGCGCAGCACTCTGAAACCTGCCCAGGAAACGGAGCTGCTGCGAGTCGCGCCGAGAACGGCCGCTGGCGGTCCGCCGCAGGGGGATCAAGTTCGGCTGGGCGAAGAGCGCTTTCTGGCCTCGGCAGTGGATTTGCCTGCGCCAGGTGCGCCTGTGCTGACTCTGTGGGTGTTGAAGTCGTTCGATCGGGCAACGGCATTCTTAAGCAGCCTGAATGAGTTGCTGCTGGCGCTCGGTCTGACTGCGGTGCTCGCCGGAAGCCTGCTGGTCTTTGTGATCTCGCATACCTTCACGCGTCCGCTGGAGAATCTGGTGGCGGGGGTGCGCGCGTTGGAGCAAGGGGATTACGCGTATCCGCTGCAAGCGCGGGGCGGGGACGAAGTTGCCGAGGTCACGGTAACCTTCGACCGGATGAGAAAGAACCTGCAGAAGACACAGCGAGAGTTGCTGGACGCGGAACGGCTGGCGACGATTGGGCGGATGGCGAGTTCGATCTCGCATGATCTCAGGCATTCGCTGGCGGCGGTCGTGGCCAATGCGGAATTCCTTTGCGAGAGCAACATGACGCCGGGGCAACGCGAGGATCTGTATGCCGAGATACGGATTGCGGTCAATCAGATGACGGAATTGATCGAGTCGCTTCTCGAGTTCTCGCGCACACGGGAGTCGTTACGCCCTACCTACGGCGATGTCCGGTCGGCGGTCGAGCGGGCGGTGCAGGGAGTGAAGGCGCATCCGGAGTTCCAACGCATACGGATTCGGATTTCCGGGGACGGGTCGAGCGAGGGCTGGTTCGATTTCAAGAAGCTGGAGCGCGCCTTGCTGAACTTACTGCTGAACGCGTGCGAGGTGGTGCCGGCGGAATCCGGGAAGATCGATATCGGGCTGCAACGCAGAGGCGAAAGCCTGGAAATTCGCATCCAGGATAACGGGCCGGGAATCGCGGAGGCGGTGCGCGACCGCTTGTTCGAGCCCTTTGTAAGCCACGGCAAGGAAAATGGCACCGGAATGGGATTGACGGTGGTACAGAAAATTCTGCAGGATCACGGAGGCGACGTCGCGGTGGAGCAGACGTCGGCTTCGGGGACGACATTCCGGATCAACATTCCTTTGAATCCCTCCGCGGAAAATGTTTTGACAGCCCGGCATGCTACGTAAGCGGCGTAATAGCTAAGGTATTGTCATCCTGAGCGAAGCGAAGGACCTGCTTTCTTGTGCCGAACAGCAGGTCCTTCGCTTCGCTCAGGATGACAAAGTTTGGCGAGTTGAGGATTGACCGAGCCGGTACTACTTACACCACAGGCTCGAAGTGTGGAGAGGGGCAGGAGGCGACATGAGCACAACACGCTGGTTCGACGGATTGCGATGGATGACGCTGCTGGGCGTGATGATGTGGGCCGCATCCAGCATCGCGCAGGAAGCCGCGAATCGGGCGGAGCCGCCTTCCCCGGAACCGCTGAGCAACCCCGTGAGCGACTCGGTCCGCGAGTTGCGCGAGCAGATCCACGAGCTACAGGCGGCGGTGGCCGGGATGCGCTCCGACTGGCAGCGTGCCCGGGAGGAAACCGCGGAACTGCGCCGGGAACTCGACGAGATTCGCATCAGAGAAGTCCGCGCAGAAACAACGCCGCGGAATGCGGTGGTGAGGGATGCGGTGGCGAAATCGGAGATTTCCAACTCCGAGGGCGCGGCAAGATTACAAGACAGCTTGCGAAACGTCTTACCGAGCGGCGCTCCGCAAGATGACGAACAGGTTCCGAAAGAAGATCGGCAAAAAGGAGGGCATGCCGCCAGCCTGGAAGAGGAATATCAGCTGCTGAGCGGGAAAGTGGACGATCAGTATCAGACGAAAGTGGAAAGCGCATCGAAGTACCGGTTGCGCCTGTCGGGAATCGTTTTGATGAACCTGGTGAGCAATCAGGGTACGGTGGATAGCATTGATCTTCCCATGCTTGCGTACGCCAGACCGGCGGGCGATTCCGGGGGCAGTTTCGGCGCGACGTTGCGGCAATCTGAGATCGGGTTCGAAGCGTTCGGGCCGACGGTGGCGGGTGCGAGGACCAGGGCAGACCTCCAACTCGATCTGGCAGGCGGTTTCCTTTCGGTACCGAACGGGGTCAACTCCGGAATCCTGCGGCTGCGGACGGGCACGATGCGGATGGACTGGACCAATAATGACTGGACCGACACTTCGGTGGTGGTCGGACAGGATGGAATTTTCTTCTCGCCCAACTCACCGACATCGTTTGCTTCGCTCGCGGTTCCGGCGCTCTCCTATGCGGGGAACTTGTGGAGTTGGGTGCCGCAGATACGAGTGGAACACAGAGTAGCTTTGGGGGAAGATTCCAGCCTGATGTTGCAGGCAGGTATTTTGGATCCGCTGAGCGGGGAAGTGCCGGCGGCAGGTTCTTACCGGCAGGCGGGGCCTGGAGCGTCGTCGCGCCAACCCGCGTATGGCACGCGGATCGCATGGACGCGAAATGTTTTTGGACAACCGTTGCGCGTGGGCGTGGGAGGGTTTTATAGCCGGCAGGATTATGGCTTCAGCCGCACGGTGGATGCCTGGGCTGGAATGACGGACTTGGAGCTGCCGCTCAGTCGCCAAGTTTCGTTGAGCGGGAAGTTGTATCGCGGGAAGGCCCTGGGCGGACTCTACGGCGCCTTCGGACAAAGCGCGTTGTTCAACGGCGATCCCTCATTGGCGAGCACGGAAGTGCACGGATTGAACTCGGTGGGTGGCTGGGCTCAGTTAAAATATCGGCCCGCAAGTAAATGGGAGTTCAATGCGGCGTTCGGGATGGATAATCCGTATGCCACCGACCTGGAATATTTCCCCTACTCGCAACTCTACGGGGGCGGGAATGTGACGCTCGCGAGAAATAAAGGAAGTTTTGTGAACATGATATATCGTCCGCGATCGGACCTTTTGTTTTCCGCTGAGTATCGGCACCTGACAACGTATACGATTAACAACGGCGCAAACGATGCCGGGCACCTGAATCTGATGATGGGGGTTCTTTTTTGAGAAAACAGATGCAGCTAGGGTTACAACGTTTACAACCCGTCGTGTAAGCCGAACTGGCGTTGCACTAATGACACGTTTCATGATTTGTCATCCTGAGCGAAGCGAAGGACCTGCTTTCTTGTCAGCACAAGAGACAGCAGATCCTTCGCTTCACTCAGGATGACAAAGTCACAGGCTGTGAAGATGGGCGATCAACGATGAGCCGCAGAAGAACCTGGATCTGGATTGCGATGCTTTGGGCCGGCGCGGCCGGAATGCGCGCGCAGGCGCCTCCGACAAGCACGACCACCACGGTGCGCGGGCGCGTCGAGGTCATCGGTGCGGGGGAGGGGAGCAGGACACGGCATGGCGCGATTCCCGGAACGGTGGTGTGGCTGACGCCGATCGCCGTTGCAGGAGGCGGAGCGACCGCGGTTCCGGCAAGTCCCGCGGCGAGTCCGGTGGCGAACCTGCGGTTGGTGCAGAAGGACAAGAGTTTTCAGCCGCACATCCTGGTGGTTCAGGCGGGGTCGATGGTGGAGTTTCCGAATCGCGATCCCTTCTTCCATAACGTTTTTTCTCTCTTTGAAGGCAAACGGTTTGATCTTGGTTTGTACGAGGCGGGCACGTCGCGGATGGTGCGATTCGACCGGCCCGGAATCAGCTACATTTTCTGCAATATTCATCCCGAGATGAGTGCGGTGGTCATTACGATCGCGACTCCGCTGTATGCTATTTCCAACCCGGAAGGGCAGATTAGCCTGGCGGGTGTTCCCTATGGGCGTTACGTGTTGCGCGTTTGGAGCGAGGGCATGGGACCGGAAAATGAGCAGCCGCTTACGCGGGAGATCACGATCACGGCGGATGCTTCATCGCTGGGAGTGATTCGAGTTCCTGAAGTGAATGGGCAGCGCATGGCGCACAAGAACAAGTATGGCCGCGAGTACGACGAACCTACGCCGAACAACTCTGTCTATAAGCAGGAACACTAGTACCGCGCGTGGGAATGGGTAGCGCCGACATCTTATCGGCTGTCTATTTCTTCTCAACTTCTCGCTTGGGAGTCTGATGAAGTTTCATGCCTTCCTCAACCTTCTCCGTTATTTCGAACCTTCCTTGTAATCAGCCCGCTCTGACATTGGCATCACGTCCCCAGTGCGCTAAGTATTTCAGTAGGTCTTTCCCTCGGTATGTTATTTCCAGCATGTCGCTGGGATGCCTAATAACAAGCTGTTCAGTGCGCATATAGTCTATCCACTGCTGGAAAGAATACTTGCCGTAAATCTGCGGATACTCCTTCACAGCCTTGTCGTAATACGCCTTTGCATCCGATAGCGGGAGATTCCGACGGTTTAGCTCGGCTAGCATCAAAAGCTGACTCTTGAATATGTAGGCCCATGTCATGTCGTGCATGTATGAAATAAGTCCGACCCCAATGAATCTTGCATAGAAACCCTCGTGATCACCTGGTTGATTCTGTCCGGCGATTATCTTGATATTGTTTTCGATTTCTGCAGTTAATGGACTGTAATAAGCGTGACGAAACCATTCGGGTGCGTTGAACGTGATCTGTGGTGCCTGACCGTGAAGAGCAGACAGAGTAGGGAAGGAAGTTGAGACTTGCTGCGCTGGTAGAGAAGATTGAACCTTCTTTCCCTGCCCCGTAGCCGACCTTCTTAACAATTCGGCGATCCACAAGAACACGGCCGCTGACAAAACAAAAAGAATCAGCCAGGTCAGCCAGCTTGGAACGTGTGACACTTTTTGTAAGAATGCTTTTGCGATTCCAACCATGAACGTCCACACAATTGCTAGAACAGCGAATTTTAGGTTCCCTTTGATATCGTCGTATTGGCTTTTGAACCACGACATAGTGCATACCTCCACCTGCGCTCGGATTCTAGTCCAAGCGATTGAGTCAGCGAGAGTGAACCCACTCAAACATGTCTCGGTTTCCATCGCCTATTACCATTTAGCTAACGGGGTGTAACCCCCTCCCCGGGTCTATTAGAATCATAGGGCTTCAAAGGACTCACACGGAATATATTCCAGAATAAGGATTTATAAGAATTCGGCCTCGTTGTGAGCACAGGCACTCCCGAGTGGTGCTCGGCTTGGACGGCCGAGGGCGGTCGTCCCCACGTACGCGGGATACAGCACTCGGAAAATCGCGTAAAGTGATGCTATGAAGATCGAAAAAATGCTGAAGCGGTACCGCGTCGAGCAGGGGCGACACTTTCGCCTCAAGGATTACGACCCGGCGGATACGCACGGACTGGAGTCGGAGCTGAAGCCGCAGGCGAAAGAATTGTTGGCGAGCGGTGTTCAGGAATTGAGCCGCCTGCAGGACGTTCTCGCGGCCCAGGACCGTTGGGGCCTTCTGCTGATTTTTCAGGCCATGGACGCGGCCGGGAAAGACGGGACGATCAAGCACGTCATGTCGGGCGTGAATCCGCAGGGCGTGCAAGTGTCGTCATTCAAGGCGCCGTCGGCCGAAGAGCTCAACCACGATTTCCTTTGGCGAACGATGAAATGCTTGCCGGAGCGAGGCCACATCGGCATTTTCAACCGTTCCTATTACGAGGAGGTGCTGGTGGTGCGCGTCCACCCCCAGATTCTGGAAAGCCAGAAACTGCCGAGGCCACTCGTAACCAAACACGTCTGGCAGGAGCGCTTCGAAGATATCAACCATTTCGAGCGTTACCTTACGGGCAACGGCATTGCCGTGGTGAAGTTCTTTCTGCATGTTTCGAAGAAAGAGCAAAAGCGCCGGTTCATGGAGCGGCTCGACACGCCGGATAAGAACTGGAAGTTTTCTTCGTCCGACGTGAAAGAACGCCAGTGCTGGGATGAATATCAAGACGCCTACGAAGATATGATCGGGCACACGGCGAGTGAGCATGCGCCCTGGTACGTGGTGCCGGCGGATAACAAGTGGTTCACGCGGCTGGTGGTCTCCGAGGCTGTGGTGGATGCATTGCAGGGCATGAATTTGAAATATCCCAAGGTGAGCGGCGCCGAACGAGCTGCGCTGGCGGAGGCGCGGCAACAACTTAAGGATGAGTAAGGCGCGGCGAAGCTCGCTCCATTGGGGAAAGTCTGATTAAGTCCCTGGGGTCCTCCGTGCGCCCCTGTGTACACTGTGGTTCAAGGTTTTCGATGGTACTTAATCAGAGTTTCCATTAGGCATCATTTCAATACCACGGGCAACACCTGGTCATAGGGTTGAATCGCGACGGTCAGGGATTTGCGCTGATCGAAGGCTTCTTTGGTGACCTTGAAGCTGACGATAATGGTTCCTTTCTGTTGGGCTCCGGCGGACAGCTTGGTTTCGGGCGAAAGCGGCGGCTCCGAACTTTCTTTCAAAGCCGGGAACCCCTGGTAATAGCGGTCGAGGTCCACGGCCGAAGCGGCATCGTCGTCGAAGGTCGAGCCATCGGCCGTGGTGAGGTGCGCTTTGAGGTTCTTAATCCAGAGCGGCTTGTCGGCAGTATTCCGGAGCGTCATGGTGATGGCGGCCAGGATCATGTTCTGTCCGGGCACTTCGGCCGCAGCCACGAAATCGATCGAACCGGCGCCCTGCGGTTTCTGCCGTTCCTTAAAAGCGAAGATTCCCACGATGACCGCGACCACGGCGAGGCAGATCAGCACAATGCCGGCAGGCGGAAGATTGCGCTTGGCGGTTCCGAATTCGTCGCCGATGTGAAATTCCGTGATCGGCTCAATACTCGGCTTAACGTTCGGCTCGGGAGGCCTTGGGGGTACGGGTTGATCGGGCATGGGGTGATTGTAGATTCAGCAGGCTTGCGGAAGAAGTCGATTCGCGATTTCAGCCTCCAGCGGGAGCATTTGATTTCCTGTAGAGACGCGGCCTGCCGCGTCTCCATTCGCGGCGGGAGACGGGGCAAGCCCCGTCTCTACAGGCGGAAGGGCGGACCGCGGAACCATGGTCACCTCCAATGGGTGCAGTGACTTTGGTTACCTTGTCACGTGTGACGGATGCTGCGACGATGCGGAAGATTTCCTTTTGGAGGTACTCGGCAGTGAATCGTAAAACTCTCTTTGCCGCGTTGGGCTGCGCGTTGCTAGCTTTCAGCATGCTGGGCTGCAACGCCTTTCAAACCACCAACCACTTACAGTCCATTACGCTATCGAATTCGAACACGAATCCGGACGGAGGTACTGCCTTCACTTTGAAGCCTGGAGCGCCGGTACCAATGTATACGTGGGGAACCTACAGCAACGGGACGACAAAGCTTCTTACCGGTACTGGCGTTAGTTACAAGATATTGAGTACCCCGTTTGGTTTTGCTGAAACCGGCACATTCGGCGACCCGAACGCCACTCCGCCGCAGACCGTCCAGTTGAGCACGGACGGACAGCTCACGCCCATCACGCCCCCTGCTTGCTCCTATGTGGACGTCGCGCAGCCCCCTGCGACCGCACCGGCCTTTCAAACGACAGGCTGGTATATTGTTACCGCTACCTATGGTGGACAAACGACTCCGGCAGGCGCTGTCTATATCGCTACTGAGGGCCTCCCTCCTACTACTACCAACAAGACCGGACAATGCGGTCCGTAGCCATCGTTTTAGTAAACCGGCATTTGATTTCTTGGATACTCGGGGACGGCTGCCAAGCAGTCGTCCCCGTTTCGTTCTAGAAACGCTCTACTCTGTCTGAGCCGGTCATTTTCAGCGCTCTGTTTGAGCGTCCTGCCCGTTGGCTCTATAATCCTAAGTTTGTCCGCGATTGCAGTCGTTGCCTATGCTCGTCATTCCTGCAAATGAAGTCGTGACCGGATGAAAGTTCGCGCCGGAATCGAGGTATCGAGCCAGTCCGACATCGGCTGCGTGCGCCAGAACAACGAGGATTCGTTCGGCTATTGGGAGCCGGAGGACGACCGGTTGTTCCAGCGCAAGGGAAGGCTGGCGGTGGTCGCGGACGGCATGGGCGGCTACGAGGGCGGTCAGGAAGCGAGCCGGCTGGCGGTGGAAACGCTGCTGGCAATGTATCGCGACTTTGGCGGCGACGACCCGCAACAGGCGTTGGTCGGGGCTTTGCAGTTGGCCCACGAGCGGGTCCGGCAGTACAGCTTTGCGCATCCGGAATTGCGGGGCATGGGCACCACGTGCACGGCGGCGGCCATCGTCAGGGGTGCGGATCGGGGTGCAGAGTACGACGCACTCTATTACGTGCATGTCGGCGACACGCGCCTCTACCTGATCCGCGACGGCCGGATTCGGCAGGTGACCCGCGACCACTCCTATGTGGGACGGCTGGTGGAGGCGGGAATCATCAGTCCGGAGGAAGCGGAGCATCATCCGCAGCGGAATATTCTGACCGCAGCTTTAGGAACGAACCCCGATCTCATCATGGACTCGCCCGGACATCCCGAGCCTTTGCGGGCGGAGGACGTGCTCCTGATCTGCACTGACGGATTGTGGGGGCAGGTGCGCGATCTGGAGATTCTGGAAGCGGTGGAAAACAAGAACGCGGAACAAGCGGCCCGCGAACTGATCGCGCTGGCGCGGGAACGCGGCGGGCCGGATAACATCACGGTCGAGATTCTGCGCCTGCACTAGCAAGGTGTCAGGTGTCAGGTCTCAGGAAAACCTCCCATTTCTGTTTGGTACAGGTTGTCGGCGGACGAACTAGGTTTTCCTGAAACCTGAGACCTGACACCTGTTTTTCTTCGCCTGTCGTAAGATTCTCTGTGCTCGCCTTCTGGATTTTGTTCAACCTGTTTGTAGTGGCGATGCTGGCGCTCGACTTGGGCGTGCTGAATCGCCGCTCCCACCGTTTCGGCTTTCGCGAAGCGCTTGCCTGGTCGGGAGTCTGGATCGCGCTGGCCGCGGGCTTTGCGATGCTGGTGCTGTTCTGGCACGGGCGGGCTCCAGCGCTGCAGTTCGTCACCGGCTACGTAATCGAGCTGTCGCTCAGCGTCGACAACCTGTTTGTATTTCTGGTCATCTTCCGTTACTTCAAGGTGCCCGGCGAGCATCAGCACAAAGTGCTGTTCTGGGGAATTTTCGGGGCGCTCGTGATGCGGGGTGCGTTCATCGTGGCGGGCGTGGGCCTGATCACGCGCTTCCATTGGATCACCTATGCATTCGGCACCTTGCTCGTCTATTCGGGAATCAAGCTGCTGCGGCAGGGCGAGACGGAAATTCATCCCGAGAAAAACCCCGTTCTTCGCCTGTTCCGCCGCGCTTTCCCGGTGACGAAGGAATATGTAGGGGGGCAGTTCTTCACGCGAGAGAAAGGCCTCTATGCGACTCCGCTGCTGGTCGTGCTGCTGGTGGTCGAGACCAGCGACATTCTATTTGCAGTGGATTCGATTCCGGCGGTGCTCGCCATCACGCTGAACGCCTTTATTGTGTACACGTCGAATGTGTTCGCGATTCTGGGCCTGCGCTCGATGTACTTTGCCCTGGCGGGCATGATGGACCTGTTTCACTATCTTCACTACGGACTGTCGGTGGTGCTGATTTTTATTGGGATCAAGATGCTGGGATCGCACTACGTGAATATTCCCACGGAATGGGCGCTGGCGATCGTGCTTCTTGTTTTGGGAGCTTCCATCCTCGCCTCGCTGGTGAATCCCCAAGAGAAACCGGCCGAGTAACCAGACGTGTAGTGCGGACACTCTTGTCCGCGAAAGCTTGCACCAGACAGAACGTCCGCGGACAAGAGTGTCCGCGCTACACTGGCGCTTTGTCACTATCGACGAAGGGAGCGCAGCGCGGCCATACGCTATGATGAATGTTCATGATTAGCGTTCCCGTTGCCACCCCGTCGCGCTCCTATGAAGTGCTCATCGGAAGCGGTCTGCTTGCTCGTGCCGGAGAATGCCTGGGCAAGATTCTAGAAAACCGCCGAGCGTTTGTGGTCACGGTTCCGCCCGTACGGCGGCGCTGGGCAAAAGTCTTGCTGAAATCGCTGGAGGCATCGGGAATCGAAACCAGTCTCCTCGAAATGGCCGATGGCGAGCGCTCAAAACGTCTTACGACGCTTGAGAAGCTGGCGGAAAAGTTGGTAAAGCAGGGCGCGGATCGCGGGGTAACGCTGATTGCGCTGGGCGGCGGCGTGGTCGGCGACGTGACTGGGTTCCTGGCGTCGATCTATATGCGCGGCGTGGATGTGATCCAAGTGCCGACGACCGTGCTGGCGCAGGTGGATGCGGCGATCGGCGGGAAAACGGGCGTCAATCTGGTGTCGGGGAAGAATCTGCTCGGGACTTTCCACCAACCGCGAGCGGTGCTGGTGGACCCCGCCGTTCTGAAGACGCTGCCTTCGCGGGAATACCGCGCCGGCCTGTACGAGTCGCTGAAGTGCGGCATTATCGGAGATCCGGGACTGTTCCGGCTCTTTGAAGACCGGCGGCGCGAGATTCTGGATCGCGACCCGGTGGTGGTGGAAAAAGTGATCGCCGATTCCGTGCGCTTGAAAGCGTCGGTGGTAAGTGCCGACGAACGCGAAGGCGGCCTGCGGCAAGTGTTGAACCTGGGCCACACGATTGGGCACGCGCTGGAGGCCGAAACCCGCTATACGCAGTTGCTCCACGGAGAGGCGGTAGCCTGGGGCATGATCGCGGCTACGCACATCGCGCTCTCCACGGGCAAGCTGGATAGCGTGACGGCGGGACGGATTTCGAACGCGGTTCTTGGCTTTGGCGGGCTGCCTCGCATGACCTTGAAAACTGCGAGCATCCTGAAGCGGCTGCGTTCCGACAAGAAAACGCGGCAGGGAGTAGTGCACTTTATTCTGCCGCGAGAGATCGGCAAGGTTGAGATCACGACGGACGTGCCGGAAGCTATCGTCCGGTCTGCGGTCGACGAGATTCGGAAACTGGCGCGGAATTAAACGCCGCAGTCCCGAGATGATGTCGCAATGAATCAAGAGATGAATCAGCGGATTGTGGGCGCTACTCCCGCCGGTGCGCAAGACCGCGAGTCGGCCTCGCGTGCTGTCCGCGAGATGTTCACCTCGATTGCGCCGCGCTACGATCTGCTGAATCACGTTCTCTCGTTCAACATTGACCGGCTGTGGTGGTGGCGCACAGCACGGACGTTCGAGGTCATTCTGCAGCGTCCCGGTGTTCGCGTGCTTGACCTTTGCTGCGGCACGGGAGATATGACTTTTGCGTTGCGCCGGCGCGCGGGTTCGGGATCTCCGCAGATCCTGGGCGCGGATTTTTCTCACGCCATGCTGCAACGCGCGGCGGAGAAGGGAAGAGGCACGACGCTGCGGCCCCTGCAATGGATCGAAGCGGACGCGCTTCGGTTGCCGTTTCCCGACGGATATTTCAATCTGGTGACCTCGGCATTCGGTTTTCGAAACCTGGCCGACTACGACGCGGGCTTGCGCGAAATTGCGCGGATGCTCGCTCCCGGCGGAGAATGCGGCATCCTGGATTTCGGCGAGCCGGGCGGGTTGATTGGGCAATGCTACCGCGTCTACTTCAAGAAAGTTCTTCCCGCGGTTGGGACGGTGATCTCGGGAGTGCGCGGTCCATACGCGTATTTACCGGCGTCGGTCGAGCGCTTTCCGTCGCCGGAGGAAATGCTCGGGCGCATGCATCAGGCGGGATTTCGCGAGGCTTCCTGGACTCCGTACACATTTGGCGTAGCGGGGCTGTACCGGGGAGTGAAGAGCGTTTAACCGCCGAGACGCCGAGGACGCCGAGAAGGTCAAAATCTTGAACCACGGGGGTCACTGAGGACACTATTCCTCGGCGTCTCAGCGGTGAATTAGTTCTTCTGGAACGAATCCGCAAACGCCTCGAGATTCGTTTTCTCAATCACCCGTTCGTAGTCGCCGCCGAGAAATTTCTTCAGCCGGTCGGTGTTCATGATGTATTGGCCGGTCATGTAGGGGACGGCGTCGGGCGGAATCGCGGAGATGTTCCAGTTCCACAAGAACTGGAGAATGCGGCGCATGGTCCACTGCCCAGGAACTCGCAACAATTTGGCGTGCGCGAGTTCGATGCACTGTCCGAAGGTCAGAGGATCGCCGCGTCCGGCAACATTCAGGATGGTCAGCCGCTGTGCTTCCGGCTCGCGCCGCAGTATCCAGGCGATCAGCCGGGCCATGTCGTCGACGTGGACGAACTGAATCTTGTTGTCCACGTACTTCTGGCCGTAGGGCAGCATGCAGGGCAGGCGCTTCGCCGCCTGGCGCATGCGGGCGGCGCGTGCCCCTTCCCGTTGGGCGTTCCGCGGAACGCTCCCATCAGATAATTTTCGACGCTTGCCCCGGCAAAAATGTGGGGACGCAGAATAAAGACGCCGCACCCGCGCAGGCCAGGCGCGCGCTGCTGCACGACCAGATCGCTTTCTTTCTTGTGGATCGCGTAGGGCAGCGTGTGGGCGCCGAGTGGCGCGTCCTCCGTGACGGGTGCGGGCAGATCGGAGCCGTATGCCGACACGCTGCTGGGAAAAATGAACTGCCGAATTGTGGTTCCGGGATTGCGGTTGGCTTCGGCAATGGCTTCCATCACACGAGCCGTGCCGGCCACGTTGATCCGCCACATGCGGTCAACATCCAGAACCCCTGTGCGCTGCGGATCGATCACAAACGCCAGGTGCACAACCGACGCCGGCTGCAACTCGCGCAGCAGCAGCAGCAACTCGCGGGTGGACTCTTCTCTTCCCAAGTCGAGCGGCACAAAGCGGTCGACCTGGGAATGAGTTGGGGGCGTGACATCAATCCCTACGATCGTGTAATCGGAGAGTTGCTGCACGAGCCGCTGGCCAAGATTGCCGGAAACGCCGGTGACGATGATGGTTGGTTTTACCGTATCCATTGAGTCGGGGTCTTCTTAGTCTGGATCTTCGTCCTGCTGGGCCGGCGGCTTTGCTCCCTTTGGAGCCGGCGGCATCGCTGGATTTCGGCTGGGGCCAAAGTAAGCGTCGTTCAGGTCAATCCCGCTCTGAAAACTTTGCATGCTGTCGCGATAGCGCTGGCTGGAAATCAGGCTGCGAATCTCCGCTTTTACAGCATCCAGAGTCAAGGTTTCTTTGCTGACCAGCTTGTAGATGTAGTGAGGGCCGTTGGGGTCGGAGATCACTTTGGAGACTTCGCCGGGCTTCAGATCCATAGCCGCACGATGGCTCGCAGGCAGCGTGGCGCCGCGCACCTTCTCCATCTTTGTGCTCGGGGCATTTCCGGTCAGTCCAGCCGCCGTGTAGGCCTCTTTTTGCAGCTTGTCGAAGTCCTCGCCCTTAACGGCGCGTGCACGCAGATCATCCGCGACCGTGGTCATTGCTTCCTCAGCGGCTTTTTGTTGTGCCGCGGTCGGGGGCTGGCTCCCACTGGTGTTTATCGCTGCACCTGTCCCTGTCCCTGTCCCTGCCTTCGCACCGGCCTTTGGTGTCACGACTGAGGGTGGAATTTGCTTTGTGCGGGGAACAAAAATTCTCGCGAACGTAGCTTGCTCGTAGGACGACGTGTTTTTCTTGTAATAATCCTCGACATCGGCGTCGGTAACCTTATTGGCATCTTCCCGCAGGGCGTCGGTGAGTTCCTGCGCAAGAATTTGTATGCGCGCGGAGCGCATCTTTTCTTCGAACGCAGGCGTTTTGTCGAGGCCGCGTTTTCCCGCGGCGATGGACATCTTCAGTGCCCACCCATACCGGGTCGCGAGTTGGCGACGCATGGCGGGCGGCATTCCCGGCTGTAACGCGTCGGCGATCTTTTCGAACTGCGCGCGCGTGATTACGGTTTTGCAGGCGTCGCCCTGCTGGGTGGAATCGGTGCAGAGGCCTTTCAGCGTAATCACCGGATCGTCGGGCCCAGCTTTAATTTCGGGAGCTTTATCGGGCACGGCGGAAGTGCTTGGTTTCGCCTTCGCCCCGGCGGCAGGAGGTGTGGCTGGTGGTGCAGTTTGTCCGTAGGCTAAGCCCGCGAGCAGGAGACACGCGAGGTACTGGAAACGCATGAATCAATGTCCTCCAAGGGAGAAATTACGACGAATGCCATCGTAGCATGTAACGCCTGAGACCGGGCGAGGGCGCCATCGGTGTGTCAAGGGGTTGGCGGCGGGCGAATCCACGGCGATAATGGCATTTATGCCAGAAATGCGGGCCCCGTTCAGTTCCGCGTCGATGCGCCGGGAAAAGCGAAACGTTGCCGGGAACTCCGTGCTCGCGGCCCTGGTGATCACCGGCCTGAAAATTGTGGTGGGGATCGCGACCGGCTCGCTGGGAATTTTGTCGGAGGCGGCGCACTCCGGACTGGACCTGATCGCGGCCGTGGTGACGTTTTTTTCGGTTCGGGTTTCCGACAAGCCGGCGGACGCCGATCACCAGTATGGGCACGGCAAGTTCGAGAATTTCTCGGCCTTCATCGAAACCGGTCTGCTGCTGGTGGCCTGCGTCTGGATCGTATATGAATCGATCAGGCGGCTGTTCTTTCACAGTGTGGAAATTGAGCCGAGCGTGGCCGCGTTCCTGGTCATGTTGCTGTCGATGGCGGTCGACGCTTGGCGCTCCCGCGCGCTCGGACGGATGGCGGCGAAGTATGACAGTCAAGCGCTGGAAGCGGATGCGCTGCATTTTTCAACCGACATCTGGTCGAGCGCGGTCGTGATCCTGGGCCTCGCGCTGGTTTGGCTGGGGCGCAGTAATTTAGGGCGTAGCTATGGGGTGGGATGGCTGCGTCAGGCCGATCCGATTGCCGCGCTGTTCGTGGCGGGCGTGGTGATTTCCGTGAGTTGGCGGCTGGCGCGGAGAACGGCGGATGCGCTGCTCGATGCGGCGCCGGCCGGAGTGCGCAGCCAGATTCTCGACCGGATCGCGACCGTCGATGGCGTGCTGGAGGTGGAGCGCGTCCGGTTCAGGAAGGCCGGGAATGGCTATTTCGCCGACGTTTCGGTGGCACTGGAACGCAATTTTACGTTCCAGCGCTCGGAGCAGGTATCCGATGCGGTGACGTCGCGAGTGCGCGAGATTTTGCCCGATGCCGACGTGGTGGTGCACTCGGTGCCGCGAGCGCGCCGGACGGAGAATATTTTTGACCGCATTCGCGCCGTCGCGACCCGCTACAACTTCAATGTGCACGACATCAGCGTGCAGGATTGGAATGGGCAGTTGCACGTGGAACAGCACCTGGAACTCGACGAGCAACTCAGCATGAAGCAGGCGCACGACGAAGTCACCCGCCTGGAAACGGAGATGCGCACCGAGATTCCGGAAATTGCGACCATCCTCACGCACATTGAAAGTGAGCCGGCGACGATTGAAACGGGAGAGGAGATCGTTCGCGAACCGGAATTGGAACAGCGGCTCAAGGATGTTGTGAAGGAGTTTCCCGAGGTGATCGACGTGCACGAATTCCAGTTCAAGAAAGTGCGCGCGCGGCTGTATGTTTCCTGCCACTGCACGCTCCCCGATGAGATGCCGCTTTCGCGAGTGCACGACGTGCAGACCTCGCTCGAGATTCGCTTCAAACACGACGCACCGGAATTGTTCCGGGTGCTGATTCATCCCGAGCCGGGGACGGATAACCGGCGGTAGGGAGATTTTAGCCCCGGAGGGGCGACCGAGCTTAGCCCAGCGCTTCAGCGCTGGGAAAGGTGGAACAAATGATTCAAGTCCCGGAGGGACGACCGAGCGACTCGAGGACGAATGGCCACAATGATTGAAGCTTCAGTCAATTGGACGGACAAAGAACGATACGTAGGCTCGGCAACTTCGCGGCACTCGATCGTGATGGATACCGCTACCGAGAAAACCGCCAACACTCCGATGGAGTTGGTGCTGCTCGGTTTGTGCGGTTGCACGGCGTCGGATGTGGTGGGAATTCTCCGCAAGAAACGCGAGCCGTTCACGGCGCTCGAAGTGCGGGCGCAGGCGGAAAGAGCGGACGGCTATCCGGCGGTCTATACGTCCATTCACTTGACCTATCTTGTTCAGGGCGAAGTATCGCGGAAAGCCATGGAAGACGCGGTGCAGCTCTCGAAAGAAAAATACTGCTCGGTTTCCGCGATGCTGGAGAAGACGGCGAAGATCACTTACACCATCGAGCACGTTTCGTGAAGGCGGGCCTTCATCTGGCTGTCCCTCATCCGCTGCGCGGCTACTTCTATATCGGGAGCGCGGCCCTGCTGTGGGGTATCTCGGCGACGCTTGGACGCGCGGCATTCACCGGGCATCTGCTGCTGGGCTTGTCGCTGGGAGCTTCACTGAAGAAGATCGATCCGCTGATCCTGTCGCAGAGCCGTGCAACTCTGTCGCTGGCCGTGCTGCTGCCGGTGCTGCTGGCACGCCGCGGAGCCTCCGCGCTGCGCGTTCCCGGGCGCGACCTGGTGCGGTTTTTTCTGCTTGGAATTCTGGGCGTCGCGGCGTCGAACTATCTTTACTACCTGGCGATTCAGCGGACGAATGTGGCGACCGCGATCATCCTGCAATACACAGCGCCGGTTTGGGTGCTGCTCTATACGGTGGTGCGCGGAGCGCAGCGGCCGTCGTGGCGGAGAAGCGCGGCGGTAGGACTGGCCGTGGCCGGCTGCGCGCTGGCGGTCGGCTTTGTCGGTTCGGGCGGCTTCCGCATGGATGCCATCGGAGTTACGGCCGCGCTGCTGGCGGCATTCTCGTTTGCGTTTTATAACGTCGGTGGACACCGCGTGCTGGCACGCTACGACCGCTGGAAAGTGCTGCTGTGGGTGTTGGTGGCTACTTCAACTTTCTGGATCTTCGTGAATCCCCCGTGGAAAGTTGTTGCCGCTCACTACGGCTGCGCGCAGTGGGGATTCATGCTGGTATTCTCGCTGGTCTCCGTGCTCGGGCCCTTTTCCTGCTACTTCGCCGGCTTGCAGCACCTGGAGCCAACCCGCGCCATCGTCGCCAGTTGTCTAGAGCCTGTATTCAGTATCGTGATCGCAGCGTTTGTACTGGGAGAGTTACTGCGTCCAATGCAGACGGTCGGAATCGTTCTGGTGCTGGTAGCGATTGTGCTGATCCAACTGCCAGAACGAACGGCTCGGGGCGAGGAGTTGCTGGTCGAGCCAATTGAGTAGGAGGCGATGATGCATAGCGCCAGAGCTGCCAGAATCCAGCCCCGGAGGGGCGACCTAACTTAGCCCAGCGCTTCAGCGCCGGGTAGACGTAGAAGTGAAGGTCAAGTCCCGGAGGGACGACCGACGCTCTCACTTCATCGCGTGCCGATTGCCCGGCAAATAAATGGATTTCCTCGTCCTACTCCAACCTCCGCCCCTTGGTCTCAGGCAGCTGCGTTGCCATCAAACTCGCCAGAAGAAAACCCGCGCCGCACAGATAGAAAGCCCAGCTTAGTCCCTTAGTCTGGCCGACGCGTCCAATGACCCAGGGCGCAACGGAGCTCAGCGCGCGTGCGCCGTTGTAGGTAAAGCCCAAGGCACGCGCCCGTACGTGGGTAGGAAAGATTTCGCTACCAATGAGCCCGGAGCCGGAGAAAAATCCCGTCCCAAAGAATGCGACCACGGCGCCCAGCACCAGCAGCACGCCCTGCGAACGCGCCATGGCGTAGAGAGGCACCAGCAGGGCGGCGACAAACAGGTACAGCATGAACGCTTTGCGGCGGCCCAGGTGGTCGGCGACCCAGCCGAAGCTGATGTATCCGGGAAACATGCCAAACAAGTTGAGCACGAGGAGCAGAGTGGTGGTGCCCATGATGCCGAAGCCGCGTCCGCCTTGTGCGACGGGAAGTGAAAGATAAGGCGGAATCCAGCTGAACAGTCCCCACCAGGCAAACAAGCCGAAGAAGTTGAGCAGGAGAAGAACGATAGTGCTCTTGCCGTAGGGGGCGCGAAAGATGAGAAAGAAGGATTCGTGTGGCGCGGGCGCCCCCGCCCGCGAACCGCCGACAGCATCAGACTGCTGGAGAGCAACGCCAAAAACCGCCGGGTGTGTTGCCTCATGGTGATCCAGCCAGAGCTGAGATTCCGGCACGTCTTTCCGTATCCAGAGCGTAACCACGGCGGGCAGAATTCCGACGAAGAACACCATTCGCCAGTTGGCATAACGCAAAACAATGCCCGCGACCAGCGCGGCCAGCGCATAGCCGATGGCCCAGGAGCTCTGCACGATGGCAATCGCCTTGGCGCGCAAGTCGTCGGGCCAGGTTTCCGCAACCAGGGTCGCGCCCGTGTTCCACTCGCCTCCCATGCCGAGTCCGAGGATGAACCGAAACACGGCCAGCATGAGCACGGTGGTCGAAAGCCCGGAAGCGAACGAGCAGACCGAGTAAGTCAGGATGCTGAGCATCAGGGCGCGCTTGCGTCCGATGCGGTCGGCGAGGAAGCCGAACAACATTCCGCCGATGCCGGAGGCCAGAAGCGTAAGCGTGTACAGGAGGCCGGAGGTCGCCTTCGACATGCCGAGATCGCGCATGACGTGGGTCAGCACCAGCGCGTACAGCATCGCGTCAAAAGCGTCGAGCATCCAGCCGAGAGCGGCCGCCAGCAGGGTGCGGCGCTGCTCGGGGTTCGCTTGCTTCAGGAGTTGGATGGGGCCGATGGGCATGTGGGGAGCGATTGTAGCAGGGGCTGGGATCCTTCCGCAGGTCCGTTGACAGGTCGAAATGTGGCCCGTACACTGCGCTTATGGAAGTACATCTCACACCTGAGCAGCAGCATCAGCTTGCAGACCTGGCCGCCCAACGAGGCCGCGACGCTGACGCGCTTGCACAGGAGGCGATCAGTCGCTATCTCGCAGAAGAAGCTCGTTTTATTGAAGCCGTGAAGCGCGGAGAAGCAGCTTTGCAGCGTGGCGAATATTTGACGCATGAGCAAGTAGGAGAACGGCTCGACCGGCTGTTCCAGCCCTGATGCGGATGGAAGTCCGGTGGTCAACACTCGCTGCGGAAGACCTGGAGCGCATATTTCAGCGCATCGAAAAAGACAACCCAACTGCCGCCCGTAACACCGTGAAAGCCATCTATGACGGCTGTGCCGAGTTGAAGACGTTTCCCCACCGCGGCCGCCCCGGACGCATGGACGGACGGCGCGAACTGGTGTTTTCCCCCTACATCGCCGTGTACCAGGTCAAAGAGCACACGGTTGAAATTTCTCGCATCTTTCACGGTGCGCAGGATTGGCCGTAGAATTTTGGCGGCCCAACCCCGGGGCCGCCGCCAGCAGCGTTCGGCGCTGTCCGGGGTTCGCTTGCTTCAGGAGTTGGATGGGGCCGATGCATGTGGGGAGGGATTGTATCGGCGGAGGGGTGATTGGTCGCGTAACGCCGTAATACAGCACCTATCCCAGCGCAGTTCGCAACTTACGGAGACGAGTATACGTACACGTCGAGCACGTGACCGCTGCTATCAAACGTGACTGAATAGTATTTGGGGATGAGCGGGGCAAATGAATCTCGATATATGTATTCAGTACAATTTGACCTTCGTCTTCCGAAGGACTTGCCGCCAGCTTCAATCCACGATGGCTTACCCAAGAGGCGCACTACTTCGGTCTGTGATGCCCCGACGTGGACGGCCCTAAATCCCGCGTCAATTCGAGAGTTCCGATGGAAACCCCAAGCAGCGATCAGTGCGACCAGCACAGCGAACCCAAGTACGAAGGTGGCGGCTTTGTGTCTCATGCGGAGGATCGCCCCAGCCGCCGCAAGTACTTCTGCGCCTTCCGCACATCCCGCCCGATCTGCTCTTTCAGCGCTTCGACCGACGGAAACTTGATCTCATCGCGCAGGCGATCCAGGAAATGCAGTTCGACTTCTGTTTCCGCCGACAGCGCAATGGGATGGAAATTCAGCAGGTGAGTTTCAATGGCAAAAGAATCCGCGCCAAACGTCGGCCGGTTTCCGACATTCGTGACCGAGTCAAAGCACTCGCTACCAATTCGCGTACGCGTAATGTACACACCATCCTTGGGCACAAGTTCTTCATAGTGCGCCAGATTGATAGTCGGGACCGTGTATTTCGCCCCATATCCCCGGCCTCGCCCGGCGGTCGAGAGAATGCTGAAGGGACGCGCCAGCAAATGGCGTGCCCGGCTCACGCGGCCTTCAGAAAGCAACTTGCGGATGTGGCTGCTCGAAACGTTTTCCCCGCGCAGGCGCATCTCGGAATAGTCGTGAACCTCAAATCCCATTTCACGGCCAAACTCGCGCAGCAGTTCAATGTTTCCCGCCGCTTTGCGCCCGAAGTGGAAGTTGTAGCCTTCGTGAACTTCGCGCGCGTGCAGGCGCTTTTTCAGAATTTCATGGGCGAACTGGTGCGGCGTCATCAGCGAAAGATCGCGCGAGAAGGGAAGCAGCACGACCGCGTCGATCCCGGTCGCTTCGAGCAGGCGCAATTTTTCCGGAAGCGGAGTCAGCAATTTCAGGTTCTGCTCGGGACGCAGAATGCGGGCAGGGTGTGGCTCAAAGGTGACCACCACCGATCGCACGTGAGTGGCTTGCGCCCGCCACACGATTTCGCCGATAACATTGCGGTGCGCGCGGTGCACGCCGTCAAAGTTACCGACGCTCACCAGTGCGGGACCGAAGTCGCGGGGGATGTCGTCGAGTTTGTGAAAAGTTTGCATCGAAAATCTGTTTCACCGCCGAGACGCCGAGGAGTCGTTAGTCGATGGTCGTTGGTCGTTAGTCGTTAGCGACGAATCTCCCGAACTTTCGCAGCACGAACGCTAACGACTAACGACCACCGACTAACGACGCCTTTTCTCGAACTCAAATCTCAAACTCCAGCTTCATTCCATCAAATGCCAATCGTACTTCTGGCGGCAACGTGGCGTTGGTCGCCTCGTGCTCCAGGTCGTGGCAGATGTGCGTGAAAAACGTTCGCTTCGGTTTTACTTCTTCCGCGATCTTCAGCGACTGTTCTACCGTGGAATGCGTGGGATGCGGCTTGTGGCGCAGCGCATCCAGAAACAGAATGTCGAGGCCGCGCAGTTTCTCCAGCGTTTCGGCGGGGACCTCGCTGTGATCGGTCAGGTAAGCGGCCGATCCGAAACGGAAACCGATGATCGGAGTTTCGCCGTGGATCACCGTCACCGGCTCAAAGCGCGCGCCAAACAGTTCAAAGCAGCCCTCGATAGGAAGCAGTTCCACCAGCGGCAGTCCGCCAAACTTGTACTCCGCTTCGAAAATGTAACGGAACATACTGCGCAGAAAATCGCATGCTCGCGGCGTGGCATAAAGAGGCAGCTTGCCCGGCTTGTGACGGTAGGTCAGAGGGCGCAGGTCGTCGATTCCCAGGATGTGGTCGGCGTGGGTATGCGTGTAGAGCACGGCATCGAGGTGCGTGATCTTTTCGCGCAGCGCCTGTTCCCGAAAGTCCGGCGTGGAGTCGATCATGACGTGGCGGGCATCGTCTTGAGGAGCACGGTAGCTGATCAGCACGGAAGGGCGAGTGCGCCGGTCGTGCGGATCGAGCGAACGGCAGACAGCGCAGTCGCAGCCGATGGTAGGAACTCCCATCGACGTGCCGCTGCCCAGTACCGTTAGAGTCGCCCGCATCAGCCGTTGGTTCCTGTGACTGGACCGGGCGTCTCGGGAGGCTTCGCCAGAGCGTTGGTTACTTCGACGTAGGCCATGCGCAGTTCATAGAGGCAGTTCTGCAGAAATCCCTTCTCCCTCGAAGTGAGATTGCCCTTGGTCTTCTCGGCGATCATGCCCAGCGTGTCGATGGTTTGCCGCGCGCCGATCAAGTCGACTCCGGGCTGGCCGCCCCGCTCCTGCATCAGGCCGAGCTGCATCATGGCGGTCATGTAGAGCGAAGCCATGAAGCGCTCGAAACTAACTTCGAGCTCCTTCGCCGAGTGTCCGCTCAGCTCGACTCGAGAATCCAGATCGCGCGCCGACTGCCGGTAGGCATCGTGCTGTGCCTGCTGCTCGGTGGCGGTGGGCGGTTCCGGGATCTCGGATTCGGGTGCGGGAGCCGCTGGCGCTGGCGCGGTTTCCGGGATTGTCGAAACCGGCGGGGCCACGGTCGCCGCGACTGGATTGGGCGCTGGTTCTTCCGCGGAATCGCGAAGTTCTCCGTCGGAGGTGAACAAGCGCTTGTCGCTTACTTTGAATTCGCTTTCGTCTCTTCGTTTTTGAGCCATAGGGTTTACCGTGTTCGGGTTTCCTTCGTGTACCAGAGCATGTCCAGAGCGAAGTCGAAGGGTGCCCTTTGTGTTTGGCGCTCGGCCAATCGACCCACTACGTGAAATTCAGACGAGCAGAAGCGCTGCCGGTTTCAGCTTCGCCATGCCCGCGCGCAAATCTTTTCCCACGGCCTCGCGTCGCAGGTAACCGAGTGCGACGGGGCGATCTCCCTCCGCCAGTGGCAAAATCGCGCTGCTGGTGATCTCGCCTGCTTCCTTCTCCTCTTCTCCAGGAAAAATCTTCGCGCCCGGTTCGGGCAGCGTACCCTCGACCGCGAACGCGGTGAACTGCCGGTGGACTGCGCCGCGCGAGCGGATGCGCTCCACGATCTCTTGCCCGAGGTAGCAACCCTTGGTGAAATTTAACGCGCGTGTTTGTCCGGTTTCCTGCGGCAGATCGCGCTCGCGGATGTCCACGCCAAATTGCGGGATGCCGCGCGAGATGCGGAAAAGATTCAGCGCCGCCGTGCCCGTCGGCCGCGCACCCGCGTGGACCAGCGCGTTCCAAAGATCGGCTCTTTGTTCTGGGTGGATCCAGACCTGCCACGATTGGCGTGCTTCCTCGCCCGAATGCAGCAGCGTGATGGTTTTCTGTTGCCATGTAACGTCGGCGAACTGCAAATGTGCAAGGTCGGAAACGGCGATACCGGCACGTTCGAGAACCGCGCGCGCTTCGGGTCCAGTCAGGCCGAGCGCGGTCAGTTTGTCGCTGATGTCGGCGATCTCCACATCGTCGGCGATGATGAAGTGATCGAACAGCTGCAGTATTTTGTCGCGCTGTGCGTGTTCCGTATCCACCAGTAACGAGTCGCCGCGCTGAAAGGCGTAGAGGTCCGCCTGAATACGGCCCTGCGCGTTCAGCATGTAAGCATAGACGCCGTGGCCGGAGGCAAGATCGCGAACGTTGTTGGTGACCATGCCGTTCAGCCAGCGGACGCGGTCGCCGCCAGTCACCGCGATTTTGGCCCGCCAACTCAGGTCATAGAGGCCGCAACCCGAGAGCAAGGACTGGAACTCGGCGCGAGAATCGCCGAAGTCGGAGGCGGTGGTCACGCCGGTCCCCGCACTTGGGCCCAGCCTAGTAGGTGTCGTCGAAGCCATAGGGTCAAACCTTGATTATAACGAAGGCGTGTTCTCCGGACGGCAGCCGTCCTCAACGGGTTGAGCAATTAAGGAGAGTTGTTCACCAAGAATCGGGAACGGCAGATGGGCGGGGAGATCCGAGAGGCTGCGGGGAAAGTCGATCTTCGCCGCTCGGCTCCTAAAGGGGCGTTTGATTTCGAACGTTCGCGGTATCGCAAAAGCGATACCCTGATACGCCCCCGAGTTCTTCCGCAGCCTGCTCGGGTGTTTATGCGAAGCCGTCGGGCTGGCTGACCGCGCCGATGTGCGCCTGTTCATCGATAAACAGGCGGCCGGCGGTGAGCGCTTTGCGGTCAATTTCGAGCAGGCTGACTTTTTTCACTTTGTCTTCGAGCACGCTCATTGCAGTCCCGGGAGCCAGACATTCTGTTTCTTCCAGCAGCGCGCCCAGCATCACGATGTTGGTTGCCATGGTCGAACCAATTTTGTCGGCGATCTCCGATGCCGGCATTGCGATCACCCGCACGTCGGGCGCGGTAAAGTCGGCGGGAAGGATCGAGCCGTTGTAGAGGATGATTCCGCCGCTCGGTACTTCGTGGGCAAACTTCCGCAGCGAAAACTCGTTCATGGCCACGAGCACATCGGCGTGCGAAATCAGGGGCGACCCGATCCGCTCTTTCGACAAGCAGACATGGCAGTGCGCGCTGCCCGAACGCATCTCCGGCCCATACGACGGCAGCCAGCTCACTTCCAGTCCTTCGCGCATGCCCATTTCGATGAGAAGCTGCCCCAAGAGCAGCACGCCCTGTCCGCCGAAACCTGCGATCTTGATCTTCACATCTTTGAAATGGTGGGCGTGTTTCGGTGGGGAAAGATCAGGCGCTCCCGCCTTCGCCGTGATTCCAAGCACGTCGGCTACGGGGCGCTGCGGTGGTTCATTGCCTACGGGAATTACCGGCCGGCGGTCGCGGAAAACATTTAGAGGGAAGGCCGGCATCATCTTATCGAGAACATAGCGCCGCGCTTCCACCGGTTCTTTGCCCATAATGGTGGGGCACGGCGACAAGATTTCGACAAAGGAGAAGCCCACGCCATCGCGCTGCATCTCGAGCGCCTTACGGATCGCCCGGCGCGCTTTCATGATGTTCTTGTTGTCGGAAAGCGCTACCCGTTCGATGTAGGCAGGCGCTTCCAGCGTGGCGAGAAGCTCCGCCACGTGGATCGGGAAGCCTTCATTCGATGGCCGCCGTCCCCAGGGGGAAGTCGTGCTCTTTTGCCCGACCAGGGTAGTGGGCGCCATCTGTCCACCGGTCATGCCGTAGATTCCATTGTTCACGAAAAAGACCGTGATCTTCTCTCCGCGGTTGGCGGCATGCACGATTTCAGCCGTGCCAATGGCGGCCAGATCGCCGTCCCCCTGATAGGAAATAACGATTTTGTCGGGACGGGATCGTTTAATTCCCGTGGCGGTAGCGGGCGCGCGGCCGTGCGGCGCCTGCACATTCCCGACGTCAAAATAGTAGTAGGCAAATACCGAACAACCCACCGGACTGACGAAGATCGTCTTGTCCTGCAGACCGAGCTCCTGCAACGCCTCGGCAATCAGCTTGTGGGCCACGCCGTGTCCGCAGCCGGGACAGTAGTGGGTCTGGTGTTTTAGCTCTGATTTGCGCTCGTACAGGTCATAGAACAGCGGCGACTTGGAATGAACGGTTTCGTAGGCGTCGTTTTTAATTTCGTTGTCGATTTTGGCGGTGCCTTGGGACTTCACTTCGGGGTCCGGTGCGTTGACCACGCTTTCGTTTGCCATTTTCGTTGTCCTCTTCGGACCTGATTCTAAGTTTGGCCTTCAGCGGCTAAAGCCGCAGTTCTTACTGCGCTATGCGGCACGGCTGAAGCCGTGCCCTTCTCAAAACTTCAAACCGCCACCGGCATGCGGGTGAACACTTGTTGCCGCAGCTCGGCGACCGAGGGCACGTTGCCGCCGACCCGGCCGTAGAACTCCACTGGCACCTTGCCGTTCAGCGCCAGGCGAACATCTTCCACCATTTGTCCGTTGCTTAATTCGACGACCAGGACTTTTTGCACTCTGGCCGCGGCTTCCCGCAGCGCCTTCGTGGGATAGGGCCACAGAGTGATGGGGCGGAGCAGCCCTGCTTTCACGCCATCCTTGCGCAGCGCTTCGACCGTGGAAAGCAACACGCGGGACACGATGCCGTACCCGACCAGCAGCACTTCGGCGTCGTCGGTGTGGTAGAGCTCCGAGCGCTGCTCGGTTTCTTGCGCCCGGATATACTTGGCTTCCATCTGGCGCTGATGTTCCTCCAATTCATCGGTTTCGAGATAAATGGAGCTGAGCAGGTTGGCCCGCGTCTCTGGGGTTCCCTTTACCGCCCAGGGTTTTTCAGGCAGTTCCACTTCCCGATCTTTGTCTGGAGCTTCGAGTTCGAGCGGTTCCATCATTTGCCCGACAAAACCGTCGGTCAGCACGACTGCCGGATTGCGGTATTTGTCCGCGAGATCGAAGGCCAGCATGGTCAGGTCGGCCATTTCCTGCACCGAGGCGGGAGCCACCACAAGATTGCGATAGTTGCCGTGCCCGCCGCCCTTCACCATGGCGAAATAATCGCTCTGTTCCGGCGCGATGTTGCCGAGGCCGGGTCCGCCGCGCATGACATCGACGATCACGCAGGGCAGTTCCGAGCCGGCCAGATAGGACATCCCTTCCTGCATCAGGCTGAGGCCGGGTCCGGAGGATCCACTCATGACGCGGACGCCAGCGGCCGATGCACCATACACCATGTTGATGGCGGCGACTTCGCTCTCCGCCTGCAGAAACGTTCCGCCGACCTGCGGGAAGTAGAGCGCGGCGGACTCGGCGATTTCGCTGGCCGGAGTGATCGGATATCCGTAGTACGCGCGACACCCGGCCAGGATCGCCGCCTTCACCACCGCTACGTTGCCTTTACAAAGCTGCCGCAAGTTCGCCTCCTTGCGCTGGCGCCAGCGCCTTGGCCTTCGCCTTGATGCGGTACACGGTGATCGCGCCCGGCTCCGGGCAGCAATAAAAGCAGATGCCGCAACCCGTGCAGTCCCGCCCGGTGTAGCGCACGGGATGAGCCCCGTATACGTTCAACTCGGTGGTCAGTTCCAGGCACTTCGGGGGACAGGACTCCACGCAGAGCCCGCATCCCTTGCATTCTTCGGTTTCGATCGTGACCTTACCGCGCGCTTGGCCTGCCATGCTTCACCTCGTCGTCGTTCACGTCGTTGCTGTATACCCCGCCGCCACTGTCTCCCCGGCTAAAGGCCGTGCACTGGCTGAATTTGGAAACCGGCATCCGCCGCCACCAAAGGCCGTTGCAGCCATCTGGATTTCTCGCAATATTCGTAAAGCTCTTCCCGAAACTTGGGGTGGGCAATGTCAATCAGCGCCTGCGCTCGTTCCCGGATGGTCTTGCCGTGCAGATACGCTACCCCGAATTCGGTGACCACGTAACGAATCAGTCCGCGCGAAGTCACCACTCCCGCGCCCGGGCTCAGCATGGGCACAATCCGCGAAATCGCGCCATCCTTCGCCGTCGAGGAGATGGCAATGATCGGTTTACCGCCCTTCGAACGGGATGCTCCGCGAATGAAGTCCACCTGCCCGCCAATGCCGCTATAGAACTGGTTTCCAATCGAATCGGAACAGACCTGGCCGGTGAGATCAACCTGCAACGCCGAGTTGATCGCCACCATGTTGTCGTTGCGAGCAATGAATGCGGGATCGTTGGTATAGGACGTGGGGTGGAATTCGAAAATCGGATTATTGTCCAGAAAACTAAACAAACGTTTCGAGCCCAGAGCAAATCCCAGGATAATCTTCCGCGGCTTGAAGTTCTTGCGCGCCCCCGTGAGCACCCCCGCTTCGATCAAAGGAATCACGCCATCGGAAACCAGCTCGCTGTGCACTCCGAGATCCTTGCGATCCATGAGCATCGGCAGCACGGCATCCGGGATTCCCCCGATGCCCGTCTGCAGCACCGCTCCGTCGTCAATCAAACCCGCGACATTGCGGGCGATCGCCGTGTGCAAGTCGGTGATGTGCGGCGCCTTCATGGGACACAATGGACGAGAGGATTCCACCATGGCATCAAGATCGGTCACGTGGATGAAGCTGTCTCCGTAGGTGCGCGGCATTTGATCGTTGATCTGCGCCACCACGTACTTCGCGCATTTGGCTGCCGTCAGCGACGTATCCACTCCCACCCCGAAGCTGCAGAAGCCGTGCGAGTCTGGAGGAGAGAGTTCGAGCAAGGCAACATCCAGCGGCATGGCCCCGCTCTCGAACAGGTTTTCAATCTCACTCAGGTAGATGGGCGTGTAGTCGGCCCGCCCTTCGTTGATCGCCTCGCGCACGTTGGCGCCAATGAACACGGCGTTATGCCGGAAGTGTCCCGCCATCTCCGGTGCCACATAAGGGGCCGCTCCCATGGTTAACATGTGAACCACTTGCACGTCCTGCACAAAGGGCCCGCGGCGCATCAGTGCCTCGACCAGAGTCTCCGGTTCCGCGCATCCGGGCTGAATGTAAACCGTCATTCCCGATTTCACGCACTGTAGTGCCTCATCCGCCGTTTTCAACTTGCTCTTGTAATCTAGTTCCCACGACATTGACATGCTTTTGCCTCGGGTCTGTATTGCCCAGACCCCGCCAAGTCCGTACCGGACGTACCCCCCAAAGCGCAACCCTTTGCCTTGTGGCCCACGCACACGCCACCACCCTTGATTGGAAACCTTCTCCTTCGCTAGGGCGGTGACCTTGCGCAACCGGCATAGTGAGGTGCGTCACACCAGCTCGTATAGCCTAAGCGCCTGCAAATCAAGCTCTTACCAAGTGCCCGGCGTGGTCAAATACTCATGGATCGACTTCGCGGCGCGCCGTCCGGCACCCATGGCCAAAATCACCGTCGCACTTCCGGTAACGATGTCACCACCGGCGAAAACCCCTTTTCGCGAGGTGCGCTGGGTCGTCGGGTCGGCTTCGATGTAGTTCCGCTTGTTCGTATTCAAACCCGGAGTGGTGCTCTGGACAATCGGATTGGCACTGGTCCCGATCGCGATGACCGCCACGGCAAGAGGAATTTCGTATTCGGAGCCCTGGATCGGAACCGGACGCCGTCTCCCAGAAGCATCCGGTTCGCCCAGGGCCATCTTCTGGCAGCGGGCGCCGGCCAACCAACCCTTGCCGTCGTCGAGGAACTCGAGCGGGGCGGCAAGCACTTGGAACTCGATGCCTTCCTGCTTGGCGTGCTTGACTTCCTCGATGCGCGCTGGCATCTCGGCCTCGCTGCGGCGATAGAGAATGAACGCATGCCCGGCTCCCAGCCGCAACGCCGAGCGGATCGCATCCAGCGCTGTGTTGCCGCCGCCAATCACGGCCACATTCTTGCCGCGGAAATCCAGCATGGGCTCGTCGTATCTTGGGGAACTCGTAGGCATGCATCAGGTTGATGCGGGTCAAGAATTCGTTCGCCGAATAGACGCCATTCAGATGTTCGCCGGGAATGCCCATAAACTGCGGCAGCCCCGCGCCAGTGCCGATAAACACGGCGTCGTAGCCTTCCTCTTGCATCAGTTCGTCGATGGTCACCGTGCGTCCCACGACTACGTCGGTCTCAAACTCGACGCCCATGGCGCGCATGTAATCGACTTGCTGACGGATGATCCCCTTCGGCAGGCGGAATTCTGGAATGCCATACACGAGCACGCCGCCGATTTCGTGCAGCGCTTCGAAGACGTGCACCTCGTGTCCCTTCTGCACCAGATCGCCCGCCGCCGTCAGGCCGGAGGGGCCGCTGCCCACGATGGCGACTTTCTTTCCCGTCGGTGGCGCCTTGGGCAGGTTGCTGATATCGAGGTGGCGCTGTTCATAGTCGGCGACGAAACGCTCCAGATACCCAATCCCCAGCGGCTCGACTTTCTTCGCCATCAGGCATTTGCCTTCGCAGTGATCTTCCTGTGGGCACACGCGCCCGGTAATCGCGGGCAAAACGTTGTCTTCCCGGATTTTCGCGGCCGCGCCCAGGAAATCGCCTTCCACGATCAACTGCACGAACTCCTTCACCTTCACGCCCACCGGGCAACTGTCGATGCACGTCGGCTTGGCGCACTCCAGACAACGCCGCGCCTCCGCACGCGCCAGTTCTTCGGAATAGCCGAGGTTGACCTCCTTGAAGTTGGTTGCGCGCACCAGAGGCTCTTGCTCCAGCATGTGCTGCCGGGGGACCTTCATCCGCTCTTTGATGGGAATGGGATTGGCGGAAGCCTTGGCTGGTGGCGTCACTTCTTTCCTCCCGTTACGGCGAGATCATCTTCCTGTCCTGCAACCTGCGCCTCGACTCTGCGCCTGGCACTCATGCTGGAACTCTTCCATCGATTTCTGCTCCGCCGCACGGTACATGGAATTGCGCTGCACCAGCACGGCAAAATCCACACGGTGGGCATCGAATTCGGGGCCGTCGACGCAGGCGAACTCGCTCTTGCCGTCAATCAGCACGCGGCAGCCGCCGCACATGCCGGTGCCGTCGATCATGATCGGATTCAGGCTGACGATGGTGCGGATGTGTTCTTTGCGCGTCATCTCCGCCACCGCTCTCATCATGGGGATGGGGCCGATGGCCAGCACCAGGTCGATGCGCGTGCCGTTCTCGATCAACTGCCGCAGCTTGTCGGTGACGAAGCCCTTGTCGGCATAGCTTCCGTCATCGGTGGTGATCATCAGGGCATCGCTGGTCTCGCGCAGTTCGCGCTCCAGAATGACCAGCTCTTTGTTGCGCGCGCCGACGATGGAGATGACGCGATTGCCGGCGCGCTTCAGCGCCGCTGCCGTCGGATAGGCCATCGCCGTGCCTACGCCGCCGCCCATCACGACTACGGTGCCGAACTTCTCGATGTGCGACGGCTTTCCCAGCGGGCCAACCACGTCCAGAATGCTGTCGCCGGTATTCAGCGAATTGAGCAGGTTGGTGGTTTTGCCGGCCGACTGCACCACAATGCGAATCGTGCCGCGCTCGGGATCGGAGTGTTCGATGGTGATCGGAATGCGTTCGCCCTGCTCGTACAGCCTCAGGATTACGAACTGCCCTGGTTTTTGCTTGCGTGCAATGCGTGGCGCCTCGATGACGAACCGCTTGATGCCGGGCGCAAGGAACTCCGCGTGCTGTATCTTGAACATGTTTCCCCAGGTTGCGTTACAGCTTATTGTCCTGAATGCGCGGGCCAGCGGCTGTGACATGCGTCACTTGTGAAGGCGAGTGAGATCACATTTCAGTTGTCAGCTCTTAGCTGGTGGCTTTTAGCTCTTGGCAGGCACGACTGCTCTCCGCCAAAACGGGACGATCCTCAGCGTCCCAGCCGCTTTTGGGTCGCGCAGCGGTTTACCGCTGCGGTACTGTCGGGAGTGAGAATCGGCTTTAGAGGTTGCGGAAAAACTCGATTTGCTCGCGATTTTGGGTGGCGCAGCGCTTCAGCGTGTGCGTGAGAACTAGAGTTTTGCCGACGCGGTGGAGTAACGCTCCAGATTTTTAGCCGCGAAGCGGCGTAAGAATGCAGCCCACGGCGTAAGCCGTGGGTAAAAAGTGGTAAATCATGCAGCCCCAGCGGGGCGAAAGAGTAGTTCTCACGCACACACTTCAGCGCTGCGATAACTGCATTGTTTTGAATGCGGCTTTTAGCCGCCGAGGTAAGACTGCCGCACGGAAGACACTTTTTCCGCAGCCTCTAAAGCCGTCGGAATTGAGTGCCTAAATCGCAGCGGTAAACCGCTGCGCCACCCAAAATCATCACACCTTCAGCACGTGCTGCAGGCCCTTGACCGCCCGCATGTATTGGGCGCGTTCGAAGGCTCCTGGATCGGGGCAGCGGAGCTGGCTCATGCTGCCTTGCATCTGTTGCACAGACTCATATTCGTGAACCTGCATCCACTCCTGCATGCCTTGTTCGACATGACGAAGATGGCCGATTCCGTTGCTGATCAGAGCCGAGCACATCATGGTGACATCGGCGCCCACCATGAGCAACTTGATGACGTCTTCGGCGCTGTGCACACCGCTGGTCGCCGCCATGCTCGCCTGGATGCGGCCATGAAGAATGCCGATCCACGTCAACGGCAGCCGTAACGCCTGCGGGGTACTGAGCAGCACGTTGGGGATAATCTCCAATTCTTCGAGGTCGATATCAGGCTGGTAGAAGCGGTTGAACAGCACCAGGCCGTCGGCGCCCAATTGGTCGAACTGCTTGGCCACATGGGCCAAGTTGCTAAAGAATGGACTCAGCTTGACGGCCACCGGGATGTGCACCGCGCCCTTTACTTCCCGAAGAATGTCGGCATAAATCTTCTCCGTCTCGGCGCCGGAGAGGTCCATGTTGGTCGGAATGAAGTAGAGATTGCACTCGATGGCGTCGGCTCCGGCTTGCTCGATCTGGCGGGCAAACTTGGTCCAACCGCCCAGGGTCGCGCCGTTAAGGCTGGCAATGATCGGAATGTCCACGGCGGCTTTGGCTTTGCGAATGTGATCGAGATAGCCTTCGGGGCCGGTGTGGAATTCGCTGGACTGAGGAAAGTAAGTGAGCGACTCGGCAAAGCTCTCGGTGCCGGCGTTGAGATGGAGTTCCAGATCGAGAGCCTCCTGATGCAGTTGCTCCTCGAACAGGGAATAGAGCACGACGGCGGAGGCGCCGGCATCTTCGAGTTTGCGGATGCCGCTGATTTCCTGGGAGAGCGGGGATGCGGAGACGACCAGCGGCGTCCGCAGTTTCATGCCGAGATACTTCGTCGTTAAGTCCATGATCTTCCTCTTTTGTTTGCTGCGTCGCTATAGGCGCAACTCCTACTTTTCCGTTTCTCCCGGCGCGGCTGGAACCGCGGCCGGCTCTGGTTTGCGCTGCGCCATGTATTCGTACAGGCGATAACGCGTGTCGGCATCTTCCTGCGCTTCCTGCCACAACCGCTTGGCGTCTTCGGGTTTGCTCTTGAGCAGCATCTTGAAGCGCGTCTGCTGCAGAAAATAGTCCTTGACTTTGCGGCTGGGGGTGCGGCAATCGAGGGTCAACGGATTCTGCCCGGCCAGAGTGCGCTCCGGGTTATAGCGATAGAGCAGCCACTGGCCCGAATCGACCGCCACTTTCTGGTCTGACATTGCCGTGGTCATGTCGATGCCGTGCGCGATGCAGTGCGAATAGGCAATGATGATGCTGGGGCCGTCGTAAGCTTCCGCTTCGAGGAAGGCCTTGAGCGTGTGTTCGTCTTTTGCGCCCATGGCGACGCTGGCCACGTAGACGTTGCCGTAACTCATGGCCATCAGGCCGAGATCCTTCTTCGGCCCCGGTTTGCCTCCGGCGGCGAACTTGGCCACGGCCGCCCGCGGCGTGGATTTCGAGGCTTGGCCTCCGGTGTTGGAATAAACCTCGGTGTCGAGCACCAGCAGGTTCACGTTGCGTCCGCTGGCCAGACACGTGGTCGAGGCCGCCGTAACCGATGTCGTAAGCCCAGCCGTCGCCGCCGACGATCCAAACGCTCTTCTTGACCAGCATGTCGGCGAGCGACAGTAGTTGCTTTGCTTCCGGAGAGTTCAGACCCTTCAGCTTTTCCTTCAACAGTTCGACGCGCTGGCGCTGCTCGAAAATGTCGGCCTCATCTTTCTGCGGCGCGGTTACCAGAGCGGTGGCGAGTTCTTCTCCGATGGCTCCAGACAGGCGGCGCACCAGTTCACGGGCGAATTCGGTCTGCTTGTCAATGGAGAGGCGGAATCCCAGGCCGAACTCGGCATTGTCTTCAAACAGGGAATTCGACCAAGCCGGCCCGCGGCCTTCGATATTCTTAGCCCAAGGCGTGGTCGGCAGGTTGCCGCCGTAGATCGAAGAGCAACCGGTGGCGTTGGCGACCACGGAACGATCTCCGAAGAGCTGGGAAAGCAGCTTCAGATAGGGCGTCTCGCCGCATCCGGAACAGGCTCCCGAAAATTCGAACAAGGGCTCCTGCACCTGTTGCTGGCGGATGGTGCTGTTCTTGATCTTGCGGCGATCGAGTTCTGGAATCTTGAGGAAGAATTCCCAGTTCTCGCGTTCGGGCGCGCGCAGCGGCGGCTGCGCCACCATGTTGATCGCTTTCAGGCGAGTCTCGCTCTTGTTCTTGGCAGGACAGATATCGACGCAAATGCCGCATCCGGTGCAGTCTTCGGGCGCAACCTGGATGGTGTACTTCTGGCCCAGCCAGTCTTTGTCCTTGTCGCGCACTTCGGTGGACTTGAAGGTTGCGGGCGCGCCTTCGAGCTGCTTGGCGTCGTAGACCTTGATGCGGAGCACGGCGTGCGGGCAGACCATGGCGCACTTGCCGCACTGGATACAGAGCTTCGTATCCCAAACGGGAATCTCGAGCGCGATGTTGCGCTTTTCCCATTTGGCGGTGCCGGTGGGGAAGGTTCCATCGACGGGGAAAGCGCTCACGGGGATGTCGTCGCCGTGGCCAGCGTAAATCACGCTGAGCACATCGCGCTCAAACTTGGGCGCCCCGGCAGCGAACGCGGGGGGCATTTCGATTTGGCTGGTCACCTTCTCCGGAATGGCCACTTCGAACATGTGGGCGAGGGTCTCGTCCACGGCGCGCAGGTTTTGCTGCACGATCTCGTCGCCCTTCTTGCCGTAGGTGTCGCGGATGGACTGGCGAATGGCTTCGATGGCCTCATCGCGGGGCAGGACCTTGGAGATGGCGAAGAAGCAGGTCTGCAGAATGGTATTCATGCGCGAGCCCATGCCGGTTTCGCGCGCCACCTGGTAGGCGTCAATGATGAAGAAGCGGGCCTTCTTGGCGATCAGTTGGGTCTGGACTTCGCGCGGCAACTGGTCCCAAACCTCATCCTTGTTAAAAGGACTGTTGAGCAGGAAAACGCCGCCCGGAACCAGGGTGCTGAGCATGTCGTAGCGCTCGAGGAAAATCCATTGATGGCAGGCCACGAAGTTGGCTTTGGAGATCAGATAGCTGGACCGGATCGGCTGCGGCCCGAAGCGCAGGTGCGAAACCGTCATCGCGCCCGACTTCTTGGAGTCGTAAACGAAGTAGCCCTGCCCGTAGTTGTCGGTGTTTTCGCCGATGATCTTGATCGAGTTCTTGTTCGCGCCCACGGTGCCATCCGCGCCCAGCCCGTAGAACATGGCTCGCACCACGCTGTCGGGCTCGACGGAAAAATCGGCATCGTAATCGAGGCTGGTATGGCCCACGTCGTCGTGAATGCCGACGGTGAAGTGGTCTTTTGGCTTCGGTGCCGCCAGGTTGTCGTATACGGCTTTGACCATCGAGGCGGTGAACTCTTTCGAGGAGAGGCCGTAGCGTCCGCCGATGGTTTCCGGCGCGGTCTTCAGCTTTCCGTAGCCCAGCTTGATTCCTTCTTGCAGCGCGCTGACCACGTCAAGATAGAGCGGCTCTCGGCCGGCGCCGGCTTCCTTGGTGCGATCGAGGACGGCGATCTTGCGCACGGTTGCAGGCAGGGCCTCGAGGAAGCTCTTGACGGAGAACGGGCGGTAGAGGCGGACTTTCAGCAAGCCAACCTTTTCTCCGTTGCGGTTCAGATAGTCCACCGTCTCGTGGGCGGCGTCGGCGCCCGAACCCATCATGACGATCACGCGCTCGGCATCGGGTGCGCCGGCGTAGTCGAACAGGTGATAGGAACGGCCCACAACCTGGGAAAACTTGTCCATGACCGCCTGGACTTTATCCGGGCAGGCGTCGTAATAAGGATTGCCGGCTTCGCGCGCCTGAAAGAAGACGTCGGGGTTTTGCGCGCTGCCGCGCAGCACGGGATGATCCGGAGAAAGCGCGCGCTGGCGGTGCTCGAAGACACGATCCATATTGATGAGGGCGCGCATGTCGTCTTCGGTGAGCATTTCGATTTTGTTGACTTCATGCGAAGTGCGGAAGCCGTCGAAGAAATGCACGAAGGGGATGCGGGTTTCGAGCGTGGCGGCATGGGCGATGAGCGCCAGGTCCATCGCCTCCTGCACGGAGTTCGACGCGAGCAGCGCGAATCCGGTGGTGCGGCACATCATCACGTCGGAGTGGTCGCCGAAAATCGAGAGAGCGTGGGTGGCGACCGTGCGCGCGCTGACATGAAATACCGTCGCCGTCAGTTCGCCGGCGATCTTGTTCATGTTCGGGATCATCAGCAGCAGGCCTTGCGACGCGGTGAAGGTCGTAGCCAGGGCTCCGGTCTGGAGCGCGCCGTGAACCGCTCCAGAGGCGCCGCCTTCGCTTTGCATTTCAATCACATGGGGGATGGTGCCCCAGATATTGGGCACGTCTTCCGACATCCATTGATCCGCCCATTCGCCCATGTTGGACGACGGCGTGATGGGATAAATGGCGATGACCTCGTTGAGGCGGTAGGCAACATTGGCGACGGCTTCGTTGCCGTCCATGGTCTTAAACTTACGTTTCATGACATCCCCTTCTGAATTTCCTGGTGAGTCCGCCGGACTGCTCTGGAATGGTCATCTATAAGAATGCCGGAGCGGAGTGATCTTGTCGGGAACGCGGCTCACGGAGACCTGTGATCCACGTCACCAAGGCGCCCGGCCCCTAAAGGGGCGTCGGATGGTGACAAGTTTGCGGTATCGCTAAAGCGATACCCTGATACGAAACGGTTCCGAGGTCCTGGTTCCGAAGTCCTGGTTCCGAAGTCCTGGTTCAGAGTTCCAAGGTGGCGCGGAGCGACGATAGATCTTCATCCGCGCGAATACGAAAGCCCAGGCGCCTGAAGACGGCCTGCATGGCCATGTTGTCAGGCAACATTTCCGCGGACACCAGGCTTAACTTTTCATCGCGGGCAATCTGGACGACACGGCGGAGCAACTCATGTCCCAGCCCCAGCTTCTGATACTGATCTGAAACCAGGGCCGCGACTTCGGCTTCATTCCTGCCGTGAAGCTTGTTCATACGCCCAACGCCCAAGATCCGGCGTTCTCCCGTGCCGGGATCGGTGTGCTCGGCAACCAGCGCCATTTCGCGGTCGTAATCGCCGAAACAGATGCGCAACAGCCGTTCATGCGCCACTCGCCGGCTCAGGCTGAGGGAGCAGAAGTAGCGCAAATAGACGCTGCGATCGGAAAGCGTCTCGTGAAACTTAGCAATCAGCGGTTCGTCTTCGGGCCGGATCGGACGGATCGTGACTTGATTCCCATCATTCATGGTCCAGGACGAGACGTACTGCAAGGGGTAGGGACGGATGGCGGGCTTGGGCAACTGGTCGAGGGTCACGGCGGGGCCATGCAACACGACTCGGGCATCGAGGGCGAGCAGGCGCTCGGGTGAAGCCAGCAGGGGATTGATGTCAATTTCGGCAATCCAGCGCTGTTCGAGCACGAGCTGACTGAAGCGGACTAGCAGGTTCTCCAGTGCCGTCATGTCGACCGGCTTGCGTCCGCGGACGCCCTTCAGCGCGGTGAAGATTTTGGTCTGCTCCATCATTCGCTGCGCCAGAGTCGTGTTCAGCGGCGGAAGGGCCAGGGCGCGATCGCGATACACTTCGACCAACTGGCCGCCAGAGCCGAAAAGGATGACCGGACCAAATTGGGGATCCACGCTGCTGCCCAGGATCAATTCGTAGCCATCGGGCTTCACCATCGGCTGCACGCTTACGCCGGAGAACTCGCCAGGGCCGGCCTTCTCCGCAACCGAAGACTCGATGGCGCGATAGGCGGAGCGGACCGCCGCTTCATCTGGCAAGTTCAGTTGGACGCCGCCAACATCCGTTTTGTGCGTGATGGTTTCGGAAAGGACTTTCAGCACAACCGGAAAGCCAAGTCGCGACGCCAGTGTGACCGCTTCGTCCTCGTTGGCGGCCGCGAGGGTCTCAACCGTGGGGATGCCGTACAGCGACAACAACTGCTTCGATTCCAACTCGGTGAGCAGAACGCGGCCTTGCTGCCGCACGTTCTGAATAATCTGTTCGACCTGATTGCGGGCTGCGACTCCCACTTCCGATTGGTCGGTCAGGCTAGGCGTCTCGTACAGTCCGCGCAGGTTGCAGGTGTATCGCCACATGTAGGTGAAAGCGCGGGCGGCGGTATCCGGATAAGGAAAGGTTGGAATGCCCGCCGCATTCAGGACGGCTTCTCCGGCCGCAACGCTGTCGCCTCCCATCCAACTGGCGAGCACCGGCTTGCTATGGCCTTTGCCATAAGGCTTCAAGCTTTCTGCCACCTGCAGGGGATCGGCCATGGCTTGCGGCACAAGGATGACCAGAAGTCCATCGCTGTTCGGGTCGCGCGAGGCGATTTCGAGGGCGCGAACAAAGCGCTCGGAATCGGTATCGGCGAGAACATCAATGGGATTGCTATGACTCCAATGAGCGGGGAGGAACTCATTCAGGTGCTGCAGACTCTCTGGGGAAAGCTCGGCCAGTTCTCCTCCGTTGGCGACCAGGGAGTCCGTGGCCAACACGCCGGGACCGCCAGCGTTGGTCAGGATGGTAAGCCGCGGACCCTTGGGACGGGGTTGCTTGCTGAGCACTTCCGCCATATAGAACAGGTCGGCGATATTGTGGACCCGCAAAACTCCGGAACGGTGGAAGGCTGCATCCAGCACTTCGTCGCTGCCCGTGAGCGCGCCCGTGTGCGATGACGCCGCGCGCGAGGCCGCTTCCGAACGGCCGGCTTTGATCACGATAATCGGCTTGGTGAGGGCGACTTCACGGGCGGCGGACAAGAACCTCCGGGCGTTTCCTACGGACTCCATGTAGATCAAAATGCTCTTGGTGTTCGGGTCGTTGCCAAAGTGGTCGAGCAAATCCCCCCAACCCACATCCAGCATCGAGCCGGTCGAAACGATGGCGCTGAAGCCAACTTGTTCGCGCGCGCTCCAGTCGAGGATCGCGACCTGCAGCGCTCCACTCTGACTCAGGAACGCAACATTTCCCGCCTTAGGCGGATCTTTTACGAACGTGGTATTCAACCCGACCGCCGGGTTCATAATGCCCAGGCAGTTGGGACCAATCAGGCGCATGGAACTGCGCCGCAGATGCGCTTGGATTTGTTGTTCGAGCGCCGCGCCTTCCGCTCCGCGCTCTCTGAATCCGGCGGAAATCACGATTGCGGAGCTGACGCCCGCATCCACGCACTCTCCAACGATCTGCGGGACCGTCGTTGCCGGAGTGGTAATGACCGCTAGGTCCACCGGTTGGGGGACGTCGCGAATGCTGCTGTAGCTCTTGAGCCCGAGCACTTCCGGATGCTTCGCGTTGACGGCATACACTTTCCGTAGCGAGCCGCCGCGCAGCAGGTTCTCTAGAACGGTGCGCCCCACCGTGCCGGGACGGCTGGTCGCACCGATGACGGCCACCGAAGTGGGAGCGAACATGGTGTCGAGGCCGTAGCTCTCGGGGAGCGTCCGTTTCCCTACAGCGTTCGTCTGTTTCTCTACAGCATTCGGCGCTCGTCGGGTGAGATCAGGCTCGGAGGAACTTATCAACGTCATGCGGCAACTCTGGCCAGCGCGAGAATCGCGATGCTCTCGGGTTTCATCGATAGGCCTCTTTGTCGGAAACGGGCAACGGTTGGCCGAGTTCCGCTCGTTGTTCCCCCACCTGCACACGGGGTTCAAACCTCTGTTCCACCGAGAGAGCGCGAGATACCAGGCATTTGTCCTTGGCCTTGTGCAAGAGCCTCACGGCCCGTTCCCGCTCTTCTTCTCGCGGAATCATCAAATATGCATGAATGAGCACTTCGCCAAAAGTATATCCGGAGTCCGATTTGCCGATGGCGCTTTCCACTTCTACCTGCAGGTCGGTGTAGGCCAGCTTCGAATTATCCGCGAGCGCCCGGAAGGTAGTCGTATAGCAACTGGCGACCGCGCATAACAGCAAGTCCTCAGGTGTCCACCTGCCTTCCAAGCCGCCAAACGCCGGCGGGGAGGTGAAATGGATCGCATTGGGCGCGGAACTGGATCTGGCAATGCCGGTTCGCCCAGACGCCCACCAGGCAATGACTCGAAACCGAAGCGATTCTTCAGTAGTAGTAGTCATGGTGTTATTGTCCTCCTCGACCCGGCGTCGCACCGGCAGCGGTTGCGGTGCTCATTGAAGTACATCGAAACCCGCCCTCGGTACAGCCGCCCCAAGCCTCCCGTGGTGTATAGAGTCTCCTCGCAGTCGGTTGCGCTGGCCATGTTCGCAGTCACGGTTTTTTGTGATCCTGATCACAGAGTGATCGGTGATACAATTCTGGCGGAGAGCGGTAGCGAATGCGTGCGCCCTACGGGCTGAATATCCTCGATAACTGTCTCGCCTGCCCGATGCGTGAGGAACATTTGTTCTGCCATCTGCCGGAAGCGGCGCTGCAGAGGCTGAATGAGATCAAATCCACCGCGGTCTACCCAAAATCCGCCATGCTGTTTATCGAGGGACAGCAGCCGCGCGGCGTATTCGTGCTCTGCGCCGGGAAAGCGAAGCTCTCAACCTCGTCGGCGGAGGGCAGGACCGTTATCACGAGAATCGCCGAGCCGGGAGATGTCCTTGGGCTCAGCGCCACGATTTCCAATCGGCCTTACGAAGTGACCGCCGAGATGATCGAGCCCGGCCAGGCAAATTTCATTACCCGGGACGCCTTGATGCATTTCTTGCGCGAGCACGGCGTCGTGGCTCTGCGCGTGGCGGAGGAATTGAGCCGCAATTACTACACCGCGTATGAAGGAATCCGCACCCTGGGACTTACCAACTCCCCGTCCGAGAGGTTCGCGAAATTACTATTGGGATGGTCGAACGCTGCGGGCAACGGGGATCCTTGCAGGTGAAGCTGACGCTGACACATGAGGAAATCGCCGAGATCATTGGCACGACGCGGGAAACCGTCAGCCGCTTGCTCTCGCAGTTCAAGAGGAAACAACTCGTGCAGTTCAAGGGCGCAAACCTGATTATCCGCAACAAAGCCGCCCTGGAAGATATGGTCAACTCCTGACCGCTGGAATTTCCTGTTCCGTGCTTACGCGAACAGCCTGTGGTGAAACCCCAGCGTCCAAGACCAGCGCCTAAACAAGCTGCGGAAAAACTCGATGTTGTACTTGATTTTGGGTGGAGCAGCGCTTCAGCGCTGCATAACTGGCTTGTTTTCATCAACGGCTTTAGCCGCTGAGGGCCGCTGCCGCATGGAACGCGACTTTTACCGCAGCCTGTAAAGGCGTATTCATAACCCGGCGCCCGCGGTATGCCGGAAGGCGTACTCCAATACAAATCGTGCTTGCTCCACGGGCTGCTAATCCTTTGTGGACGGTGCGCTCGGATCCTTGAGAGTGTGCTCCGCGAGTTCGTAACCGACCGCGGCGTAGTAGATGGCTCTGTCAAAGAACTGCTCCAGCAACTGCAGCATTTCCATTTCGCCGAGCATTTCCGAGGGGCGGTCCAGAACCGATTCTTTCCTGATGAAGTCCCACAGGTTCCCCTTGGTCAAAATAATCACCCAAATCACTTCGCTCACGGGCACCTGCTGGGTGGCCCGCCGCGCCCCGATCTGCAGGTAGCGCTGTTCCAGGTTGAGTTTGTCTTTCCCGATCAGCCATTCCCCCAAATGACGGTAGATCTCGTACACCCGTTCTTTCAGTTCTTCCGCGGGAACGTTCTCACGGTAGTTTTGGGTAAACCGCGAATTCTGGACTTTATCAAGAAGGGAAGCGGCCAGCTCTTGGGAGCGGGTCTCGATCATCCGAACGAGACGATATAACATCATCGACATGACATCCTCCCGTCCTCAATCCAAACATGCAGTTTCAATGCCCGCATTCTCCGCGGCCATGACCGGCGGTACAGTGGCCCGTGACGAGGATCACGCAGGCAGAAGCCGGCTGGCCCGGGGCCTTCTCGCCAGTTTCCTGTTTTCATGAAAGCGCACTGTCTACCACGCCATATTATCAAGCGCTGCGTAGGGCGGGACCGCTTTTCGGCGTCCCATGTCTTTTCGGGTGCTAGCCGAGGGGACTCCAGGAAACTTAAGATAGGAAACTACAGGCAAGAGAAAGGCAGGATTCCATGACTCCCTCAACCACTTTGCCCCCCGCTCAGCACCGCGTCGACATCCAGCCCCTCACTCCCGAAGATCTGCGCAAGATTGACGCCTACTGGCGCGCCGCCAACTATCTCTCGGTCGGCCAGATTTATCTATACGCAAATCCGCTTCTGCGCGAACCCCTGAAGATCGAGCACATCAAGCCGCGACTACTCGGGCACTTCGGCACCACGCCCGGCTTGAACTTCATCTACGCCCACTTCAATCGCCTGATTAAGAACTACGATCTGAATGTAGTCTATTTTGCCGGCCCCGGACATGGCGGGCCCGGAATGGTTGCGAACACGTACCTGGAGGGCACGTACAGCGAGTTCTATCCCAACATTTCCCAAAACGAAGAGGGCATGAAGAAGCTGTTTAAACAGTTTTCCTTCCCCGGGGGGATTCCGAGCCACGCGGCGCCCGAAACTCCAGGCTCCATCCACGAAGGCGGGGAACTGGGATATTCGATCATGCACGCTTGCGGCGCCGTGTTCGACAATCCCGACCTCGTCGCTTGCTGCGTAGTGGGAGACGGCGAAGCGGAAACGGGGCCGCTAGCCACCAGTTGGCATTGCAATAAGTTTCTGGATCCGGTCGGGGATGGTGCCGTGTTGCCGATTCTCCACCTCAACGGCTACAAGATCGCGAATCCGACGCTGCTCGCGCGAATGAGCGACGAGGAACTTACCCATCTCTTCACGGGCTATGGCTGGAAGCCGTATTTCGTCGCAGGACACGAGCCCGAAGCCATGCATCAACTCATGGCCGGAACTTTGGACACGATCGTGAGCGAAATTCGATCGATTCAAGACGCCGCTCGTCAGGACAACGCTCACAATGGCGGAGGGTTGAATCGGCCCCTGTGGCCGATGGTGATCTTGCGCAGCCCGAAGGGTTGGACGGGACCAAAGGTGGTCGACGGAAAACCCATCGAGGGCACCTGGCGCGCCCATCAGGTGCCGGTCGCTGACCTGCAGTCGAAGCCGGAACACGTGAAGATTCTTGAGGACTGGCTGCGAAGTTATCGTCCCGAGGAATTGTTTGACAAGAATGGCAAGTTCATTTCCGAACTGGCCGAACTAGCTCCCAAAGGCGATCGCCGGATGGGAGCGAACCCGCATGCCAATGGCGGCTTGCTGTTGCGGGATTTGGTCATGCCCGACTTCCGTAATTATGCCGTCAGCGTCCCGAAGCCCGGAACCGAGAATGCGGAAGCGACGCGTGTGCTCGGGGGATTTTTGCGCGACGTGATGAAGCTGAACGCGGACGCCAAGAACTTCCGCGTCTTCGGTCCGGATGAAACGGCCTCAAACCGGCTGGACGCCCTTTTTGAGGTTACCGACAAGCAATGGATGGAGCCCATCCTCCCGGTCGACGAACATCTCTCGCAGCACGGGCGTGTGCTGGAGATGCTCAGTGAGCACATGTGCCAAGGTTGGCTCGAAGGCTACTTACTCACCGGCCGCCATGGCTTCTTTTCCTGCTACGAGGCGTTCATCCATATTATTGACTCCATGTTCAACCAGCACGCCAAGTGGCTGAAGGTTACGCGCGAGATTGAGTGGCGGCGTCCGATCGCCTCACTCAACTACTTACTAACCTCCCATGTCTGGCGCCAGGATCACAACGGATTCACGCATCAGGATCCCGGCTTCATCGATCACGTGGTGAACAAGAAAGCCGACATCGTTCGCGTGTACCTTCCACCCGACGCGAATTGCCTGCTGTCGGTTGCCGATCATTGTTTGCGAAGCCGTCACTATGTCAATGTGATCGTCGCCGGCAAGCAACCGGCATTGCAGTTTCTAAACATGGAGTCAGCCATCGAACATTGCACCACCGGGATCGGAATTTGGGAGTGGGCAAGTACAGACAACGGCGCCGAACCCGATGTCGTAATGGCCTGCGCCGGTGACGTCCCCACGCTCGAAACCTTGGCGGCGGTCGATCTGTTGCGCCAGCATTTTCCCGACATCAAGATTCGGGTGGTGAATGTGGTCGATCTAATGACCATTCAGCCGTCGAGCGAGCATCCGCACGGTCTTTCCGACGTTGACTTCGATTCCATGTTCACGGTGGATAAGCCGATCATCTTCGCCTATCACGGCTATCCCTGGTTGATTCACCGCCTCACCTATCGCCGGCACAATCATGACAATCTCCATGTACGAGGCTACAAAGAAGAGGGCACGACCACCACGCCGTTCGATATGGCGGTTCTAAACGATCTGGATCGCTTCCACCTGGCCGGAGATGTGGTGGACCGTGTTCCCAGACTGCAGAAAGTTGGAGGCCACTTCAAGCAGTTGCTCCGCAACCAGCTGGTCGAGCATAAACAATACATTTACGAACGCGGCGATGATTTGCCGGAAATTCGGGACTGGACGTGGCCTTACTGATGAACGTGCTTGTTCTCAACTCCGGCTCCAGCAGTCAGAAGAGCTGTCTCTACCAGATTGGAGATACGCTCCCGGACGACCCACCGGCTTCGGTTTGGGAAGGGAAGATCGAGTGGGCGAATGACAATGACAATGACAATGACCATAACCATGCTCAGGCGCAATACTCGATCAAGACTTCCCGCGGAGTTTCCCGAAAGCACGTAACCTCGGGCGGCTCTCGCCGGGAAGCCATCGAGCGCTTGCTCCAGGACTTGTGGAGCGGCGCGACGCAAGCGATTTCCGGCCCTTCCGAAATCAATGTTGTCGGACATCGGGTGGTCCACGGCGGCCCCCAACATTTCGATCCCGCGATCGTTACCGCGGAGGTCAAGTCGGCGATCGAAGGCGTCTCCGTTTTTGCGCCCCTCCACAACCGCGCCGAACTCGAAGGCATGGAGATCGTATCGAGATTACTGGGCCGCGTGCCCCAGGTTGCCGTCTTTGATACTGGTTTCCATCGTACGATGCCGCTGCCGGCGGCCACCTACGCTGGTCCTTATGAATGGTTCGAGCAGGGAATTCGCCGCTACGGATTCCACGGCATCAATCATCAATATTGCGCACAGCGCGCCGCACATCTGCTGGGCAAGGACTTGAATTCCCTGAAACTCGTGACCTGCCACCTGGGCAATGGCTGCTCGTTGGCGGCGATTCGTGAAGGTCGAAGCGTGGATACGACCATGGGTTTTACCCCGCTGGAGGGTCTTATGATGGGCACCCGCTCCGGCTCCGTGGATCCCGGCATCCTCACTTATCTAATGCGGCAAAGACAGTTTTCTGGCCAGCAACTGGATGAGGTTCTGAATCAGAAATCGGGCTTACTCGGCGTATCGGAAATTTCCAGCGATATGCGCGAGATTCTAGCCGCCAGCAAGAGCGGTCACCAACGCGCGACACTGGCGTTCGATATGTATGTTCATCGTCTGCGACGGGGAATCGGAGCCATGATTTCGGTGCTGGGCGGAGTGGATGCTCTCGTATTCACGGCCGGAGTCGGCGAAAACTCACCCGATGTTCGCGCCGCGGTGTGTGACAATTTCGCGTTCCTGGGTTTGCGCCTCGATCCGGGAAAGAACGCGCCATCACCTTCGGACAACGACGCGGATGTCGATATTTCTGCGCTGGATTCGACCGTCCGCGTCTTCGTGATTCACGCCCAGGAAGACTGGATGATCGCGCGGGAATGCTGGAATCTCGCGAAAAGGATCCTCTAAGGCGTGATAGCCAAGACTTGGCCTTGCACACCGTGATGTCCGATGGGGGTCGCCACTGCCAGGCAGTCCCGTGGGCGGGGCGAATAAACGGCGCAAGCTTGCGCTATCGCTGGTTTCGCCAACTATCCAGACCCCTCTCCCCGCCTAACTTTTCGTTGTGGATTATTTCTGGGCTGCCCGAGACTCGACCAGAACCATGTCAGCATTCCGTTGGAGTTATTTCATAACACCCGAGGGCTAGGAAACCTCTTCCAGCACACATTCAGCGCGCGAGGCTGCACCACCCAGAGTGATTTTGGGCGCATCAAGGTCAGACGGGCGCGATCCACCACATGGAGTAGGCTAAGTGACTAATTGACTATAAGCTTACGCGGTGCATATACTGTACCACTTGAACTATGTAATTGGGCTTGGAATGGCGACAGCGCCCACCAACCCGAGCCTTGCAGGGAAGATCCCGTCTGCCGGGGTTGTAATACCTCTCTGCCCGCCGGGGCAAACCGCTTCGAGCTCCTCCACGGATCATCCTGCGGATTCCCAGCAAGAACCATCGCAGCGCAACCGGTTGCAGGTGTTACTGGCGTTCTTGGCGCTGCAGGAGCAGGTGCGCCGGAGGAAAACTCTGGAAACTCGCCGGACCGGGGACGATGCGGCTGTTCCCGAAGCGGAGATTGAAGAGGGAGAGCAGTTCACTCTGGATGAAGTACTTCAACTCGTCGCAGACAGAGCACTAGCGATCACTGGCGCGGACGGCCTGGCGATTGCGCTGGCGGAAAACAACGAGATTGTTTTGCGGGCGGCGGCGGGCACGGTCCGACCCGACTTGGGCGCGCGCATCGACCGCGATTCGGCCTTCTCCGGGGCCTGCTTCCGCACGGCCGAGATCGTAAGCTGCGACGACACCGAGACCGATGCACGGGTCAACCTGCAGGCGTGCCGACGCTTGGGCGCACGCTCCATGGTCGCGGTGCCGCTGTGCGGGCGGAGGCGCGGGATTGGGGTGCTGCAAGCGTTTTCAGCGCAGCCGTTCGGATTCAACCACAGCGATGTCCGCAACCTGAGCCTGTTGGCTGAATTGGTGCAGGGAGCGCTCACGCCGGAGGATGAGTACCGCTTTACAGAGTCCGCGCAGGTAGCGGCGACAAAGTTGGAAGCGGCTCCGAGCAAGCCAGAAGCGGTGCCCGTCGCTGAACCCGAGATGCCAGCCGAGGGACCGAAGAGTGTGACCCGCCGGTTTGGCATGCTGGTTCTGCTGGTGTGCATTGTCATTGCCGCAGCAGTAGCGGCAGGAGTCTGGTGGAAGCTAAAGTCGTCGCAGTTGGTCAACAAGATGGTGCCGACGGAAAAGATGGCGCCGAAATCGATGGGCACCGCGGCGAAGACCAAGCCGCGGGAATTGTCGAAGTTTCCCATGGTCACCGGAATCCAGCACTGGTCGTCGGCGGATTCGAGTACTGTAGTTCTCAATCTTGAAGATCAGGTGCAGTATGAAGCGCACCGCCTGGCCAATCCTGCTCGCATCTATTTCGATCTGCACGATACGCAGCTGGCCTCCAACCTCGCAGGGAAATCAATCGAGGTGGATGATGCACTGCTCAAGCGCATCCGCGTGGCTCAGCCCGTGACCGGCGTGACGCGCATTGTGCTGGAGACGAAGGCCAACACAGATTTCACCGTGAGCCTGGAGCCGAGTCCCTACCGACTGGTGGTCGAAGTGCGCAAGGTTGGGGCGAGGCCCAAGGAAGCGGTGAATCGGTTCCCGAATGCGACCGAAGCGGACAAAAACAAACCACCAATCCTGCTTCCGCCGCCGACGCAGGAGGATTTGCAACTGCAGCTGCGTGTGCCCAAGATGCGCATCGTGGTCGCGGGGTTCTGAGTGCAAACGTGGCTGTTGAAAAACTCACTTTTCGCACCGATTAGCCAAAATTGGGGGGATAGAAAATGTCTAGGCGACCCGAGAAAATCGATTGTAGAGCTTCCTAACGCGATTTTATTTTTGCCGATTTTGAGAGAACGAGTTTTTCAACACCCACGCCTGGTTTCGTCAACTATCGCTTACAATCTCCAGTCATGCGGGGCATTGAGTTTGAGGTCGTTCGGGAAGTGCTAGGCCACAACCCGGCTGATGAGCCTCGTTTTGCTATATTGCGCCGTCCAAAGTACTCTCACGACCGGAAGAGGTGTCATGTTAAATTCAGTTCGTCTCGGGTCATTCGGTATTCTGTGCCTCATATTGTGCATTTCACTCCCACTCACCTCGGTCGCGTTCGCGCAGAATGCTGCGGCCCGCCCGAGCGTTCCTTGGCCCACGAAGGGCTGGACGAAGGGAACGCCCGCCAGCGTCGGACTCGATGAAAAGGTTCTGCTGAGTTTCGATGACGAACTGGCCAGTGGCAAATACATGCTGATCGATAGCTTTCATGTGTTTCGCTGCGGCGAGGAAGTCTTTGCGCACACCTATGCCCACGACTACGGCCAAATCTATGGAAAAGAAGCGAAGACGAAAGGGCCGCTGAACGCCCGCCTGACCGGACCCTACAACTATTTCGATCCCTACTGGCACCCGTTTTATCACGACACGGACATGCACAGCATGCAATCGGTCAGCAAGACCGTGACTTCGGTGATCTACGGCATCGCCATCATGCGAGGCGATTTCAAGGCAGGGCTCGATACACCGGCGCTGAAGTTTTTCGACGAGGCAAGAGTGAAGAACGTGGACGACCGGAAGCGCCGCATCACGCTTAAGAACGTCCTAACCATGACCACCGGACTGGAGTGGAATGAGGAAGTGCCCTACGACGATCCCCGCAGCGATTCAAGTCTCATGGAGGCAACTGACGATTGGGTGCAATACGTAATTGACAAACCGATGGCCACCGAACCTGGCAAGGTTTTCAATTACAGCAGTGGAGCAACGGAACTGCTGGCGTACATCTTTCAGAAGGAGACCGGGCAGGATATTGATGATTACGGGGATAAGTATCTCTTCACTCCGCTCGGAATCAAGCATCACTGGAAGCGCACATACCTCGGGGTGGTCGATACTGAGGGCGGCCTTTATCTAAACGGGGAGGATCTGGCAAAGATCGGCTACCTATACCTGCACGGGGGCATGTGGGAAGGCAAACAGATCGTGTCGAAGGAGTGGGTGAAGGAATCGCTCACACCGTACATTGACGCCCGCGCGGGCAGCGAACCTTTTAAGTACGGATTCAAATGGTGGTTATATCCGGTGGGCGAAAAATTTGTCTGGATGGCTCGCGGATTTGGAGGCCAACGCCTGATGGTCTTTCCTGATGAGAATCTGATAGCTGTTTTTACCGGATGGGAAATCATCAAGGACGACGCACCGGCCGGAGACCTGGTGAAACGGCTGCTGCCGGCTGTGAGGCCGACGGAATGCGCTGGCTCCAACTGATAGCTTAGGGGTCGCTCCGAATCGCAGAAACTTCCCATTCGCTGCTGACAGGTGGCATCATTGGCGAAACATCGTGATTACAGTGCGCCGGGATAAACCGGCATGAAGCAGAGAATGGAAAATTCTTACGAGTAAGGAGTAGCGATCCGCTCGGCCCCGAGTTTTGCGTTGGGTACCGCGAGGTACAAGGCGAAGCGTAAACAGGGGAATAGGTGGGGTGGGCTATGGAGCTCCGAAAAGATGCAACCCGGACGCCGACGTCCTTGTAATGCGCGGAAGGCAACATGAACCGGAACGATAGCGCGAGTTCCGAGTCAGTCCGGCGTAGTCGAAGACCCCAGACACGCCTAGAAACTTCATGCACGAGAACCGGGAGACCTCGGAGGCACTTGCGGCTCAACCAAGCTGCAGGTCGGTGGACGAAGGCCAGAGCCACAAGGTCCGCATGTACGTCCCCGAGGAGTCACACAGCGGCATAGTACCGATGAATCATTCGAACAAAGACGGAGCATCGTTGGCGGAGAGTGAGGAGGGAAGGCTGCTGATCAAGGAGAACGTTCGCCCACCTAACACGCACCCGACACAGAGCGGGGAGCGCGTGTCCCAGGGGCTGGCGGGCGTGCGGAAAGCAGCCAGGGAAAATAAGGAGATGAAGTTCACCGCCTTGCTCCACCACCTCACCATCGAGTTACTGCGGGAGAGCTTTTACTCGTTGAAGAGGAAAGCCGCACCCGGAGCAGATGGGGTGACGTGGCAGGAGTATGAACCCGAACTGGAAGATCGCTTAGTCGATCTTCATAGCCGGGTGCATCGCGGAGCGTTTCGAGCGAAGCCGTCGAGAAGAGTGTACATCGAGAAAGAAGATGGACGACAACGCCCATTAGGGGTTACGGCCTTGGAGGACAAAATGGTCCAACAAGCCGTGGTCACCATCCTCCACCAGATCTACGAGGAAGACTTTCTCGGCTTCTCCTACGGTTTTCGTCCGGGGCGCAGCCAGCATCAAGCGCTGGATGCGCTCTCGTACGCGCTCCTGAAGAAGAAGGTGAACTACGTTCTTGATGCCGACATTCGAGGATTCTTCGATAACCTCGATAAAAGCTGGCTGATCAAGTTCGTGGAGCATCGCGTAGCCGATCCCCGCATCCTGCGCCTGATCCAGAAATGGTTGCAGGCCGGGGTGATGGAGGAAGGCAAGTGGTCGGACACGAAGACAGGTACTCCGCAAGGCGCGGTGATTTCACCGCTCCTCGCGAACATTTACTTGCACTACGTTTTCGATCTCTGGGTGAAAGTCTGGCGCAAGAAGTGGGCGCAAGGCGAAGTGGTGGTCGTCCGCTATGCCGACGACATCATCTTAGGATTCCAGCACCAAGCGGAAGCCGATCGTTTTCTGGAGAACTTTCGGGAACGACTGGGAAAGTTTGGGCTGGAGCTCCATCCAGATAAAACGCGTCGGATCGAGTTCGGTAGATTCGCCGAACCGAACCGGAAACGTAGAGGAGAAGGCAAGCCCGAGACGTTCGACTTTCTGGGCTTCACGCACATCAGCGGGAAGAACAGGCTGGGGCGGTTCACGGTGAAGCGCAAGACGATTGGCAAACGCATGCGGGCGAAACTGCGGGAGATTAAGCAGCAGCTCCGTGCGCGTATGCACGATCCCGTGCGTCAGACCGGCTCATGGCTCAAGTCGATGGTGCAGGGCCACTTCAACTACTATGCGGTACCAGGAAACCTCGACAGTCTGGGCATATTCCGGCAGCGGATACTGGGACATTGGCGACATGCACTTCGCCGCCGAAACCAGCGCCCGTTCTCTTGGACACGTGCCCTCGCTCTGGCTGCCCGCTGGCTTCCTGAACCGCGAGTACTCCATCCTTATCCCGCCGTTCGCTTCGCCGCCAGTCATCCACGATAAGAACCGGATGCGCTAAGGAGCGCCCGTCCGGGTCCGTGCGGGGGGCAATCAGCAATGGTTGTCCCTACCGCGATCTCAAAATCCCCGGCTCGGAAAACCCGTCTGTGTGCGACACGTGGAGTCTCGCCAAGATTGTCCGCAAGTTCGAGTTCAAGCTACTACATCTAAGGAGTAGCGCCGCCGTCCCGGCGGCTGTCCGGCGGGCGTCTCGCCCGCCGCGCCGAGGGAGAAAAATATTTTGAGGCTCTTTCGCCAGCTCGCCGCCCTCACTACCGCGTAAGAAGTGCTCTGTTCGTACCAACCAAGTCCCCGAATCACGCATCGTGCTCGGCTCGACGACCGCTAACGTATTTGTTTCTCAAAGACCTAGCGCGAAATGAGACCAAAAACAAACTGAAAATTCACGCTAAGCTGTTGATTTATAAATACTTTACAGATAAGTCCTTATTCCTCAAAGACCTGGCGTCTCTTGCCCGCTAAGTCCTTGATTCTTAAAGACCGCCTCCAGAGGGGTCCAAGCCTTCTCGTCGACGAAAGCACAGCTAACGGCTCTCTTTCGCGGGCTCAGCTTCCAGCGTGCGCACCAGCCATGGAATGATCACCTCTTTGAAGATGCGCGGATCGGGCCACACTCCGACTTGCCGGCCGAGGTGCCCGCCTCGCGGGTTGATCCATGCGGTCTTCGGCACGTCGCCTTTGTCGAGGAGCAGATAAATGTCGTCGATCGGCACCTGGGTATCGAGCACTCCGGCAAGAATGAGCATCGGCGCCATCGGTTTGCCGAGCAGCCCTTGTTTGACAAGGGACATCTTCGGCAAGACTTCGGCCATTTCATCGATGGTTTTCACGTTGTCGAAAATGGCCATCAGCGCCGGGACCTGATCGAAGAGATATTCGCGGTTACCGATCAAGGAATTCATCAGGAATTCCTTCTGAAAGAACTTATCCGTGGGCGGTGACTGGGCGCTCGCTCCGCGCAAGCGGGCACGCTCCACGATGGCCATCTTCGTGGCCCAATACGCACCCCAACTCACGCCGTGTATGGCCACGCGGTTCTTGTCGATCTCGGGCCGCGTAGCAATGTAATCGAGCACGCGCGAGAGCATGCGCTCCGCATTCTCACTGACTTTGATCGGGTTCTGTCCGGTGCCCGGACCATCGACGGCCAGATATCCAACACCGAACGGCAGGATCGCGCTGAAGCTCTCCGCCAAGTCTTCCTTGCGGCTGTCCAGTCCATTCACGGCCAGCACCAGCGGCACAGGCCCGTGCGCATTTTTCGGCAAGCGGAGGTAGCCGATGATTTCTTTTCCTTCGAAGGGAATTCTTACGATCTCGAGCGGCGGATCCCAGAAGCGTGCGTGCGCCAGGAAAGCCTCGATCGCTTTTTCGTAGGAGCGCTGCTTGCCCGGAGAAGCAGGGATGGGCCAGCGTCCAAAGGAATAAAGCCGCCAGGCGCGGATGTAGTCGGCATTCGCTTTCGCAGGGGCGGTTTTCTCCAGCGACTTGGCTTCATTCATGTAGCGATCGGCCACTCCCATAAAGCCCGCGGCCCACTCGTCTTTATCGCGAGTATGGATGGAGGTAAAGGCTTCCTTCACGTCGTTGGGGTCGAGCCCGATCAGCGGGTACTGTCCCACTTCGGCGCGGTGAACGGCTTCCGTCTTGATCTCCTCAATGGTGCGCTCGGCGCGCTGCTGGGAGAAGCAAGGGATGCTCAGCGAGAGGATCAAAGCCAGAGCTAGTGCCAATGACATGGTGAACCTGGCAGGGTGATGGTGATGCCCTAATGCTGTTGACACGGGATGATTCCTTTCCAGTTGAAAAAAGATGGGGTCGGAGGGAGGTCCGGCCCCATTCGTGAAATCTGCGCGATCAGAAAATAAGCTTCAGACCGAGTTGAACCGAGCGCGGGCCTCCCGAGCCCACGGCCGGGTTGGCGGCGGCGACATCCGGAGTGGCGCAGCCGCAGCCGAAACCGCCCACGGAAGGATCATTGAAGCCGAAACCATTCTGGCCGCCATAAGGATTGGCGAAGTTGGGATGGTTGAAAATGTTAAAGAACTCCGCCCGGAACTGGGCGTGGAAGCGCTCGCCGAAATGCCAGTTCTTGGCCAGGGAGAAGTCCACGTTGCGGAAACCGGAATCGGGGAACGTGTTGCGGCCCAGGTTGCCGAAGAACCCCAGCGCCGGAGGAATCAGGATGGAATTGCCTTTGGCGTAGCAGCCCCACAGGTTGAGGTCCGTGCTTGCGGGCCCTGCGGTATTACCTCCGTCAAGTGCCAGCGCTTTCGCGTTGCAGGCGGCATTGTTGGTGGGATTTCCCTGAACGTGATTGGCCGGAAAGAAGGGAATCCCAGACGGTCCCGACTTGAAGTCGGACGGGTTGCCATAGAAATTCCATCGGTTGGGGCTGTTCGCCGGAGGGCTGAAGGGCAGCGGACCTGTGCCCGCGCCGTCCGTTCCCAAGTCAATCGTCCCCCAGTATTGCGGACTTTGCAGGGTGATGATGGAGTTAAGTTCCCAACCCTCCAGGGTCTGCGCGTAGCCCTTTTTGCCGGGGATGGCATAAGTGAGCGAAAGCGTGAGGCGATGACGAACATCGAAGTCGCTGTTCGCATATTCGCTATTTAGATTATAAGAGTTTTGTGGAAGCCCAGCCCCGTAGCCGAAATCCCAGTTCGCGCTCACGTTGTCGAGAGAGTGCGACCAGGTGTATCCGGCTACCATGCTCAGGCCATGAAAATTTCTCGCGTTCAGCGTCGCTTGCAGGCCGTTGTAATTGGACCGATAGACGTTGCCCATCTGGAAGATGTTGCTCAGGTCGGGGAACTTCCCGTTGGGGTAGGTCAGTGTGGGGATGGCGTACGGGCGTTGCGCTTGTTCGTTCCCGTTGTCCGCTCCGCAGGAGTTGACATTATAGCCGCTAGTGACACAGGTCGAAATGTCCGCTGGCGTCCAGCCTGAGCCCGGGGGTGGCTGATTGATATCGCGAATGCCGGTTAAATTCGCACCGTGGTTGCCGACGTAGGCCATCTCCAACGTAAGGTTCGGGGTAAACGCGTGTTGCAGGCTGAGGGTCCAGTTCCACACGTAGGGCGTGGTCAGATTGCGATCCACGGACATGATGGGGCAGGGACTAGCGGAGCAATCGATAGTGGTGTCGTAAACCGGTGTGTTGTCCCAGGTGCCCGGGAACAAGAAATTCTTTTTGGTGACGTTTCCGGTGGTGATCGTGCCGCCGGGTACGATGCCCGCCGTAGGAACACTGCCCGGCCCAAAGGCGTTGTTGAAGGCGATGAACGACTGCCAGTTTATGGTTTCGTAAGTCAGTCCCACGCCGCCGCGAAGCGCGGTTGATCCTTTGCCGTTGGTATCCCAGGCGAATCCGAAGCGCGGCGCGAAGTTCTTGTGGTCAGGGTTATAGAGGCTTGGGATCTGACCGGTGCCCGTTTGCACCTGCACTAATCCGTAGGTCGAGTTCGGATCGAAGTTGCCAAGCAGGTTGTGAGCTTCCTGGGGGACACTGCTGAACTCGTATCGCACTCCGAAGTTTACAGTCAGGGTTTTGGTGGCCCGCCAGTCATCCTGGAAGAAGGCGCCATAGGCCCAGTTATGGAGTTGCAGCGTCGGATTTCCCACCTCCAACGTTGACTTAAACGGCAAGCCCGCAAAGAAGTCCTCGAGTGGCGTGGAATTGCCGGCCGCCACCCCGCCCAAGAAGTTAATGCTGCCTCGCGCATTGCCGTACGAGGCGTTCCTCACGTTGCTGCGATGCAGTTCGCCGCCGAACTTCAGCGCATGCTTGCCGGCGGTGTAGGAAACGTGATCGATGACCTGCGTGATGGAGTCGGGTCCCTGGAATTTTGGCCATTTGAAACCGCCTAATCCCGGAAAGAAATATCCGCCAAACCCGATGCGCGGCAGTCCGCCCGTGAATGGACCCGAGACGCCGGTGACGAGCCCATAGCTGGACGCGAGCGTGTTGAGATCGCCCGGCAATGTCGGCTGGTACAAGCGGTTATAGCCAACGCGTGCTTCGTTCACCCAACGCGGGCTGGGATTCCACGCCCAGCTTCCACCCACCACCTGGGCGCGCGTGTGAATGTCCGACCGCCACCTCGATTGCAATTCCGGAAAGTCTTCGACCGTCCCCGTGTTGTTGCCGAAGAAGTACATCCCGCTGATGCGGTTATTCTGGGTGACGTTGAAATCCACTTTGCCGATCGCATTGTAAACTTTGACGTCATTGGAGAATCCATTCGGGATGTTGATGGTTGGATTATTGTTTAGGGGGAAGCCAGTTCCGTTGCACGTGACCGTACCGCCGGAGAGCGCGCACCCGGCGATATTCAAGCTGGCGGGGCTCACCGTGATGCCCGCTGCTATAGCTGCCGGCGACGTGAGATCCAATATCACATCGGGGATGCTGTTCGCGCAGTCGTGGGTTGTGAGGCCGGTTGTGAGGAAGGAGCAGTTTGGGGTGGCAGGCGTCATCGAGACCATGGACGGGCTGGTGACGCCGCCGAAAGAGTTTCCTACGTCATAGATCTGTCCTTCGTAGGCGCCGAAGAAAAAGACCTTGTCTTTGACGATCGGGCCGCCGACGCTCCCGCCGTATTGCTCCAGCGTTCTGCCGAGCTTGCTGTTGGGTACGGTATTGAAAAAGTTTCGCGCGTCCATTACACCGTCCCGGCCAAAGGCGAACGCAGTCCCGTGAATCTGGTTGGTTCCGGACTTGAGACCGACGTTCACCACTGCCCCCGGCTTCCACCCGAATTCGGCCGGCGCCAGCTCTTCCACGTTGAATTCCTGGATCGAGTCGATCGGCAGAATCGTCGCCGAATCGCCGGCGATACCGGCGCCGTTGATGATGGCTTGGCCGGAGTAAGGCTCGCTGTTGAATAAGCCTTCCACGAAGTAGGCATTATCTTCCGCGCGCAGTCCGTTGGTGCTCGTCGTCGAGAATCCGCCGCCGGGATAGCGCTCCACTCCGGGACGCAGCTGCAGAAGGTTCTCGTAGTTGCGGCCGTTCAACGGGAGGTCGTTGATCTCGGCGTTGCTCAGCGTGCCACCCAAGGTTGAGGAGGTGGTGTTGACCAGCGGAACCTCGTCGGTCACGACCACCGTCTCGGAAACCTGTCCGGTCGGGAGCGAGATGTCAACGCGCACGTCTTGCGCGACTTCCACGACGATGTTTGGGCGCTCCACCGTTTTGAAACCCTTCGCTTCCGCGCGAACTTTGTAAACTCCTGGCTGTAACTGCGCCGCGACGTAATTTCCGGAATCATCGGTGGCCACTGCGCGAGTGGTGCCGCGCTGAACATCGGTGATGACGACCGCGGCTCCAGCCACACCGGCCCCGGATTGATCGCTGACGCTCCCAAGGATGCGGCCAGAAGTGGTTTGGGAAAACATGGGAACAGACAGGGCAAGCACCAGGCAAACGAAGCCGAAGACTCGAATGCCATTCGACGGAGAATGCATTTACGGACCTCCAAATCCTCAAAGAGGATGGGACAATTTTCTTGGCCGCACCCCATGCGACCGGTTTTGATCTGGGAAAAAAGATCGGGCGATTTGAAGATATAGCCTTGACATGGCCTACCTGTCAAGTAGTATTGTGGTCGGACCACAAACCGGTGCCTGCCAGACGATGCTCGAGTCTTGGCTTAATTTTCAAGATTGCTTGGTTCCAGAAGACAAAAGACAGGTGCCGCGTTCTCTAGTGTGTGGTAGATTGGTTGGACCATTATACCGATATGAATTCTTCCCATGGTGTGATTGAGGTTCCCATGACAAACCAACCGGTAGATTCCCTAGCCGCCAAGCCGGTGTACCGCATAGTAAAGACGTCTCGCTTGTACGAGCAGATTGTGCAGCAGGTGGAAGACTCCATTCTGAAGGGCCAATTGAAGCCAGGCGACCAGTTGCCGGCAGAGCGCGATCTGGCCCAGCGCTTTGGAGTAAGCCGCACTGCCGTGCGCGAAGCGGTGAAGACCTTGCGTGAAAAAGGATTGGTTGAAGCTTATTCCGGACGCGGCACCTTTGTGACCAATGGGACTTCCCAGGCGATTCGGCAGTCGCTCGATCTGATGATCCGCGTCAACCAGCAGGAAGGCTCGACGCACTTGGCCGAGTTGCGACTGGTGCTGGAGCCGGAGATTGCCGGCCTGGCTGCCTCGCGAATTGAGGAACAACTGCTGAGCACCATGCGGGAAGCAGTGGCTCTGATGGATCGCAATCTGCGTGATCCCGACGCTTACGTGGAAGCGGACCTGGATTTCCATTTGGCGCTGGCCGAAGCAGCCGGAAATCCTCTGATTCTCTCGCTTCTGGATTCGATTGTCGGCCTTTTGCGCGAACAGCGCAGCCGGATTTTCAATGTGGACGGAGGACCGGAGCGGGGGCAGTACCACCACAAGCGAATCCTGGCGGCCATCGAGCAGCGCGATCCGGAGGCATCGCGAGAAGCGATGCGCGCTCATCTTCGGCAGGTGCTGGCGGATTCGTCTTCACCAGTAAGAAGCGGTTCGCCCGCAAAACCGAATTCATAAGCGCGGATTTTATAGACGGATCTTACAGAAGAAGTACGAAAGGGAATTGTTCCATGGCAAAACTTGGATTCATCGGTCTCGGTGTGATGGGCGGCAATATGGTAGCCCGCCTCATCGAAAAAGGGCACACGGTGACCGGCTACAATCGGACGCGCTCCAAGGCGCAGTGGTTGATCGACAAGGGGATGAAGTTTGCCGACTCCCCGAAGGCGGTGGCGGCTGCGTCGGATGTGACGTTCACCATGGTGACGAACGCCGCGGCGCTTGCGGCGGTGACAGACGGGCCGGATGGATTGCTGGCGGGCATTACCGCTGGCAAGTTCCACATTGACATGAGCACCGTGAGCCCGGAAGTGAGCCGCAGGCTGGTTGCGAAAGTTCGCGAGAAGGGCGCCGATATGATCGACGCTCCGGTCTCCGGCAGCGTGATCACTCTGCAGCAAGGCAAACTCTCGGTGATGGTCGGGGGCCGCACAGAAACCTTCGAGCGTCTGAAGCCTTTGCTCCTTGATGTCGGCCCGAAAGTAACGCACGTCGGCGACAACGGCGTGGCGTTGTCGATGAAGATCGCGTTGAACCTGCAGTTAGCGGCCCAGATGCTGGCATTCTCGGAAGGAGTGCTGCTGGCGGAAAAAAGCGGAATTGCACGCGAGGTTGCCGTGGACGTAATGATTCACAGCGCGATTGCTTCGCCGATGATCGTGTACCGCGGTCCTTTCGTGTTGCAGCAGCCGGAAGAAGCGTGGTTCGACGTCAACATGATGCAGAAGGACATGCTGCTGGCGATGGAGTTGGGCCGCAAACTGAATATTCCCCTTCCCACCACCGCCATCAGCAATGAGTTCCTGACCGCGGCGCGCGGCATGGGTTGGGAGAAACTGGACTTTTCCGTTGTGTTCGACGTTCTGGCGCGCATGTCGGGAGTAACTAAGGGAGTCGCGAAATGACGACCACCGCGGAGCCGAGAGAAGCTTCAGAAAAAGTCGAGTTGTGGCAGCGGATGTACCGGCAGATGGTCGCCATCCGCCAATTTGAGGCGCAGGTCAATGAGCTTTACACGCGGGCGCTGATGCCCGGCTTGGCGCATCTTTACATCGGTGAGGAGGCGGTCGCAGTGGGCGTATGCGAAGCGCTCGAGCGAACCGATTACATCACCAGCACGCATCGCGGTCATGGACATTGTTTGGCGAAAGGTGCTTCCCCCGATCGAATGTTCGCCGAACTGCTGGGGAAAGAGGCCGGGTACTGCAAGGGCAAAGGCGGTTCCATGCACATTGCGGACCCGGCCACCGGCAACCTGGGAGCGAATGCAATCGTATGTGGCAGTGCTGGCATCGCCACGGGTGCCGCGTTTTCGTCCCGGTGTCTCGGTACTGAACGTGTGTCGGTATGTTTTTTCGGAGAAGGCGCGCTCGGCCAGGGTGTGCTGTACGAAGAGATGAATCTGGCCCAGCTTTTCAAGCTTCCGGTGATCTACGTCTGTGAAAACAATCTCTACACGGAATATACGCATTACTCGGAAACCACGGCCGGAGACATTCTGATGCGTGCGAAGGCCTTCGGCTTGGAAGCGGCGAGCGTGGACGGACAGGACGTGCGCGCTGTTTATGGCATCGCACAGCGATTGGTCGATCGCGCGCGCCGCGGTGACGGTCCTGCATTCCTGCTCTGCGATACCTATCGCTACCACGGACATCACGTGGGCGACATCAATCGCGAATATTACCGCTCCAAACAGGAAGAACAGCTCTGGAAGACGGAGCGGGATCCGATCGCGAACTTCGGAAAGTGGCTGATCGAGCAGAAAGTTGCCGATGCGCCGGCGCTTGACCAAGTGCAGGCTGAGCTTGAGTCCGAGATGAAGAAGGCGGTTGAGTTCGCGGTGGCGGCGCCCTATCCAACCGTCGATGAAGTGGGCGAGGATGTGTATGCCTGAGACCGCCGTTCGTGAGCTGACATTCGCGCAAGCCATTCGCGAGGCGCTGGCCGAGGAGATGCGCCGCGATAAGACCGTCTGCATCATGGGCGAGGACGTAGCCGAGGCGGGCACGCCGTTCAAAGTTCTCTCCGGCCTGTTGGAGGAATTCGGCAAAGACCGCGTGCTCGATACGCCGATTTCCGAAGCGGGTTTCACCGGACTTGCGGTGGGCGCGGCGATGACCGGAATGCGCCCGGTGGTCGACATCATGTTCGGAGACTTCATCACCCTGACCATGGACCAGATGGTTAACCAGGCCGCCAAGGTTCATTACATGTCAGGCGGAAAGTGGCGAGTGCCGATGGTGATGCGCACCACGATGGGAGCGACGCGCCGCTCCGCTGCGCAACACTCACAGTCGCTGCATGCGTGGTTCTGCCATGTTCCGGGTTTGAAAGTCGTTCTGCCTTCGACACCTTATGACGCCAAAGGACTGCTGAAGGCGGCGATTCGCGACGAGAATCCCGTAGTCTTTTTCGAAGACAAGATGATGTACAAACTCAAAGGCTCGGTGCCCGCGGAAGACTACACCATCCCGCTCGGCGTCGCGGATGTGAAGCGGGTGGGCGAGGACATCACGCTGGTCGCGACCAGCAGCATGGTGCAGGTAGCGTTAGGCGCGGCGACCATGCTGGAAGAAATCGGAATCAGCGCCGAAGTGGTCGATCCGCGCACCCTGTGGCCGCTCGACGAAAAAACTCTGATTGAATCGGCGAAGAAAACGTCGCGGGCGATCATTCTCGACGAAGGGTACGAACGCTATGGCGTCACCGCCGAACTTGCATCGGTGATCGCCACCGGCGCATTCTACGATCTGGACGCTCCGGTCAAGCGCATGGGTGCGATGCATGTTCCAATTCCGTTTTCGCCGCCTTTGGAAGATGTGACCGTGCCAACCGAACAGACCGTGTTTGAATCCGCCCGCGCACTCTGCGGCCGGTGAATAAAGTCAGAAGTCAGAAGTCAGATTGCAGAAGTGAAAAGCTACGTACTTGCGTTTCGTAAGGGTCTTACATCTGTAATCTGACTTCTAACCTCTGACTTGTTCTCTGAAGCGCGCTGCATCAAAGGAGATATTTATGGCTCTTCCAACTTACGGAACGATGGCGGTGGATTGGGAAAACCGCGTGGACTTCGATCGCCTGCGCCGCGAACGCCTGGCGCGCGCCAAGGATCTTCTAAAGAAGTCCGAAATGGGCTCGCTGTTGTGCTTCGACATGAACAATGTCCGGTACCTGACCGCGACCCACATTGGCACCTGGGCGCAGGACAAGGCGAATCGCTTCACCCTCCTGCCACAAAACGACGAGCCGATTCTGTGGGATTTCGGATCGGCGGCAAAACATCACCAATTGCATTGTCCCTGGCTCGGAGAGCGGTCGCGTGCCGGGATCTCGATGCTCCGAGGCGCAATGACGCCGGAGATGGGACGCGCCGAAGATGTGGCCAAGAAAATTCGCATCGAACTCGAAATGCGCGGCCTGCATAAAGAACCCGTGGGCATCGACATCATCGAATTGCCGGTCCTCTTCGCGCTGCAGAAAGAAGGAATCAAAGTCGTCGATGGGCAGGCACTCATGTCGGAAGCACGCCTCATCAAGACGCGCGATGAAATCAGTTTGCTCAACCACTCCGCCATGATGGTCGACGCGGCGTATGACGAACTCTATCGTGCCATGAAGCCGGGCATGAGCGAAAACCAGGCGGTGGGCCTGGTCAGCAAGGTGCTCTACGATCTCGGCTCCGAGTATGTGGAAGCCGTGAATGCAATTTCCGGAGAGCGCTGCAATCCGCATCCGCACGTCTTCTCGGATCGCGTGCTGCGTCCGGGAGACCCGGTGTATTACGACATACTCCACTCCTACATGGGATACCGCACCTGTTATTACCGGTGCTTCACCATCGGCTACGCCTCGCACGCGATGAACGACGCCTACAAGCGGTGCAGGGAATACCTCGACGCGGCGATTGAACTCGTACGCCCGGGCCGCACCACGGCCGAGATTGCATCCGTATGGCCGAAAGCGCAGGAGTTCGGTTTCCCAAACGAAGAAGCCTGCTTCGCGCTCCAATATGGTCACGGCATTGGCCTCGCCATCTGGGAGAAGCCCGTGATCAGCCGCCTCGTTTCGCTCGATCACCCCTGCGAAATCAAACCTGGCATGGTGTTTGCGCTCGAAACTTTCTGGCCTTCGACCGATGGCTGGAGTGCCGCTCGCATCGAAGAAGAAATCGTTGTCACCGAAACCGGTCACGAGGTCATCACCCGATTCCCAGCCGAGGAACTGCTGGTAGCCGGCAGGCACTATTTCACGGTGGACGGCCCGCTTCCCGCAATTCGAGAAACCGAATCGAAACCGAGCACCCGCGTGCGCGAGATGATCGAAGCGAGCTCGCGGCAGGAACGCGTCGGCGTAGGCGACTAAACGACATTCCTGTAGAGACGCGGCTTGCCGCGTCTATCCATCACCGCGCACTACGGTGTCAGCTGAGACGAGGCAAGCCTCGTCTCTACAAGGGGTTCAAGCGGTTATTTAACTATGGCGATCAGTGTCGTGATGCCCGCGCTGGAAATGGCCCAGGAAACGGGCAAGCTCATTTCGTGGCTGAAAAAAGAAGGCGAGTCCGTCGCCAAAGGCGAGCCCCTGCTGGAGATCGAAACCGACAAAGCGGTGATGGAAATCGAATCCCCCGGCGACGGCGTTTTGGCCGGGGTCAAGGTGCAGGCTGGAACGGAAGTGCCGGTAGGCCAAACCATCGCGTGGATCGTCGGTCCCGGAGAAGCGCCTCCAGCGGATGAAATCGCCGCTGCATCGGGAAGAAAGACCACCGTACCTGGCCTTTCCGCGGCTCCTGCGCCCTCGACTGCGGCATCCGCAAACCAGTTGGCGACTCCCGCGCAGCCCGCGCGAAGCATTAAGATTTCTCCCAAAGCGCGGCGCCTCGCCAGCGAGCTCCGCGTTCATCTCGCGGATGTCCGCGGGTCGGGGCTCGGCGGAGAAATCCTCGCGTCCGATATTCTCGCGGCTGCGGAATCCCAAGCCGGTGCGTCGCATCCGCCGGTTGACGGCGACAGCCCCATTTCCCGGCTGATGGCGGAGCGCACAACCCAGAGCTGGACGACGATCCCCCATTTCTTCGTTACGCGCGAGGTGGACGCTGGCGCTTTGAACGAGGTGCGGCAGAAACTTGGGCCAGAGATTGAAAAATCGCATGGTGTGAAACTCACGCACACCGATCTATTGGCCGCGCTGGTCGCGCGCGTTCTCATGAAACACTCGCGCATGAACGCAAGCTGGACTGGTGCGGGCGTTCATACCCATGCCGAGATCAACGTCGGACTCGCGATGGCAGTGGACGATGGAGTCGTTGCGCCCGTGATCCACAATGCTCACCTATCCGCGCTGGGCGCGATCGCGGTGCAGCGGCGCGACCTGGCGGAACGCGCGCGAACCGGCAAGTTGCGTCCCGCCGATCTCGCCGGCGGCACCTTCACCATCAGCAATCTGGGCATGTTCGGGGTGGACGCATTCACGGCCATCATCATTCCGCCGCAAGCCGCGATTCTTGCCGTCGGAAGTATCGCGGACCGAGTCGTGGCGGTTGGCGCCGGTTCTGATGCTCGTCCCGGCATCCGTCCCATGATGACCCTGACCCTTTCCAGCGATCATCGTGTTGTGGACGGCGCGCGGGCAGCGGAATTTCTACGGGACCTGGTCGAGGCAATCGGGAACCCGCAGCAATGGCTTCTCTAAGTTAGGGAGGAGTTTCTAGCCTTGTCGCACGGCTCTTTCGTCTTCGGAACACACGCGAAGACCTTGGGTTAGCGTTGCCATAACTGACAGCGATTTGACGACGATCGAAGATCGGAACCGCTGCGATCTGAACCGCTGCCGTTTGCGGCTCGACCCCCCTTGGTGCGGTCTTTTGAAGTCAAAGACTTAGGAATCCATTCCCGCCAGGTCTTTGAGAAATAAAGACTTAATAGTAAAGTATTTATTAATCAACAAGTTAGCTAGAGTTTTTTGCGGTTTACGGCCCAAGTCTTTGAGGAATAACGACTTATATGTATCCTATTGAAGAATATCGAGATAGCCGTTGCCCTACAGCACAGTGAAAAGCGGCAGCGGCTCTTCATGCTGCCGCCATAGGTAAGGTTACCGCAACGGCGGAACCGCCCTAGAAGGTGAATTTCACCTCCATCTGCAGGATGCGGTGGCCAAACTTGTTGGTCATGATGCCGGCAGTGCTAACGTCTGTGGGTAGCGCGCCGAAATTCTCGTAAGTAAGGTTCATCGCCGGATCACTAACGCCGCTTCCCTGGAACGGGTTGACGTTCGTCATTCCGTAGAGCGGATGGTTCAGGAAGTTAAACGCCTCTGCCCGAACCTGCAAACCTCTCGACTCGCCTATCTTGAAATTCTTGAAGAGGGTCAAGTCGCTGTTCATGAACTTGGGTCCGTGGATGTACGGAATGTGATAGCTTCCGTTGTTACCCGTTGTTGGGGACTGGAAACATGCGGCGTTGAAGAGCTGGTGCGCCGCGAGGTGTGCGGTGGGATCGCAAATAACCAGAGGCAAAGCCATTTCGTCGGGCGTGCCCACAATGTAGCGGCCGCCGTTATTGCTGCCGCCGTTCGTACCGCCTATAGCGCACTGCCCATATTGAAAACATTGGCTGCTTGGATTAGCCGGGTTGAAAACCCCGACCATGGAGATGTTGTAGCCCTGACTGCTTTGCGTGAAACTGCTGGGATAAGTAAACAGCGGCGCGCCGGCGTCAAACTCGGTGGTTCCGCTCAACTGCCAGCCATCGAGCACGCCGTTCATGACCGGATTGTTGCCGAGATAGTTCTTACTTACCGAGGGGAGATAGACGTTGTAAGAAATTTTGAGCGACTGCGTACGGTCCCAGGGCAGCGGTCCGTAGGTGCGGTTCAAGTCAAACGAGTCGGCAGAGTTGTTGCCGAGCACCTTGCTGAAAGTGTAGCTAACCCAGTAGTTGAACCGGCCTTTCGCGCGCGCCGCCGTGAGCTGAAACGAATTGTAGTTAGATTTCAGCAGATGGGCCGCGGGGTAGATACCGGCAACGTTGGGATACAGGCGATACGGATTGTACTGTTCCATCCACTGTCCGGGCCAATCCTGTCCGGTTTCCGTGCCCTGCGGCACTGGATTGGTATTGGGCCAGCCCACCAGGTATTTGCTGTAGTTTCCGACGAAGGCCATAGAAACCAGCGTAGAACCCGGCACCTGCTGCTGGACCGTGAAGTTGTAGGAGTAGGTGCGCGGCATCTTGGCGTCATTCGCCGCCGCGACGTTCAGCCAAGGCAGGGCAGCACTCTGGCTGTAGGTACTGAGTTGATTCAGATACAGCCCTCCGCCTGGCGAGAAGTAGTTGAATACCTGCAGAGGAGGATCCTGCACCAGCTTAAAGCCAGCCGAGATTCCCTCGTCGCGGAAGAAGTTGGTGCCGAAACCGCCGCGCATTACGGTTTCTCCCTTGCCAAAAACATCAAAGGCAAAACCTACGGAAGGAGCCAGTTGCCAGCCCACCGGTTTGTAGCCGGACGACGGCACGCTGGGATCTTTGGCATGGGTTTCGATACCTGTGTAGGCCGCGATGCCCGCAGAGGGGTCGTATTTCGAAGGATCGAAAATTGCGATGTCGCCCTGCTTGTTGTACCACCAGCCGAGATGATCAATTCGCGTGCCGTAGTTCAAGGTGAGGCGATGGCCGATCTTCCAATTGTCGAGAGCGTAGAAATCGTACTCGTTCGCGGCAAAATCGAGATTCACGGTCGGCGTTCCCTGGGAGAACATGGAGACGTGGCCCAGGAGCAAGTCAGCGTAGGGATTGGTGGTTAACGAACCCCAGGAGGCCAACGTGATCGCGCCCTGGTCGAGGTAAGTATTGTCGCCGGTGCGTTGTGTCCAAGTTTCATGGCTCCAATAGAATCCTGCCTTGAGCAGGTGCGTGCGAACAACTTTTGAGATGTTTTCTGAGAGCGTGTATGTCCACTTCGGCGCGTTCTGGCTGGGGATGACACCGCCTTCGTTGAAGAAGTCGGCGACACCGGCAGCGGCGACATCGCCGCCGACATTGGGTATTACGTCGAGGCCGTTGTTGTAGACGCCATAGTAGGGGTATCCCAGTTTCGAGGCAGAAACCGCGGCTGGATTCGATAAGTAGTTGCGGTAGAGCAAGTGCGTGGCCGTGAAGTTGACTTCGTTGGTCATGGTTGACGAGAAAGCGTGCGAGAAGTTCGTCGCCACCGAGTGCGCGCTGTTCGTGCCGACCACGTTTCCGGGGTAGGGGTTGACGGGCCAAAATTGCCACAGCCCGTAGGGGAAGGGGTAAGTCTCGCCTTCGTGATTGTAGCGAACCGAGAGGTGGTCATTGGCCGTTGCCGCGTAGTCGAGCTTCACTAATTGCTGCGCCCGTGGCTGCTGGTTCACTATGTCGGTGACGTAGTTGTAGCCGCCGGTCAGGGTGGGGTCGGCATTGGGCAGGTGATAGAGGTTCGCCAGAACCTTCCCGCCGTTGTCAAACGAGGAGGTGTTCAGCATTCCCGCACTGGAGCACCACCACATTTCTTGCCATCCGGAATCGGGACAAGGCTGGCTGCCGACGATGCCTGCTTTGGCCAGGGCATTAACGTTGGTGAAGTTGCCCGCGCGCATGTCGGCGGTGGGAACAGCCGCTTTCTTTACGCCCAGATCCACTCCCTGGCGCATCCACTCCAGTCCTGCAAAGAAAAACAGCTTATCCCGGCTGTGGTTGAAGTCAGTCCCCGGAATGATTATCGGTCCGCCGATATTGAAGCCGGGATACTGATAGCGGCTGGCAGGTCTGGCGACTCCGTTGGCCTTGGCGTACCAGTCGTTGGCGTTCATGCTGCCGTCGCGAACGGTGTAGTAGCCCTCTCCGTGAAAGTTCCTGGTGCCGGACTTCGTCACGGTTTCCATCACTACCGGCCCGTTCGGATTCTCCGCGGAGAAGCTGGCGGTTTCGACCTTGACCTCCTGAATCATCTCGAAGTTCGGCGTTACTGCCGCTCCGCCGTTGAAGCCGGTGTCGGTGACATTTCCACCGTCGCTGACAACTGCCAACTGGTCGAATCGGGTTCCATTCACGGTGTAGGCACCGGCTCCGAGGTTGAAGCCTGTGTACTCCCCCGTATACACGCCATTCCAGCCGCCGCTGTTTTGGGTCCCGGGCAGGATCTTTAAGAGTTCGATGGCGTTGCGCCCGACGATGGAGAGGTTGTCCACCTGCTTGGCGGTGATCGTGTAGGAAACGTCGCCGGAACTCTCGGGAATAATTTCGGCGGGCGCGCTGGTGACTTCGACGGTTGCGGCGCTGCCTGCCACCTTCAGGGCGATTCCCTTCAAATCAATCTGGTCGTTGATATGGAGCGGGAGGCCAGTTTGCGTGAAGGCCGCGAAGCCCTGGGCTTCGACCTTCACGTCGTAGGTCCCGGCCGGAATGCCGATGAAGGAAAAGAATCCGCTGCTGTTCGCAACAGTTTCCCGGCTTGCATCCGTTGTTGCCTGGATTAACTTTACCTTCGCGCCAGACACTACCGCCCCAGTCGGATCGTAGACGGTGCCGGTCACCGTGCAGGTTCCGCTGCCTTGCGCCAATACGCCGGCGGCCCACAACAACAGACTTGCAGAAAGAAGACCAGTTATTACTTGCTTCATCCATGTATCGCCCATATTCCACCTCGGAGCGTCGCGGCTCTCGCACGAACTAGGACTTGGCCAGAAGAGTCACTCCTGACTCGCCGCTTGAAATCTACTCTCAGTTGGTGGTTCGCGAATCCTACCAAAGTCGGATTGGAGAAGATTTTCACGGCTTGGGTATCAAGAGAAGCACGGTCCAGAAAATTCCAAAAAGCGGAGTATTTCTTTCTAAGGAAGCTCTGACTAAGCACCATCGAAAACCTTGAACCACGGGGTACACGGGGGTGCACGGAGGCCCCCGGGAACTTAATCGGACTTTCCCTAATCAATGGTGCTCGGCGAAGGGCTCCTTGGATCACCAAAACCCTAAGGATCGCTAAAGAACGAAGCTGCGCGGCTCCAAGGCGCTGGCAATCCAACTTTAGGCGGATTACGCCCGCGATGCCAGGTGTTAGATTGGTGCGCAAGGATTGCCATGAATACCGAATTGTGGAGAGGCAACCTGGGTCGTACTCTTAACCCACATCTGCTGGCACTCGTCATCGCCGTGGCCGCGCCCAGCTTAGCGCAGGACGCTTTTGCGCAGGACGCTAGTGCGCAGGACCAGGCGGCCGCGTCGCCGCTCGTGATCGTCATCCAAGCCAGGGTTGCGCCTGCGCCGCCGCAACCCCTTCCGTTCCCTGCGGGCGGACGCTCGCCGGATGGTCACACCCTCTCCGTCAACGACCGCTATCTCATGCGCGACGGAGAGCCGTGGTTTCCGGTGATGGGAGAGTTTCACTTTTCCCGTTATCCCGAAAGCCAGTGGGAAAAAGAGATTCTGAAAATGAAGGCGGGAGGGATTCAGATTGTCTCGACTTACATCTTCTGGAACCACCATGAAGAGATCGAAGGGCAGTTCGACTGGTCGGGACAACGCAATCTGCGCCGTTTTGTTGAACTGTGCGGACGGCACGGACTGTACGTGTGGATTCGAGTGGGGCCCTGGGATCACGGTGAAGCGCGCAACGGAGGACTTCCGGATTGGCTGCTCCAGAAGACTGCGACGCGCGAGAACAATCCCGTTTACCTCGATCATGTGCGGCGCTTTTACGGTGAAATCTCCAAGCAGGTGCGGGGACTGTTTTGGAAGGACGGCGGCCCCATCATTGGCGTTCAGTTGGAGAATGAATACAGCGCCCTCGGGCCGGGAAAAGGAGCCGATCACATCCTGCAGTTGCGGCAACTGGCGCACGAAGAGGGTCTCGACGCTCCTTTTTATACCATCACGGGATGGGACAACGCAGTCATCCCGTCGCGAGATGTGCTCCCGTTTTTCAGCGGCTACGCTGACGGTTTCTGGTGGCGCAACTTGGGCGATCTGCCCCCGACTCCGAACTATTTCTTCCTGCGAACCCGCTGCGAGGAAAATGTCGGAGACGATCTCCATTCCAAGCATCCTGAGGTCGATGCCGTCGACGCGCGCTATCCATACCTGACGGCCGAGATGGGTGGCGGCATGGAAACGGCGTATCATCGCCGGCCGCTGGTGAGCGCGGACGACACGGCGGCGATGGAGGTCGTGAAGCTGGGATCGGGCGTGGTGCTGTATGGCTACTACATGTTTCATGGCGGCACGAATCCGGAGGGCAAGAAAACAACCTTGCAGGAATCGCAGGCCACGGGCTATCCGAATGATTTGCCGGTGAAGTCGTATGACTTCCAGGCTCCGCTCGGCGAATTCGGTCAGATGCACGCGTCGTACCGCGTGCTTAAAACGTTGCACCTGTTCCTCAGTGACTTTGGCACAAGCCTTGCGCCCATGACTTCCTATTTTCCGGAGCGCACGCCCGCAGGCAAGCAGGACACGTCGACCCCGCGCGTGGCGGCACGATTGGAAAACGATCATGGCTTCATCTTTCTCAACAATCACGAGCGGGCCCACCGTCTGCCGGAGCGAAAGAATTTTCAAGTCGAGCTCCAACTCCGATCCGGCGTTCTGGCGGTACCTCGCAATCCGGTCAATATCCCTAGTGACGCGTACACCATCTGGCCGGTGAACCTTGACCTCGGCGGGACGTTGCTTCGCTATGCGACCGCGCAGCTCCTGTGCAAATTAGACGATCCGCAAACCTATGTGTTCTTTGCTTGGCCCGGGATTTCGCCGGAGTTTGCGTTCGAAGAAAAAGAGGGCGCGTCGATCGAGAGCCTCGGCGGGCAGCTCCGGCGAGAGGGAGGAATCGCCTACATTGACCGGATCGAGCCGGGGACGCAGATTGCCATGCGGATACGCAGTCGCAACGGCGGCAGCGTGAACATTCTGGTCCTATCGCGAGAGCAGGCTTTGAATACCTGGAAAATGACGTTTGCGGGGAAAGAGCGAGTGATCTTGTCTCCGGCGGAACTTTATTCTGATGCCGATCGGATTCATGTTCGCGCACAGGACCCCGCACAATTGAAGGTGGAGTTCCTGCCGGCCCTAGGCGCTACTCTGCCTGGGTTTGCCCGCGATGCCGACGATGGCGTTTTTCAGGCCTTCAGCGCACACCTCCCGCCTTCGTCGAGCGTGGCTGTGGCTAAGGTCCAGAAGCTGCGGGATGTCGGTGGAGATCCGCCCCTTAAGATGGGGAAGGAAGTGGCGATGGCCCCGGATGATTCTGCCTTTGATACGGCGGCGAGTTGGACGATTGCGGTGCCGCCGGTTGAACCGGGCGCTGTTTCTGGGGAGTTTCTTCGGATCGCCTACGAAGGGGATGTGGCGCGTCTGTACGTGGAGGGGAAGCTGCTCACCGACAATTTTTATAACGGCACTCCGTGGCTGATCGGATTGGATCGAATTCCCAGCCAGCAGTGGGACAAGCTGGAACTGAAGATCCTGCCGCTGCGCGAACATGCGCCGATCTATCTTCCCGAGAAAGCCTGGCCTGCGTTTCCGGCGGGCGCTCCTGTGGCTCGGGTGAAAGACGTGCAGGTTTTGCCGGAATACGAAGTGGTTCTGGACGCGAAGCCCTGAGGATAGAAAGCTGAGAAGAAAAGCCTGCCGAGCGAGAATGGTGAGAATCGGGTGGGCCGTCCTATGCCTGGCCGGGTTGCTGTGGTCGTGCCGTGACCTTGCGGCATCCGACTACGCGATCGGCGCCGACGTGTCATTCCTGCGCGCAGCGGAGAATAGCGGCAAAGTCTTCAAAGAATCGGGGCAAGAGAAACCGGGCCTCGCAATCCTCAAGGATCACGGCTATACCTGGGTGCGGCTGCGATTATTTCATGCCCCCACCGACCTTCCCAACAATCTCGAGTACACAATTGCATCCGCAAAAGCCGCGAAAGAACTTGGGTTTCATCTGCTGCTTGATTTGCACTACTCGGACACATGGGCCGACCCGCAGAAACAATTTATCCCGAAAGCCTGGGCTGGGTTGTCGCATGCGAAATTGAAAAGCGCGGTGTTCGAGTACTCGAAGTCGACGATCGCGGCCTTCAAGGCCGCAGGCGTTCTGCCGGAGATGGTGCAGATCGGCAATGAAGTCATCAGCGGCATGCTGTGGCCCGACGGCCGGCTGCCGGATCACTGGGACAATTTTGCGGATCTGATTCAGGCCGGAATCGCCGGTGTCGAGGCGGGCGCAGGGGACGGTCCGCAGCCGCGAATCATGGTCCACATCGATCGGGGTGGGGACCAGGATGGAACCAAGTACTTTTTTGACAAGCTGAATTCCTACCACGTGAACTACGACGTGATTGGGCAGTCGTATTATCCGTGGTGGCACGGCAGCCTGAACGATCTCGGAAAAAACCTGGCATTCATGGCGCGGCAATATGAGAAGGACATCATTGTGGTCGAGACGGCATACCACTGGCAGCCCTCTGAATACACCTACAAAAAGGGACCGTTCCCGGAAACGCCGGAAGGGCAGCGCCAGTTCCTGGAAGAAGTAAATAAAGTTGTGCAACAAACACCGAACGGTTTGGGCAAAGGGATATTCTGGTGGGAGCCGGCGGCCACCGGACCGTTGGGTAGCCGCAGCTTCTTCGACGACAGCGGCAACACGTTGCCGGTGGTTCACGCTTTCGACAGCCTGACTCGATTCTGAGCGTCCGGGAAGGGCCGATTTTCAGCCGGTGGGGGAAACGGTCTACACTTCCCGTGGAACCTATCTGCGTCCCCATGCTTTCAGGAATCATTCCGACCGGAGTTCGCACGCGGATTCGCTGCGCAGTGGGCATTGGGATGCTCACGCTGTGCGCTCCCTTGCTGTTTGCGTCCGCTGCCGATCGTCCCTTGCTGGCATACGCGGAACGCACCTGGCAGATGCAGGATGGCCTGCCTGAACAAATTGTCCAAGCCTTCGCGCAGACCAAGGATCGATATCTTTGGATCGGGACCACGGGCGGCGTGTTGCGTTTCGACGGGGCCCGTTTCACCCTCTACAATCGCGAGAACACGCCCGCGTTCAGCGACAACAACATCTTCTGTTTAATGGTTTCCCGGGACAACACCCTATGGATCGGAACCGAGGGAGGCGGACTGATCCGGTACCGCGATGGTGCGTTTCGCTCCTTCTCCAGCAAAGACGGACTCACCAATAGCTTTGTCCGATCGGTGTATCAGGACAGCGCCGGCAGAATTTGGATTGGAACGGATAGTGGTCTGTTTCAGTTGCACGGGGAACGCCTGGAACGGGTTGACGATTCCGGGACTGTGCCTTTGCTGGCAGTTCACGCCCTCTACGAGGACCGTGGAGGCGGGCTGTGGGTTGGGGGTTCGCGGCTGGTGCACCTCAAAGGGAATTCGGTTGTCGAATACCGCCTGGAGGGGGAAGCCAGCCAGAATCGGGTCAAGTCGATTATCGAGACAACGGACGGAAGCGTTTGGGTGGGTACGGTTTCGGGACTGCACCGGAAGGCGTTCGCTTCCGGGGTTCCTTCACGTTTCAAAAAGGTGCGCGAGGTCGGGGGCACGGTCCGCTTCTTGCGCCAAACTTCAGACGGCGCGTTATGGATCGGAACGATTGGACACGGGCTCTACATTTATCGCGACGGCAGCTTCTCCAAGATGACGGCGCCGGAACGGCTGCCGAGCAACACCGTGCTGAACCTGTTCGAGGATGTCGAGCGGAACATCTGGGTCGGAACGCAGGCTGGGATGCTGCGGTTGAGCAACACGCCGGTTCGCACGGTTGCGCTGCCGAATGCGTCGGACTCCGATGCCGAGACGGTGTACGAGGACAGAGGCGGAGACGTGTGGATTGCGGCGGCTGACTTGTTTCGCTTTCGCGAAGGGAAGGCCGCCCCGTACCGGTTTCAGGGCATTTCCGGGGTCAGGGTTCGGAATGTCTTCCGCGATCGCGAGGGGACACTCTGGGTGGGGACGGAGGGCCGGGGAGTGTACCGTCGGGTGGGCGAGCGGCTCTTTCACTACACGACCCAGGAGGGGTTGGTTAACAATTTCATCCGTGCCTTCATGGAAAGCCGCGACGGCAGCGTCTGGATCGCTACAGATGAAGGAGTGAGCCGATGGCGGGCTGGTGCGTTCACAAATTTTCAGATGTCGGACCAGCTTTGCTACTTCAGCACGCGGTCTTTGCTTGAAGATCGCAACGGCGATATCTGGATCGGCACGGACAGAGGAGTGAGCCGCCTGCATGGCGGCCGATTTGAAACCGACGTCGTCACGACTGCCCTGCAGCATGAGAAGGTTTGGGCAATGCATCAGGACTCCGACGGAGGTCTGTGGTTCGGCACGCGAGCCGGCGGCTTGTACCGCTGGCGAAATCAGAGACTCACCCACTACACCACGGCGCAAGGGCTCGCCAGCAACAGCATTTACGAATTGGTCGAGGATCGGCGCGGCATGCTGTGGATCAGCGGCCCGAATGGAATCTCCGAAGTTAATCGCCACGAACTGGATGCGGTCGCCGAACAGCGCGCCCGGCGTGTGAACCTCACGCTCTACGGCATTTCGGAAGGACTGGAAACCATCCAGATGTGTGGAGGAGAGAAGCCCGCTGGTCTGCTGACGACGCGCGGAGAAGTCTGGTTCCCGAGCAGCAAAGGGCCGGTCCGCATCAGCATCGACCAACCCAAACCTTCCGAGCAGGCGCCGGTCGTGGTCGATGAGGTGCTGGCGGACGGGCTGCAGATTTCGCCCGCCGACGGAGTCTCGCTCGGCCCGGACACAAAAAAGCTGGAACTACACTATGGCGTGGTGCTCCTGCGCTCGCAAGAGCGCGTGGAGTTCCGATACCGGCTGGAGGGGTTTGACAAGGACTGGAGCGAAGCCTCCGGCGACCGCATTGCCTACTACACGAATCTTCCCGCGGGCCGCTATCGCTTTCGGGTCGCGGCTTTCGAGATGAACAACCAGGAACAGATTGCGGAAGCCTCGCTCGAGATTGTGCAGCGGCCGCATTTTTATCGGACCGCGTGGTTCCTAAGTTGCTGCATCCTGGCCCTGGCAGCCGCCGCCTGGACGGTTCACGAGTTCCGGCTTCGCCAGTTGGCAGCGCGCTTCCAGGCGGTACTCGGGGAACGCAACCGGTTAGCGAGGGAAATGCACGATACGCTGATCCAGGGATGTGCGAGTGTGTCGGCGCTCTTGGAGGCTCATTCCAGCCTCGGTCCGGCGGAGGCAGATGCCCAGCAGGACCTGCTGAATTGCGCTCGGACGCAATTGCGATCGACCATCGATGACGCGCGGGAAGCGGTATGGAATTTGCGCCGGAAGTCGCCGCCGGCGGAGGACCTCGCCACGCTGCTCCGCCGGATGACGGAGCAGGTCAGCCAGGAATTCGCGGTGCAGGTTGAGCGTCGCATTTCTGGCAAGCCCTTCGCTTTGGAGCAGGCCACCACCCACGAGCTGCTCATGGTGGTGCGCGAAGCGATCTATAACGCGGTCCGTCACGGCCGCTCTAGCCATGTGCAGGTCGACGTTCAGTTTGACACCACTCAATGTGAGGTCAAGATTCGCGACGATGGAACCGGATTCGATCCCGAGTCGGTGTCTTCCTTGCCGGCGGGGCACTACGGCCTGGTCGGCATGAAGGAAAGGATCGCGCGGGTGGGGGGCGAACTGACATTGATCAGCCGGCCGGGCGGGGGCACGGAAGTTGCATTCCACATTCCCCGTGGCACCTTTGTTCCCTCGGATGACATGGAGGTGAAGTTGTGAGCACCCAGGAAAAGATCAAGGTGATGGTGGTGGACGACCATCCTCTTATGCGCGTCGGAGTCGCGGCCATCATCAATGCCCGGCCGAACATGACGGTGGTCGCCCAAACCGGCACCGGGGAAGAAGCGGTCGCCTTGTTTCACAAACACGCGCCCGACATTACTCTGATGGATCTCCGGTTGCCGGGAATGAGCGGCGTGGACGCGATCCTTGCGATCCGCGCGCGCTATCCGGAATCACGGTTCGTGGTCTTGACTACTTACGAAGGAGACGAAGACATCCACCGTGCATTCGAGGCTGGAGCGCGAGGCTATGTGATCAAGGGGATGCCGTACCAGACTCTGATTGACGCGTTGCTGCGCGTTCATTCCGGAGGGCGCTTTCTTCCACCTCCCGTGGCGCGGGCCCTGGATTCGCGCATGCCGGACTGCGACCTGAGCCCGCGGGAGCAAGAAGTGCTGCACCTTCTAGTGAACGGCAAATCCAACAAGGAAATCGCCAGCCAGCTGGGAATCACCAATGCCACCGTCAAGTGCCATGTCAGCACGATCCTGATGCGGCTGAATGTCAGTGATCGCACCCAGGCGGTAGTCGCAGCGCTGCAGAGAGGCTTGGTTCACCTCTAGGGCGGGCGTGATCAGCCTCTGAAAAACATTCTTGTATAGGATTATTTCTTGCAGGGAAACTACTGATAACAAACTATATAGTGGTGGAGGCGGCGGGAGTCGAACCCGCGTCCGAAAATGTTACTGGTCAAGAGACTACATGCTTGTTCCAGTTCATGCCCTGGGCATTACCCCAGGACGTTCGCGACAGCTGCTCAGAACGGACAAGAAACAGTCGGCGCTAGCCTGAGATCTTAGCCTCTCGGCCCAGACGTAGCCGAGAAGAGCAGCCCGCTGTGTGACGTTCGCTCGCAGCCCACGGGCAAAGCTGCGGAGAACGGCGGCCTAACGAATTAGGCTGCGTATGCCATCTGTTGATTGGCAATTATCATTTTGCACGCGATTACGGGTGTGTGCACCCCGGCATGCCTCCTGGCCGCAAGCATCTCCGTCGAATCCGTGACGCCCCCACTGGTGGGATGGGCCTGCAAAGAACTACCTCTATTTTGGGGCGGCGATGGCCGAAAGTCAAATGCCGATGGAGGCGCGTGGTTAGGAGGACCTGCAAACCCGCATCCAAGGAAAGGGAGAGGGCTTTTCGGTTCGGACGGTGACCCGCAATAGTTTCTAGAAGCGATGCGAGTGTAAGTCCGTGTTGCCGGGTTATCATGTGGAGCGATACACCTTATCCCCCGAGGTGACGGATTTGATTAGGCTTCGTGCCTTAGTGTTCGCAATCGTGCTGTTGGCCATGGGCGGTACTCTGGCGAGCCTCAACGGCTGCGGCGGTACTAGTGGTACGACTCCTCCACCGCCGGGCAAGATTCAGCACGTGGTGGTGATCTTCCAGGAGAATCGCACTCCCGACAATCTGTTTCAGGGATTGTGCACCGCCAACGGCGGGCCGTACACCTGTGGGCCCGGTGCTGCGCTCGACCTTGCCCAAAGCGGAACCGACTCGAATCACAAGACAGTCCCGCTGCAGGAAACGGATCTGGGCGTGACCTACGATCCCGACCACAGTCACACTGCGTTCAATGCCATGTGCGATCTGAACACAACGGTGAATCCTCCTCAATGTCGGATGGATGGGGCGGACAAGATTGCGGTTTCTTGTCCTACGGTTATGACGGAGTGCACGTTTGCTTACGTCAACCCGTTGGATGTACAACCCTACTTGCAATTGGCCGAGCAGTACACCTTCGCCGACCGCATGTTCCAGACCAACCAGGGGCCGAGCATGCCGGCGCATCAGTTCATTATTTCCGGAACGTCGGCGCCCTCGACCGGGAGCAACCTGTTTGCCTCGGAGAATGTGAGAACGACCGGCGGGCCCGACGCAGGGTGCTACGCGCTCCCGAACTCCACGGTTCTGCTGATCGATCCGACCGGCAGCGAAGGTAACCCCATCTATCCGTGTTTTGACCATCCAACGCTCACCGACCTGCTGGAGGCGAAAGGCAATACCTGGCGATATTACACGCCTCCGGGCCCCGCGATCTGGAACGGCCCGGAAGCCATCCAGCATATCTGCGGACCGAACGCGCAGCCGCCCAACGCCACCAACTGCGTGGGAGCGGATTTCACCGGCCATGTGATCCTCGATCAGACGCAGATCCTTAGGGATATAGACAACCACCAACTGCCGGACGTGAGTTGGGTGATTCCGACCGGTCAGGCGTCGGATCACGCTGGGTTTGTCAACAACACCTTGGGGCCCTCGTGGGTGGCGTCGGTGGTGAACAAGATTGGCAACAGCTCGTATTGGGGGAACACGGCGATCTTCATTACGTGGGACGATTGGGGAGGCTGGTACGACCACGTTGCGCCTCCGCAAGTGCTGGTGAATTGCGCGCAGTGGGGATGCGGCTATGTGTATGGCTTCCGGGTGCCGCTGATTGTGGTTTCGCCGTATGCGAAAGCGAAATACATTTCCAAGAACCAGCATGATTTTGGGAGCATATTGAAGTTCATCGAAGGCATATACAGTCTGCCATCGCTCGGCTACGCGGATGCTGCGGCGGACGATCTTTCCGATTGCTTCGACATGAATCAGACTCCGTTGCCGTTTCAGCAGATCCCGTCGGCGTTGGATGCGCAGTTCTTTCTGAACGACAAAACTCCGCCGGAGCCTCCGGACAGCGACTGAGGCTGGGGCCTGAGCGCCTAAAGGCGCTTTCATTTTGGGTACTTGCGGCGCGGCTGAAGCCGCGCCCTTTCAGAGGCGACCCCCAAAAAAGAAAGCGCGCCGTCTTCCGGCGCGCTCCCTTCCAGACAACCTCAATTACTGCACGACCAGCATAAAGCTGGTGTTGTGCGACAGTGAACCGCTGGTCGCGGTTACGTTCACGGTGTAAGTTCCCGGCGGCGTGCCTGGGTCGGTATGTGTGCTACTGCCGCCGCCGCACGCAGGCAGCGTGATCAACAGCGCCAGAACGATCAAAGACATGAGCGCCGTCCAGCGCCGTCTCCGCCGGCCGCCCACAAGGAAGACGCCGCCGAAGGCCAGCCCGCTACTCATCGCGACCCACGCCACGTAGTTCTGTCGCTGGGCCCGTGAGAAAGCGATCTGGTGAGGACCGGTGGTCTGGACGCTCATGGTGCCGGTCGTCGAGCCCGCCGCGATCGTTCCCGCACCGCATGTGGTCTCGGCCGGCAACGACGTGGCGACGCAAGTGAAAGTCACGGCGGCACTGAAGCCGTTCGTGGGAGTGATGGAGAGACTCACCGTTCCCTGTCCGCCCGGAGACGTGATCGTCACCGTTCCCAGCCCGCCCGTGGGCAAGCTGAAGTCCGGCGTCCCGCCGACGTTGACCACCACCCCAGCAGAAGTCGGCGACTTCGCGTAGTTGCCGTCCCCGTTGTAAATGGCGGTGATCGTGTCTGCGCCGTCAGGCAACTGTCCGGCGGTCGTGGTCAAGGAGGCGGTCGCCGTGGCCCAGACGAATTGAAATGCAAGGATGTTGCCGGAACCCGCTGTACCGGTCACCGTTGCATTTCCCAACGACGTACCGTTGGAGTAGAACGTAACCGTTCCCGTTGGAGCATTGCCGAGGGGGGGAGCGATTGAGGTGTTTCCGAGCGTAAACTTGGCGGTCAGTGTCTCAGTGCCGCCGGACGGAATGGTGGTCTGGCTCGGAGTGACCGTGAGACTGGTTGCAGCCGGAGCGATGGTGAAGTTAAACGGAGTTGAAGTGCTTGCGTTAAAGCTGGTATCGCTGCTGTACGCCGCAGTGATGGACTGGGAACCAGCCGGCAGGTTGAACAAGCCGGTCGGCGTGCTAGCTGACCCGTCACTGCTCAGCGTAAACGGACTTCCAGGGACCGCCGTCGCGTTGTCGAGGATGCTGACCGTGCCGGTGGGGATTCCAACGCTGGTACCGTTCGCCCCCGGCAACACCGCGGCGTGCAGGTAGACTAGTTCACCATATTGGAGGGTGGACCCGCTGCCGATTGGGACGAGATTAAGGCTTGCGTCAAACGTGTCGGCGGCAAGCGTGGTTTGGCTGCCCTCTGGCGTCACAGTCACGGCGACCTGATTTGAATCGCTGCCCGCAAAGAAAGCGGTGGTATAGATCCCTGCGTAATGCGCCCAGACGTTATAGCTTCCGCCCGGAAGTTGCGTGGTCGTCCCCGTGAAGGTACCACTGCTTGTTAGCGTGAATCCATCAACGCCGTTCTGACCGGAGATGTTTGAGGAGTTGCTGACAATAAGAGACACATCCCCGGTCGGCGTGCCCGTGCCGGCGGTCACGCCAATCGTGACGTTCACCGGTGTCCCGTGAGCGATGTTGGTCGTCGGAGGACCGAGGGTCAGCGTTGTTGTGGTGGCCTTGAATGTCGCTTTTGACCAATTGGTGACCAGGTTGTTGACGTCTACAGACCCCAGGCCGCTAGCGGGGTCGTAGCCTACGGTTGAGTTATACGGAGCGCTCGGATATCCCGGTTCTCCCGGTACTTCGTTGTTGCCTACAGTGATGTCGTTGAACGCGCAAGTATTCGCGGGCGTGGTCGTCGTGCTCGAACCGTTACACTTCGACAGGTTCGAATTGCCCGCAGCTGCGAGAGGATAGAGCACGTAGTCAGCCTGACCCTGCCGTGCTCCGTTTGCCCCAATAACCTGCCCCATTTTCTGGTCAACCAGAGCCATAATCCCCGCGAAAGAGGGAGCCGACGCGGACGTGCCGCTAATCACGTAGACGCTGCCACCCGCGCACGAGCCCTGGAAGCACAGCAGGTAGCCATCATGGCCCGCAGCCGTTAAAGATACGTCCGGCAGATACCGTGCGTTAGTAGTCGGAATCCCGGTGACCCCAGCCTGCCAGGACGGTTTGGAGAATCCCGTGAAGGTCCCTCCATTGATGGTGTTTCCCGTGCTTTCGCCGCCACCTCCGGCAGCAATGTTTGCGTTCGCACCGCAGCTCGACGCGAGGCAACTGTCATTCCACACATCTTCCGGAATGTACGACAGTGCCGAATACATACCAGACCCGCCGGTTGAATTGCTGGCGCTCCAGTACTTGCTGTCGTTTCCGTTCTCGTTGAAAACTGTGCCACCAACCGCGACGGTGAAAGGCGTAGAAGCAGGCAGACTGACAGAGATTGGCCCGGTTGCGACGGTCTCAAAGTACGGGCTGTCACAACCCTCCGCGCCCGCATCTCCGGAACCTGCCATGTACGTGATTCCCTGGGCGGCGGCTTGTTCCGCAAGAAAGAGTGTTCCGGCTACCTGAGCGTCTCCGTTGAGAGCCTCGCAACTACCGAAGCTCTCGGTCATTATGTTGGCCAAATTGTTTTCGATAATGTAAAGGACCGAAAGATCGACGCCATCAGTCGTGTCGGTAGTCGCCGAAACAACAAAATCGACGGTAGCCCCGGGAGCGATAGCCTGCGACCATGTTGCATCGAGGGTCCCCTCGATGTCATCTCCGGGGACATCGCCGGGATCGGGCCCGTTTAGCGTAATCGAGGGAACATTCGATGAAAACTGTAGGAGGTTCTGGAAATCCGTGTAGTCCGAGATCTGTATCTCGGATCGCGCCACGACACCGATGGTGATGCCGCTCCCGTTGATCGGCATGTTGTAGACCGGAGTGATGTTGTAAATGACCGCATAATCCCCCGGGGCCACGCCGTGGCTGCCGTCCGTAAATGTGATCTGCGGCGGCTTCCCAGGCGTGATCCCGCCCTTCTCTTTTCCGAGTATGTAGTGCGGCTTCTTAAGAAAATTGTGCAGCGTCAGTACACCCGCCACCGCCGGCGTCAACGCTGTCGGAATCGAGGGATCGCGGTCATTGGCCCAATGCTGCTCGCCATCGACGATGTATTTGTGAATCGTAGTGTGAAACGCTTCCTGCACCTGGCTGGCGGAGCCGGAGAATTCCAGCAGAGTGCGGCCTTTCGTGGTTCCTACCTGAAATCCGTGCGACTGCAGCCAGCCCACGACGATCTGCATGTCGGCGTCGGTCGGTCCAAACTGCTGGCCGACTTCCTCGGGCGTGAGCCACTTGTGGTAGCTGGCCGACCCCTTGTCCTGCTGATCATCGAGGAGTTTGCGGAGCGCGGTTTCCTGCTCCGGGCTGCGCTTCAGCACCAGCAACATGCGGTGCAAGGGCAGGTCGGGTGGGGCCTCTCCCTGATCAAACTCGGCGCGCGCCATCGGGTGGATGTTGCCGGTCAGGACCGTGCGGACGGAGTTATCCACCGCCTGGGTGACCAGCGCTGGCGCCGATTGGGCCCAGAGCGGGCTGGCGATGACGAAGAGGCAGGCAATGAGGCTGGCAAGGAAGCCGGAAGCGCGGGAAGAATGCGTCGACAAGGACAGCAAAGACAAAAACGAGGACGAACGTCGCATGATGACTCCGTGGCGCAGCAGAATTGTGGCGGGGCTGGAAGCACTGCCATTATTACTACTTTCTCCCTGTCTGATCAAGTTATTGCGCTTGGGGTTGTATGAAGGGCAACTTTTGACAAAAATCACATTGAGTACCGCGTAAGGGGGCGGACAGGAGTGTCCGCCCTACACGGGCTTTGGACGGGCGAGGGCACCCGTCCCTACGCGGGCAGCTGCGCCCGTCCCCACACGAGCTTCTAGACTTCGGCCAGTTCTTCTTCCAGTAACTGCTTGTTATAGAGGTCGGTGTAATAGCCGTTGCGGGCGATGAGTTCGTCGTGGGTGCCGAGTTCGACGATGCGTCCCTGGTGGAGGACGGCGATGCGGTCGGCGTTGCGGACGGTGGAGACGCGGTGGGAGATGAAGATGGTGGTGCGTCCGCGCATGATTTCGCGGAGGTGGTTGAGGATTTTGTCTTCGGTGTGGGTGTCGACGCTGGAGAGGGCGTCGTCGAGGATGAGGATGCGCGGGCTGCGCAGAAGGGCGCGGGCGATGGCGGTGCGCTGCTTCTGGCCTCCGGAGAGGGTGATGCCGCGTTCGCCTACCGTCGTGTTGTAGCCTTCCGGGAAAGCTTTCGATGTCCTGGGCGATGTTGGCGGCCTCGGCGGCGGCTTGGATGTCTGGTCGAGTGGCTTCGCCATCTTCTTGCGCTATGCCGTAGGCAATGTTTTCGCGGATGGTGTCGCTGAAGAGGAAGGTTTCCTGGGGAACGAAGCCGATGTTGCGGCGCAGAGTATCGAGAGGGAACTGGCGGATGGGGCGGCCGTCGATGAGGACCGTGCCGGGCTCGGCGTCGTAGATGCGCGGGATCAGGTTGACTAGCGTCGTTTTGCCGGAGCCGGTGGGGCCGACGATGGCCAGGCTGGAGCCGGCGGGAATGCGCAGGTTGACGTCTTTTAGAACAGCGGTGCCGTTGTAGGCGAAGTTTAGATTGCAGAATTCGATTTCGCCGAGAATGCTAGTGGAGAGCCGGGCGTCCTCGCCCGGCGGGACGGGCGTGACGCCCGTCGCTCCATTGCTTCATCGTCGGCGATCTCGGGCTGCTGGGACAGGATTTCGTTGATGCGCACCATGGAGGCGGTTCCGCGCTGGAAGATGTTGATGACCCATCCCAGGGCGATGACCGGCCAGGTTAGTTGCACCATGTAGGTGTTGAAGGCCACGAAGTCGCCGACGTTCATCGAACCTGAAAGCGATAGGGTCGTCCTGGTTCCCAGATAGGAGACCAAATTTACCTCGCTCTGGCCGCTGATCACCTGGCGTCCGCCGAGCCAGAGGACGATGACGACGGCTATGCCCAGCATGAGTTCGAGGGTGGGCCAGAGCATTCCCATCAGGCGGACCAGGCCGAGGCTGCGGCGGATGTATTCCTGGTTGGCGGATTCGAAGGCGGCGATTTCGGCTTGTTCCTGCACGTAGGCGCGGATGACGCGGGCGCCGGAGAAATTTTCCTGGGCGCGGGCCGAGATGTCGGAGAACATGGCCTGGATGCGTTCGAAGCGCTCGTGAATGCGGCGTCCGAAATACTGGATGACGATGCTGGCGATGGGCAGCGGGAGAAAGGCGAACAGGGTGAGCTTGGGGCTGATGGCGAGCATGAAGACCAGCGCTCCGGCGGTAAAGACGATGGTGTTGGCCGAGTACATGATGGCCGGGCCGAGCAGCATGCGGACGGCGTTCAGATCGTTGGTGGCGCGGGCCATGATGTCGCCGGTGCGGTTGCGCTGGTAGTAGGAATAGGAGAGGCGCTCCAGGTGGCGAACAGGTCGTTGCGCAGGTCGAATTCGATGTCGCGGGAGATGCCGATGACGACCCAGCGCGTCAGGAACTGGAAGATGCCTTTGATCAGGGCGATGGCGATTACGAGCAGGGCGTAGGTGAAAAGCTTCTGGCGGGTTACGCCGGCGTGAAGATCGTTGACGGCGCGGCGCAGGACTTGCGGAAACAGTATCCAGACTCCGTTATTGCATAGAACGCAGAGCCCGCCCCATAGCAGACCGCCGCGGTGACGCTTCAGATAGGGAACGAGAGGGCGTAGGTTCTTTGGCACCATGATGTTCTGTAGATGAAATTGTAGCAGCGCCGGGTGCGGATTTTCGCAGCGCGGGCGCGAGGGCTACGAAGGTCGCAGTGAGCAGCAGCGCGGCCCAGAGGGACAATAAGCCGGCGGCGAACATCAATCCCGAGTAGAGCAGGTCGGCGCGTTGCATTGGCTTCTCCAGATTGAAAAAGCCGGGCGGAGACGGAGGTTGGAGGTTCCGTTCCCCACCCGGGAGAGAGAGAGCGCTAGCGATACAGGGTTAATCCGCGGGCGGAGGCGGCATGTGCGATTTCATGTGCTCTTGCATGCGCGCGTCCCTTTGGGCCTCGATCTGAGCCAGTTTGGTTTTCTGATCGGCGGTCAGAATTTGCATGATTTCGGACTTCATGCGAGCGTGCGCAACCTGGAGCTCAATCATAGTCTGTGAATTTTGCGCCGCCAGAGCGCGGGTTTTGGCTTCGTCGAAGGGGCCGCTGGCCTCAAGAGCCTTCATGGCCTGGTGGTTTTGCCGCATCTGCTGCATCAGAGGTTGCAGGGCTGGTTTCTCTTTTTCAAAGATCGCCTTGACCTGGCTGTGCTGGTCGGCGGTCAAATCGAGCTGTCTGAGCATGTGGCGGAAGTCGCCGCCGGGGCCGCCAAAGCCGTGCCTGCCCTGTGCAATCGCGGCCGCCACAATCAGCAGTGCAGCGGCGCCGATGGTGAGAATGCGTGTACGAGTTGATTTCATTGGAACTCCTTTTGAATCTGCAATTGATCTCGTAGGGTCCGGGAGGCAGCCCGAACTTCCTATGCTGATAAGAACACCATTCCAAGAAATAGCGGGTAAAGAGTCGGTCAAGCGCGGTAAAGTTTTGTAAAACAATCGGGTGATCGGGTCATCGGGTGATCGAAGGTCAAAGGCTTTTGACTTTAGATCACCCGATCACCCGATGGCCGGATATGTTTCTACAAATCTTTACCGCGTCGAAGTGCGCGAAGGTGTTGAATGACTAGAAGAATGGACCACGTACTGGTAGTCGATGACGATGTCGAATTGTGCGGTCTGGTGCAGGAGTACCTGCGGGCCGAAGGATTCAGCCTGAAGGCCGTCCATGACGGCGAACAGGGGCTGCAGCAGGCGCTGACCAACGAGTATGCGCTGGTGGTGCTGGACGTAATGCTGCCGGGGATCAATGGCTTCGAAGTGCTGCGGCGGATTCGCAGCGTGTCGAAGATTCCGGTGCTGCTGTTGACGGCGCGCGGCGAGGATGTGGACCGCATTGTGGGACTGGAAATCGGGGCGGACGATTATCTTCCGAAGCCGTTTAACCCACGGGAGTTGGTGGCGCGAATCCGTGCGATCCTGCGCCGTACCCAGTCGGTCAGCGCGGCGGACGTGGTGCCGGAAGTGCTGAGTGTGGGCGACGTGGAACTGGATCCGGCAACGCGCAGTGTGCTGCGAGCGGGGCAACCGGTCGATCTTACTTCGGTGGAGTTCAATCTGCTGGAAGTGCTGCTGCGCGAGGCAGGACGAGTGGTAACGCGGGAGCGGCTGGTGAACGCCGTACTCAGCCGGAAGTTCATGCCGTTCGATCGCAGCATCGACATGCACGTGAGCAAGGTGCGGCGGAAGTTGGGCGACTCCGAGGAAGACGGAGATCACATTAAGACGATTCGCGGCGTGGGATATATGTTTGCGCGACCGGCGAAGGTGAAGAAATAGAAACATTGATTCATTGAGACATTGAGGTATTGAATCATTGAAAATCAATTTCGCAGCGATTCAATGGCTCAATGATTCAATGACTCAATGGCTCAATGATTCAATAGTCCAATGAAAAGTCTCTTCCTCAAGATTTTCCTGTCATTCTGGGCGGCGCAGGCGCTGTTCCTGGTGCTGGCGATTCTGGTAACCATTACCCTGCGTCCGGCGCGCCATGGGATCGAAAGCGAAGCTCCGCAAATTTTGGCGGAAGCGGTGAATGCGTACCAGAGTGGCGGAGAGCGCGGCACGCACGAGTATCTGGAAGAAGTTTGGCACACGCAGCATGTGCGGGCTTTCGTTTTCGATCCGGCGGGCCATGAACTCGCCGGACGAGTGGCGCCGCCCTGGATCGAGGATGTCCGGCGGGGTGTAACACCCCGCGACGCTCCGCCCCGCCATCGGGGATGGATGAGCAAGCTGATGCCGGACCCGATGCTGCGGCAGGCGCTGACGCTGGATGGAAAACGGTACACGCTGGTGTTGGAGTTGCGGCCGGAGCCGCGAATATTTTTTGGGCCGCATGAGATTCCGGGGCTGGGAATCACGATCGCGGTCATCACCTCGGGACTGATGTGCTACCTGTTGGCGTGGTCGTTGACGAGTCCGGTGACCCGTTTGCGGAAGGCGGCGCAAAGCCTGGCGGCGGGCGACTTGAGCGCGCGCACGGGCGCACCCGCGAGCGGCCGCCGCGATGAACTTACCGAGTTGATGCGCGATTTCGACCGCATGGCCGAACGGATTGAAGGGTTGGTGGATTCGCAATCGCGGCTGCTGAAAGATGTTTCGCACGAACTGCGGTCTCCGCTGGCGCGGCTGAGCGTGGCGCTGGGATTGGCGCGGCAGAAGGCTAGTCCGGAGATTGCGCCGGAACTGGCAGGTTCGCTGAATCGCATTGAACTCGAGGCCGATCGGCTGAATCAACTGATCCAGCGGCTGCTGACGATTTCGCGGTTGGAGTCGCGCACCGACGGCCTGCGAAAGACCATCCTGTCACTGCGGGAACTGGTGGAGCAGGTGGCGCATGATGCCGAGTACGAAACTCCGGGGCAGGGCTGCAGAGTAACGGTGTTGGCCAGCTCGTTGGCCAACTCGACGGTCGATGCGGCGGATGAATTCATGGTGGAAGCCGACCCTGACCTGCTGCGGAGCGCGGTGGAGAATGTGGTGCGCAACGCGACGCGTTATACTGCTGAAGGCACGACGGTGGAAGTGCGACTGGAGCGGCAGCGGGCGGCCCATGGCGATGAACTGGTGGTTCGCGTGCTCGATTCCGGCCCGGGCGTTCCCGAGGAAGAGCTGAAAAAGATCTTTGAGCCTTTTTACCGGCTCGACGACGCTCGCAACCGGCAAACCGGGGGCGCGGGTCTGGGGTTGTCGATTGCGGACCGGGCGGTAAGGCTGCATGGCGGGCAACTCCGCGCATCCAACCGAGACGAGGGTGGGTTAGAGATTGAAATCCGGATTCCGGCGGTTCAAGTCATCGGGTGATCGGGTGATCGGGCCATCGGGTGATTGAAGATCAAAGGCTTTTGACTTTAGATCACCCGATGGCCCGATGGCTCGATCACCCGATACAATTGACCCCAATACAATTTCTGGGAGAATTGATGTCGAAGAATATCGGCGGAGTGGTGGCGCTCGTGGGTTTGTGCGCCCTGAGCTTGTTTCTGGTGAATTGCGGCAGTTCCTCGTCCCGGCCCTCGGGAGTGTTGTATGTGCTGACCCAGGGGAACAACTCGGTGGGGAACTACGTGAGTACGTTTGCCATGGATTTGAACAGCGGAGGCCTGTCGCTGGTCAATTCGAATGCGAGTACGTGCCCTACGGCGGCGACGGGCACTAACTCCAACCCGTGCGGACTTCCCGTGGACATTTTGCTCGACCTGTCGGGCGCGACGGCGTTTGTCCTGGATCAGGGTGCACCGTGCCCGGAAGTGTTTGACACAAAGAATAACGTGTGGATATGTGACTCGACCCAAAATGCTCCGGTTGCCCCAGCGATATACCCGTATACCGTGAACTCGGACGGCAGCCTGTCGGCGCCGGGCGGGGCGATCACGTGGTCCTGCGGCGCTGCCAGTACCTGCGCCTACTCCGATTTGGGATTCGCCATGTCCCGGGATGCCACCGGACAGTTCCTGTTCGTAATCGATCAGGGATCCAACCCCACGCCGGGATATCCGATCGCAACGGCGACAAATCCGAGCTGTCCGCATGTTCCCACCAGTCCTACCGACGTGTGTCCGTCCATCTCCGTGTTTAAAATGAGCTCAGCCGGTCTGTCGCTGGCAAGTGGAAGTCCGTTCTACCTAAGCAAGATTCCGAGCGCACTCTCGGCCATTACGTTTTCGCCACCGAACTCTACCACCCTTCAGGAACTTCTCTTCGTGACCAACAATGAGGATATTTGTTCGGCGCAAAGCTGCGTTGCCCCGTCCCCGCACAATGACAATACGGTGAGCGTGTATAGCGTGAGTTTAACGGGCACCCTAGGCACCCTAAGCGAGCAATCCAATTCGCCTTATGCCGTTGCCGCAGTGAATCCAATCTCGGTGCTCGCCGTCAACACGAACTCCGTGGCAGAGCCTAATGCGGGGGGCCTGTTTGTGTACGTGGGTAATGAGGACGCGAATGGCGGCCATTTATATCCGTTCGAGGTGTGCACAGCGGTCGGCAATTCGAATTGCACGCAACCGCAAGTGGATCAACACCTGATGTTTCCATTGCGAACGTGTCTCGATGTGTCTTGCGATATACCGCCATCTACGGCGGGGCAGAACCCGATCGCGATGGTGGTGGATCCGACGAACAAATTTCTCTACGCGGCCGCCGAAGGCTCGAGCCAGGTTTTTGGATTTACGATCGACCCGGGATCGGGCAAGTTGACCGCGCTAAGTCCCAATCCAAACCTGCCGACGGGATCGCACCCGGTGTCGATGGCATTGCACCCAACCGTGAACAACACCGGCCAGTTTCTCTTCACGTCAAACAGCGGGTCGACGAACATCTCCGGCTTCACGTTAAGCGTGACCAGCGGGGTGATGAACGCTTTGCCCAGCCCGACGACCACCGTGACGACGCCGAGCGGAATGACGGCCCGGTAAGGCGTAGGGACAGCCGCCCTCGGCTGTCCGGCGGGACGAAGTCCCGCCACTTGAGTGCGGCGCTAGACGACGAAAGAAATGGCGAGCTGCGTTTGCCTGGCGACTCTGGTGCGGTGTCAGATGTCACTACTTATATGTGAGGTTGCGTCGTAAAGCGGCAGCTGGCGAACTGCGCTCGCCTGGACAGCCGAGGGCGGCTGTCCCTACGTTTACGTTCAGGTTGGCATCCTCAGAATTAAATAGCCGCCAATGAAGCCGAAGACCAGGTCCGGCGACCAGGCCGCTACCGCGGGCGGAAGCTGGCTCAAGTTGCCCATCGCTTCGAACAGGCCGGAGATCGTCCAATAGACAACGCCGATGCCGATGGCGGTCGCAATCCCTGCGATTGCGGAGCGTTTGCCGGCGGACAGCGCAAAAGGAATGGCGAGAATGGCCATCACCAGCGTGATTAGCGGGTAGGCAATCTTCTTCTGCAACTGGACCCTCAGGCGCACCACGTCAAAGCCGCTCTGCTCCAGATCGTGAATGTAGCGTCGCAGTTCGTCGTAACTCATTTCCGACGATTGTTTGATTTCCTTCTTGAAGTACGCGGGCGCTTCCGCCAGTTCAGGGTAAGTTGCGACATCGAACTTGCGGTAGTTCTCGATGGCGGAGCCGCTCAGGCTGCGCTCCCATCCCTGCTCGTAAACCCACTTGCCCATGGAGTCGGACCAGTGCGCCCGGTCGGCCGTGATGCGATGCGTGATCTGGAAAGTGTGCGGGTCGAATTGGAACACGGAGACGCCCCCGAATACATTGCGGTCGGGATCGAAGAATTGATAGTAGTAAATGTCGGAGTGCTGCCCAAACATCCACTGGCGTTCGGGACGCAGGTAGGTCTGCGCGGGCTTGCCCTTGATGCGGTTGCGGAGCGCGTCCTGCCGCTTGTTGGTATAGGGGAGATAAAGCTGGTCGGAGAGAAAGAGCACGCCCGCAACCAGGGTGGAGGCGATGAGGACGGGAACGATGATGCGGTACAGACTGATGCCGGTAGCCTTGATGGCGGTGATTTCGTTCGACTTCTGCAGCAGGCCGAAGGTCACCAGCACCGCCAGCAACATGCTGAGCGGCGTGGTGTTGTAAAGAAAATAAGGCACCACGTTCAGCAAATATTCGCCCACGGTGAGCGGCGAAACCTGATTCCGCAAGATGTCGCTCAGCAACTCGAACAGGGTGAACACCAGCAGCAGCATCAGGAAAGCGGCGACGATCATCGTTAAATAGAGCGCGAAGTCGCGCAGCACATAGTCGTCAAGGATGGTCGGGAAGCGAAGATTGAACAAGCGGCGGCGCATGGGCAGCGAGCGAGGCTGGGACGACTCGCCGTTCCGCTGCAGCGCCGTCAGACTGAGCATCGACGGAGCATTCGCCGCGGTCCCGGTTGCCCCGTTGCGGAACGTCGATGTCGTAAATCTCGATGTCTTGAACCAGGCGCGGAAGCCAGCCAGTTCGATCGGCCGGCGTTCCGATTGCCAGAGCAGAAAAACTCCTCCGGCAAGAAATGCGAGGTCCGCCAGCCAAACCCCGGCGGCCGGGGAAAGGCGTCCTTGTTTGGCGAAAGAGACTCCAATCAAGGAAAGCGAATAGTAGAGGAAGACCAGAAGAATGGTCAGCACAAATCCGCTGGACTTGCCGCCTTTCTTGGAAGACAGGCCAAGCGGAATGCCGACGAGAGCGAGCACGATGCAGGCAGTCGGAAGCGCGAGGCGGCGATGGTATTCGATCAAATGCCAGCGGCGGGTCACCGGGTCGCCGGTCTGCGTGCTGCGAAGCAGGTCGGTAAACTTGATCTCGCCGAGCGTCGTCGGTTCGTGTTCCTGACTGTTTTGTGTCGCGGGAATTCGTATAGGGATGTCGGTAGTTTCGAAGGTGGAGATCTGGTATTGGTCGGGATTCTTGGGATCGCTTTCGTGCGTGGAACCGTCGGTGAGATGCAAGTCCAGAGTATCGGGGCCCTGGCTGACGAGCAGGCCTTGGCGGGCCAGGCTGATGCGGGGCGCGGCGGGGTCCGTCAAATCGGCGAGGAACACACCTTTCCACAGGGCACCGCCGGACATAGCCTTGACGTCTTGCACGTAGAGAATGATCTTCGGGAAGCCTTCGTAGAACACGCGGGGCTGGACTTCGAAAGAAGCCTGAGAAGACTTGAGGCGGTCCTGGAGTTGTCCCAGGGCGGCGAGCGAGCGGGGCGCGAGATAGACGCTGTTGCCGAGCGCGAGCAGCCAGGCCACCACCACGAAAATGGAAATCACGCGGAGGAAGGTCCAGACGCCGAGACCGCTGGCGCGCATGGCGGTCACTTCGCTGTCGGCGGCCAGACGGCTGAGTCCGATGAGAATGCCGACCAGCACGCCCATGGGAATGGTGTAGGTGAGCGCGACGGGGACCGTATAGAAGAAGATTTCTGCTACGCTGGGCAGTGGCGCGCTGTTGCGGACCACCAGTTCGAGGATGCGGCCGAGGTCGCGGGTGAAGAGAACAAAAGTGAAAACCGCCGCGCCGATCACGGCGTGGGAGACGACTTCTCCCAGAATGTAGCGGGTGAGGATGCGCATCCGCAAGGTTGGTTTTCTCACTGCGAGTCTAGCATGAGAGCGGGATGGCCGGTCATCGGGTGATCGGGTCATCGGGTGACCGGGTCATCGAAAACGCGACGCGGCGCGGCTGAACAGGCTGCGGAAAGGTTGGGGGGGTGTTCTATGTTCTCGCGGCGCACGAACTGGCGGCTTGCTCCGAACGCTCTCACGCGCGCGATCGAGGAAATGCGTGCTTCGGGGCAGGAGATTCTGGATCTCACGGTCTCGAATCCAACCGAAGCCGGCATCCGTCCCGACCCGGAAATCGTGCTGCCGGCGTTGGCGAATCCTGAGGCGATGCGTTACGACCCTCAGCCCCGGGGCCTGCTGGAGGCGCGACGGGCCGTGTGCCGCTACTATCGCGAGTCGCACGAAGTTTTCGATCTCGATCCCGCGCGCCTGATTCTCACCACCAGCACCAGCGAAGCCTATTCGTATGTATTCCGTCTGCTGTGCAATCCCGGCGAAGAGATTCTTGTGCCCAAGCCGAGTTACCCCTTATTCGAGTTTCTCGCCGATCTGGCCGACGTGAAACTGGTTCCGTATCCACTTCTCTACGATCACGGCTGGCAAATCGATTTCGATTCGCTCTACAAGGCGGCCACGCCGCAGTCGCGGGCCGTGATTCTGGTGCATCCCAACAACCCGACTGGCTCTTACGTGTCGGTCGCGGAAACCTCGTCGCTCAACGCTTTCTGTCGCGACTACGGTCTGGCGCTGATCGTGGATGAAGTCTTCCTCGATTATGCGCACGACGGGGCGCTGCGCGATAGTTTCGTGACGAACTCCGACGCGCTCACGTTCACGCTGAGCGGCGTTTCCAAGATTTCCGCGCTTCCGCAGATGAAACTTGCCTGGGTGGCGACGAGCGGCCCGAAAGAAGCTGTGGCTGAAGCAGGGGCGCGGCTGGAAATCATTGCCGATACATTTCTCTCGATGAACACGCCCGTACAACTGGCCGCGCCGGTGCTGCTCGATCAGCGCAAACAAATCCAGCCCATTCTTCTCGACCGCTTACGCGTGAATCTCGCGGAGCTCGATGTGCAACTCGCAGCCAGTCCCGCAAGCGTTCGGCTGCAAGTCGAGGGCGGATGGTACGCCGTGCTGCGCGTCCCGGCGCTGGGAACGGACGAAGATCTGGCCATCGACCTCTTGCGGAAGATGGGTGTCATCGTGCATCCGGGACACTTCTACGATTTTGCAGGCGAGGGCCATCTGGTGCTGAGCCTGATCACCGAACCGGGCTACTTTTGTGAAGGCGTCGCCCGGCTGCTGCAGTGCGTTAGGGGCTAAGGGGCGCATTTTTCCAGGGCCTTAACGGCACGGCTGAACATGCTGCGGGAAAAACCTTTTCCGAGGGAAGAGCCGTGCCCTTCCCGAAACCATGTATGGGGCCAGTTCCAGCGGGAATCACGTCACGGAGACTGGGACAGGTTCTGGGGCTGCCTTCTGCTGCACTACGCCAACCCGCGAGTTCAGTTCGTATCTGGATTTCAACTTGAGGAAGGGACGCTCGATAATGTAATGGGAGCCGGTCGCCAGGAGAACTGCGGCAGCCAGGCTAAACGGGGCTCGGAGGATGGAATGGGCGAGGGGAGAGTGATTGATTATGTCCGGGCCAATGGCGTTGTACAGGTATAAGGAATAGGAGATGGTTCCTATGAATCTCACCCATTTCCAATTGATCCAGGCCCACGGAAGGCGGTCGCCAAATACTACCATTTGCACGATCAAGATCGCGGACAGCAGCGACTCGACGGTGAAGCCCCAGACGCACCAATAGGTGAAGCCATGCGTCAGGAAAGGCAAAGCCATGGAGAATGCCAAGAGTGCGAAAGTAACGGCGGGTAAACTCCGATGGGAGCAAACTACGTGGACAAATCGAAGCGCCTTTCCGGTGCTAATCGAAATCGCCAAAAGGCATCCCATGGCGAGAGAGTCCATCCGCGCATCGAATGCGGAATATAGATAAAGCTGCGGGGCGTGCCATAGATGGAGCAGCAAGATTCGGTGCAGAAGCACCAGGACGCACAGGGCAACCAGAACACGAGCGATGCGATCGCGGCTGGCACGGAATCGCCTGAAGATGGCGGGCCATACCACGTAGAACTGTTCCTCTACCCCCAGAGACCACGTGAGCAGCATTCCGCCTTCGCCTCCGCCTCGCAAAGGCCAATAGTAGTTGTTGAGGTAAAAGAGCGCTGCGATGCAGTTGCCCCACGCGATGTGCTTATGCGCCAGCCAGGACAGGGCCACATAGACAATCCAGAAACAATAAAAGGCAGGAAAGATTCGAAGCAAACGGCGAACGTAAAAGTTCCAGAGAGAGATTTCGTGCGTGCGATCGTCTTCCTTGATCAACAACCAGGTAATGAGAAATCCGCTGAGGACGAAAAAAAGGGTCACTCCGGTGCGTCCGAGCGATTCCTCCCAGTTGCGAAAGGCACTGAAGTGAAGGTGCTGAAGGACAACCAGGGAAATAGCGATCGCCCGCACTCCGTCGAGCGCTGGTATCTTGCCCCCGGAAAGCCGCGATCTAAGAGTGGAAAAAGGAATGTCTTTACTCATCGCCGGAGCGGGGGAGGATACGACCCGAAGCTAATAATATCATACACCTCGGGCGATTAAACGTGACGCCCGGTAGTGGGCTGTTTCAAAACAGTCCACTTACGGGAAGCCCTCTCCGCCCTCGGGACAGCCTTCAAGGCTTATCCTGAGCGAAGTCGAAGAATGCTGGCGACGCTAGTCCCATTACACCAACTTAGAAATGTCTGTGCGCAGTTTTGGGAGCAGTGTCTTCTTTCTCGGGCCCAGGAATATACTTGGACCGGCTGTCAGAAAGGACAAGTCTTATGAATCCCAAGAGCCTTTTGCTTGTCGCGATCTTGACTCTGGCTTCTGTAGCGTGGGCGCAGACGCAGAGTGCGCCGCCCCAGGCGCCTCCCACCAAGGGCGGGGCCGGCGGTGATGACCAGATGGAGATGGGACACCACCACAAGATGATGATGGAGATGGAGAAACAGCACATGAAGGCCGACGTGGACAAGATGAAGGCGTCTCTCGACCAACTGAAGGCCAACGTGGCTAAGATTGGCGATCCCGCGGAGAAGGCGCGCTGGCAAGCCAACGTAGATATGTGGACCGTGATGGTTGGCCACATGGAACATATGATGAAGCACATGGACGCCATGGGTTCCGGCGGAATGATGGATCCCGGCATGATGCACCACGGCGATATGGGGGCGCCGCCTCCGCCTCCGCCTCCGCCAAGCGAACCGAAACCGCAGTAAGCTCGCGTTCCGGTGGGGGGTGAAATCCTCTAGCGGCCAGCGGCTACTCTAGTTTTTCGAGCACCACAGAGTAGCCGCTCACCATGCAGAGCAGTTGCAACCGCGGTCGCCAAATCCTTGTTCGTGTTATCCTTCTCGCCGTTTCCCCTGCATGGAGAATTCATGTCGATTACCCGTCGTGGATTTCTGGAGTCGGCCGTAGCCGCATCGCTGGCCACCGGCTTAAGCGCACAGAACAACGGAAATAAGGATGCAAGGCCCGCGCTCTGGCAAGCGGCCGATCATCGTCTGCGCCCACAATGGCGTCGAACTATCTCGACGACGCTTTCGCTTTCCTGAAAAACGGCGGCGACACGCTGGACGCCGCTCTCCGCGTGGTCAAGGGCCCGGAAGACGATCCGAACGACGATAGCGTCGGACTGGGCGGCCTTCCCAACGAAGAAGGCGTGGTCGAACTCGACGCCTGCTGCATGCATGGGCCCACGCGCCGCGCGGGGTCGGTGGGCGGAGTGCGCAACATCAAGAATGTTTCGCTGGTGGCCAAAGCGGTCATGGAGCACACCGGCCACGTCATGCTGGTGGGCGAAGGCGCCGAACGATTCGCCGTTGCCATGGGCTTCCCGCGCGAAAACCTGCTTACCGAACGCTCCCGCAAGATCTGGCTGCTCTGGAAGGAGCACCACTCGACCGACGACTGGTGGGGACCGGGATTGGCCGACCCGCATTGGAAGCCGCCGGCATTACCGTCAACGACATCGCCGCAAAGTGAACTTTGGGAACAGCGCATCCAGCGCCTGGAAGAGCGCGCCGCCGAACTGGGCATCGAGCCGGAATTCCGCATGGCCGCCATCCGGCGCGTTCTGTCTCCGCCGACCGGCACCATTCACTGCTCCGCGCTCAACGACAAGGGTGAGATCTCCGGCATGCACCACCACCAGCGGCCTCGCCTTCAAGCTCCCCGGACGCTGCGGCGATTCGCCGATCATCGGCGCCGGCTGCTACACCGATCAGGACGTGGGCTCGGCGGGCGCCACCGGCAGCGGGGAAGAGAACATCAAGGTCGCCGGAGCGCACACCATCGTCGAGAACATGCGGCGCGGCATGTCGCCGCTCGAAGCGGGCATGGATGCCCTCAAGCGCATCGCCCGCAACTACAACAGCGACATGAACAAGCTCAAGTTCATCGACATGACCTACTACATCCTGCGCAAGGACGGCGCCTACGCCGGCGTGTCTCTGTGGAGGGCTATTCGGAGAAGCCGCACACGATCGCGGTCCACGACGGCACGCGACGCTCCGAGGCTACGGTTTCGTTATTCAAGGGCGTCTCGCATGAGTTTCCGCCGTTCCCGGTGGCGATGCCGAAGGAGTTAACGAAGGATTCGGTGTATGTGAAATAAGACGAGATCACACCACTCAATGAATTGTCATCCTGAGCGAAGCGAAGGACCTGCTGTCTCTTGCGCTGGCAAAAAGCAGGTCCTTCGCTTCGCTCAGGATGACAAAACTTTGGCAAATTGAGCTCGTGTGCGAACATTCATCCCGGACTCTCAGCCCCTTCCCAGCGGGTGTACAATCGTCTTGTTAGGACCGCAGCTTCACGGGGCTTCTTGCCCGCGTTCGAGGCTCGAAAATGAACGTTCACGTCAGCTACAAGGTCCACAAAACTCCCGACATCGAAAAAGAAATCAGCCACCAGATCGAGAAAATCCAGAAGCGTCTTCAGGTCTTCCGGCCTGAACTGGTGCATCTGAAAGCCGTCATCGATCAGAATTCGGCGCGCGAGGGCACGCTCGTTTCCGTGAATCTGCGCTTGCCCTCGGGCCAATTGACCGCCGCAGGAGAAAGCTCCCAGCCCCACCGCGGCCATCAAGGCGGCCTTCGACGAACTCATCCAGCAAATCGGCCGGCACAAGGAACTGCTCCGCTCCAGCCACAAATGGCGGCGCTGGCGCGGAGGGCCGCAGGAATCTCCCGAGCCCGGCGTTCCCTTCGAGCAGACGCTGGCGGCGGTTATGCCGCCCACCATTTCCGCCGACGACATCGGCTCCTATGTGAATGCGAATCTTGGCCGCCTGGAACGTTTCGTGGACCGCGAACTCTACTTCCGCCGCGCCGACGAGGAAATCCTGGAAGACGGTCTCTCCACTCCCGAGGTGGTGAACGAAGTGATTGCCCGCGCTCTCGGCGACCACGAGCGTCCGGAGAAACTGTCGCTCGAACCGTGGCTGTACCGCCTTGCCCTGGAAGCCATGAACGAGATGACGGCGCGCCTGCATGAACTGGAGTCTCCCGACGCGCTGCACCTCGAAGACAGCCGCCGCCGGCAGAATGTGCAAGGCTCGGACGAGGCCGCATTGCAATTCCATCAGCCGGACGAGGGCTGGACCCGCGAAAGCGCGATTCCCGATCGCCGCGTGTCCACTCCGGAACAGGCTGCCTACTCCGATGAAATGATTGCTCTGGTGCAAGCGGCGCTCCGCGGCGCCGACCGCACCGACCGCGAAGCCTTCCTTCTCTACGGGATCGAGGGCTTTTCCCTCAACGAAATTGCCGCCATCACCGGGCGGCATGTGGAGGCCGTGCGCGAGTCCGTGCAACGGGCGCGCGACTGCGTGCGCAGCGCGCCTTCCATCGCCAGCGAGTTCCACCAGGAACTCTTGGTCAAAACTCGAATCTAACATTTGTCTTGTCCAGTACCAGCATCTCAGTATTTATCTCAAGTACTTAAGGAGAGTCGAGATGATGACCCGGGATGAAATCCGTGAGTTGGCAGTCTTTTCAAGCGGACGAAACCAAAGGGGCGTGCGCCCTGAGTTTTTACTTCCAGCCCGATCCTCCGCAGGATCGTTCTCATCGCCGCGAGGCCATCGTGGCCAAAGATGTGGTGAAGCAGGCGCTGAAGAGCGCCGCCGCAAGCGGTAAGAATGGATCCCTTCACGCCGACCTGGATCGCGTGCTCGACCTGGCCACGAACCTGCGCGGCAACGCCCGGGGGAAGGCAGTCTTTGCCTGCTCCGCGCAGAATTTCTGGAAGGAGTACGAACTGCCGCCGCGTCTCGGAGCCACGCGAATTTTTCTCCAGCCTCGCTTTCAGTTGAAACCGCTGGCGGCTTTGCTGGGAGCGCAACCCGCGCTCTGCGTCGCCATGGTCGACCGCCAGCGCGCCCGGTTCTTCGATCTTCGCCTGGATGACCTGCGCGAACGCGGAGCCATCGTCCACATGCTCTCGCGCAACGCCGCCAGCTACGGCTACAACGGCTACGAAGGCGGCCATGCCGAACGGCGTGTGTCCGAGGAAGCGCTGCAACATTTCAAGGCGGTTTCCGAGCGCTTGCGGACCGACTTCGAGAAAGGGATCTGGGAGCGGCTCATCGTCGGTTGCCAGGATGCTAACTGGCCCGAGTTCGAGGCCCACCTCCACCCGTACGTGAAGCAGCGCCTGATTGGCCGATTCTCCGCCGATGTTGCCAGCGTCTCGAATGAAGAGATTCGCGACCACGCTGGGGCCGTCCTGAATCGCTGGATCACGGAGCGCGGCTTCCACCAAGGCCAACGAAGCGGTGGATTTCGCCAAGTCCAACGGACGCGGTGTCACCGGCCTCCGCCGCGTGCTGCAAGCGCTGGAAAGCGGGGAAGTGCAGACCATTTTTCTCGCCGACAACTATTCGGCTCGAGCGGTCGAGTGCCCTAACTGCGGCCACCTCGACGCCCACCTGGTGCCGTCGTGCGTCGCTTGCGGAAGCCTCACTCGCGAACTCAACGACGTTTGCGACGCCATCATTCCCATCGCCATCCGTCGCGACATCGAATTGTTCTATCTCAAGGAGCACGGCGATCTGGATCGCGCCGGCAATATCGCGGCGCTGCTGCGCTTCCGCTCCGATCAGACGACCGGGCAGATCGCGGTGGCATCGTAGGGCAGGTTGGGTCGAAGACGTGATTTGTGACCATAGAGACGCGGCCCCGGCGTCTCTATGAGTCATTGTTTTACGCTGTCGAGCAATTTCTTTTCCGCATCGCTCGGCGGTTCGTACTTCCCTCCAAGATACTTCGCAAGGAACTCCTCGGAGGCAGCATTGAAAGCCATACGGTTTTCCGGCCGCGCGAAACCGTGACCCTCGTCAGGGAATACAAAGTATTCAACCGGCTTGTTGTTTTTGCGCATGGCGGCGACGATTTGGTCGCTCTCCGCTTTGTTAACGCGCGGATCATTTGCGCCCTGGCCGATCAGCAAAGGCGCCTTGATCTGGTCGGCCTTGAACAAAGGCGATTGCGATTTCAGAATTTCTTCATTGTCTCCCATGCGTTGGTGAAAAACGGCGAGCAGCGTAGACCAGTACGGGGGGATGGTTTTCAGCAAGGTGTTGAGGTTGGAGGGGCCGACGATATCGACGCCACAGGCATAAGCATCGGGTGCAAAGGCGACTCCGGCGAGAGTGGCGTAACCGCCGTAGCTGCCGCCCATGATGCAGACTTTCAAGGGATCGGCGACGCCTTGCTTGACGACCCAATCTTTGCCGTCGAGCAGATCGGTTCGCATGGTACCGGCCCATTGCCGATCACCGGCGTTGAGGTACTGCTTGCCGTAGCCGGTGGAAGCTCGGAAATTGGGCTGGAGGACGGCGTAGCCGCGATTGGCAAGCCACTGCGCGTAGGGATCATATCCCCAGAGGTCGCGATCCCAAGGACCACCGTGCGGGAAAATGACCATGGACAGGTTCTTCGGTTCGACGCCGGCGGGAGTCGTGAGATACCCGTAGATGGTCATGCCATCGCGAGCCTTGTATTGGATCGGCTTGACTTTCGCCAGTTTGAAGTTCTCGAGCGCCGGACGGTTGCTGAAGAGCACGGTGGCTTTCTTGCGGGGGCGGTCGTACAGATAGTAGTAGATAGGAGCGTCGTCACCCTCAAAGGTCACAACCCACCTATCATCGGCCAGGTCGCGGCTGATGTCACTGATGTCGGCATCGCGCACTTTCTTGAGGGCGTTGAAATCTGGCTGTAGCGCCGGGTCGAGAATCTGGAAGTCGCGGCGCTCGCGCAGAAACACCACTGCCTGGAGCAGGTTGGTCCGGGGATGCGTGACTACAAACGAAACGTCGAATTGCGGGTCTTCGGCAATGACCGTCCTTTTCCCGGTGGCGATATCGACCGAAACCAGACGGGCGGCGTTGGCCTGCAGAGAAGTGATGACCAGCAAAGCGCGGTTGTCCGGAGAGAAGCCGGAGACGTTGCCCAAGGTTTCTTCGGGGCCCCACTTCATCAATTCACGCCAGGGCGCTTTTGCGTTGTCGCGCACGCGGATCACGGCGCCACCATCGTCAGTGGTCACCTGCGCGGCACGAACCTGCAGATCGTGATCGGACTGGTAACCGGAAACATCGCCCGGGTTCTCCGTATCGAGCGTGAGTTCGCCAGTCTGGAGATTCACCCGGTAAATATCAAAGAGCTTGGGATCGCGCTTATTCAACTGAATGAGGGCGGTCTCCGGATGGGCAGGCTCAAGAGCGACGATGTCGGCGCGGACCTTATCGAAAGGCGTCAGGTCGCGCGTCTGTTTGGTGGCGATGTTGGTTTGATAGACGCGCCAGTTTTCATCTCCGTTCTGGTCCTGGGCATAGAGGATCGTCTTCGAGTCGTACTGCCAAAACAGATTGCGGATGCCGCGCTTGCGGTCATTGGTGATGGCGCGATCGTCTGTTTTGCCCAGAGTGCGTACCCAGATGTTGAGCACTCCCTGGTCGGGGGCAAGATAGGCGAGCATGGCGCCGTCGGGCGAAATTTGTGGCGAAGAGCGTTCAGGATTGCCAAACAAGACGCTACGCGGAATCAATTGATTCTGGGCTTGGGCGAATGCGCTGAAGGCAAGGAGAAAGAAAACAACAATGCGGGTAGTGCGGTGAAGGCTCATCAAAAGACCTCGGCAATTGGCAGGATTGTACGTCAGCTCAGATACGATGAACAACTGAGAGCGGTTCCGTGAAATGTTCATGGTGGCTTCCGATTGTGGTGGAAACTCTCAGCCTGAGCGAAAATGAATTCATGATCCACAAGATCCTTCCCGTAGGCCCGCTGCAGTGTAACTGCTCCGTTATCGGCGATGAGACCACGCACGAAGCCATGGTCATCGATCCGGGCGACGATATTGAGGACGTTCTCGCCATCGTTCGTCAGTACAAGCTGGATGTGAAGCAGATCGTCATTACCCACGCCCACATTGATCACGTCGGCGGGGCGATGAAGTTGCGGGCACAGACGGGCGCGCCCATCCTGCTTAATCAGAATGATTACGCGCTGTTGAAGATGCTCGACGTGCAGGCTTCATGGCTCGGCATGGCCGCGCCGGGCAAGGTTGCCATCGAAGCGAGCATTGGAGACGGCGACGCGCTGCGGGCGGGCGGACTGAGGGCGAACGTGCTCCACACTCCCGGCCACACCGAGGGCAGCATCTGTCTCTATTTTCCCGCGGAAAAATTATTGATCGCCGGCGACACCCTGTTCGCCCGCAGCATTGGACGCACCGATCTCCCGGGAGGATCGTTCGAGAAAATCATGAGCTCGCTGCACGACCGCGTGTTGACTCTGCCGGATGAGACTGTCGTGATTCCAGGACACGGCCCGCGAACCACCATCGGCGAGGAAAGGGAAGAGAACCCCTTCCTGGTAGGGTAACTGAGGGACGGGTCGGGCGGTGGAGCTTTTCGTGTGGTGACGGGGCTCTGCCCTGTGCCGGCGGGGCAGAGCCCCGCCACCACACGTGCAAGTTATTTCTGTGTCGGCGCCTGGTTTTGCGGAACGGTGGGCGGAGCGGAGGGCGGGGCCGGCACCGCGGGCTGCGACTTGGTCTGCGACGGCTTCACTCCCGAAAGCACGGACGTCGGCCCGGTTCGGCGCGCTGCAAAAATCGAAAGCGTGATCGACGTAAGCATGAAGATGATCGCGGACCAGGTTGTCGCCCGGGAAAGAACCGAGGCCGCGCCCCGCGGGCCAAATGCCGTCTGGCTGCCCTGACCGCCAAAAGCCGCGGCCAAGTCGCCGCTCTTTCCGCTCTGCAGCAAAACGACTGCAATCAGAAAAAAACAAACGATAACGTGAATCAGCGTGATCAAAATGGTCATCGCAAAAAGCGCTCCGTCGGGGCCGCGGCCCGTTTTTAAATTCCGGTGGAATCAATATGGTGGTGCGGAAGGGGGGATTATCTGACGCCCCTTTCGCTCAAAGGCCGATGAACAGGCTACTTCCGTGATAATACGCGACGTTTTAACGACTTGCAACCGACCACCGTCTTCGGCTGCCGTGCTCTCCTGTATCCCCTGTATCCCGCAGTTTCGGGGTTTCCGGTAGCACTGGTATCACCCCTTGGCAGGGTCCGCGCCTTCCAGAGTTACGCTGTCAGCATCCGGCGCAAGAGGGGTGACTGCGCAGTGCCGGATGCGGGACGTGTGTCCTTCCGCCCCGCGCGCGGCCTACGCCCTCCAGAATTACGCTCCGGGGATGGCAATGACTCTGGGTACTTTCGAACGGACGAAATTGTATAGCGTCGTGAGAGACTCCTGTCGGTCCCAGAAGAATGTGTGGACCCGGTCGCTTAAATCTCCGGCTATCACAAACGAAATTTCCATCCGCCCGTCAGCGCGATAGCATACTTCGGCGGGAACTCCGCCCGCATCGCGGACTGTTTTCTCAGCAGCGTCCAGTTCTGCTGGGCGTTCCTTCTTTGTATCCGTCATCACGTCCCTCCTGTCGTGACGGTACGCACCTGGACGGGGCAGGGAAAGTTACGGTGGTGCGGCGGCGCGGGGTCACACGGGGTCATTCGGGCGCGGTTGGCAGTGAATTGCGGGACGGCTAAACATCATCACCAGACGTCAGGCCTCCTAAGCAAAAGCCGGATACTTCCGAAAGCCTGCCGCGCCACCGGGTTCGAGCGGGAAAATGTAGGATTATGAGCAGTCCCAAAAGAACGTTTCGCGTGCTTGGCTTATGGAAGGTTCCAGATACTGACCCGCCGGAATACGAACTCAGGTGGATAGATTTGGCGAGCACAAAGCCGAGCTATTCTCACAGTACCGAAAACGGCACAGAACCCGAGTTGCGTGCAATGCTGAAGGATGGCGGAATGCCGGAACCTGACATCATCAGGCTTTTCAAACAGGCGGCGTAAAAGTGAAAGGGCGGCTGGTTAGGCCGCCCCGCAATCTTGGTACTGATACCGCGCTTGAGAACCACTATCACCATAAACTGTGATGGGGGTTTTTGTCAAGCATTATATTCGCAGGCCGCGTACTGGCGGAGAGTAAGGGATTCGAACCCCGTTGCGGCTGTCATGCCGCGACCCACGGTTCTCAAGCGCGGTTCAGTACCCACACTGACAGTACTCTCCGAGACCGACACTTGAGCAGGTTTATTGTACCACACGTTTCATTCGCGCGGCGACTCTTTTCTCAACCTATTCATTCTACAGACGTTGACTTCTGCCGGGCACGGAGCCAATGTTCGGGACCGGGAGGAAGTCATGCCGAAGAGCGAATATCAAAAACGAAAGGCCGCCGGGCAGTGCGTCCGCGCGGGATGCAAGCGCACGCCGAAGAAAGCACCTGATGGGAAGCGGCGCAGCTACTGCGATTTTCACAACGCCCAAAATGCCAAGAACAGCGCCGCGTTCATCAAACGGCAGAAGGCCAAGGCGGGGAAGCCCAAGCTGGTGCGCCGACGCAAGGTCACGCCCACGCCGGTCGTCATTGAGGAGGCGGTATGACAACACCAGCAGATGAAGGAATCCAAGCCGCAAAGCAGGACGCGCGCCGCGCAAAAGAAGCCGAGACCTTGAAGAACGCTGCCCGCACGGTCGCCCTTGCATCAATCGAAAGACTCGTCAACCAATTGGGTGATGTCGCGGCCTATTTGGATCAGGGCGAATTTCTGGCGGCACTCGGAACGCTGCAAGGCTTCGAAGAAGAAACCAAGAATGTGCTGGCCGCCGAGCGCTTGCTCCAAATGGCGGGGTGGAAATGAAAGTTAAACCCGCATCATCGGCCTCCGGCTCGCCGGGGGCCTTTTTCTTGCTCAAACTCGGCGACGTGGTGACGTGGGCTGGCACTTTAGGCGGGGGATGGGGCCGTGATACCAACCTTTGCGCCTGCGGGCAGTATGCTGTAGCGGTGGTATACGTGCCAGCAATTACAAACTTCACATCGCCGAACTTCTTCGCGGTAGCCGCACCGCTCGAAATTGATCTGCTCTGCTGCGATTGCGTCAGCTTGGGACCAGAATTTTGTTGCAGCGACCTTGCCCGCCCCTTTGTAGGGCACCACGCCATCTTTACCGTCGATGAACTGTTCCGGCGAACATTCAACCCACGCCAGTTTTAGCTTCGACGGCCTGCGCTCTTTCTGCGGAATCGGTTTTGCGCCGTCAGCAATCTGCTTTTTCCGTCGCTCGGCGTATGGCAGGCGCGGCTCTTCAACAGGTGGAGTTATGATGGCTGGCTTCTCCTCAGGGTTAGACTTCATCCAGTTTCGCAACAAGTTCTCCACGAGCACGCCGAGCCCTTTTCGCTTAAGTCGAATGAGCGCGAGCCGATAAACTACCTCGTCGATTGAAATAGACTTCGTTGGTTTTTTTCGTCTCTGGCATGGCTCTGAGCCGTACTCTTCGACCGCCAGTGCTCGAAGATTGTAGACTGAAAGATTTTCACCGTCGTGTCGTATGCTTGTATGAAGTCGCTTCGACCATCACGCCCAAGCCTGCTTCGCGTCCCCAAGCATTGACAGCAAATAATGCAGCGTCAGCAGTCCACCAGCCGCTAGCACTATCAATTTTAACGACAGCTTTGACGATGCGAACGAAATCTTCTTGGCTGCAATCATCCGCGATGGTCAGTTCGCTCGGAGAAAAAAGAGCGCATTTTGGAATAGTTAGATGGCGATGGGAGCTCATAATTTGAACCTTGTTGCTTGGGTCTTGCTCATACCGAACTGGGATGGCTCGGCGTGCGGGATTGATCCATTCAAGCGAAGCCCGTGCGCCGTGATGGCACGGTTCAGCCAATCGGCAAGGCATTCGCGTGACAGGATGACGGTGGCCCACGGATCGGCAAGATGGTCGGATTGCGATATATTCTCTGGTGGAACGTTGAGACCTAGCTCGCGCCAGAAGAAATTGGACACATCCTCGACAGTCGTGCCGGGCTGGATGTTCTTCAGCGCGATGACCGATTTCCCGACGACGTCCTGCCATGAAAATGAATAAGCCATAGGGTATCACCGCGTTCCCGCCGACCGGCAGGTTCTCCGGTCAGGGGAAAGGTGGTCAGGTTTCTCGGTTCCCGACCGGCAGGGTTACGCCTGCCAACCAGCGCTATCCTCGAAACGAAGTTGCGCGCCACACTTCGTCCAGCCATGAGCGGTGGGCGTTACCGTCTCACACGCTCGCCTCGCTGGAGTAGGCACGCCACCGTTGCCGGTGGAAAATTGGGGGGCTGGTCGCATGCAAGGACGACCAGCCTTCGCCGGGGCGGTGTTTCAGGGAGGATGGCCCTTTCACGCCCGTTGAACCCGGCCTCTGCGTGAACTTACTTTCCGTGTTTGAGCTTGAGGCACGTCGATTGGAGCGCAGCGATTTGTGTCGCCTGCTCAGCGACGGCTCGCTCAGCGGCGATGAGCCGAGCGAAAATCGGTGTAAGTTCCAACAGCCCGACCTTGTAGGCCAGCCGTCGCGCTTCGTCTTCAGCAGTTAGTTGCGTCATTCTTTACTCTTCCTTCCCCACGGCACAAGCGAACCGCTGCCGGGTCTGGGCGTCGGACTGAGGATGGAGGTGCGATCTTCTTCTTTTTCATCCTCGTCGTCAGGTTGATACCCGTTATCGGGGCTGTATTGATCTTTTGCCATTGGTGTTTCTCCTTTTGTGTTTCTTGTTAGTTGAACGCGGCAGTCAGGATGACCCTGAAGGCCACGAGGTCAATATTGCCAGCGCGTAGATCAAGAATCGCTTGCTCAATGACTGTTGACATTTTGTTGCTCCTTTTTTAAGCTGAAAGCTCTTCGTGCGTCGTTGCTGCCGTGCAGAGCACGTCAACATCTCCGCGTTTCTTTGCTGCCGCGACGCGGTGCCATCCATCCGCTATTCTCAGGTTCCGCTTTACTCTTACGGGTGGTGCCGTGGCTGCGGGCATCGCTGCATAGTGCTCGACCAACGCTCTATCACGAATCTCAACGGTCGTGATGCAACCGGGATGGTTTGCAGCCAGCAAGTCTACAAGCTTCACGGTGAAGGTCATGCCTGCTTCTTCCATTCTTCCAAGCGCTTCTCACGTTTGGCGCGCAAGAATTCTATGTATTCGGCATTCTTTTTGCTCGATGTGGTGAAGGCAAGGCTCAGCGTCTCGAAGTCCTGTTTAAGCGATGCAAACTGTGAGCGTATCGTGGCAATCTCAGAGCGTGCTTCTGCCAACACGGCGATGGTATCGGGGCCGGGCAATCCGTCAATTCCGTTTCTTCCGTTCACGCCGTTCGTGCCGGGTAAGCCCACCGCATCCACGCCATTTTTTCCGTCCCGACCGGCGGGGCCGACCACGGTGTCACCCTTCTCGCCACGGATGGAATCTCCTTGGGGGCCTGGTCGCATGTGTTTCTGTTCCAAATCGAAACGGAGCGCTTTGACTTCTTTCTCGATTTCATCCAAGCGGTCGTGAATTGTGTACTTAGTCTTTATCATGGCTTATTGCTCTTCGTAGGCGGGGCGGTGGGTGCCCATTGTCAGTTCGAGCCGTGTCATTGCCACGTGGTCACGGCGGATCTCCTCAGCGAGACGCTGAGCCTTAAGCCGAAGTTTGCCGTCTTGGAGAGCTTCCACGGTGATACCATTTTGGTGAGCGATTTCGGCATCCGTTTTCCGTTCTGTTTTCCTGAGGGCCTTCGCTGTGGGAGAAAGATGTCGCATCGGGCGTCCGTTCCGTTGCTCGAACTTTTCCTCCCACGACAGCTCTTGTCTGCGGGGCGTGAACAGCCGACGCACGAACTGGGCGGTTGAGCGGTATTCGGCGGATGGTTGCGGGATTTCTCGACCTTCCCTGATGGCAGAGCGAACCTCTTTAATGCGGTCAAAGAATCTTTTTGGCATAGTCCGTGGTAATTCACGGAACTCGCCATCTCCGGGAAGACCGTCGCCTGGAAGTGCTGCATATTCAACATTGCTCATAAGTTTCTCCTTGTGCCCTGCTGCTCCCCTACTATCCCCCAAAAGTGTTTGGCCTATTCCCGTGGCACAACGCCTAACATTGTCAAGATGCGCGACTGCCCGTGCTTACTGGCAGACTCCTGCTTGTAAGTTTCCTGTTCAAGCTGAGACTTGGTTAGATTGGTGCTACCTGCTCCCGTAGCTTCCTCAAACTGTCTTTTGATTGCGGGCGGACATGCCTCTGGCGGCGTGCGGTAATGCCAAACTTCACAACCAGAGCGGTAAGTGATTATGGGAGCAGTAAAGTCCTTTTCGACCGACCACTGCGGTGGAAAAACATTGGCGACAGGAGTGTCGTGCGGGCCGGGAGCGCGGTTAAGGTCGCGTTCACGCATGGCTTCCAACCACCCAGGCTTGCCACGTTCTGGGAACGGAACTTCTGTCGCGAGACCAGATGCAATGAGAACGCGCGCGACGTCTGGACGAAGATGTTCAGTGATGCCAGCCTTCGGGGAATTGATATGGGTTATCTTCACGGTAGGGCTCCTAAGTCTTACGAAGTGTAGTGCCAGCGCGTCGTTCTTACGCTGCTATTGAACCCGCACCGTGTGACGGGGGGGAGTTAGATGACGACCGGGGCATGGCGAACTACGTCCATAACTGAGTTAACAACGGTCGCGGCATCGTGGCTGGACAACTTGGTGGTCACAGCGACGGTCTGTGCGAGGAATGCCTGCATCTCAGGCAAAGACTTACCCGCACGGCGCATACCGGCGGCGATGAGCAAAAGTTTTCTGGTGAGAGCAGCAAGCTCCGCATCACTCGGTCGTCTTTTGAAAAGTCTGAACATTTTCCCCTCCGTAGTTCTCCCATGAACCGTGTAGTTGCTCGTCTACATAGTCCACACCAGCGCGATACCACGGGGTGCCGGGTTCGTCGGTGTGGCACCACGCGCAAAGAGCAAGAACGTGGCGCTCAGAAATAAACAAATCAGGACGCTGGCGTGGGCTCCAGAGATGGTGAACAAGCGTTGCAGCATTCGTGCATCGGACGCTTTTGTTGATGCGCTGGCAAAGAGGACGACCTGCTAAAATCCATTTTCTGAATCTTAGCCACCGCACGTGACCATATTCTTTGTCCGTGGCATCTCGCAGGCGCTTCTCTCCACGGGCGGCTGCTTGCTGATGTGAGGCGCAGTAACCCGTTCCATTAACAGATGCCTTGCCACAGTGACCGCACGACCTAGGGGAACTCTGCACGGCCTACACCCATCTTCCATCACTGCCGAGCGGAGGGTTACCGCTCCAGTTATCAGATGCCGCGCCGCCACCACCTTGGCTACCGCCATCATCGTCAGTCGAAAAGAACTGCGGTTGTTTTTCCGACATAACAGGGCGAACAGGAAGCTTGGCTACCAAAGCTTCGACTTCCTGTGTTTTAACAAGGAGGTTTCCGGCTGCATCACATGCGCCGATCTTCTTGAGTAGGTTGATTTCCATTTTGCAGGCCGGACAGCGTAGCTCTTGCGCAAAAACGGCAGAGAGGGAATAGATGCGATGCTCCTTCCCGCACAAACAGACGGCGCTGTAGCCTTTGCAGTTTCCCGTGCCGGGGTCAACAACTCGATAATACTGACCCGGAACCAAACCACCGCTGAAGTTGCTTTGCTGGTAGAGCTGTCTGAGCGCTTGGTTCTCGTTCATCAGCTCGGGTAGGTTACGGATGCTTGTGACGATGTGCTTGATACCATCAAAAAATTTAGCCATTTGTTTCTCCTTTTGCCTCTCGGCGATTGATTTCAATTACCATAGCGTTCCTTGTCCGACAACGGGCCTTTAACCTGTATCAAACCATCAGGGCCAACCCGCGCGACTCCGCCGTCATCTTTAATGAAAAAACACATAGGTGCGCCAGCAGGTGGGTTAGCAAGGTATCGGTGCCAACTGTTTATGATTGCCGCGATGGGGTCTATCTTTTCTGTCGGACTTAACTTCTCCGGTTTCATTCCACTGTGCTTCTCGCTCTCGACAAAAACCACGTTCCCAGCAGCCCAAGCAAGCGGCGCGGCAGCAAAATGAACCAGCTCTCCTCGCTGGATTGCAGCTTGAAATTCCTGACACGGAGCCGTGAGTTGCGAAGGAACTTGAGGAACAGCGACGCATGTGATGCCTGCTTCGTTGAGTTCGGCTGCTTGCACGGGGAAGCCCCAAGGGTCATACCCTGTTTCAACGACGTGGTATCGAGTGCAAAGATTGATGATGTCCTGCTTGACTTCGCGGAGGTCAACCATGTCGCCGGGTGTTAGCGTCAAGAAATCCTCTCGTGCCCATACCGACAGAGGCACGCCCCACGTCCGCTCCTTTTCCAGCAGGCCATCTTCAGGCGCGTAACATTGAACAATGACGGTTGGGCGTGCGATTGGTTCTGCGCCTTCGGCAAACCTTCCCTTCGGAAAGAACATAGCGATAGCCGTGAGGTCATTTTTTAGTCCGATGTCAACGCCCAGATAGACAGGGGTGTCTGTGTTCAATTCCAAGAACTTTGTCACCGCCTTGCCCGGCTCTGTCTCGCCAATCAAATCAAAGCCGTGACACGCGTCCCACTTCTTCGGAGCGATGCTGCCCTGACGTTGCAGAGTTCTCTCGGGGGTGACATTGGCGTGGAACTGGAGGAAGTTATTAAGTCCGGACGGAGAGTCCGCCAGTTCGTCGATCTGTTTCCGAATATGCTCCTCGGGAAGAATCGTGCCAAGGCTCGGGTTCGCTTTTCGAAGTTTGACAATGTCGGTCGCGTCGTCGCCGTCGTCGATTCGGAATATGGCAGCAAAGACGTGGTCGGCCTGCACGACACCACGGAGGATTTTTTCCACCCAACTGAACTTCTCATAAGCGAAGGTCATTTTGTGCGCGGGTGCTGTCGTGATTGCCAGCGTTAGCGGCTGCGGACGCGAGACCGTGCTTTGGACGATGGCGTCCCAAGCGTCGCGCGAATCCCAGACGCCTATTTCATCAGCCACGATTCCACTTGCACGCACACCGAGGAATGAACGTTCCTCTGATGCCAGCGCTTGCATTTTCGAGTCAGTATCTTTAACGTGCAACTCACCAGCCCACCGCGTGACATATGCAGTGAGTTCAGAATTGTTACCAACTACGCGACGGGCATCTCGCCAACAAATGCGGCTTTGTTCCTTTGCTGTAGCGCAGATATAAACCTCAGCATATTTTTGAAGGTCGCAAACCAACAAGAACAGACCAATCGTTGCAGCGAATCGAGTCTTGCCATTTTTGCGACCCACAGACAACCACGCTTCCGTCACTACGCGAAGACCGGATGCCCGCTTGAAACCGAAGATTGCCGCAGCAACAAAAACTTCCCACGGCAGGATTTCAGGCAGGCCGCCAAACTCCTTTGCGAAAGATACGACGTTCCGAACCGCAAGCGGGTCAAAGAAAATCCCGCGTTCATGTCCGTGTTCAAGATCATTGAGAAAACGAGCACAGGCTTGCTTAACCAGTTCGCCGACATCAGGCGAGCCGATTGATTCGACAGCATACTTCCGGGCAACGGCTGCGGCGTCGCCATCCGGCCACTCATAGGGAACGTCGCCATCGATGGTCAGCGTCTGATCCGGTTGCAGCCTGTCACCGAAGCTGGTGCGTTCTGCCTTGATTCGCTCGATAAAAGCGGCGAGCGAATTCCCAGCGACAACAGGCTCTGGAAATCGCTTGCGACCCTTCCAAGTTTTGTTGAAGATTTCCTTCGCTAATGCGTCTTGCCCAGCCAAACGTGCTGAACACGCTGCGAGTAAAGCGTCTCCGTCCGCATAGGAAAGCACGCGAGCCTTCAGCAAGTTTTCCGACGTTCGTTTCCAGATGGCATAGAGAGGCTTGTTGTTCCACAGATATTCTGGAGTGGATGGTCGACCTAATTCAAAAACTCGTGCGGCTTGCTTCTCCCGAAGAGACAATTCGGCTGTGGTATAGTTCTTGTGAGTCTCGTTGATGTCCTTTCGTCTCATAAAGCCCTGTGCTGATTTGCTCTTTGCTCTTTAGCGGTCGCCCATCGGACGTTGCCCGGCTCGTAATTGCCATCATTGTTCGGGAATCTGTCAACACTGTGTAGTTCACTTGGTGGCAATCCGATTTCTGCTAACCACTGGTCGAGAGATTTGAACAAGAACTTTATGCCCCGACCGCCGTAGTTAGGCCAACAAGCAAGGTTGTGATTCTCACACCGAGACTTTGCGTTCAGATACGCATTACGAGATTTCTTTAAAGACGTGTCCCAAACAAGCATGAAATCTGAGTAAGTCCAGAGCACACCATCGTGTGAAGACAGCGCATCCAGCATTCTTTTCGTTTCAGGGTGGTCAACACCGCGACAATTATTACCACGCTGAATGTAAGGACAAGTAGCAACATTTTGTGCTGGGCACGCACAGAGCTTTTCTCCAAGCGCTGCGAGGTGCCTTTTAACTGTCCCGCCGGGCCTCACCTCGTCTCCGCTTTTGGAGCGAAAAGAACTGGCTGTTTTCTTGGGGTTTGTTTGTCAGCGAATAGGGCAAGGTTTATGGCTCGCCTAATTTGCTCGCTTTGTGGAACGCCAGTATCAAGGGCTCGCTGCTTCAATGAAGCGACCTGTTCAGACGTCAGGTTCACGCAAATACGTGTCATATAAATACCTCCACTTATGCCGGGGTATGTGACGGGCAGGAGATGATAAGTCGCGGGAAGTGACCCCTATCTGGCGCAAAGTATTTCGATTTGCGGGCATCGTATGGGGAATGTAAGCGGAGAACCGGCGCGCGGCAGGGAAAAACTTTTTATTTTTCAGAAATGCATGCCTTACCCCCTGTTTTCATACACTTACAAAGGATTGGTTGGTTCCACTTAAACGCTGAGGGCAGGGCACTTAGCCTCTTCACTCGACCTGCCTTGCTTGGACGCAACCTGGGGCACGTGTGGCGTCAGGCAGCGGGCTCCAATCCACGTCGCTGGCGCAATCATCCGGAAGCCACATCGTGTGGTGAATGGGATTCCACCTGCGAGATGCGAGATTACCCGAAAAACATATAAATCTCGCGGGTCTCGCGCTTCTCGCATTACAGGCTGCAAAGGGGTGCGAGATGCGAGATCGCGCACTAGTTATAGTGCGCGTCTCTCTCGCGCCCCGCAGAGTGTGGGCAGCTTTAAAACCCAACTTTCTCGCACTCACCTAATACTCCGATTCCAAAGGTAAGGTTTCTTGGGTTGGAGCCTGGGCAGGGCCCTTCCATTCCTCACCCTTCCACTGATATCCTGCTTCACCCAGCAAGCGCGTAATCTTCCCGCGTGACAGCCCTAAGCCTTTGCGTTCAATTTGTGTTGGTGACAGGTGTGGATCACCCTTGACCATCGCTACTAACTGCCTGCGCTCTGGCTTCGGCGGAACCCGATCTACCCAGACGTATTTCGGCGGTTCCTGTTCAGAAAATGGACGTGCAGCGGCTTCCGCAGCCTGCCCGGGCTATCCGGGCGCTGATACGGTCATCGAAATCGTTCTCCACGACGATTGGTTTGGTGAGCAGGGTCACACAAGGTCCGAGAGGTGTGACATGAATACCTCGCATACCTCGCGACCTCGCTGGCACACAAAATCATGATTCAGAGATAAGCCTTTATCTTTTATGAAGATAGAAAACCCGCTTAAAAAAGAAGCGAGGTATGCGAGGTATTGCTACGATGCCTTTACTGGGAATAACACCTTTTTGCGACCCAGCGAGGTCGCGAGGTATGCGAGGTATTCATTCAACCAGCTCCCAAGCTGGCACCGCCTTCGTCTTGAATTCTTTCTGGCAGCACCGCACTATACGACGCTGCTCTAGAGCTTCCATTTTCTCTGCTACTTCTTTTGTGGATTTGTGACTATTAAAAACTTGGACGAGAATTTCGAACGTTGTGAGCGGACCTTTTTGCTCTAACTTCTGACGTATCTTTTGTTCTTCTGAATCGACCGCATTTTCGAACACATAATGAACGCTGGCTTCGCTGTAGTCCCAAACGGCCAGCGCAGCCTTCAGGTGCTCCTTGCGGATTTCCTTTGAGCCTTCCAGCAGGGCGTAGAGAAGGCTCAGGCGCATCACATGGGCCTCCGCTCGGCTGAGCAGTGCGTCAATCATCGAATCTCCGCGCGTGCTCAGACGTTTGTATTCCTCCGCCCACAGTTCTTCTGTTTCTTCGTCTCGTCTAAGCTCTCCTGCGCCCCGGCTGGTCTTGATTGCGGTGTGCAGTTCGGTGACGACTTCATTGAAGTTTATGTGCTCCATGCTGCCGCGCGGCAGCAGTTTGGCGCGCTCCATCCAAATAAAGATGTATCTGTTCGCAAAACCGTTGGCTCGGTCCGTGGAAGTTAACTTGCTCAGTAGTTCGTTTCTTGTGATGTGTGCGATTGTGGCCAAGCTGGAGTTCTTCACGCGCAAGGGCTGGTTCCGCGTGAGGACGGCCAGAGGTTTCCCATCCCAAGCATCACGCAGAACGGCGGAGAGCGTGTTTTCCTCTCGTCTCATCACGGCCAGCAGCTCGGCGAACTCCGAAATTTCAATCAGCACAGCGGGTGCAATGGGCTCGCTGACCGCTTCCTCGTTCTCGTCCTCGCCTTCGGGTTTTTTCTTGCTGAGCGCTGTTATCAGCCCCTGCCCAGTAGAAAGTCCGCGCAAGATGTGCTCTTTGAAGCCCGCCTGCGACCGCTCAAGAACTTCCAGCACGGCGTTTGTCGTGGTGCCTTTGCGCGATACTGCCGAGTTGCCTATCGTCAGATAGTAGTCGTCCGGATAGTGAACGTCCGCCGTGACCTTGAAATAAGCCTCGTGCTGGAAAAGCACAGCAGTGCAACCGAGCACGTTTGCAAGAATTGCTTCGCGGCTGGCTTCAAGCGACGGTTCAAGTAGCTTGACAATCTTTCCGGCCAGTCCGTGGAACGCTTCTTCACGCATCGGCATGGGCTTCTCTTTCGCCTTTTTCGGCTGCCGCATTGCTCTTTCCAATGTTGCTCTTTGGATTGCTATGTCAATTGATTGAATGAAGGGGCTTGGCAGCCAGTCTAGACCGCTGGTGTCGCCGTGCTTTAGATGCAGCTCGCTGGGGTCCTTGAAGCCATCGAAGCGAAGAATGAGTGCCTGCGGCATCTCTTTGAGAATTCGCTTGGTGAACGTTCTGCCGCCTTCGTCGTCATCTTCACACACGAATAAGCGCTTCGCATTTTCTACAACAGGCAGCTCGGCGAACTCTGGCAGCCATCCTTGACTGCCTGATATACCGATTACGGGAAAGCCCCAGCAAGCGAGCGTGTGGCAGTCTGACTCACCCTCCGTTATAAGCAAATCGTAGCTGCGCGCCACCATGTCCTTCAGCAGTGGGTTGTTCAAGCCATACGGGATGTGCGGGTCCGCTGGTTCAAAATAGGTGTCGTGACTCTCGTGCGAAAGCCTGAACTTCGTCGCCAGCAGCTTTCCATTCTCATCGAAATACGGCCAAGCTACGACGGTTTTTCCGCGCCGAGTTGCTTCGTGAACGCCGAAGAAATACATGAGCGGGGACTTGTCCAGTTTTTTCAAATGGCAATAGTCGTCCAGAGTGAACCCTTTCCAACCCGGCAGCTCGGACGGCTTGGGCGTCTTCGGCTTGGATACTTCTGTGCGCTGAATGGTTGAGCCGGTGCTCAGGTGCTGTCGTATTTCGGTCGCAACCTGTTCTGTCGTGCATCCGTTCTGGCACTTGATACCGTCGCTGCCGAACAGTTGCAGATGAGAATGGCCGCAGCAGGGACATGTCATCTCTTTATCTTTGGCCTTTGCTCCGCAGACTTGACGAACTTGCTGGTGGGTGAGCTTACCGTTTGAATTGTTCATCGGAGTTTTTCTCCATTCCTAAGCGTTCGGTGCTGACTTTGCGCAGCAGGACACCTTCACCCGCCCGCATTTCTATTTCAATCGAGCCATACATGGCGCAGCGTTCGGCTTCTGCCATAACTGCGTCTAGCTTTTTCAGCAATGCGGTTCTCGTCATTTGCTCTCCTATTTAAAGCGCATACTTCTGGAACCAATCCTCACCGACTTGCTTCCATGCAGGCTCACTTCGTAGCGTGGTAATGTATTCGATTTTGAATCTGTCTCGCCCCGTGAACTCATCAATGTCAATCTTGGTAATGGTTCCGGTCACGATTTCTGATGCGCCCCGCAGCTCGACTTTGAACTTCACGGGATCGTCGACTTTCCGTTTCGTCATTTTGCTTTCTCCTTCAAATTCCAGTTTCCGGCTGTCACCGCCGTCTGCCAAGTTACTAACGATTGGTCACCGCCGACCCTTCCTCACTGCCGAGCCATTACGAATCCATTCAGCGACGGCGTGCGGGTCGAATCGAACGCAAGCGCCAAGACGAAATGACGGGATATAGCCCCGCCGGGCGTGCTTGAAAATGGTGATTCGGGAAATGGACAATAACGGCGCGAGCTCGTCCGCCGTCAGCGCGTGGTTGGTTTGTTCAATACGGTCAGCAAGAGATGCGGTCAAGGGAAGCCCCAAACAAGGTGGTTCTTATTTGGGTAATCGGGGTTTACGACCCGAAGGGCTCGCGCCGCACAGGACCAAGGGGTTATGGGGTGACCAGCGTCACCGAAGCTCGTGGAACGGTCCAGCACATACAGACTACCACAGAAACAGCGGGATTACAAGGGCTTAGGCGAAAATCTCGTTAACTTTCGCTCGTGTCTGCTGGCTGCGGGATGGCTTCAGGTATCGCATCGTGCTCTCCATGTCGGAGTGACCCAGCCATAGCTGGACGGTTCGAAGATCGACGCCAGCCCACAAACACCGGGTTGCGAACGTGGAGCGGAACTTATGCAGCCAGAAATTCTCCCTGTCCAGCTTGGCGCGTTTGGCGACCGCCTTCAGGCAGTCAAGGAAGTCGTGCTTCGGCTTGCATCCGGAAGTAGGAAAGAGCAGGGAACAGCCCTTGGCGGATTTCGCCTTCCACGCCTTCAGACTCTTGGTCAGTTTTTCAGGAATGGGAATCTCGCGCTCTTTATATGCCTTCGGTGACCAGCCACGATCCCGTTTGTGGGTGACGCGAACGGTGCTGGCGGCGAAGTTCACGTCGCTCCAGTAAGTGAATATGACTTCCTGCTCGCGCATGCCAGTCATCAAGAAGAACTCAAACCAAAGTCGCTCATCCGGCTCACAGGCCGCGAACAGCTTGTCGAGTTCTTCCTGTTCGTAAATCTCAGGCTCCTGTTCGGTGTATCGCGGCCAATCGTTCTTGTCCACCAGCCCGCGAATCCCGTGCGCCTTGAGAAAGGACATGACGATGCCGAATTTGTGGTTGACGCTTCGCGGACCTTGGTCCTTTTCTGCCTGCAAAAATCCAGCATATTTCAGTAGGTCGCGTCGGTCAATCTCTTCCAGCGTCAGCTTGTGACAGGACTCCATGAAATAGTTCAGGGCGGTGCTATAAACGCCGAAGGTGGAATGACGGTTAAAGTTGCCAGGCTTGTTCGTGGTCTGCTTGACCTTTACGTCGTCGAGAAATTCTGCAACAGCGGCGGCCAGCGATCTGCCTGCACCTTTCTCTGGCGCAATCGTTGCGCCGTGGGCCACAGCGTTCAACTCCGCTTCCTTGCGGAGTCGCCGGTTGCTGGCGTCCGTTGGATCTTTGCCGACCGACAGGCGCACACGCTTCGCGCCGTCGCGCCAGTCCAGATAGTAAGCACCTTCTCGGTGAGTTTCCGGCTTGCCGTTGACCAGCACGACGTCCGGCTTTAGGCGGCCATTGGCAGAGAGCACAACAGGGCAGAAGCGCAACCCGCTGTCGGTTCGAACTCGCTTGGTGAGATTGACTTCGCGGTTCATGGTGATCCTTTCCCGGTTTCGGTAGCACCGGCGGTATCACCACGATACAACTTTATGAAAACAAAAGCAATGGTGCGGAAGGGGGGATTTGAACCCCCACGCCTTTCGGCGCCACCCCCTCAAGATGGTGTGTCTGCCAGTTCCACCACTTCCGCTTTAAAATCAATCTTTTGCAAACTGTTTGAGGGCGACCGAAGTCTGCATCGCACGCGCCGGAATTCCTCTTCCCCAGCAGCACCCGGCCGCTTGCTTCCTATGTCTTTATACACGCTCAAACGAGGCGGTTCAAGCTCGCCGCCGCCCTTGCCGGAGGTCCGACTCACGAGCCGAGCTTGAGCAGCGCCTCGCGGAACCGTTCGTGCCGCTGCGCAAGGTGAAGGTACAACATTTCGTCGGCTTTGGACTTGCTGCGAATGATTCGGACCAGCGCGTCTTTTTCGTCGCGCTTCCAGGAGCGAAGGCCGGGAACTAGAGCCAGGAGCATGGCAAAATTTTCGAAGGTGGCGCGTTCTGAAGGCGTCCACTGTGACGTATCGATGCCGAGAATCCGCGCGGTCGAGCGCACCGATTCCTTGCGCATGCCGCCGCTGTCACCTTGAAATTCCCGCGCCATGCGCCGATTCACTCGCAGACCAATATTGCGCGTGCTGAAGCGGTCCCACGCTCCCACCTTGCTGCCCGGCAGTTCGTAGAACACGTGCCCAGATGCGAGGCGGCGCAAAGTTCTGGGGGGCGTCCGGTATTTGGTTTTCTCTAACTTAGTATCGTCGGCAATCTTGGCCTCTTCCCGTTCCGCCAATTCTTGCAGCTCCGCGCGCCCCGGCCGGAAACCCAGCTTTCGATAAAACCAGAACGCACCCGATTCGATTGCCTCCTCGTTGTCATGGCCGAGTTGATACGGATAGACCGAGACACATGTCGTTCCCATGAGGTGACACAGGGAACGCAGGACTTGCGCGTAGATCCATCCCGCTTCGCCGCCACGGAACGTGTAGAAGGTGTTGAAGCCGACTTCCATCCACTCGCAGAGTCCGATGGCTTCGATGTAGTTAATGGGCACGCCATTCTTCAGCGTCAATCCCGCGACGTAGGCGCGCAGCGGCAAGCGGCGCTCTGGCGGCAGGTTCCAGAGATGGATGGTCACCCCGCGTCCTACATCGGCCCGCACTACCGACGCGGGATCGCCCAGCGTGGTGCCATAAAGTTCGCGGTAGCGCACCAGCATGACCTCGCGGATCAGATCCATGATTTTGCCGCCCTGCTTGGGCGAGAGCTTGGTCAGTTGCACTGGAGGCCGCGCCAACTCGGTGGCCAGCGACACCTGGCTGCGGCTGATCAGCGGCTCGTCGTGATAATAGACTTTGCGGGATGGCTGCCAATTTCGCGTCCGCGCGATGGCGGAGTTCTTGAGCTTCCAGCGCAGGGGCACGCGCAGTGATTCGTAGAGCTCGGCTTTTTGTTGAGCGGGCAGCGGCAACTGTTCGAAGCGGGCAATCAGCCACGAAGGGCAAGCATTCTTCTTACCGCTCGCCGCTTCAATCCATCGGCGCCACGGGGTATCGGCCTCGACATAGGCGTCGTCCTCGAGCAAGGGGATGAAGCGGGGGCCGGTGGCGCCTAACTCCCGTCCCGGTTCGTAGTTCTTCCATGCGATTTCAACTTTGCCGGGCATGCGCTGGATGAGCCAGCGTGCGACATCGAAGCTGAGCGTGTCTTCCATCTCGGTGCCGGCAATGCCGGAGACCTCGATGGGCTCGAAGGCGTTCATATCGGCCCCGCTCTTATGTAATGCTTCGACTTTCTTGTGTAAACTGTTAAGAATGCGTTCGGTTACGCGAACTACAACTCGCCCTTGAGGGAAGGCGCGCAGGAAAAGCAACGCTTCGTGGAAGCGGATCAGCGAGGCCGGATCGGTAAAGTGCGCGGCGTCGAGACGTTGCAGTAACTTCACGACGCGAGCGATTTCGAGTTGACCGAAGCGATAGCGGCACGCTTCAAGCTGGGTGAGTTGGCGATCGAGCGCATTTGTGGCCATGGCAGTCCCCGACAAGGGTACCTCATACCTTGCTCGTCGGGTGCCCACTCATTCGCGCTTTTTGCGGATCATTGGGGTGTCGCGCTCGGACGGAGATTTAGGCCGCAGTCAAGCGGGTGAGTCCACTGGCGGCGTGAACGGTGCCATCGCCCGTCCCTTGCAAGAAGCGCAAGGAGCGGGGTACCCGCGTACAATTGTGCGTTTTCGAAGTTAAGTGAGAGATTCCGCATGATGTCTGGTCGCTCGTTCAGGCCGGTACTCGCAGTTGCTCTGGCCGCAGCGGTGTGCCTGGCGGCGATGTTCGCGCCGAGGATCGTCCATGTTCCGCTGGGGAGTTTTTTCCCTTCGTCGTTCGTGACGCATTCTTTGATGCTGGCGCTATCCGTCGCGGCGATGATGCTGATCTCGAAGGGCCGGCTTGATCTCAATGGGTTCACCAAGGGAGCCTACAAGTTCAACCCCCGCATCCTCTTGTGGGTTCTTCCGACGGCGGTGCTTGTCACCGTACAAGCGGTTGCGTCACGTGGACAAGGCACAGGCGGACCGCCTGGATTCACGAAGGCCCAGTTGATCGTCTTCGTCTGGGTCTACGCTAGCATCTGCGAGGAAACGCTGACTCGGGGCCTTCTGCAAACGTTGCTGAGTGGAGGGGCCAAGGTGGGCGCTGCGGTCCACCATAGGCTGAGCATGCCGGTTCTGGTGAGTGGGCTGTTCTTCGGTTCCATGCACCTTGTGCTCGTCCCGCGAATGGGGCTCGCTGCGGTCCCGGTGATTCTGCTGGCAACGTTCCTCGGACTGGTCGCAGCGCGCTACCGTGAGAAAACGGGGAGTCTTCTTCCGGCGATCATCATCCACGTCCTCTTCAACATCGGCGGCATGTTGCCGCTATGGGTGATTCAGTGGCTGCGCGGTTAGACCACTCGACAGGCGAAATAGTGCACGCTCGAACTGAGACTTAGAACGCAATCAAGCGGGTGAGTCCACTGGCGGCGTGAACGGTGCCATCGGCCGCCCCTTGCAAAACCAGCAAGGAGCGGAGCACCCGCCCGGATTTTGGGTTGGGAGTTCTTAGAACCCCAAAAACAGCAGACGCTCCCGAAGGAGCGTGTACTGTCGCGTGACTAGGTTGTGGAGTACAGATTACCTCAGCTGAACCGCCGGTAGGACGCCGGTTCCTTCAGCGCGAACGGCGTCAAGCTTCCGAGGGTCGAGACCCAGGGCTTCGAGAATGGTTGGCGCCACTTGCGCAGTGCCCACTGCGGCGCTTACCGTCTTGGCTTCGAAGTCCGGATGGGAAAGCAGCAGTATGACATTCGTGTCGTCATGGGCGAACCCGCCGTGCTCGGCCTGTTTGGCGTGGCTGCCGGAGTAAGTAACGCCGACGTTCGGAGTCACGATGATGTCGGGCGTGCGCGGGTCGACGGTTGGATCGTTGAAGTTCAAAGCAAGCGAAGGGCCGTAGTAGATCTGCCCGAGCGCAATTCCAGTAGCGGAAGCATTCGCTTCGAGGATGGCGACGCTGGCGTCGGTATCGGAGGAACTGTTCAGCCAGAGCAGCGAGACGTCATCTTCCGTCGGTCCGATGCCGGTCGGATTATTGGTAGATTCCGAAAATGGGATGTAGCCCGCATTGGAGAGCAGGGTGGCAGGTGAAGTGCCGTTGCGAGTCTGAGCGACGTAGCGGCTGGGATCGATGGGCGACTGGCCGTGCTTGGCAGTGATCACGATCAGGGTCGAATCATAGAGACCCTTGGCCTTCAGCTCGCTGACGAATGCCCCAATCGAGGCGTCGACGAATTTGAATTCGTCCAGCAGCGCCGGGCTGGGCGTGCCCGCGGCATCCAGATATCCGCCCGTCGTGCTGTTGCTCGCCTCAATGAGCTTCTGGCCGACGCTAAGGGCCTGGAAGTTCATGCCGAAGATGGTCGGAACTTCCGTCTTCCTGGTCCCGAGGTGGTTCTTCCCATCGATCTCGTTGAGGATCGCGTCAACCTTCAAAGTGTCGTAGCACTGAATGTTCTGGAAGCTGTTGGTCCAGGCCGACAGGTCCGCGCCCGGATCGCGGACCGTGGCGCAGGAAATGCCTGTGGGTGTGGTGACGCCGGGGAGGCCGATCACGTTGGAGTTGATTTCAGGCGCGTAGAAGTCGTCAAGCGCGCTCGGCCCGATGCCGGAGGCGACCGAAGCGTACGCGGGGTGCTTGTCGGACCATGCCGCGTATCCGCCCGTCTGGTGAATCACGCTGAAGATACTGTTGGCGCGGACGAATTCCCATGGGAAAACGGGATTGCAGCCTTTGCTTGGATCGCGGACCAGTCTGGTGGAATCGATGGAGGAGAGGCCGCCGTCGGTCAGGGCCGCGCCGGGCGCGCCGCCGTTCACCTTGGTCTGGTCGATGTCGATGCCTTCTTCATACTCGGTTGTGGTACCGGTTGGCGGCGCGTTGGCGATGCAGGGGCCGCCTGCAACGCCGTTGCCGGTGGTGTTCAGCGGGGCGTCGTAATTCCGCGAATACGCGACGTCGTAGTAGACACCGGTCAAGGCCGGGCTTCCGCCGGTGACGATCGCGGTCAGGCCAGGGAAGGAATCCGAGGGTTTCGAGGTGCTGGCGGCGACGTAGTTGACGCCGGTCTGGCCGAGGGCGGCAAGCGCTGGGCAAAAAGGTGTGCCATTGTTGGCAGTGCTGATTCCGTTGGCGCAGTTCAAGAAATCAACGGCGTGCATACCGTCGACGCTGATCAGCAGAACTCGTTTGATGTGGCCGTGGTGGCGGTGATTGTCCTGGGCGACTGCGGTACCCGCCCAACAGAGAGCTAGGAGCGAGAGCAAAGCAAGAGTTTTTTTCATAGTGACCTCGGGTGGGGATACTATGGAAGGCGCTTGAACAGAATGTTACAGAGAGTTTAACTGTTCGTGAAAACGATGAGGTTGGGCGTGGCGATCGGAAGCAGGCTCTACGCTTCCCGCAATTTGTAGAAAAACGCGACCAGATTCGAGGCAGCCGTTTTTCGGCGCGCCAGGACAGGGTGGTGACAACGACAGGCTGCGCCCTGCAGCCCGTCTTTCCAATCTGCAATCGGTCTCCGCCCCATGCTATAATTTCTATTCGCCTGAACGTTGTTACGTCGAGGCTGATCCTGTGATTTCCTCCGCGGGCGGATCCATAATTCCGAGAATCAGCGCCATTCAAGGTTTCTAGAGACGAGGTACAGCTATGTCCGGCCATTCGAAATGGGCAACCATCAAGCACAAGAAGGGCGCGCTTGACGCCAAGCGCGGCAAGATCTTCACGCGTCTCATCAAGGAAATTGCGATGGCGGCGAAGTCGGGCGGCGATCCCGACATGAATCCGCGGCTGCGCACGGCGATCCTGGCGGCGAAGTCCGAGAACATGCCTGCCGACAACATCAAGCGCGCCATCCAGCGCGGCACCGGCGAACTGCCGGGCCTGACCTACGAAGAATTTGTGCTGGAGGGCTACGGCCCGGGTGGCGTGGCTTTGCTCGCGGAGATTTCTACCGATAACCGCAATCGCACGGTGAGCGAAATCCGGCACGTATTCGGGAAGAACAACGGCAACATGGCCGCAGCGGGCGCCGTCGCGTACATGTTTCACAAGAAGGGCGACATCATCGTCCCCAAATCGGCCGCAAAGGAAGACGATCTGATGAATATCATCCTCGAAGCGGGCGGCGAGGATTTGAAAGACGATGGCGAGAACTGGGAAATTCTGACCGAGCCTTCGGCCTACGAAGCCGTTTTGGAGGCGGTGAAGAAGGCTGGCATTACGCCTATGTCATCGAGTGTGGCGATGGTTCCCGATACCTACATCAAGCTGGAAGGACAGCAGGCGGCGCAGATGATCCGCCTGATGGAAGCGCTCGAAGATTGCGACGACGTGCAGAATGTGCATGCCAACTTCGATATCGACCAGAAGCTTCTAGAAGAAGTTGCGGGCTGAAGTGATCGGGTCATCGGATGATCGGGCCATCGGGTCATCTGAAGTGCAAGACTGCGCTGCCTTTTATTCTTGATCTTGCTTTTCGATCGCCCGATGACCCGATCGCCCGATGGCCCGATGCTTTCCCGCACTTTTCAACACTCCGGAGGAAAAGTTTGTGGAAAAGCGGGAACTTAATCTTGTAACCTTCTGTTAATAAATCGCTTCAACATTCTGCACTGCATCGGGTGCTAGCCGCATCGTGCGGATTCGATTTTCCGATACTCGTTTTTCGATACTCCGTGAAGACACGTCTCGACAAGTTGCTGGTGGAGCGAGGCCTCGCACCGTCGCGCGAGCGCGCACAGGCTCTCATCCTCGCTGGAAAAGTTCTGGTTAACGAGCAGAAGATTGAAAAGGCCGGCGCAGCGATTGAGTCGGGCTCGACCTTGCGTCTGCTGGGCGAGGATCTCCGCTACGTCAGCCGCGGCGGGCTGAAGCTGGAGAAGGCTCTGGATCATTGGCGAATCGATCTCAAGGGCAAAGTCTGTCTTGACGTGGGCGCGTCCACGGGAGGCTTCAGCGACTGCATGTTGCAACACGGCGCCGCCAAGGTGATTGCCGTGGATACCGGTTATGGTCAGATGGATTTCGGATTGCGCAACCATCCGCGCATTCGGCTTCTGGAAAAAACCAATGCCCGCTATCTCGAACCTGCGAACGTTGGCGAGAATGTGGACTTCATTGCCATGGATGTCTCGTTCATCTCCGCCACGCTGGTGCTGCCGGCGGTGATTCGCGCTGTCTCGTCTTACACCAGCCCGACGCCCGATCTGCCTCGCCAAATTGTGGTGCTGGTGAAGCCGCAGTTTGAAGCGGGCAGGGAACTGGTGGGTAAAGGCGGAATCGTGCGCGACGAATCGGCACAGCGAGCGGCCGTAGCGAAGGTGGAGGCGTCGCTCACAGAACTTGGATGCGCGCGCGCCGAATGGATCGAGTCGCCCATTCTGGGGGGCGAGGGCAATCGCGAATTCCTGCTGCACGCGGAGATTTCGCCGCCTGCCGTCCAGTGATTCTGTACAATCGGAAGTCCGATGTCAAAAGCGATAATAGAAGAGACGTCTGAAGACATGTCCGGGTCCGCCCCAAGTTCATCCCGCCAGAAAACCGTTGCCATTGTTTCGAAGCCGGACCGTCCGGAGTTGTCCCAAGTACTCCCGGCGCTCGAGAAATGGCTCGAGGAGCGAAGCTACGCGGTGGTGATGGACCGGGAAAGCGCAGCCTATTTCTCCGGGTCCACGGTGATGGCGCGCAGCGAATTGGCCACGCGGTCGCCGTATCTGGCGCTGGTGCTCGGGGGAGACGGCACTCTGCTTTCGGCGGCGCGCGCGGTTGCCAAGGCCGGAACGCTGATTCTCGGCGTGAACCTCGGCACGCTCGGATTCCTTACTGAAGTGCCGCTGGCCGACCTCTACCCCGCGCTGGAGGCGATCGCCAAGGGTGCATACGTGGTGGAAAGCCGTTCCATGTTGATCTGCTCGCTGGTTCGCGGCAAAGAGGTGGTGGCAACTCACCAGGCATTGAATGATGTCGTCGTGAGCAAGAGCGCCATTGCCCGGCTGAACTACTTTGAGCTTTTCGTGGACGCGGAGTTCGTCTCCAGCTACAAAGCCGACGGTCTGATCATCGCGACCCCGACCGGTTCTACCGCATATTCTCTCGGCGCGGGCGGGCCCATCCTTAAGCCGGATGTGGACGCCTTTGTCATTACGCCCGTTTCGCCCCACGGACTGACGCACCGTCCGGTGGTAGTGCGCGATACGGTCGAAATCCAAATCCACGTCAAGACTGCCGAGGAAGAAGCCTACCTGAGTCTGGATGGACAGGTTGGCATGCCCGTGCGCGACGGTGATATCGTGCGCTGCGTCAAGGCGGAACATGCGGCGAGGCTGCTGCGTTTTCAGAAAACATTTTTTGAGGTTCTCGCCACCAAGCTCAAGTGGGGCGACCGCTAAAGGGCACGATTTTGACAGCCGTTGCCATGCCGCTTGCTGCGTCTTGATCGAACCGGAATTCGACCGGGAGAAGAAATGAAGCAATGTTCTCTGCAACTCATCGTTGTTCTCGCTTGCACGCTCTGCGTCCTCGCACAAACCAAACCGGCCGCGAACCTCATCATCCAAAATGCACGTATCTGGACGGTCGATCCGGCGCAGCCGGAGGCTGAGGCGGTTGCGGTTCTCGGCGACCGTATCGTTGCGGTCGGATCAAGCCAGCAGGTCGATGCCTGGCGCGGGCCCCATACCCGCGTGGTCGATGCCGGCGGGAAGCGTCTGCTGCCGGGATTCAACGACGCTCACGTGCACTTCATGGATGGCGGATCGCAACTCGACAATGTGCAACTCAACGACGCCACCAGTGCGCAGGAATTTGCCCGCCGCATTCGGGAGCGCGCCGCAAAAACCGCCAAAGGCGAATGGCTTCTGGGCGGCGATTGGGACGAGACCAAGTGGAATCCGGCGGAACTGCCGACCAAAGAACTGATCGACGCGGCCACGCCGGAAACGCCGGTGGCAGTGGGCCGCTATGACGGCCACATGGTTCTGGCGAACTCGCTCGCCCTGAAACTGGCGGGGATCACCGCGCAAACACCAGATCCCGCGGGCGGAGTGATCGTCCGCGATGGGCAGGGGAATCCGACCGGCGCACTGAAAGATGCGGCGCAGGATCTCTTATTCAAAGCGGTTCCGCCACCCACCCACGATCAACGGCGGCACGCGATTGAACGCGCGCTCGCACACGCCGCCTCGCTCGGCGTGACCAGCGTGCAGCACATGAATCCCGACCCCGCCGACATCGCGATTTATTCCGAACTGCTCGAGGAAGGCAAGCTGACCACGCGCATCTATGCCGCACCGCTGATCACCCAGGTCGACGACCAGGTGAAGATCGGCATCCGGCGGGCGTTTGGCGGGCCGTATCTGCGCATCGGCGGGGTCAAGGCCTTCGCGGATGGCTCGCTCGGCTCGGCCACGGCGTATTTCTTTGAGCCTTTCTCGGACCAGCCCGGCAATCGCGGCCTGCTCTCGGACGAGATGCATCCCATCTCGCTGATGCGCGATCGCATGATGCGAGCCGATGCCGCCGGATTGCAGCTCTGCACGCACGCCATTGGAGACGCGGGAATTTCGGCAATCCTCGACATTTATGCCGAAATTGAAAAAGAGCATGGCAGCCGCGATCGCCGCTGGCGCATCGAGCACGCGCAGCACATGGCCGCCAAAGATTTCGACCGCTTCGCCCAACTGCACGTGATCGCGTCGGTGCAGCCCTATCACGCCATCGACGACGGACGCTGGGCCGAAAGCCGCATCGGACACGACCGCTCCAGCCGCACCTACGCGTTCCGCACTTTCCTTGACCACGGCGTACGCCTCGCATTGGGCACGGATTGGGATGTCGCGCCCCTCAATCCCATGCTCACGCTGTATGCGGCCACAACCCGCGCGACCCTCGATGGCAAGAATCCGAAGGGATGGTTTCCTGAGCAGAAGTTGACGATTAAGGAAGCGATCGAGGCCTATACCATGGGCTCGGCCTATGCCGAATTTCAGGAGAATGAAAAGGGCTCGATCACCATGGGGAAACTGGCGGACATGGTATTGCTCAGTGACGACGTGCTCACCATCGATCCCGTCAAGATCCGCGACGTCAAAGTGCTCAAAACCTGGGTTGGCGGCAAACTAACTTACGACGCTGGCGCCGCGAGCCGGTGAGCCGTGTGAGCGAAAACGTTGTGAGCGAAAATCATCCAGGCCTGGTTGAGCACACCTTCGACACCGGCGAAGTTCGTCTGAACTATGCCGAAGGCCCTGCCCATGGGCCGCCGCTTGTGCTGCTGCATGGACTCGGGCGGCGCTGGCAAGTATTTCTGCCGGTGATTCCCGCGCTGAGCCTGCGCTGGCATATTTTCGCACCCGACCTTCGCGGTCATGGCAAATCCTCCCGCGTGGCGCGCGGATATCGTGGCCCGCAGTATTCTGAAGACATCGCCCGCCTTCTGCGCGAGCGCATCTCCGCCCCCGCCGTTCTCTTCGGACATTCGCTTGGCGGCATGTTGGGCATGTGGGTCGCCGCTCATCATCCGGAACTGGTGCGGGCTCTGATTCTGGGCGACAACATGATCGTCGCCCAGCGGCTTCGTAATCCGATGTACACGGCGCTGTTCTCGGGATTGCGCGATCTGGCGCGCAAAGGCGGCTCGGTCGAGCAGATTGCGGACGGCATCGGCAAAATTGTGCTGCCGGTTCCAGGCGGCGGGTCGGGCACGATCCGCGAACTTCCCGGCAATGATGAGGCCTACCTGCTCTCCTGGGCGCGCTGTGTGCAGCAGACCGACCCTGACGCCTACGAAATGACGCTCGACGGCTCGTCGCTCGAAGGCTGGGACGGCGAGACCGTGTTGCGCGGAATCGCTTGTCCGACGCTGCTTTTGCAAGGCACCACGGAATTAGGCGGCCTGATGTCGGACGCCGATGTTGCGCTGGCCACGCGCTTGTTGCCTCATCACGCGCATGTGAAGTTTCGCAACCTGGGGCACGCGCTGTTCATTCAGCAACCCGAGCCGGTGCTGCGGGCAGTGACGAACTTTTTGGAGTCGCTGTAAGGACCAGAGACAGATTGGAACCTAGGCCATGCGTCGCCAAAAGACTTCGGTTGCACGAAAACTTGGTAATGCGGTTTTGGTTATCCTGATTCTTCCGATTGCCTTACCCCTTGCGCTACTCGCTTTCGCTCCTCACCTTCTGCTTCGGGCGGTCTTGTATCTGCTCGTTTGGTTGTTGTGGATCCCCAAAGGCAAGGATGTCCTCTTCGTTTACTCAGACAGCCCAATCTGGCGCGAATACATGACTTCTCAGGTGTTGCCGCTGGTACGGGAGCGCGCGGTTGTCTTGAATTGGTCAGAGCGCAGCAAGTGGTCACCGTGGTCGCTGAAAGTCAGCGTATTCCGCGCTTTTGGCGGCAGCCGGGAATTCAATCCTATGATCGTGAAGTTTCAACTTTTCCGAAAGGCAAGAATACTTCGCTATTGGTCGGCATTTCAGGATTGGAAACGGGGCTATACCGAACCAGTCGAAAGCCTGAACCGTCAACTCTCGTCGATGCTTTGATTCACGCCCGGGCTCGACTGATGTGCGAAGCTACGATGTCTCCAGCCTTAACTGATCGCTGACGCTTTCTCGCCGACGAATCAGTCCGGCTTTCGTACCATCCACCAGCACTTCCGCGGCTCGGCCGCGCGTGTTGTAGTTCGATGCGAGCACCGCGCCGTACGCGCCCACATCCAGAATGGCCAGCAGATCTCCCTCGCTGACCAGGGGAAGCTTTCGGTCGCGCGCAAAAAAGTCGCCGGTCTCACAGATGGGGCCGACCACATCGGCAACTTCCGTTTCGCGGGACGCGCGACGAACCGGGACAATCTCGTGATACGCGCCATAGAGAGAAGGGCGCACCAGATCGTTCATCGCCGCATCGACAATCAGAAAGCGCTTGTGATTATTCGTCTTTCGGTAGAGGACGCGCGTCAGCAAAACGCCCGCCGGTCCCACGATGGAGCGTCCCGGTTCGAGCAGTAAATGCAGATTCAAGCCGCGCAACGGACCCAGTACCGCCTTCGCGTATGCCGCAATCTGTTTCTCGAAATTCTCCTGCGCTCCCTCGTAGGAAATTCCCAGGCCACCGCCGGCGTCGATATAGCGAATGTCGTGGCCTTCTTCGCGCAGCGCGCGAACCAGATCGGCCACGCGTTCGAGCGCCTCCTGAAAGGAACCGACATCGGTGATCTGCGATCCGATGTGGACACTGACTCCCGCTACTTTCAGATAAGGCTGCTTCGCGGCCAGCGCGTAGAGCGCCCGCGCTTCCGGGATCGGCACGCCGAACTTGTGCTGATGAAGTCCGGTCGAAATATACGGATGCGTCTTTGCCGAGACATCGGGATTGACCCGCACCGCGACTGCCGCTGGTTTCTTCAATCGGGTCGCGGTTGCTGAAAGCAAATTCAGTTCCGAAGCGCTTTCAATGTTGAACAGCAATATGCCAGAGCGCAGCGCAAGTTCCATCTCCGCCGCGGTCTTGCCCACGCCGGAGAACACGACCTTGCCCGCGGCCTTCCGGCTCAGGCGCAGAACTCGTTCGAGTTCTCCGCCGGAAACCACGTCGAAGCCCGCCCCTTCGTTGGCCACCAGGCGCAGAATCTCTAGCGTGGAATTGGCCTTGACCGAATAACACAGCGTGTGAGGAATGGAGCGAAACGCGTGAGCGAAGGCATTCAATCGCGCGCGGATCATCGCCGTCGAATAAACGTACAGTGGAGTTCCGTGGCGCGCGGCAAGGCCGGCAAGCGGCACTGCTTCGCAGTAGAGGTCGTCGCAGTGGAGGCCCGTGGCGCGACTGCCCGAGCCAGCGGAACGAACTGCCCGGATTGGACGGGGCGGAGCCCCGTCACCACACAAGAACGCGCCGCGATAGCTAAAGGCAGGTGGACGCACGGCCGGGGATTCTAGAGCGCGCTTCACTTGCGTTTGCCCGGGCTGGATTTTACTTTGATGGCGACCACCGTCTGATCGTCGAACGTATCCACCCCCGCGGCGTGCTCGGTCACCGCTTTGAAGATTTCGTTCACCACGCAGCCCGCCGACTTGTTGGCGCACCCGGCAACGATCGCGGCCACCCGCTCCGGCCCAAAAGAGTGGCCGTCGCGGTTGCGGGCGTCGAGAATACCGTCGCTGTAGAACACGAACAGGTCGCCGGGCTTGGCCTTGAAACTGAATTCGTCGTAGTCGGCTTCGTCGAACAATCCCAGCGGCAACCCGGTCGCATCGATGAACTCGATTTTGCCGTCGTGACAGTAAATGGGTCGCGGCAAGCCGGAATTCGCCACCACGAGCGTCCGCCGCTCGTCGTCCCACACGGCGAAGATGATCGAAACGAACTGCGCGGCGATCCTGCGTTCCGCCAGCGACAGATTCACGGCCGAAAGCATCTCCGCCGGGCCCGGCTCAATCGGTGCATGGGAACGCAGAATGCCGCTGACCAGCGCGGCATAAATGGCCGCCGGCGCGCCTTTGCCGCTGACATCTCCCACCGCGATTCCCAGCCTCGACAACGAATACGGAACGAAGTCGTAGAGATCGCCGCCGATAGCGCGGGCGGGAACAAACTTCGCCTCGACTTCGAGATGCTGCATTTTGGGAAGCGAATGCGGCAGCAAGCGAAACTGCAGTTCGCGCGCCAACGCCAGATCGTGTTCCAGCCGCCGCTCCTGGCGCGCGATCTGTTCGTACAGGCGCGCGTTTTCAATGGCGATCGCCAGCTGCGCCGCGAGCGTGGTCAGGGTGCGCTTGTGATCCTCGGTGAAATAGCCGCGGCGGGTGTGCTCGAGATCGAGGACTCCGATGACCTTCTCCTGGTAGATCAGCGGGACCGCCAGTTCCGAGCGCGTCTCCGGATTGACGGCGATGTAGCGAGCACTCTTGGCGACGTCAGGCACCAGGGCCGCTTCCTTGGCCTGCGCCGCGTACCCCACCACGCCGCGGCCCAGCGGGTATGTCGTGCTTCAGATGCAGCCGTTCCTCGAAGCGCTGCGAGAACCGGTGCCGCAGTTTTTCGCCGTTTGGATCGAGCAGAAGAATGCTGAACATCTGGTAGTCGATCAGCCGTTTGAGCAGCTCGGCGATGCGCTTGAGCAGTTCGTCGAGGTTCAGAATCGACGTCAGTTCGCGCGCAATTTCGTTCAGCAGAAGCAGCGTGCGGGCCTGGCGCGTGATGCGCGTGTGCAGGCGCGCGTTCTCGATTCCCACCGCCATGCGCGACGCGATCAGGGTCAGCAGACGTTTGTGCTCTTCGGTGAAGTAACCCTTTTCGCGCGCCTCAATGTCGATCACGCCAATCACCCGATTCTTGACGATCAGCGGGATGGCCAGTTCCGAGTGCACGTTGGGCAGGGCCTCAATGTAGAAATCTTCCTGCGTCGCATCGGCGACCAGTACGGCTTGCCGAGTCTCGGCCGCGCGTCCGGTTACGCCCTGACCCACTTTCACGCGCATGCGGTCGGCGACTTCCTGCGGATATCCCACATGGAAGCGTACGTACAATTCCTGACGCTGCTCGTTGAGCAACAGGATCGCGAAAATTTCGTAGTCGATGACCTTGCGGACGAGTTCGGCCACGCGCCGCAGGGTGGTTTCCAGGTCGAGCGTGGTGTTGACCACGTCGGCCACTTCGAGCAGGAGAGGTTCCACCTCGGAAGGGCGTCCAGTTTGCGAGGCGGTCGTTTTCACAGGCTTCATCATAGCAGGCGGTCACAGCGGCTCATTCCACACGGAAATCGAGTTTGCAGTTTGTGGCCATAATTACAAACGCCAATCTACAAATTTTCCAGCACGCAGATGTCCGGAAGATTGCGGTATTTTTCCGCATAGTCCAGGCCGTAGCCGACCACGTAAGGCATCGGGAATCGTGAAGCCGATGTATTGCGCCTGGATCGGCTGTTTGCGGCGCGAAGGCTTGTCGAGCAAGGCGGCAATGCGCAGCGACCGGGGTTGATGCGCCTGCGACCAGCTTCGAAATGTAGTTCAGGGTCAACCCGGTGTCGAGGATGTCTTCGACCAGGATCACGTTGCGATCCGCCAGCGACTGATCCATGTCTTTGGTCAAACGCACTTCGCCCAGCGAATCCCACGCGGCGTGGCCCGCCGGATCCTCTTTGGCCGTGGGACGGTTGCCGTAACTGGAAACCCCGATGAAGTCGAAGGTGGCATCGAGCGGAACCTGACGCGCCAAGTCGCTCAGAAAAATGGCCGCGCCTTTCAGAACGCCGACGAAAATAATCGATTGGCCGTGAAAATCGCGGGCGATCTCCGCTCCCATCTCGGCGACCCGCTTGGCAATGGTTTCGCGGGACAACAATACTTTGAGGTCAGGCATTGGGGACCATTTTACACAGGAGCGGAGCGACGGAGTCCTGCGGTCGCGGTTCTAAACACCTGCTGGAGAATCAGGCGGGCCATGGCGCGGCCCGCCAGTTCTTCACTGTGTCCCCCGAACCGGCTTAGATGGTAGCGGCCACGGTGACGTTGGTGGTGGTTCCGTTCGCAGGCACCTTCATGCTCGGGAGCGAGTGAGTATTCAAACGCTCCGGCAAGGGGGAACTCGAGCCCCGGGGCCGGCGCCTCGATCCCGTAGTCCAGGTTCACCGTATCGGTGCTCCCGTTGGCCAGCGACCAGGAATACGGAATGGTGACAGTACAGGTTGCGGTTGAGCCACTTTTTGTCGCGGCTACAGCAGCTACTTCCTCCCAAACGCCCGTAACGACGAACGTAGTCTGGTTCTCATCAATCAGGTCGACACCGGCGGTGCAGGCGATGGTATCGGTACTGAGATTTGTGGACTTGATGGTGATCGTGATCTTGAATACGAACGTGCCGCCAAACGTGGTTAGGGAAGCCTGGCCCGCCTCCGGGTTGTTATCGATGGCGTTGGGCGTGGGTTTGGCCGCGCCGTTATTGAAATGCCCTGGCAGAGCTCGACTCTGAGTCCGGACCTGGCCCCAGGCCGGTTGGGTTAGCAGGGCGAAGCAGATGCAAACGAAAATCATCCCCGAAATTCTGGTGTGGTTCATAGAAACTCTCCTTCTGAATTTTGTGTTTATCGAGCGGGGAAGGTGAAACAGGTCTAAGCCCCACATCTCTCAGACCCGGGAAACGGGAAACATTCTACACCAGTTTTGCTTTTCTGAGTGTTGCTGGTGCGATGTTTTATGTGCGCCGGGCCGGTCGGGATAGAGCACCGCAGAATTGGGCCCATCTGCAACCGCAGCCCCTCCGCAATGCTGGGAGGCCGGATTGAACCGGCGTTGGCGTTGGCCTGGGCTCGGCTGGCTCGTTGCGCGCTTTTCGCCACGTCACTAGAATGCTACTTCGCAGGTAAGCTCGAGGAGGGCGTCGTGAATCTTAAAGGAATCCAACTCACATGGCTTGGCCACTCGACCTTCCGCATCCAGACTCCGGAAGGGAAGACCCTCTATGTTGATCCGTGGATTGCCGGCAACCCCATGTGCCCGGAGAACGAGAAGAACGTCAAGAAAGCCGACGCGCTGCTCTGCACTCATGGGCATGGCGATCACATCGGGGACGCGGTCGAAGTGGGCAAGAAGTGCAATCCGGTCGCCGTGGGCATCTACGAACTCTGCCTGTGGCTGCAGAAAAAAGGCGTCCAACAGATCGCACCGATGAATAAGGGCGGCACGCAAACGGTCGCGGAGTGAAGATCACCATGGTGCACGCGGTGCATTCCTGCGGCATTCAGGATGGCGACCAGATCATCTACGGCGGCGAAGCCTGCGGCTACGTGCTCGAGTTCTCGAACGGAGTCAAGCTTTACCACGCGGGCGATACCAACGTCTTCAGCGATATGGCGATCATTCGCGACCTCTACGCGCCGAAGATTGTGATGTTGCCGATCGGCGACCATTTCACCATGTCGCCGCGCGAGGCTGCCTATGCTTGTAAACTGCTGCAGCCGGAAACGGTCATTCCCATGCACTTCGGTACGTTTCCTCAACTGACGGGGACACCCAGCGAGTTGCAGAAACTTGTGCCAGGCGTGGAAGTGTTGGAACTGAAACCCGGAAAGACAATTTCGTAACCGGCGATGTTACTAAAGTCGTGCACTGCAAGGACCTACATGACCGATCAATCCGCAAAGCCCGAGTGGCGCATGGGCGGAATTACGGTTCCGGAAGTCGAAGACTACCTGTACGCCATGCTGCCGCCACGCGACGAAGTTCTCGCCGAAATGGAAGTTGACGCCGCGAAGAACGGCTATGCCATCGTCGGCCCCGCCGTGGCTCGCGTGCTCTACCAATTGGCCACCATCAGCGGTGCGAAGAAAATCTTCGAAATGGGCTCGGCGATCGGCTATTCCACCATCTGGTGGGCGCGCGCGGTGGGCGAAGGCGGACGCGTCGTCTACACCGATGGCGACCGCAAGAAGGCCGAAAAAGCCCGCCGCTACTTCGATCGTGCCGGCGTGAGCCAGCGCATCAAGGTTCGGGTGGGCGACGCGCTCGAAATTCTTTCGGAGGAGAAGGAGGAGTACGACATCATCTTCAACGACGTCGATAAGACCGACTACCCGCGCGTCTTTCGTTTAGCGCTCCCGCGCCTGAAGAGCGGCGGCCTTTTTATCACCGATAACGTTCTCTGGAGCGGCAAGCTGGGTAAGCCCAACCCCGACGCCCAAACCAAGGCTATCCTCGAATTCAATCAACTCATCTGCGAGTCGCAAGATCTGTTTACGACCATCTTGCCCATCCGCGACGGAGTTTCCGTTTGCGTGAAGAAGTAGGGGATTGGGTGCGGTGCTAGAATTGTGGGTTTCCACCACCACGATGAAGACCCCGACACCCTCGCCCGTTGAACAGATTCCCGAAACTCTGCCCCGCACGCAAGCTCATGCGCGGCCCGACTCTTCCAGCGATGTCCTGGTCGTAGGCGCTGGCCCCACCGGCCTGGCCTGCGCCATCGAGGCGCAGAAGGCCGGCTTCAAGGCTCTCATCATCGACAAGGGATGCCTGGTCAATTCCATCTATCACTATCCGAATAACATGGTGTTTTTCACCACGCCGGAGTTACTCGAGATTGGCGATATCCCGTTCACTACATCCCTGGCCGAAGCCCACGCGTCTCGAAGCGCTCGAATATTACCGCCGCGTCGCCGAGCACTATCACTTGCATGTCCGCCAGTACGAGTGGGTGAAGACCATTACCGGCGACGACGGTAAGTTTCGTGTCACCACCACCAACCGGAACAGCGCCATTCACGACTACCGCGCGCGCAAGATCGTGGTGGCCACCGGCTACTACGATCTCGCCAACCAAATTGGCATCCCGGGCGAAGACCTGGACAAAGTCTTCCACTACTATCGGGAGCCGCATCCTTATTACGACGCGGATGTGGTGGTCATCGGCGGCAAGAATTCGGCGGCCGAAGCGGCGTTGGATTTGTGGCGGCACGGAGCGCGGGTCACGCTCGTCCATCGCGGGCCGCAGATGCATCATCATGTTAAGTATTGGGTGCGGCCCGATATTGAGAACCGCATTAAAGCTGGCGAAATCGTCGCGCGCTTCAACAGCACGGTGCAGGAAATCGGCGCCGACTTCGTGGTGCTGCGAACTCCGTCCGGGCCGCAGCGCTTGAAAAACGACTTTGTATTCGCGCTCACCGGATACCATCCCGACTACGACTTCCTCCGCAGCCTGGGCATCGAACTCTCCGACGAACAGATGCGCCCGGTCTGCGATCCGGAGAATCTGGAATCGAATGTTCCGGGAATCTACGTCGCGGGAGTGATCGTCGCCGGCTCGCGGACGAACGAGATCTTCATTGAGAATGGGCGCTTCCACGGCAAACTGATCGCCGCGCACCTGAGCGAGAAGCTGGGCGGCGGTAATCCGAACTATCCGCTGGACGCGACTTAACGAGTAGCAGTGGCTCTCGGCGCGCCTTCGCCGCAGTCCTTCCAAGACAAACCAGGCAGAGATTGCATAGTAGCAGGGAGAGTGGGGAGGCCAAGACCGTCCCAAGTGGGGAGAACTCACTACTTTTCAATGGGTTAGCCGAGGTTCTGGCTGGCATCTCAGTTGCTTGAAATCACAGCCAGGAGAACTCCCATGCCAGAAGAAGCACCCTCTCACCCAGGTTCTGCGACCCGATTCCGGGCTACCGTGGCGGCGCTCTTGGCGCTCGGAATCGCTGCCGGCGCCTATGCCGTGCATGAGCGCAATGTAGCCAAGCAATTGGCCGATCAGAACAGCGCAGTTACTTCCACCCTGAATACAACCCGCGACCAAATGAGCGCGTTGACCACCAGGCTTGACGCCATGAACGCGGAACGGACGGCGGAGAAACCGGCGGCGTCTCATTCCGCCCTCGATCATTCCACCCTCTATCGAAAGCCCGTGACGGCGGCGAGTATGCGCCACCGCATCGACGACCCGCGCTGGAAGAAAGTCCAGGGGCAACTGGACGAGCAGGGGAAACAGATCGACTCCACTCGCCAGGATCTGGCGACCGCCCGTACGGAACTCCAAGGCTCGATTGCCACCACCCACGACCAACTGGTGATGCTGGAGAAGAAAGGGGAGCGGAGTTACTACGAGTTCGATCTCAACAAGACTGGACAGATGCAACGCGAAGGTCCCGTAGGCGTCCGGTTGCGCAAGGCAAATACCAAACATGAGTACGCCGACCTCGAATTGATGGTGGACGATTTCAAAGTGTCGAAGAAGCACGTCAACATCTATGAACCGGTGGTCTTCTACTCGGCGGATCGCAAGGTGCCGGTGGAACTGGTGATCAACAGCATCGGCAAGAACCATATCCACGGCTACGTCAGCGAGCCCAAGTACAAGGGGGTGGAACTGGAAGCCATGGCCAACACGTCTGCCAACAACGCGGCGAACAGTCCGGCGAACAACGCGGCAACCAGCAACAGCGGCGAGCAGCCCGATTCCGCAGCGAAGCCGTCGCCGGTGCGGGAGAAGTTGGAGCCGCCCAACAACTGAGCCGAAGAGTTGCATCACCTGCCTCAATGCACCTTAGCCCGCGCCCAGAAAACTCCTGAGCCCTAAGGTGCATGTGAGGACAGGACACGGTTCGAGGGCCCAGCAGCACCGCCGTGATCTGTGTTGCCTTATGAAGGTGGGGTATAAAACGGACTATGCGGTTCCATGCCAAAGGCGTCTTGCTGGTTCTGCTGTTCTGCCTGGGTGCTCGTGCCTCGTTCGCGCAAGGGCAAGAGCAGCAGCAGAAAGACCAGCGGGGAAGCCCCCACCAGCTTACCGAACCACTCGCGAAACTCCTGACCTGCAGCGGAAGCCGGTTAAGTCCCGGCCGCTGACTGCGAGTGAGGGGTTGGCGATTCTGGGTGAGGCACTCGATTTCCGCCATCATGCGAATTTGCCCTCCGATTGCTCGCACTTTGTTCATGAACTCTATGAGCGCGCTGGTTTCCCTTACGAATACGCGAGCTCTTCAGACCTCTACGCCGGGATCGACGAATTTCGGCGAGTGGCAAGTCCGCAACCAGGCGATTTGGCGGTTTGGCCCGGACATGCTGGAATTGTGGTGAATCCCGCTCAGCATTCCTTTTTTAGCGCATTGAGTTCGGGCCATGGCGTCGAGTTATACGATTCGCCGTATTGGAAACGGCGCGGGCGGCCCCGTTTCTATCGTTACGTTAAGCCGGTTCCAGGTGGCGTCCTCTCCACCTCGATCCGGACTGCGAGCCTAAAGCCAGCGGCTTTGGGCCGCGCGGAACCGCGCGAGGCGTCGCCGGACGACTCTGTGCCCGATCGATCTGTGCCGGATCAGTCTCGGGCTGATCGTTATCAGGCTGATCGTTCGGAGGAGTCGTTGAACGAGGTTGGGTCCTCCGCGAAGCTTGCGGAAAACCTGCCGATGGACACGGCGACTCCGCCTGTTCCGGTCGTCTATTCCGTGCGGCCCAAACCCGATCAAGTTGGCGGAGCCTTCCTTGAATCATGCAAAGGCTGGGGCGAGAGCCTCCGGGAGCGTAACCTCTTCAAGTCGGCTCAACCTGTGGTTGTGTTCGACCATTTTGAAGTAAAAAAGGTGCACATTGCGGGGAACCAGGGCTGGGCAGAGGTTCAGATTGATGAACTGCTTTCTGTCACGGGCGGTAAGGCGCAGGTGCGCCAACTTTCGGAACGGCAACGCTGGCCTCTGCGTCGCCGCAACAAGACAAGTTGGGAGCTGGCACCTGCGAGGGATACGATCTACCTTCCTCAGCCTATAGCCGTGCGCATCCTGGCGCACGAACTCGCACAACTCACCGAGGACACCCCCAGCACCATAAGTCGACCCCAGGAGAAGGCTGAGTTGGCGCGCCTTCTTGATGGGCTTCTGGGAAAGTAGTTGCTGAGTTCAGAAGCTCCCTATTTTTCCGTCGACGCGCTTGGCCTCCGGGATCAGACAATGTCCGGTGTATACACCTTGAAACTTGACACCGGCATGCAAACAAGTAATCTGCGTAAGATAGGGTCTATGCACGCCATGGTGGGGTATGCAGTTATCAGTAGAGGACGAAGTTTCTCGGCTAAAAGCGCTAGCTGAGTGCCGAATCGTTGACAGTCCGCCAGAGGAATTCTTCGACGATATCGCCAACCAGGCAACCTACCTTTGCGGCACCTCCATCGGGTTCATCAGTTTCATCGATTCGCAACGCGAATGGCTGAAGGCCAAGGTAGGGTGGGAGGTCACAGAGATCCCACGGGACCAATCGTTCAATGCGTTGGTACTCGGGAATCCCCACATGCTCATTGTGGAGGACGCAGCCGCCGACCGAAGATTTCGTCTTCACCCCTGGGTGACGCAATCGGGAATCCGCTTCTATGCCGCTGCCCCTGTGGTTACGAAAGAGGGCTACGTTCTGGGCGCTCTTAACGTAATGGATCGTTTGCCCCGATCCCTACCCAGCGGTCATCGGAGGATCTTACAGACACTTAGCAACGCGATAGCGGGTCAACTGGAGTTGAGGCGCGCATCCCTCAACCCAACAACATCCAGTCCCGATAGCCGCCACCAACTACTACTTGACCAGAACGTGGCAGGTTTTTACCGCACCGCACCAGACGGCCGAGTGCTTGCCTGCAACAATACATTTGCACGGATGCTGGGATATGCCTCCCAGGAAGAGGTGCTCGGCTGCCAGGCACAGCAGTTCTACTTTTCCGCGGAGGAGCGCGAACAGTTCCTTAAGGATCTGCAACGGGAAGGGAGTCTGGTCAACTCGGAGCTGTGCCTTCGACGGAAGGATGGAAGCCCGATCTGGGTGTTCGAGAACGTGGTGGCAACCTGCGACGAGCAGGGCAATATGACGCTCATCGAAGGCACGATGGTGGACGACTCGGCCCACAAGCACGCTGAAGATGCTCTGCGCGAAAGCCAGGAACGCCTGCACGGCATTATCGCGTCGGCGATGGATGCCATCATTACGGTCGATGAGAGGCAGCAGATCGTCGTGTTCAACCAAGCGGCCGAGGAAATTTTCCGTTGCACCGCTGCGGACGTGATCGGCAAATCCATCGATCGCTTCATTCCGGAAAGTCTGCGTGAGATTCATCGGCAGCATGTCCTCGGCTTTGGACAAACCGGCGTGAGCAGCCATTCCATGTACGCGCCGAGAACGGTGGTCGCGGTCCGGTCCAACGGAGAGGAATTTCCGATCGAAGCTTCGATCTCCCAGGTCACGACCTCTTCCGAGATACTCTACACGGTGATCCTGCGCGACGTCAGTGTGCGCAGGCGCACTGAGGAACAACTGCGTCAGGCCCAGAAGATGGAGGCGGTCGGGCAGTTGGCGGGCGGCGTCGCCCACGAATTCAACAACTACCTTGCCATCATCATGGGATACACCGAACTGCTGGAACGCGAGACCATTGGAAACGACTCCCTGCGAATGAGCCTCTCGGAGATCAAGGACGCGAGTCAAAAGGTGGCGTCACTGACGAGGCAGTTGCTGGCCTTTAGCCGGAAACAGGTGATCGCGCCGAGGGAAGTCGATCTCAACTCCACGGTGTGGGAAACCCACAAACTGCTGCGCCGATTGATTCCGGTGACGATTGACCTGATTCCGAAACTGCAGGATGACGTGGGCAAAGTGAGAGCCGATCCGGCTCAGGTGCAACAGATTCTCATCAATCTCGTGCTCAATGCTCGAGACTCGATGCCCGACGGCGGCAAGATTTTCATCGAGACGGAGGAGGTAGACCTGGACCCAGAGTACGCAAGCCGTCAGCTTGACGTCCAAGCGGGCCGATACGTGATGCTGTCGGTGGCGGACACAGGCATCGGGATGGATCACGAAACTCTCTCCCACATCTTCGAACCCTTTTTCACAACCAAGGAGGAAGGCAAGGGAACGGGGTTGGGGTTGTCGACCACTTACGGAATTGTGAAACAGAGTGGCGGGCACCTCACCGTGGCCAGTGTTCCGGGAAAAGGATCTACGTTCCGCATCTATCTGCCCAAGCTGTCGGATTGCGGCGCTATCACGCAGCCCTCGAAGGCGCAATCCAATCAGCCGCGGAGACAAACGGTATTGGTCGTGGAGGATGAGGGCGCGCTGCGCAAACTCATGACGAAGGTGTTGGAGCGGGCTGGTTTTCAGGTGGTAGAGGCGAAAGATGGCGAGCAGGCGGTAGAGATCTGCAAGAGCGGGGCTGAACCGCTCGACATGGTGGTAAGCGATCTGGCGATGCCAAGACTGAATGGTCTTCAACTGAAGGAGGTCGTCGCAGGACTGCGCCCCAAGCTGAAATTCTTGCTCATTTCCGGCTACGCCGAGGATGTAGTCGAAGATCCCACGATTCTGCGGACCGATACGAACTTCCTCGAAAAGCCATTCTTGCCCGACGAACTGATTCTCAAAGTTCGAGAGATTCTGCAAGGCAAGAACGGGGAACCAACCGGGGTTGAGTCCGCTCCCCCTGCGGATGTTGGAACTTGATTTTCGTAGGAGTGCTTACCGCGGGCTAACTTAGCTAGGCCGTGAAATTCCGCGGCAAAAGCGACTTGGCGCCTCATTACCCTCGTAATCTTTCCGGTTACGGACTCGCATGACTAGACTCATCCAATGGGGCCGTGGTCTCGGCCCGACTTGGCTATATGCCTAACGCCGGACAACCCGAAGGGCAAAACCGGCTTCGCACTCTAAACCAACGACTGGAAGAATTATCAGCGGTGCCGCCCAGCGCCGGACATGCGGAAGAATTTGTAGCCCTAACCCAGGAAAAACGCCACCTGGAGGCAAGCTTCCGCGTCGACCCAACCCTCGCTCCTCAAAATCAAGCCGCCAAGAACTCAGGACAAGCCGCTCAGCCTGGCCATGACTCCGCCAACGTTTTGGCAAATGTGAATCGGGAACTCAGAAGGCTGGAGAAGCGCGACGGGGAATTGTGGCTGATTGCGAGCGTTACCGGGATCCTGGTGGGAACCGCACTCCTGGCGGTCCTGTTGCCCTCCGCCTTTTTGAAGTCCAGTAACCTGCATTTTGAGATCACGGTATCGAAAGAACTGGCGTCCGGTCTGTTCGTGCTCCTGATCCTTGCCAATACCTATATCGTTTCCCGCCGCATCGAGTTCCGGAAATTGCGGCAGCAAACGATCTCGACTACGATGCAGAATGAACTGATTCGCCTGCAGTCTTTTACCGATCCGCTGACTGAAATCTACAATCGCCGCGCACTCGAAGAACTGGCCAGCCGCTTCATCGGTCAGGCAAGGCGTGTGCGCACCCCTCTCACTTTTCTACTGATCGACGTGGACCGCTTTAAACAGGTCAATACTCGATTCGGTCACCTGACCGGCGACTTTGTCCTGACCGAGATTGCCACACTGCTCAAAGGTTCGATCCGAGGTTCGGACGCTGCCATTCGTTATGGTGGGGATGAATTCCTGATCATGCTGTCGAATACCGACGCGGCAGGCGCCGCCAACGTCGTGGACCGAATTGGAGCTTCCCTGAACGATTGGAATCAATCGAGCGTTCTGGATGGCTTTACGGTGAGCGTCAGTATCGGCGTAGCGGAATGGAGCGACGGCCAGACGATCGACGAAGTTCTCGATCTCGCCGACCGGCATATGTACGAAGAAAAAATCCAGGGCGCGCCCTGGTCTGAACCGCAGCACAAAACGGCCGCTTCAACTCTGCAAACCCGGGAGTAGCCCCACACCCTTCCGGCTCGATCGTAATCCGCCCATGCCGCTCTAGAACCAGAACGACCAGATGGCGTCCACGCCGGCATGGGTGATGGCCGAGGCTGCCACTCGCCGGTGCTCGCGCCAGGCCCGACCGTAGAAAATCCCGGCGATGCTGGCCAACACAACATAGTGCCAGTTGAAGTGCGCTGAGCGTTTATTGAAATGGGAGAGCCCGAAGAGCACGGCGGTGATGGCCAGCGCTGCGCGGCGTCCCACGCGCCGTTCCAGCAGATTTTGCACCCAGGCGCGAAAGAAAAGTTCCTCTGGAACCGCAATGAAAATGAAAATATAGATCCACGTCGGAATCATCGAGAGCCGCAGCGCGTTGCCATGCGGATGAAGAAAGCCCAGCGCCAACCCTCCTGCCAGAACTAACGGCGAAAAATAGGCCAGTTCGCGCAGCCCAGTTTTCCAGTCGCGCCAGCGGAAATGAAAGTCGAAGCCGGTGCCCTTAAGCTGCCGGATCACGACGAATGCATAGAGAGCGGCATCGACGAGGAGCAGCTTCCCCAGGCCCGTAAGGGTGCTCGGCCACGCCCGCTCGAACCAGCGCAAGTCCACGGCCAAGCCGAGCGCCAAGAGAACGATCGCGTCTCGCCAATTCCCGCGTTGCTCGGGGTCGGCGATTGCGGCGTGTCCCAGGAGCCACGCGATCGCCACAGGCAGCGCCGCATAGAGCGCGCACCATTTCCAGGAAAACATCTGGTGTGAACAGGAAATCAGAACGTAAGGCAGCGCGCAGAATACCGGCAAGACCATTCTCACGCTTGACGGCCAGCGAGAGCACGCTTGCCCAACCCGCTCGCCGGCTAAGGCGAACAGGGCTGCGGGTGCGAACTCCAGCACAAGCACCGCGAGGTCCGCGGGCGATGCGTTTTGCATGTGGATATCTTAATTCGGGAAGGGCTACACAATATGCCGCCACCCACCCTTGCAAAAAGCGCAGGGGTGGGGCAGCCTCGGTGATGGCGATACAGAGGTGTGCGGCGACTGCTCCTTTCGCTGGTTTATACTGAACCAATGTCGGGGTCCGACGACAAGACGTTTTACCTGGAAACCTTTGGCTGCCAGATGAATGCGCACGACTCCGAAAAGGTGGTCGGGACGCTTTTGCAGCAGGGGTATCGGCAGGTTCCTTCGGTGGAAGAGGCGGGGCTGGTGCTGTATAACACCTGCTCGATTCGCGACAAGGCGGAGCAGAAGGTCTTTAACCGGCTGGCGGATTATAAGAAGTATCGGGCGCAGGGGAAACAGTTTGGCGTCCTGGGGTGCGTGGCGCAGCAGGAGGGGGAAAAGATTTTTGAGCGCGCTCCGTATGTGTCGCTGGTGTGCGGGTCGGCTTCTTACCGCAATCTTCCGCAGATGCTGGTGCAGTTGGAGACTGGAGGGCAGCGGGTTACCGGGCTCGATGATCGCGCTACCGACAAGTGCTTTGAGACCGAGTACACGGCTCGCACTAATCCGCATCGCGGGTACATCACGATTATTGAGGGCTGCGACAAGTTCTGCGCCTACTGCGTGGTGCCTTATACGCGGGGCAAGGAGCGGAGCCGGACTTCCTCCTCTGTTTTGAACGAAGCGCGGCAACTGGTGGACCTGGGCTATACGGAGATTCAGCTGCTCGGGCAAAACGTTAACTCTTACCGCGATCCCGATGGAAAGAAGAGCTTTGCGGAGTTGCTGGCGGCGGTGGCCTCGGTGGCGGGAATTCGGCGGGTGCGGTTTACTACTTCTCATCCGCGCGATTTTGGGCGGGATATTGTTGATGTCATCGACTCCGTGCCGGCGCTTTGCGATCACGTGCATCTGCCTGTCCAGAGCGGATCTTCGCGCGTGCTGGATGCCATGCAGCGGCTTTACACTCGGGACGAGTACCTGGAGCGCATCGGCTGGATTCAGGCGGCGCGGCGCGATATATCGCTTACCAGCGATCTGATTGTTGGATTTCCGGGCGAGACGGAACGGGAATTTGAAGAGACGCTGTCGTTGATGGATGTGGTGGGATATGACTCCGTGTTTACGTTTAAGTACTCTCCGCGGCCTAACACTCCGGCGTTGCGATTGCATGACGCGATTCCGGATGCAGAGAAAGCTCGGCGCCTGGCCGTATTGAACGACAAGCAAAAGCTGATCGGGGCGCGGCGTAATCGGCGGCACGTTGGGCAAGTGCTTGAGGTGATGGTGGAAGGGAAGAACCCGGCTCGTGGACAGTGGATCGGACGGACTTCCCAGATTAAGGTGATGAACTTTACCGCGCCTGCGGGGGTTGAGCTTGCGACGGGAAGCTATGTTCCGGTGCGGGTCACGGGAAGCTTCCCGAACAGCTTGGTGGGAGAGATGACGGCATCTACTCTCGCGTAGAGACGCGGCTTGCCGCGTCTCCTGCCGCAGCGTGAGACGGGCAAGCCCCGTCTCTACACGGGGTTCGGTCTTGAGGGTCCTTATGGAAGTCGAAATGAAAATTCGGGGATTGATGATGGATCCAGTTTCGAACATGCCGATTGTGCTGCTCAAGGACGTGGGCAGCGACACGGTGCTTCCCATCTGGGTGGGTGTGTATGAAGCCAATGCCATCGCGCTCGAAATCGAAAAGGTCAACACGCCGCGGCCCATGACCCACGACTTGATCAAGAACGTGCTAACCGGCCTCGAAGCGCTGGTTCACAAAGTGGTGGTCACGGAACTGAAGGACGATACTTTTTACGCCGTGATCTGGCTGGAAAGGGAAGGCCACGTGGTCAGCATCGACTCGCGTCCGTCGGACGCGCTGGCGCTGGCGTTGCGGGTGGATTGCCCCATCTTCGTGGAGGACGAGGTTTTGAAGAACTCGAAGCAGGCGGCCAACGCGGTCCCAGCGGTGAACAGCGAGGAACTGCGCAAGTGGCTGGAAGACCTCGGCGACGACGACCTGGGCAAGTACAAGATGTAAGGGCGTTGTCAGTTGTCAGTTCTCAGTTTTCAGTTTCGATCCGCTGACAGAGAAATAGACGCGAGATGAGATCGTTCTCAACTGTTTTGATCGCTTTCGTGGTCTTCGCCGGGTTGTCCGCTGGGGCCTCGGCGGCGCAAGTCAATTCAGTTGCACCCGCCAAGATTCCGGTTTCACCATCGGGTATTTCCGAGCCAACCCTTGCGCTGCAGACTTCCTCGACCATGAACGTTGCTTCCGAGATGGGTGGAGCGTTCATGAGTGGGACGAAGTGCGACGCCGACGGCAATCTCTACATCCGCAAGTACGCTATGGACCGCCCGATGCTTGGTCCAGTGGTTAAGATCGATGCGGACGGGAAGCGGGTTGCCCTTTTTGACCCTGTCGCCTTCTCGCAACTGGCGCTCGACCGCGCCGACGCCTTCTCGCCCGCCTCCGACGGCGGCATGTATCAGGTTGCGCAGAGTGGAGTTTTGAAGCCGCGTATCTACGTACTGCATTTTTCTTCCGACGGATCGACTTCCTCGCCAACGCTTCTTGCCGCCGACCTCGAGGTGTATACGTTCGCCGCGTTTGCCAGTGGAAGTTTTCTCGTCTCGGGTGTCGAGCGCGATTTGGAGAACAAGAACGATCGGGGCCGCAACTTCACCGCGGTTTTTTCCGCCGACGGAAGGGAACTGGCGCAACTTTCGTTTGAGGAATCGCGCGCACCTCGGAAAGCGGGAGCGAAACCCGGAGCCGGCGGAAGTCCGCCGGCTGCCGCGCAGAAAGAGGGTCAGAACGAAGTTCAGAAGGAAGCTGAGAAGGCTGCGCCGGGGCTCGATCTGGCGGATGCCGAGGTCGGCAGCGATGGCAACCTCTACGTCATGCGGCGTTCTTCGCCGGCGCTGGTCTATGTGATTGCACCGAGCGGCAAGATTATGCAGACGCTCAAAATTGCGGCTCCTCTGCCAGGCTCGGCGCCTGGCGCGTTTCATGTGTCGGGAAATCGGTTGGCGATTTCGTTCGGGAACGAAGAAAGCCAGAGCCAGATGATCGTAGTAGCGGACGCGCAGACTGGGCGAAAGATCGCCAGCTACTTCGACCCGACTGGCCTGGGGACATCGTTTGCATGCTATTCGGCCAACGAAGGAGTGTTCACCTTCTTGAATCTGGGCGAGGGAAACGCGCTGGAAGTGATCCGAGCCGAAGCGCAGTAAGGTTTCAAATTACAAATTACCAACCCCAAATTACAAATTCCCCATGCCCGATTCGGCCGAACAGCTTCAGCGCCTGTACCTTGCGGGATTCGAACTTCAGACCTTTGAACGTTTTCCCAAGTGCATCGGCGTGACGCGCGACAACTGTATCGCCTTGCTCGTGCCGGGCATGGACGGCCTGCAAATCCTGGGTACGCCCGGTTGGCGCATGGGCGAAGTCATGGGCGTGCTCACGGAAAGGGAAGGACGGCAAGTCTTTCAGGCAAAGAGCAAAATTGTGGAAGCCACGCCGGAGCGGTTGCTGGTGTTGCAGAAATTCCGCAATGACCTCGCAGGGCTGCTCCGAACCTAAGGGTGCGGGGGCTATCTATCAGGGGGCAAAGGAGTTCGGTGACGGCAACGAGTTATCTTGACATGCTACTGATAATTCAGTAATTTCTGTTACGAGAGAAATATGCCGCAATTGAGCGTTGCCAAGAAGCAGTTCGTTCTCCACTGGGGAGAGATGGGAACGCGCTGGGGAATCAACCGGACGGTGGCCCAAATTCACGCACTACTGCATGTTTCTGCGACGTCTCTTACGGCAGAAGAGATTGCAGCCACCTTAAGGGTTGCCCGCTCCAACGTGAGCACCAGTATTCGCGAACTGCAAGGATGGGGCCTAGTTCGACCCGTGCATATTCTGGGCGACCGGCGGCAGCATTTTGAGTCCGTCAAGGACGTCTGGGAGATGTTCCGCATCATCATTGACCAGCGAAAGCGCCGAGAGATCGACCCGACTTTGGAGGTGCTGCGGCTATGCATCGCGGAATTGGACAAGAGCGATACGAAGGACAATTACACCAGGGAGCGGTTGCGGGAAATCTATGAGTTCTTCGCCGACGTTGAGGCGCTGTATACGGACATCCGGCAGGTTCCCGTCTCGACCATCCGGGGAATCGTGAAGGCCCGGGGAGCTGTCCGCAAGCTGGTGTCGATGAGGGGGCGTGGCTGACGCTATTTTTTTGCCCACAGAGTTCAGTTGCATCAGAAATTTCAGATTGTAATGTCAGGGAGGGGATATGGAGTCCGAAAGGGAAGGCAACAGTCAGGGTGACGCGACGAGTGTTGTGACGGGGGCATTTGGGTTCAGCGGCCAGCAGATCGCGAAGCGACTGCTCCTCCGCGGCGAAAGGGTCCGAACGCTGACGAATCATCCGGATCCCGGATCGCCGCTCTTTGGGCGGGTTCAAGTTTCTCCGCTTGACTTTACCGACACTGGGCGACTGACCGAATCGATGAGAGGCGCGACTGTTCTATACAACACCTATTGGGTCCGGTTCTCGTATGGCAGCCTCAGTCACGAACGCGCGGTAGAGAACACAAAAACCCTCATTCATGCCGCTGAAGTGGCTGGAGTGAAGAGAATCGTTTACGTCAGCATCACCAATCCCTCGATAGATTCTCCGCTACCGTATTTCAAAGGGAAAGCCGAATTGGAACAGGCGATTCACTCGTCCTCGTTGTCTTATGCGATTCTGCGGCCGGCGGTGCTGTTCGGAGAGGGCGACATCCTCATCAACAACATTGCCTTCATGTTGAGGCGGTTTCCGCTGTTCGCAATTCCAGGAACGGGTGAGTACCACGTTCAACCGATCTTTGTGGACGATCTGGCGGAACTGGCGATGGATGGCGGACAGCGGTTGGACAGCTACACTTTGGACGCAGTTGGGCCGGAGACGTACACATACACAGAACTGGTGAAGACGATCAGGGGCGCCATTGGAAGCAGGTCGCTCCTGGTTCATTTGCCGGCGGGGCTGGTTCGGGTTGCTTCTGGAGTTTTGGGAGCGATCCTGAAGGACGTCGTTCTGACGGAAGACGAGATTAAAGGACTGATGGCGGACCTCCTCGTCTCCCATCTACCCCCGACAGGGCGCACGAGTTTGGAGAACTGGATCAAGTCGCACCTCGAGTCGATTGGGAAGACCTACGCATCTGAACTCGCGCGCCACTATGTTTCCGAGAACGCAGGGAAGAATTCGTGCCCAGCATGCTGAATGTGGAAAGGTCTGTCAGTGTTGTCTTACGACGAGCGGAACCCGAGGCCGGGGGATGACAGTAGAATTCTTTCACTTCACATAATACCTGTTATCAGACATTGCAGATATCGACAGTGTATTAAGCGATCCCTAGTACGTAGACCGCCCAAGGCGCAATCTCTGCCTCGCTGACCCAACGGTAGGGCTCGTCTTCCCTCCCCAACGGCTCGTATTTCTGTTGGAGTCTCAGATGAGCCTCTTGGAAGACTTCGCGGTACGCTTCATCGGTCCACAAGATGTCCTCGACCGGGCGCGGATCGGCGTGATCGGTCACGATGATGCGCACTTTGTCTCCCGACTTCGCCGCCTGGTTCTCGGGAAAGTCTTTCGTCGAGAACGACGCCCACTCGTGGATGTAAATCTCCGGTCTGGAGACGATCAACACGAGCGTTCCCTCCCGGTTGAGAAGGTGGCCCAGATCTCGCAGGATGCGTACCTTCTTGTCCCGGCCCGCGATGTTGTCGAACGTGAAGGCCGCGAGCGCAAGATCGTAAGTCCCGGCGGCCGGCAACGCGCTTAGGTCGTCGCCGGGCACCAGACGGTAGTCGCCGGAAGGGTCCAATTCCCGTGCCTTGCGGATCATATCTTCGGCGATATCGACCCCTGTAACCTCGAAGCCGAGTTGGCGCAGGAATCGGGTAGACCGTCCGGCGCCGCAACCGAAGTCGACACTCTTGCGGCCGTGAACATGCTCAGCCAGGATGGCCGGGAGGTCCCGATACGCTAAGTGGTAAGTGTTCTTGAACTCTAATGTGGCGTAGGCTTCGGCGCGGGTGACATCATCGTAACAGTTGGAAAAGGTCACGGGTTCCCTTCTGGCGACGACTCAAGCCTCGTCCTTCGGCCAAAGTATACTGCCCATCCTGACGTGCGTCTGTGACGCGCGGCGGACGGGCGAGACGCCCGTCGCTCCAACGTATTACGCGGAAAACACGATGCTGGGGTGGAAAAGCGTCCCGGCGATTCGCGTGGCGATGGCGATCAGGTCGCGTTGGCCGTAGAAGACCTTTACCTGTGGGGCGCGGGACATTTCCGGCAGATTCACGGCGCGGCCACTGCGGATGAGGGCGGCACTTTCCTCGTTGGCAGTGACGCAGGGTAACTGCGGCACCAGCTTTCTGGGATGGACAAAGAGCGACTCAACAATTCCCTGCTGCATCGCGGTTTCTAACGCTTCGAGCGTGTGAGCATCTGCAATGGCGAACTCGGCGACGGAGGTGCGTCGCAGGCTGGCCAGGTGAGCGCCGCAACGCAGCTTCTGGCCCATCTCGTGAGCCACCGATCGTATGTAGGTGCCCGAGGCCACGCGTGCGCGGAAGGTGGCTTGATCGGCGGTGGTGTTCAAAATCTCGAATTCTTTAATTTCCACTTGCACCGGCTTGAGAGCGACTTCCTTCTTCTTGCGGGCTAGTTTGTAGGCTGGGACTCCGGCAATTTTCTTGGCGGAAAACGGCGGCGGCATCTGCTCGATGGTGCCGCGAAACTGGGCAGCCAGGGCGCGCACTTCGTCGCCATTTATGTGCACGTCTTGCGGCGGCGTGGTGGGCTCGCCATCGGCGTCGTAGGTGTCAGTGGCGAAGCCGAAGCGAATCACGCCTTCGTAAGACTTCTCGGAATGAACGTAGAACTGCGCCAGGCGCGTGAGGTTGCCGAGGACAATCGGGAGAACTCCCGTGGCCGCGGGATCGAGGGTTCCGAGGTGGCCGACCGCGCGCTGCCCAAGAATTCGCCGCACGCGATTGACCACGTCGTGCGAGGTCAGGCCGGGCGGTTTATCGATGACTACGACACCATTCATGGGAATTTGTAATCTGGTAATTTGTAATTGGTAGTTTGGAGGCGAGATTGGCGATACGGCATCAATTGTTAGCTTCAAATTACCTATTCCAAATTACCAGATTACGAATTAAATGATCCCTCTTCGCGACGATCAGCCCAGGTTCTCGACGCCGTTCGTCAACTATTTTCTGATCGTTCTGAACGTGCTGGTCTTTCTGTGGGAGAGGTCCGTCAGCCCTCGGGCGCTGGATTCCTTTGTGCTCGAGTTTGGCCTCGTCCCTCACCAAGCGGTAACCGTTTTGACAGGACATACGCACAATGCGGCGGCTACCGCCATCTTGCCGCTGTTCACCTCGATGTTTCTGCACGCTTCATACTTACACGTGGCTGGGAACATGCTTGCCCTGTGGATTTTCGGAGATAACGTCGAGGATTATCTCGGGCACTTCGGCTATCTGCTATTTTACTTCGTCAGCGGGTTTGCCGGTGGTGTGACCCACGTCTTGCTAAACCTTAACTCGAAGCTGCCAACGGTTGGCGCGAGCGGGGCCATCGCGGGCGTCATGGGTGCTTACTTAATTCTCTATCCAAGGGCGCGCGTGCTTACTTGGTTCTTCGTCTTCATACTTTGGCTGCCAGCCTGGCTTGTCTTGGGCTACTGGTTCCTACTTCAGTTCCTCATGGTTCCCCAGATGGCCGCGACCGGAGTGGCAGTTTGGGCGCACTTGGGAGGGTTCGCCGCGGGTGTTGTCGTGATTATGCTGTTCCCTGAGCGTCCACACCGACATCGATACGGAACTTGGTAGGACCTGAGCGGGCGCGCCGCGCTACGGGCGTGGGGCCGGCGCCGGACCGGGAGGCAGGATCTCCGCCTCCCCGGGACGTACCCTCTGGCGAGTGACGAACCATACGGCGGCGGTCCAGGTGGGAAAGAGATCGGCACCGGGAATCAGTTCGGCGGCGATCGTCGGCAAGAAAGCCCAGTGCCATCCGAGCAGGCGAATCATAACGAAGCCGACCATCAGGTCGAGCAGCGAGTCTGCGGGGGACAATCCCCCCTCAACGAAGAGTGGAAACGCGGCGATCTGGAGGGCGTCGGCGGCGATGGCTACGGCCCACGCCACGCGGTGCTCCGGCGCTTTCAGCGATTTGAAGTAATCCAGGAAGGACATTTGCCTTCCTCAGCCCGCTTATCGTTAGATGCTCAATCGATCACCAGCGCATCTCCGACAAAACTTCGTGTAGAGACGGGGCTTACCCCTCTCTCTGCGGCGGGAGACGCGGCGAGCCGCGTCTCTACGGGAATGTTTTCCGCACATCGCTACAGTGCGCCGCTTGAGGGCATCACCACGATCTTTTCTACGGTCGTATTCTCGGGCAGACGCAGCGCATTGACCACCGCGCGGGCGACGGTTTCGGCGGACATCATTTTGCGCCTGGGCGCTTTGGGCCACAGCGTATTCCAGAGCGCCGTATCGGTCGCGCCGGGCATGAGGGCGATCACACGAATTCCCTTCGGCCGCAACTCTTCGCGCAAGGTGTCTGTGAATCCTAGTGCGCCGTGCTTCGACGCGTTGTAGGCTGCCGATCCCGGGAAGACGCGCTCGGCGGCGATCGAGAGATTGTTCACTATCGTGCTTCCCCGCTTCATCACCGCCAGCGCCGCCTGCGTCATCAGGAACAGGCCGTTGAGATTGGTGTCGATTACTTCCATCCAGGTGGGATAGGGCAACTCGCCGACGCTAAGGTTGGGATGTCCAATGCCAGCATTGTTGATGAGGATATCGAGGGGCTTTCGTAATCCGCGAACGAGGGCGAAGAGGTAGTCCACCGAGTCGGGGCTGCGAACATCGCAAGACTGCGCCAGCACATGCAAGTGCAGCGCCGCCGGCTGGAGCTTCTCCAGTTCCTGGCTTGCCTTGGCCAAAGCACGTTCGTCGCGGCCGGTGATGACCAGATTGCAGCCTTCGCGCGCCAGCGCACGGGCTATGGCTAGGCCGATGCCGCGATTGGCGCCGGTGATGAGGGCGAGGCGGCCCGCGAGCATCGGTTCGCGCGATGTGGCTTGGCGTTTCGGCATGCGGCAGTTGTCAGCTTATGCCAACCGCCGCCATCTTTCGAGCGGGGAGTCTCCAATTCGGCAATAGCGCTGCGACCAATCCGGAATCACCAATCAAACGCCATTTGCGCGCTGGCGGATGAGCGACAGGAATTCGGTTCGGGTTTCCTCTTCTTGGCGGAAGCAGCCGAGCATGGACGACGTCACCGCCGCGGAATGCTGTTTCTCGACTCCCCGCATCATCATGCATAGATGCCGCGCTTCGATGACCACGCCGACGCCCTGCGGCTCGATGGTGTTCTGGATCGCTTCGGCGATTTGCGTCGTCAGGCGTTCCTGAATCTGCAGGCGGCGCGAGAAAACTTCGATGAGGCGCGGAATTTTGCTGAGGCCGATCACTTTGCCGTTGGGGATGTAGGCCACGTGCACCTTTCCAAAGAACGGCAGCAGGTGGTGCTCGCACAGGCTGAACATCTCGATGTCTTTCACGATCACCATTTCGTCGTAGCTGACCGTGAACAGCGCCTTGCGCAACAGCGCATCGGGATCGTCCTGGTAGCCCTTGACGAGAAATTGCATGGCTTTTTCGACGCGAGCCGGGGTGCGCACAAGGCCTTCACGATCGGGATCTTCGCCGAGGCGGACGAGCATTTCGCGGACCAGTTCTTCGTAGGTGGCGCCGGTCAGGGAGGTGGGCAGGTCAGTGGATTTCATAGGTCGTTGGTCGTTGGTCGTTGGTCGATGGTCGTTGGCAAACTAAATCAGCGAACGCCAACGATTAACGACCAGTGACTAACGACTATCTTCTCCCGCGTACTCGAACGAATTCATCATCGTCTCTTCAATCCTTACCTTTTCTAGATGAGCTTTGAGGAAGCCACGCTTCACAATTTCGTAGATCGCGATGCACAGATTTTCCGTGGTCGGAACCTGCTTCGCGAATTCTGCAAGCAGGTTCAGATTCTGGTGGTCGTAGCGTTCAATAATCTGGCTGTGCACGAAGCTATCGAGATCGCCGAGATTGCAGACCATTCCGGTCTGGTCATCGACCCGCCCGCTGACGGTGACTTCGATCATGTAGTTGTGCCCGTGTCCGTAGGGATTATTGCACTTGCCATAGGTTTGGCGGTTTTCCTCGGCTGACATTTCGTTGCTATGCAAGCGGTGGGACGCCGAGAACATGTAGCGGCGGGTGAGGTGCGCTTTCATGCTTCTCCGTAGAAATCGGCAAACAGGTCGGGCGTTTCGTAGACGCGCACACGATGCAACTCGGTGGCGGTGAGTTTCGGCGCGAGGCGCTGCCAGATGGCGATGGCGAGGTTCTCGGTCGTCGGGATCGTGGTGAAGAACTCAGGCACTTCCTTGTTCAGGAAGCGATGATCGAGCGCGTCGAGCACTTCCCTATTCATGACGTCCTTCAATTGCTTCAGGTCGACGACGAAGCCGGACTTCGGATCGACCGCTCCCTTCACGGTGACTTCGAGAGTGTAGTTGTGGCCGTGCCCGTTGGGGTTATTGCACTTGCCGAAGATACGCTGGTTCTCTTCGGGAGTGAATTCCGGGTTGTGGTAGAAGTGCGATGCGGAAAATTCCGCTTTGCGTGTGAGATAGACCATAAAAATCAGTTCTCAGCTTTCAGTTCTCAGTTCTCAGTTTGGGGCTCTCGGTTCGCGGATTTCGTTTTCGCGCTTGCATATCGGCAGGCGTACTTGGTCTGGTTGCGCCGACGCTGTAGGCACGGCCCTTCCACGATACTTGACCGCGCGTTTGCGCCTTCTTCGAACGCAACAAAAGATAGGAAAACATTGGCATGCCGAACAGCGCGCCCAGAACTTCCATGTCCCACGTGAAATTCGCTCTACGGAGTCGCATAACAAGCGGCATTGCGAGTAGTAGAAAGAGCGGGCTCCACCAGGCACTCCGAATAACTGCCGACCAGTGGAACAACGTTTGTCCGGCTGAGACGACGCCAAAGCGCTCCGCCACTTTTGCCGCGGCCAAAGCAATCCCCGGGAGAAATGCAAAACCCCAGGCAATCCCCCACCAGAGCAGGTAACGCACTGCGAGCCAGCCTGGGTTGGGAAACAACAATGCCAGGTTCTTCGTCCAGCCTTCGCGCAGTTGTCGAAAGCTTCGGTACATGCGCGTTCGGACCGCGTCTTGCGCGTACCGAAACCGAAGACCCCGCCCGTTTCCCTTCACAGCGCGAGCTAACGCAACATCCTCCAATAAATTGCCGGCGATCGCGGTATGCCCGCCAACCGCATCATAGATTTCGCGGCGAATCAGGATGTACTGGCCATTCGCCGCCGCTACTGGAGATGCGGGATCCGAAACCTTCCCTGGCGGATATTGTCGCGCCAACTCGGCAAAGACCACCGGCAGCACCGCCATCTCCCAAAAGGTGACTGCGATCTGCTCCGGCGAATACGACAACATTTCCGCCTTATTCTCTTTTGCCTCAGCCAGTGCTCGCGCTAGAGATCCCAACACATGCACCGTGTCAGCATCCGTGAACAAAAACCACCTTCCGCGTGCTTCCCGGGCCCCGGCAACCACGGCATTGTTCTTTCCCGTCCAGCCCGCCGGCAAGGGTCCTGGAGAGACTATCCGCACTCCGGCAAAGCTCTCGGCGATCTCGCGCGTGCGGTCGGTCGAGCCGTCGTCGACCACGATGATCTCGTAGGAAACACCGGTTTGTGCCGTCAACGATTGCAGACAGTCGCCGAGGCTGGCCTCTTCATTCCGCGCCGGTACGATGATCGACACCTCCGGCCTCGAGGTCGCGGGGGACGGGACTTGCGGCAGCGCGGCGGGGTGTGAACTCTCCATCGGTTTTTCGCTATTATAGCGGGGTGAGACGAACGCATTTTCCCACGCCGCTTTTCTCGTTACTAGCCATTGGATTGCTGTCCGCCCTGATCGGATGCTATAGCGGAAGCCATCCCGCGCGCATCGGGTCGAATGCCCCGGACTTTACCGTGCAGGATTCCGACCACACAATCACGCTTAGCCAGTTTCGCGGGCAGGTGGTGGTGCTGAATTTCTGGGCGACGTGGTGTCCGCCGTGTATTGAAGAGACGCCGTCGCTGGTACAGATGCAGGCTCGTCTCAAGAATAAGGGTGTGGTCGTGCTGGCCGTCAGTATTGACGCTGACGACGCTGCGTACCACAAGTTCCTCAAGGATTACAGCGTCAATATGGTCACCGTGCGCGACGAAGCGAAGAAGGCGGCTACGCTCTACGGTACGTTTGGATGGCCGGAAAGCTACGTGATCGACCGCGGCGGAGTCATCCGGCGGAAGTTTATCGGACCCGTGGATTGGACTAGCCCGGAAGTCACGGATTATTTGAGCAAGTTGTGAAGAGCAGGTTTCAGGTGCCAGGTCTCAGGTCTCGGGAAAAGACCATATCGGTAGGGATCTCCTGAGACCTGGCACCTGGGACCTAAAGTTTCACACTCCGCAAGCGCAGCGAGTTCGTAATTACCGATACCGAACTAAAGCTCATGGCGGCGGCGGCTAGAATCGGGCTTAGCAGCAGTCCGAAGAGTGGATACAGCACGCCCGCCGCGATCGGCACTCCAATCGAGTTGTAGAGAAACGCGAAGAACAGGTTCTGGCGGATGTTGCGCATGGTCGCCTGGCTTAACTTGCGGGCGCGCAGGATACCTTCAAGGTCTCCTTTAAGCAGCGTGATGCCGCCGCTTTCCATGGCGATGTCGGTTCCCGTCCCCATGGCGATTCCGACGTGGGCTTGCGCGAGCGCGGGGGCGTCGTTGATGCCGTCGCCGGCCATCGCAACCACTCGGCCGTCGTTCTGCAGGCTCTTGACGATCTCGGCTTTTTGCGCGGGTAGAACCTCGGCTTTGAAGTCTGCGATTTCGAGGTTCCGCGCAATCTCCTGCGCCGTCGCCTGGTTGTCGCCGGTGAGCATGACCAGCCTGATTCCCTGGGCTTGCAACTCGCGCAGTGCCCTGGGGGTGGATTCCTTCACGGGGTCCGCGACCGCAATGTTACCGGCGTACTTGCCATCGACCGCTACATAAACTGCGGTGGAACCCGCGACATTGGAAACTGGGATCGTGGTGTGGTTCTCGAAAACTCCGGCCGCACGCATCAGAGCGCTGTTCCCGACCGTCACGCTCTTCCCTTCCACGATCCCGCTCACGCCTTGGCCCGGTACCGATTGAAAATTCGCGGGCTCGCTTAAGCTCAACTTCGCTTCATTTGCCTTGGCGACGATCGCCGCGCCCAATGGATGTTCGCTGGCGCGCTCCAGACTCGCCGCCAGCCGCAGAAGCTCGTTTTCTGAGATGCCTGGTGAAATTCCCGCGGTCGACATCGCCACCACTTTTGGTTTTCCCTCGGTCAGCGTCCCGGTCTTGTCGAAGACGATGGTGTCGACCTTTTCGAGCGTCTCGAGCGCCTCCGCATTTCTGAGGAGCACGCCCGCGTGCGCGCCGCGTCCGGTGCCGACCATGATCGCCATCGGTGTTGCCAGCCCCAGCGCACACGGACACGCGATGATCAACACGGCCACGGCGTTTACGATGGCATGGGCGAAACGTGGCTCCGGTCCGAAGCTTACCCAGGCGATGAACGTCACGACCGCAATCGCGATCACCGCCGGAACAAACCAACCGGCGACTTTGTCCGCCAGGCGTTGGATCGGGGCGCGGGTGCGCTGTGCCTGGCTTACCATTTGCACGATCTGCGCCAGCATGGTCTCGCGGCCGACGCGCTCAGCTCGCATGACGAGAGATCCGTTGCCGTTCACGGTCGCGCCGATTACACGCGATGCTGCCGTCTTCTGCACGGGGATGGATTCGCCCGTGATCATGGACTCGTCCACTACGCTCGAGCCATCGAGCACGACGCCGTCGACGGGAATCTTTTCTCCCGGACGCACGCGGAGGCGGTCGCCCGGCTTCACCTGTTCGAGCGGAATGTCACGGTCACCTTCAGATCCGTCTTCACTCGGCAGAATTACGCGTGCCATCTTCGGGCTGAGATCGAGCAACGCGCGGATCGCGCTCGACGTACGGCTGCGGGCGCGTAACTCCAGTACCTGCCCCAGCAAGACGAGCGTGACGATCGCTGCGGCCGCTTCAAAGTAAACATCCGGGCGGTCGCCCATGCTGCGGAATGACGCTGGAAAGATTCTCGGAAACAAAGTCGCTACCACGCTGAAGAGGTAGGCAACGCCCGTGCCCATGGCAATCAGCGTGAACATGTTGGTGCTGCGGTTCACTACCGACGTCCATCCGCGCTGAAAGAACGGCCAGCCGCCCCACAGCACTACCGGCGTCGCGAGCAGCAATTCCAGCCACGGCAATCCCCAGTTCCACGGCGATGCCATGAACGTGTGCGGGCTCAACATGCTGCCCATGGCAATCGCCAGCAGAGGCGCGGTCAGGACCAAGCTGATCCAGAAGCGTCGCGTCATGTCGCGCAGTTCGGGATTGTCTTCTTCGATGGTGACCGTGCGCGGCTCCAGGGCCATGCCGCAGATTGGACAACTCCCCGGCTCCGTGCGCACGATTTCAGGATGCATGGGGCAGGTGTAGTCGGTCTTGCTCGCGGGGAGCGCCACTGACTCGGGATCGAGCGCCATTCCACACTTGGGACAGGGGCCCGGCCCGATCTGCCGCACCTCGGGGCACATGGGACAAACGTAAGCTCGGGTGTCTTTTGCAGACACGACCGCCAGCGGAGCCTCGACAGCCGCGGCCAGCTTGCTCATCGTCGGCATGATCGTTGCTGGCATGACCGATTTCGGAGCACTCGTGGGAGCGCCGAGCGACACCAATCCCGACGTCATCGTCATCGGCTTGGTCATTGACATGGGCTTGGGCGGGGCGGACAGAATCTTCTCCGGATTCGCCTGGAACTTTGCCAGGCAGCCGGCGCAGCAGAAGAAATATTCTTTTTCGTTGTGCAGCGTCTTGAAGCGGGCGGTTGCCGGACTCACGTCCATCCCGCAGACGGGGTCCTTCTGCTTGGTGGGGGACGATGCTGCGTTCGGGGCGTCGGCGGGGTGGGGATGGTCCATAGTGTGGGTGCTTTCAGTCTATAGCGAATTTAGAGTTGCTGCGGCAAGAGGCGACTGCCGAGCTTCGCTCGGCCCGGACGGGCGAGGGCGCCCGTCCCCACACGAACTCCCAGATCGCGCTTGGCGGAATCCAAGCCTTGTTAGATACTCAAAGAGTAATCTTCGAACCTATTCTTCTTCTTTGGGAGACTAAGAAATGACGTACCTCGAAGCCGTCTACCGCTATCAGACTCCGCCCGGAGAAGCTGAGTTGCGGGCCATCGACAGTGTCCGCGAGGTCTATGGTATTCAGCGCATTCAGTTTAACGACCAACAGCGGACGGTGCGGGTGCGGTTCGACGCCTCGCGAATGAAGGGCGACGCGGTGGCCAGGTTGCTGCGCCAGGCCGGGATCGACGTGCAGGGCGAAATGGTTCTGGCCTGATAGTTTTGGCGAGAGCGGAAGAGGGTCGAACAGCACTCCGCCAGTTTCCCAGCTAATCCTCATTGGTGCGAGGACTCTCGGGGGAGGGCCGGGGAAGCCGAGCGGAGTGCGCCTTGGTCGACCAACGGAGCAAAGGCAAAGGGGCATCCGGAAAGACCTCTGGCCGAAGTATTTTCCAAAATGCCCCGTTGCGCGCCACTTCGTCTGTCCCAAAGAAAAGCATGTGGTGTGCCATCGCTAACACCTTGACAACAGGTGGGGGGAAGAAGGTTTGGGTGGGTAGGTTTTGCGCTGGGATGGAAACTTTTACCGTTCGGAAACTTTTTACGCTGATGAATCAACCTCCGGTTTAGCGCTCGGTTTTTTCGGTGAGCGGATCCGGCGATCGGGGTTGGGCGAAACGATTCTGTTCCGTTATAATTCAAAGACGCAATTCCGCCACGATGCGCCCGTAGCTCAATTGGATAGAGTGCTTGGCTACGAACCAAGAGGTTGGGAGTTCGATTCTCTCCGGGCGCACCATCTTTTCAATCCTAGTCCGCTAAAAAGCGGATGCCAGAAAAGTCGATGCTCGATGCCCAACCCTCAAAAGATCTTCTAGCCCTGCTTCAGCTTCAGCTTGCTCTTATTTTCTTCAATAAAAACCTTAAGATCGGGGACAGCATCGAGCAGCTTTGTCCACTGTTCGTAGTAGAGCGTCACCGGAAAGCGGCCCAGTCCGTACACGCTGACGCCGCCCTTTTCACTGACGCGGAACTCCATAGCGCCGCTTCTCTTTTTCGTTTCCACCTGCTTTTCAAGATCAGCAAGGCGAGCTTTTAATTCTTCGTAACTGGGTTCTGTCATGGATAGGCCTCCGAATGTCCTTTTTTATCATAGGGCGGCGATGGTGCGGCAGCAATTGCGCGGCTGGTGCTGGGCTCGCTTCGCGCAACCGGCAGAGAGCAAGAACGTGAACCACCAAGCACACGAAGGATCACGAAGGTTTTCACCCCAAGAGTTTCCTTCGTGTGCCTTCCGCACGAGGCAGGTCCTGACAAAGCTCCCTGCCGCCTCGGGGTAGGGGTCCGTTTGCGGAGCCCGGCAGTTTCCTTTAGGTGAAAAACTCTGCGGTATCGTCTGGTTTGCGGACCCCCTCCCGCCATCTCTAGCTGCCACAAGGTGTTGTGCCCCTGCCCTGAGCTGGGAATGGAAGCGAAAATGCTAAAATTGACTGGGATACCGGATTCCAAGGAGAGAACACAGAATGGTGAAGAGGAAGAAATCACTGCTGGAAAGCATTCCCCTACTCGTGCTGCTGGGCCTGCTTGCTGGCGCCGTGGGAGGCCTGGGAATCGGCTTGGTGCAGATGCATTCTATGTCGGTGGCTTCCTCGCAGGCCAGCGGCAAGTAAAGGCTGATCCCCGCGCCGAATTCAACCCAGGTGGAACGCCAGCTTAGAAAGTCGGGGTTGGAGCGGGAGACGGGGATCGAACCCGTGACATCCAGCTTGGGAAGCTGGCGTCAACCATTCGGCCAACGATAAATCATGCACATAGAGCAGGTCCACAGGGGCTAAGTGCGGCACTGTTGGCACGTATTGAACACAATTCTGAACACAACTGCCTGCCCTGGACTGCAACCAGAAAGCCATTGGGTTTTGCGCGGTAATTTGAGAGCGGCAACCAGAAGATCCGCAATTTTTGGATTCCGGTTAACAGCCGGGGAGCATTTGCTGGAGTACACGTACTGTCAATGACTTAGACGGAGCACCTGGGCCTCTTTGGAGTGCTTTCGGCGATAAACGGTTCCAAGAACGGTTCCAAGTTTGGTCGCGGAGAACCACTTGTGTGGCGCGAATCGTCGAGAAGTTGAGAAGCAGATCTTCGTCAGACATCACACTCCAGCTTCGTTCGTAAAGAAGGGAGCATATATGGACCCATCCGGCCGTCAACCCGCTCTGTTTTGTCACGACAAACGATCAAGTTCTCTCGGCATCTTGGAAGAATTCTATTAGGGCAACTTGCCGCCAGCTGCGGCACATCTCTTAGCCTTAACTGAGTTTGCCGCGGCTTTCGCGACCCAGGTGTCGCCCGTTCCAACCGTTACCAGTACCGTGCCTTTGACAGTGCCGTCTTCGATGAAATTGCGAACGGCCTTCAGGAGGGCATGCGAGACTTCATGGCCTTTGGTGGCGAGAAGCACCCCGGTGGCAGAACGCAAGTCTTCGTTCAGGATCATGCCAGTGCGAAGGTCACGGACGTCAATGGGACGCAGTTCAGTGGGCCCCCGACTGAGCCTGAAGTCTCCGAGGGCAGCGACCATTCTGGCATCGTAATCGATGGGATTTCGGCTAAGGGCCAACAGGGCAGCCTGTCGTTCCGATCCAGTGCTGAGCAGACGGTCGAAAGCCAGGCTGACCCTCAACATCTGCGCCCCTCGGCGGACAGATTCGGCGTCCGGGGACAGAGATCGCGGAAGGTCCCTCGATACTTCTTTCTGCTGGAGGATCATGTCAGCGACCGGTTCAAGTCGAGGAATCCGGGCCAGCAGGTCGTGGGCGATCTGGGGATGCTGCGCGTAGCTCCTTTCCTGTTCTGGAGTGAGCGGTTCGCCGGCATAGATGGCCTCGAGCACGTCGGGGGCGAGACTCAAGCATCCGAGTTCGGAGAGCATCGCTGCGATTTCGTATTGCCACGTATCGGAGAGGCAAAGTTTTCCTGCAATGTGGCGCACGTATTGGCAGATACGAGCGCCTTTGTTGAAAGCGACGGGATTGGCCAGGTTGAGCGCCTCGCTCAGAACCCGGATCGCGCCTGCGAGAGTTTTCTCAAGCAGTTCTTTTTCGCGACGTATGAGGTCATATTGGGCAACACAGGCTCGGAGTGTGAGCGTCAAGTCTTCTGCGGTGACCGGCTTGTTGAGGAAACGGAAGATTCTGCCTTCATTGACGGCGCGCATGGCGGCTTCCATGTCGGTATATCCGGTGAGCATGACGCGGATTGAGTCGGGAGCAAGGGTGTGCACTCTAGAAAGGAACTCGGCGCCATCCATGACGGGCATGCGCATGTCGGAAACCACCACGATGTAGGGGCCCTCCTTCTTCACCTTTTCCAGTCCCGCTCCGGGCCCTTCGGCCAGGTCAGAGTTGAATTCGCGGTAGAGAGAGCGGCGCAGACCCTCGAGGACAAGGGGTTCATCGTCGACGAAAAGGATCTTGGGTTTGTTGTTCTGGGCGGGGATAGCGGCGGCGTCGGGCGTCATTGCGGGTCTCCTGTATTGGAATTGAACTGGATTGGGATTCGGACATAAAATTTGGTTCCCTTATCCAGTTCGGTATCGAACCAAATGGTTCCGTGATGTCTTTGGACAACGATGTCGTGGCAAATGGCGAGCCCCTGACCGGTACCCTCTCCAACCTGCTTGGTTGTAAAGAAGGGTTCCAAAACGCGCGCGCGGGCAGCTACCGGGATACCAGTCCCGTTGTCCTGGATTTCGATCTGAACGTCACTGTCGATCTGTTGAGTGTGGATGGTGAGTTTTCCACGTTCGCGTGCTTGCTTGGTTGAGGCCTCGCGGATGGCGTGCGCAGCGTTGACGATGAGGTTCAGGAAGGTCTGATTCATCTCGTCGGGGTAGCATTCCACAGGCGGCAGGTTGGGCTGATAGTCGGTTTGAACGTCGGCGATGTGCTTGATCTGGTTCTGGACGACAGTGAGGGTTGCGTCGAGCGCTTCGTTGATATCAATGCGCTCTCGTTCTCCACCGCCAGTGTGAGAGAAACGCCGCATGGCGCTGACGATCTTGCGGATGCGCCGGATCCCCTCGAACGACTGCGAGAGCGCCTTCGGAATTTCCTGCCGTACCCAATCCCAATCTTCGCGAGGGCCCGCCGGGGGCACGGTTTCTGAGGGGCGCGAGTCGCAAGCGATGGAGGCGTGCGCCGGAATCACGCAGGAGGCCATAGCAGCGTCGAGCCGATTCCAGGTGTCGCGGAGGAAGGCGATGTTGTCCGAGACATATTGGACGGGCGTGTTGATTTCATGGGCAATGCCGGCAGCGAGTTGTCCGATCGCGGAGAGCTTCTCATTTTGCTCTGTTATCCGCCGGGCGCTGACATCGCGAGCAGAGATTACCATGGCCTCGATCTCGCCGTGAGAGTTACGGATGAAACTGCCGTGAGATTCCAGGTTGACGTAGGTTCCATCCTTGCGTTGCATCCGGTATTCGACGACCTGGCCAACCCCTGTTTTGAGAGCTTTCTGAGCGGCGCGGGTCACCAGAGGCCGGTCGTCGGGATGGATTTGCGCGAAGGAGATGGTTTGTTTCAGTTCTTCCGGGGTGTAGCCGAGGAGACGTTGATACGAAGGGTTGTTATACATTCGGTGGCCAGTCTTGTCGACGACGGCAATCAGATCGGCACTGTCCTCGGCGATGGAGCGAAACAATCGGTCAGAGCGGTTTTTCGCTTCTTCGGCTTCTTGGCGCTCAGCAGTTTCGGCGACGAGTGAAGCAGTCCGTCGCCGCACCTCGAGTTCGAGGTTCTCATTCATTCGGCGAATGTTGCTCTCCGCAGACACAAGTTCTTCATGCAGAGCGACGATGCGCTTGCCCACCAGGAGACGGGCCTTCAGTTCCAGTTGATCAAAGGGTTTAACCAGGTAGTCATCCGCTCCCGCCTGCATCGCCTCCAGCATGTCCTTCTTACCGTCTTTTCCGGTCAAGAGGATGATGTACGAGTACGAGTTCCTGGAACTCGTCAGCCGGACCCTCCGGCACAGTTCAACTCCGTCGATGTCTGGCAAGACCCAATCCAGCAAAACCAGCTTGGGACAATCCGGGCGCTGCAGAAGCGTCCAGGCTTCAGAACCATCTTTCGCGATTGTGAAAGGAAAGCCCCATTCTTGCAGATGAGAGCTCAAGAGCTTCCGATAAACCGGTGAGTCCTCCACAACAAGGATTTGCACGGACAAGATTCTCCGCGTTCTATTTCGGCACTTATTGCGTCGTTTGAGTCTTGTCGTCGATCAAAATCATTACGTCAGTAATGCAGTTCCCGACACTTTGGATAAAGCTTCACCAGTTATCTGGAACTCCAAGGACGTGGAGGTACCTGGTAGTTAACGTTAGGTGATTGCAAACTGATGGCGAATTTCCAGGAGTTTCCTCAGCCGTGCGAGTGGTGTCAGCTTGTTTCACATTGCCAGGAAAGCGAGTGCGACGCGGGAGCGAAAATCATTCCTCAGCGAACGGCTGCAAGTAACCAAGCATTGCCGCGCCGCGCTGACTTGCCGCCTGCTTCTGATGCACCTTAGCCAATGTCGGCGGATAGGTGTTCAGTTTCTGGACAATCGTCTAATTAGGAGACATCACTGACTTGTCATCGCCCTTCAACTGCGTGAAGGATCAATAAGTTAAGTTGCCGGCGATGTGGAGCCCAAAGTGCCCACAGAGGAAAACGGGGAGGCTAGGTAAAGACGGTTCTTTTGGTCGAGAACAGCCAGTTCTTCCGATTGATGCACGGAAGAATCCTGATGCTAGCCGGCTACCGTGTGGTGACTACCTGAGACGGTGAAAAGGAAATATGACACCAGAAATGGCATTTGAATGTTTGCTTGTATCCCACGATCCAGCGGTGTCCTGCACCATGGATAAAATTCTGCACGACTTTTCAATCCATACGAATGTCTGCCAGAACCCTCTAAGAGCTGTAGATTTCTTGGCGGATGGCGCCACGGATCTCATCGTGATTGACATGGAATCCGAGCATTCTCCGGAACTGATGCAAAAGATCGTCGAGTCACGTATGCGGCAGAAACCGACAATTCTTGCCGTCTCGGCGGGGGATTGCGTCATACCCGGCGTTCACGTCACACTCCGAAAACCTGTGACGCCTGAATCCGGAGCGACGTCACTAAAAACAGCTTATTCGAGAATGCTGCGGGACTATCGGAAACACACCAGGTTTGCTCTCATGACCCCTGTCATGGCGACCGACGTGAACAACCGGACATTTTCCGTGACTGTCACCAATATTGGCGAGGGTGGAGTTGGTCTCACTACCAATATTGATATGGTGGAGCGTGGAGTTGGCCCCACTGCCAAAGAGATACTAGCAGTCGGAAGCATCGTGTCTTTTCGGGTACCGTTGCCAGGATTGACGAGCAAAATTTACATCCAAGCCCGTATTCTGTGGACTCGCCAGTATGGTGCAGCGGGTTGCGAGTTTGCCCGCATTCCTCCAGGTGACCTCCAGATTCTGCATGCGTGGCTTGAAACCAGATACCGGTTCAAAAGGCCCTTGATTCCGGTCTAAGGAACGGCCCCGAGTGCATCGGGCCGAGGGCCAGGTTGTAGTGCCTGCCGTCGGAGTAAGATTCGCTGGGTCGGTTCGACATTGTTGCATTGGATGGAAGCGTGCCACCGGGTTGAGACATCCATCAACTATTGCAGGGTCTTAGGTCTCTCCATATTGGGTCGTGACATCGACCGCGGGTCATCGACGTGCTCCACGCAATTCCGGCCTTTCTGCTTCGCCGCATATAAGCCCCGGTCGGCTTGGTTTAGTAGCGAGCCAATGTCGCCGGCAGGATGGTCAGTCGAAACTGCGACTCCCATGCTTATGGTGATGTTTTTCGACGCTTGGGAAGAAACGATCGGTTCGCTGCCGATGTATGCGCGCAGGTCGTCCGCTTTGATTAAAGCTGTCATCAAGTCGCAGTCGGATAGAATCATCAGGAATTCCTCGCCGCCGTATCTGCCCACGCCATCGTATGCGCGCAGCTTTGAACGAAGCCTTCTTGCGATTTCCTTCAGAGCCTCGTCGCCGAAAAGATGCCCTAGTGTGTCGTTCACCTTCTTGAAATGGTCGACATCCGCCATTATGACGGCGAGCGGTTTCCCACTGCGCTTGGTCCGCTCTAATTCGCGGCTGAGGAAGTCGACGGTTTCCCCGCGATTCATTAGTCCGGTCAGGGAGTCGTGAGTGGCGGCATGCCGCATCGACTCTCTGGCAGACACGAGTTCTTCCTGCAGACCGATAATGCGTTTACCCACCAGAAGACGGGCTTTCAATTCCAGTTGGTCGAAGGGTTTAACCAGATAATCATCCGCTCCAGCATCCATTGCTTCCAGCAGGTCCTTCTTGCCGTCTTTTCCGGTCAAGAGGATGATGTACGAATACGAGTTCCCCGCACCTGCCAGCCGGATCCTCCGGCACAGTTCGACCCCGTTGATATCTGGCAACACCCAATCCAGCAAAACCAGCTTGGGACAATCCGGGCGCTGCAGAAGCGTCCAGGCCTCAGAACCATCTTTCGCAATTGTGAAATGAAAGCCCCATTCCTGCATATAAGATGTCAACAGCTGCCGATAAACTGGCGAGTCGTCCACAACAAGGATTTGCACGGGCAAGATTCTCCAGGTTCTATTTCGGCACTTATTGCGTTATTTGAGTTCTGTCATCGATCGGAACCATTACCGCAGTAATGGGTTGCCACTTCGCGTTGGATGCGATTCTCGGGTGAGGATTTTGATTGATGCAAGTACCGATATTTAGGCAACGAGGATGCCAGTTCGGCAGTTTACAAGAACCAAGCGGCCTTGCCATCTCATCTGGGACTCAACCTTTTCACTGCAACTGATCTCCTGAGCACGCTTTCGACTCTTTGGATCAGGGCATCCGCATTCTCCTCCAAGTTGATCGTTGATTTCTCAATATACGCTGCGGCGCCAGCATCCTTCAGCTTTTCTTCATTGATCTGAGACAGCGCCGTCAGCACGATAACGGGAATGTGCGCGGTGGATTCGTCTTGCTTCAATGCCTTCAGCACACTCGTGCCGTCCAGTCCTGGAAGCATCATGTCCAAAAGAATGAGTACCGGGGGGCTGGTACGAGCTGCCTGCAAGCCCTCGCGGCCGTCCGCGACGCCAGTCACCGAGTATCCTTCCTTAGTTAGAAGCCTCTCGATCGCAATACGTAAAAAGCGGCCATCTTCGATTAGGAGTATCTTCATACGGGGTTCCCTCTTGAGTTTGATCTGGCCGATTCCAGTCTAGGGAGACTCTGATTAAGTTCTCCATTTTCCACTGATGTTCAAGATAGATTGAGGAGAGCATCGGAGGGCTGGCGAGGAATGAAACAGCGGACACTGGCGGCGCAGAGCGGGTTTGAACGGTACACGAAGAAGACGCGACGGGCGGAGTTTCTGGAGGAGATGGAGCAGGTGGTGCCGTGGGCGGAGTTGTGCGCGCTGATCGAGCCGGTGTATCCGAAGGCGGGGCAGGGGCGTCCGCCGGTGGGGGTGGAGCGGATGCTGCGCCTTTACTTTCTGCAGCAGTGGTTCAACTTGTCGGACCCGGCGGTAGAAGAAGCGCTGTATGAATCGGTGTCGCTGCGTGGTTTTGTGGACATCGATCTGGGTCGCGAGCCGGTGCCGGATGAGACGACGGTGTGCAAGTTCCGCCACGTACTGGAGCAGCATCAGTTGGGGGCGCGCATCTTCGAGCGGGTGCAGGAGCACTTACAAGAGCGGGGGCTGCGGATCGGGACGGGAACGATCGTGGATGCGACGATTGTGCACGCGCCGAGTTCGACCAAGAACGCGCGCCAGGAGCGCGATCCGGAGATGCACCAGACGCGCAAGGGGAAGCAGTGGTACTTCGGGATGAAGGCGCATGTGGGCGTGGATAGCAAGAGTAAGTTGATTCATGCGGTGGTGGCGACGCCGGCCAATGTGGCGGATGCGCGCGTGCTGCCGGATTTGCTGCACGGCGACGAGACGCGCGTGTGGGGCGATCAAGCGTATCGCGGACAGGGCCGCGTGCTGGAGGAGTGCGCGCCGCGGGCGCAAGACTTCACCTGCCAGCGCTACCGTTATAAGGATCGGGTGGATGAAGTGGAGCGCGCGAAGAACCGCACGAAGGCGAAGGTGCGGTCGAATGTGGAGCATGTGTTTGCGGTGATGAAACTGAAGTTTGGGTTTGTAAAAGTGCGCTACCGGGGGATCGCGAAGAACGCGAACCGGCTGTTTGCGACGTGCGCGCTGGTGAACCTGTTTCTGGCGCGCAAGACACTGCTGGGGATGACGGCGGCGTAGTGTGTTTCGAAACCGCCGCATCGCTCCCACGGAGCAGATGCGGCGGGCCGTTGTATCTTTTTATCTGTATAAAACCGCTGTACGCCTTTACTTCCGGCGCCGAGCGGTTGCAATCAGAACTTGTTCAGACGTTCCCTAGGCGTGATCGTGTTGATCAGCCCGCTCACCTGCCTGGATTGCATCAATCTCCTCCCGATCATTCGGTCCAAAGCGCCAGCGCCCTGGAAACATTGGCTTATGGTGGGGAACACAAATCAACGCGCTGCGGACAACAGATGACGCAACGTATCGACCAGCTGGCCGGGATCAACCGGCTTGTGAAAGAATTCAGCGGCACCCAAACGTTTCGCCAGTTGCTCGATGGAGTCTTCCGTGCTGCCACTGACGACCAGCACCGGGATATGCAGAGTCTTGGTCGACATCCTTAACCTTCTCAGTACGTCAATTCCCGAGCCACCCGGCATGTTGATATCAAGAACTATTGCATCCGGCGCGGAGCGCAGGGCAAACATCCAGGCCTGCAGCGCATCGAGTGCAGATACCACCTCAAATCCACTTTCTTCCAAAGACTTGGAGAGCAGTCCTACTTGAAAGCGTGAGTCATCGGCTATCAGAATCTTCGCCATTATGGGCCCGTTTTGACAACAATCTTTAATGCACTCTCTTCTCCGCAGAGATTGTTATGAGGTCTCTCAGTCAGGAATCTCGCTCTGAGCGTCTCGGGCGGTTGTTACCTATCGATCTGGTCAGCCATTCAGTCCTGGGTCTGATTGTTCCACCGGATCGATGGTCGGGTTATGTTGCTCAACGATCCAGCGACGTCTATATCCTCGTCCGGCACAACTCTCACTTCGCGGACCGGCATGTCCGCGTTTTCCAATTTGGCTAACTCCGTTGCCAGCCAGCTTTCAAGCAAGTTGAGATCTTCCTCCGGAACAAAAGAAAAGCGGACGCCCGCTCGCCCGGCCGCGTTGCCATTTACTACCCGGCCAGCTATGCGCACCATGCCGTTGGTGCCGGGGAGCGAGAACACCAGTGAAACCTCGCGATCAATCTGCAGTGGCCAAGCCGACTGCAGAGCCAACCCACCTATGCTGAGATCGCTGACTCGGGCTTTAAGAATCCCAAGTTCTGTGACTCTGACGTTCACGGGGATGTCGACCGAGATTCGAGCCGCCCGTCGACGTTCTTGAAGCATGGTTCCATAGGCTGCCCGCATGCACCGGCTGGCGTGGTCGAGATCCACGGGCTTGTAAATCATGAAATTAGCGCCCACCAGAAGAGCATGTGTTTCCGAGTCCGCGTCGACCATCGCGACGATTGTAGAGTTCCAATTGGGGGAGGAGTTACGGGCACTGCGCACGACGCGGGTTGGGTTGTTGGCAGCGTTCCAATCCACAATCACCGTGTCAAGCCTTCGATGAGTCACCGCCTCAAGAGCTGAGCCAATGTCGGTGCAAACCTCAGCTTGAATGGCGAAGTGGTCCAGAATCTCATTCATTACGCAGAGAACCTGTGCGTCATTGCTGTACAAAAGACCGTCGAGTCGAACTTGCTCTTTCATAAGGCACTGATCCCATGGCAGGTGGTAGACCAAACTCGATTATGAGACCCATCCCCCTGACTGCGCCCCACTTGCCGGAAATCGGTTCATCCGTGCAGAACAGAGGTGTCGTATGAATTCTGGACTAGTGTCTGCCGTATCGACACTTGGCACAGAAGAAGGGAAGTCATACGGACCATCTTTATCGGCACTTCTTGGCATGATCGCTTCGTCTACCTTGGGACTGCCGGACTACCGTCAGCTGCTGCCGAAATATCGGCACCGTAGAAATCCTCACCTTAGAACCGCACTAGCTGCATGAAATGTTCAACATACAGAGTTCTGATTCTCTAGGTTACTAGTACCGTGACCGCACGATAATTCACTTCAGTGGAGCGACGGGCGTCCTCGCCCGTCCGACTGGGGATTGAGTCGAGAGTAGTAAGGATCATGCGGTCATAGCACTAGTTTGCCAGCAGCCCTTGTTCGGAAGTGAAGAGAGCGCGCGGATAAAAGTACAGTTCCTTCCGCCTGGATTCAGGCGGACACCGCCGGTCGCACGAAGCGGGCAGGCCCCCCGAAAGCGTCTGTTCGGTTTTCGTAACAGAAAATTGGCAGCCAGTCGAGTAGGAGAGAAGGCATATACCATTTCCGCTTGTCAATGAGGCAGGAATGAGTCGCAGTGCCTAAGAGGAGGGAGTGGCCGGTCTTTTGGAAATTCTCGACCGCAACCACCCGTATGCACTGCTGCCGCCGCTCACGCCATGACCCGCGTCACAGATAAATGTGACAGGTGTCACATTTTATGGTAAAATGTCAATGGGATTAAGCTGTCTTCTAGGAATATCACTTTGCGGTTTCGCTTATGCCTGACAGCGTCTATTCCGTACTGGTGATCGATCCTGATGTTGGAGTAGCTGCCGACGTTAATCGCGCACTCTCGGGTTTGCCCGTAGCGCTGTTGAGGGCGGACGACTGGGCCGACGGGATGAGCTTTTATCGCGATTTTCTACCCCAAATGGTTCTCTTGGATTCAGAGTTGGATAATGTACAGGTGCCGTTGCAAGACCTGTTTGCGGGCGATTCCGCGCTCGAAGTGGTTCTTATGACGGATCGCTGGACCCAAACCGGGCTTCAATCCTCGGTTGCAAGAGGGGCCAGTGACTTGCTCGCTAAGCCATTAGACCCCTCCAAAGTGCGTCAATTGGTTTCGGGCCTCCTTGCACAGGCTGAAACGCGACGACATACCAAGGAACTCGACGACCAACTGCTGCAAGCCTGTCAGTTTCAGGGCATGGTGGGTCGAAGCCCAAGAATGCTGGAAGTGTTTTCCAGGGTCCGTCGTGTTGCCCCTTTGTTTGAGACGGCGCTGATAACCGGACGCACCGGAACCGGGAAAGAGCTGATCGCCAGGGCGCTCCACAACCTAAGTCCTCGTTCCCGCGAGAAATTCGTGGTTTGCAACTGTTCGGCCTTGACGGAAACTCTGCTGGAAAGTCAAGTCTTCGGGCATGTGAAGGGAGCTTTCACGGGTGCAACCCATGATCGAGCGGGCCTCTTTGAATACGCCAACCATGGCACCCTATTCCTGGATGAGATCGGTGAATTATCGGTGGCGGCCCAGGCCAAGTTGCTCCGTATCCTTCAGAGTCAAGAGTTGCAGCGGGTTGGATCACCCGTTACCCGCACAGTTGATGTTCACGTGATTGCTGCCACTAACCGCAATGTGCGAGAACTGGCGGCCGAAGGGAAGTTCCGGGACGACCTGTTCTACCGACTATCCATGATTGAAATCCAACTCCCAGCTCTCGCCGACCGAAAGGAAGACTTGGCGTTGTTACACCAGCACTTCTTGCAACATTTTTCAGCGAAATACGGCAAAACACTCAAGGGGATTTCGCGACGCGCCCAGATTCTCTTGACCCGACACTCGTGGCCGGGAAATGTGCGGGAACTAGAAAATGTGATCGGGAACGCTTGCATGATGGCTCAGGGCAAGGTTATCGGTGATATGGACTTGCCCGAGGCCATACGCCTGCAGACGACCAGGCCAGACAGCGGCGCCGGCTTCATGACGCTCGAAGAAGTCCAGTCACGCCACTTGGAATATGTCCTGAAACTGGTCGACGGCAACAAAGCCCGGGCGGCGGAAGTCCTCGGTGTCAGCCGCGCGACGATATACGGCATGTTGGCCCGGCGTAGTGAAGTCGTTCAAAAGAACGACCTATCCGCTTGACGGATCGCAGCAGCGTCTGCAACGCGATCTCCACCTATCGTCGCAGGCATCATACCGGCAAGGCTAAACATAAGCTTTCGCTCCAGCAGTGTCAGATCCAATTCACTCCGCGCTCTTTTTTGGGTCAGCGCTCCCTTCTGGGAATCATGGTCTCAGCCTCGCTGTCTGGTTTTCATACGCATTTCCAGCAATTGTTCAGTAACCATGTCACCCCTCGCCACGCTTTCAGAGGATAAACTCTTACTCTTGACGGAGATCAATAAGGTAACTCGTTCGGTACACTAATTGCCCTAGTCTTTCGAGAAGACAGCAGCATGTTCTGGTCGTGTCTGTTGAGGTTTAGTCCATCCTTCCAGATCTCCTTGCTGTTTGCTGGGGCCGTAAACATTAGGGATTAGAAGATGGCAGCATCACAAGTTTCAGTTGCTCACGCCTCGCTAACTCTTGAAACACGCGATGAGCTTGTTCTGAGTCAGTTGCCCGAGGTTCATTTCATTGCTCGACGAATCCATGAACGCCTCCCCGTGTCTGTAGCCCTCGAGGATCTTGTCCATTCTGGTGTCCTGGGACTGCTGGAAGCAACACAAACGTATGATTCCACAAGGAACATTCAATTCAAGACATTCGCACAGTTCCGCATTCGGGGCGCAATCCTCGATGGCCTGCGAATGCTCGACCACGCATCGCGGCGGTTGCGCGCCAAGAGCCGGAAGCTAAACGCAGCTTCTGAACAACTTTCGCGGAGGCTGGGTCGCCAACCAACGGAAGAGGAAATCGCCCACGAAATGGGGTTGGAACTGGCAGCTTTAAGGAAGCTCGCCAGCACTCTTCGCGGCCTGGAATCGGTAGACCGGCAGCTCACGTTTGGGCAAGATTATGTGGAAACTGGCGATCTGATCGAATCTGCACCCGCTAAGCCTGAAGAAAGTCCGTTGGCACTGTGTCTGCGGTCGGAGATGAGGCAACATCTGACACAGGCGATGTCCAACCTCTCCCCAAGAGAAAAGCGGATCCTTTCGCTGCGGTACGTTGAACAACTGACGATGCAGGAGATCGCTTCCATCTTGGACGTGAAGAGTCCAGAACTTTCACAGATTCATTCCGCTGCCCTTGTGAAGCTGCGCGCGCACCTTGAGGCGAAGGCAATCAGCGCGGATTCCCAAACAGGGGTTGTATCGGTGCCGGGATCGAAGTAGAGCGTGAGGTAGGCAAGGATACTGTTGGGTGGTAAGGTCCGGTTACAGAACGGTTACGAGCAGCGAGCTCCGATCGGGTCATAACAAGAGTCGGCGCATCGCTCCCTCCCGACTAACCAGAAGTTCAGCCGTAGCTTGTCAGAAACGCGGCACTACCCGAAAGCTCGTACCACGGACTTGACAGTACCAAAGTGTTTTATCGGCGCGATTTATTCTCACTCTTAAGCGCTGTGTGCCGATAAGGACTGGGGCAGATTGCCCGACTATTTGCATTTTCGTGTGGAGATACAAGGCAGGCTAAATGCGAGGGGACAAATGAAAACTTACCGTTCTTCGATTGCGGCACTTTTGTTTGTTGTGCTCGGTTGCATGCAGGCGCTTTTTGGCGCAGTACAGCCAGATTTTACGGTCACAGCGAACCCGGTGGCTGTGCAACTATCCGTGGGTGGAACCGCTACGAGCGAAATCTCATCATCGTCAGACAATGGGTTTGCCGGTCCGGTTCAACTCGCGTGCGAGAACCTGCCGTCAGCGTTGTTCTGTAACTTCATACCACCGGTTTTACAGTTGGAGGGGTCGACAGTGGTCTCTTCACAACTGACGCTCTCCACCACCCAACAGCAAGCCGCTGTGCTCGCTTCTGGACAAGAGCTCATGGCTCTGGCAATGATTCCAATCCTAGCAGGGATGTTCTTTTGGCGCGGTCCCAGAGCGAAAGGCAAAGCAGTACTGCCCCTTCTCTTGGCGGGGGTGGTGCTGTTTAGCGGGTGCCAGGTCTTAGGGAAGCCCTCCCCCAAGACTTACACGATCACTGTTACAGGGACAGCGTCGGGTGGCACCTCTCATTCGGTTCAGATGCAGGTTACTGTACAGCAGTAAAGAAGAGCGTCCGGAGTCCATTGTTGCGTCAGGACCGATTAAGAAGTGGAGCGGACAACCGCACATTACGTGCCAGCCCTCCCCGGCGATCACGATGACGAGATGTTATGCATATAACTTTCTGTACCAAACACTGGTCCAGCACGGGCCGCCCTATTGTAGAAGCCATTCCTACGTTTCGCCGCGGGGGCCAGAATCCGTAGAGTTGCAGGAGCATAGTCGGACGGCATGAATCAGCAATCATTCCAACAAGTGGGCCGGAACAGCCCAGAAACGATTCCGGCTGAGATGCGTCGGATCGAAGGTCGTGAATGGTGGCTGTGGGGATTTGCGGTTGTGGTTACCCTGGCATTGACCTTGGGGATCATCTCGTTCACTTTGCCCTGGTTTAATCGGGAGACCGATGCTTCGTATTGGTTTGATCTCCGGGAATGGGTACGCGGGCTGGCAAGTCTTGTATTGCTATTCGACTGTTACGCCGTTTATCAGCACCTGCAACTACACCGCATTCGGCGCCAACTGGCGGAGCGAGATCAGCTTTTTCAACTCATCAGTGAAAATGCCGCCGATATGATCGCGCTCGTCGGCTGCGATGGCCGCCGACTGTACAACAGCCCCGCCTATCAAAAGGTCCTGGGGTATTCTCCCGAGGAACTGAAAGCCACTTCACCGATCGAGCAAATTCATCCCGACGATCTCCCGCGAGTATTGGAGGCAGCGGAAAAAGCTCGCCTGGACGGCCAGGGAGAGCGGGTGGAATACCGCATACGCCACAAAGACGGTTCCTGGCGAACTCTGGAGTCGACCGCCAGCGCGATCCGAAACGCAAAAGGCCAGACCGACAAGCTGGTAATCGTAAACCGCGACATCACCGAGCGCAAGCGAGCCGAGGAGATGCTGGCACATAATGCGTTTCACGACGGACTTACTAACCTGCCGAACCGCGCTCTGTTTCTGGACCGGTTGCAACACGCACTAACCATCTCCAGAAGACACTCGAATTACAAATTCGCGGTATTGCTCATCGATGTAGACGAATTCAAAATCATCAATGACAGTCTGGGACACCCGGCTGGAGATGAACTGCTGATTTTAATCGGACAAAGATTGAAGAACTCTGTGCGGCGAGCCGACACCGTCTCGCGTCCGCGCACGACCAACGTACCGGACAGTCCTGCCAATGACGATACGTTGGCCAGACTCGGTGGTGATGAATTCGCAATCCTCGTGGACGACATCCGGGACCCGATTGAAGCTGTACGTGTTGCGGAACGAGTGCAAGCGGAACTGGCGACCCCCTTTGTAGTGAACCAGCAGGAAATAGTAATTTCAGCGAGCATCGGCATCGCCGCAAGCATTAGCCCTCACACCCAGGCGGAGGATCTGCTGCGCGATGCGGATATCGCCATGTACCGGGCCAAGCGGGGCGGAAAGGCCCGTTGTGAGGTCTCTGACACGGCCATGCACGCGAATGCCCTGAAGCGGTTGCGGCTGGAGACGGACCTGCGCAAGGCCCTCGATCAGGGAGAATTCCGCGTGTACTACCAGCCCATTGTGTCGCTGCAGACCGGCAAGATCACGGGCTTCGAGGCCCTGACGCGGTGGCAACGTCCGGAGGGCATGCTTTCACCGATTGAGTTCATCGCGGTAGCTGAGGAAACCGGACTGATAATTCCCATGAATCGGCAACTGTTGCACGAAGCCTGCCAACATCTCCGATCCTGGCAGTCTGAATTTCCTTCTAGCCCGCCCCTGACCCTGAGCGTGAACGTCAGTTCCAAGGAGTTCGCCCAGCCCGATCTAGCCAGCGAAATCCGTAAAGTCCTTGAGCGGACCAGCCTTGATCCCGGCTGCTTGCAACTCGAAATCATAGAAACGATCGCCATGGGGGATGAGGAGAAATCCGGCCACGTGTTCGCGCAATTGAAGGCACTCGGCGTTCACCTGAGCATCGATGATTTTGGCACCGGGTATTCGTCACTCGGTCGCCTGCGGCGGATTCCAGTGGACACCTTGAAAATCGACCGTGGCTTTATTTCGCACATGGACAGCGACCCGGAAAGCCGCGAGATTGTCCGGATCATCATCATGCTTGCGCACAATCTCGGTCTGAAGGTCGTCGCCGAAGGGACCGAGACGGAAACGCACATAGATCTACTCAAGCACCTCAATTGCGAGATGGCACAGGGATACTTTTTTTCCCGGCCCGCTGACGACCAGGCTATGTTGAAATTGTTAGCCAGCAACCTAAGGCCTCGCGCCGCGACTGCGGTCAGCGAGGAGCGACAGATAGGGCAACCCCTCAACCACTGCAACCTCAAATGCACAATGGCTGAACACAGCGTCGACACGATAGTCTCAGCCACCTACCTGATGATGGAAGGACCCAGCAAAAACGCAGGAATGGACTTCGCAGAGGTAGTGCGACAGTTCCTGTGTGATCTGACTAGTCTTGAGCAGAGACAGTTCTGGACCGAGCTCAAAGCCCTGTATCCGCAGAAGTGGCCAAGGGACCTAACGACAATCAATTCCTCAGATATCCCCTCATTGACTGAACAGCTTGACGGTAAGGCTGCGAAGGCCGGAAGCTTAAAGTGAAACTCGTAAAGCCAGCCTACAAGGCGGGGACAAAAGGGCCAGGCTTGCTCGACGAGTTCTTGCCAGAAGTGTCACTGCACCGATTCTGTTGGAACTCCACGAACGAACGCCGCACGACGCTCGTGCCCGTTTCGCCCAAACCTTTACTTCAAATACGGCCCTTGTGTCTAGTTTGGAGGGGTGCACTACAGTCAGCGTCTGTTCGGATTTCGTGACAAGATATTCGCTGCCAAAACCGTTGAACAAGGGGGGCATATATCATCCTCTTTGGGGAGGAATGGGTATGTATCGGGACCAGTTGCGACGGCTGCGGAGTTATCTCATGCGGGCGCTGCGGATGGAACAGGGGTTAAACCTTGAAGAGTCTTATCAACTGCTCCAGCTTTCAAGAGGCTATCTTTGACACTATCGCAAGCACTGTCCTAAATGTAGACACCATTGAGATTCAGTTCACCCGAAACAGCGAGTAGACTGGCGGCGACAGCGGGGCCCCAGCCAGCCCGCTTTTGGCTGGCTGGGGTGCTGGAGCCGGCAGTCTACTCCGGCGGCCCTCGACCGGGCCGGAAGGGTGAACATGCCGGAAGAAAACGAAGCCGAAACTCTCTTCCCAGAAATGACGGGCGCGACGCGCTCCGCCGAAACCGCCCGTGCTCTGATCCGCAAAACCAAACGCGCCACCCGACGCAGGTTTCCCACCGAAGAGAAGATCCGCATCGTGATGGAAGGGGTACGCGGAGAAGTGTCGGTGGCGGGACTTTGCCGCCGCGAGGGCATCCATCCCACGATCTATTGCAAGTGGCTCAAGGATTTCATGGAGGCGGGCAAAGCGCGCATGCGCGGCGACACCCTGCGCGAAGCCACCAGTGAAGAAGTAAAACTGCTGCGCCAGGAGAATGAGCGGCTGAAACAGTTGGTGGCCGATCTGAGCGTGGCCAACATGCTGCTCAAAAAAAGCCAGAGTTAGGGCCCATCGGACGGCGGAGGTACGGACGAGTGAGTGCAGAGAAGAAACGCGAGCTAATCGAGTTGGTGCGGCGGTCGCCGCAACCCAAGCGAACGACGATCGCCGAGCTGGGACTGTCGCGTTCGACGTTCTATCGTTGGCAACGACGGTACCGAGCCCAGGGCGAAGTGGGAGTGGTGGACCGCAAGCCGGAGCCAGGGCGGTGTGGAACCGCCTGCGGCCCGCCGAGCAGACTGCCATCCTCGAGACCGCGCTCCAGCAGCCCGATCTGAGTCCTCGCGAACGGGCCTTGTCAGGTCACCGACCATGCCGGGTTCACGGTCTCGGAAGCCACCGTGTATCGCGTTCTGAAACGACATGGTCTCAACCGAAGCATCCCGCTCGTGGGTTTTCCTGCGGGCAAGGAGTTCCGGGTGAAAACCACTGCACCCAATCAAACTGTGGCAGTCCGATGCCAGTTACTACTTCGTGGTCGGTTGGGGCTGGTACTACTCGATCGAAGTGCTCGGTTGCAACGGCCCCGATTGTAGCGCAACCGCTGCTCGATCGTGCGTTGTTTCTGGGGCTCAAACGCCGCCCCAATCCCGGCTTTTAATCCCAACAACGTGACTCACTGCCCACGTTGCATCCGGCCGGTGTCCAAATCCGCCCAGCCTCCGCTGCGCTCCGGTTCCCTCACTTGACGATTCCGATCACTTCTTCGACAATCAACTCGCCAGGGTCGCTGCGCTCCGATCCCTGATCGGATTCCGCAGGATTGCTGATCGCCTTCCCTCAGGAACTCTGATCGACTTCCCAAGAATCCGCAGGTCGTGGTGGAGGCGGTGAAAAACGCGGTGCCTTCGGCACCGGGAATAGGGGTGACACGTCATCCCCAATTGGGAGCTGCGGAGCTACCTTGGTATCTCGTTAGATACTTATTGAAAACAGGCGGGTTACTGAACGGCAGGAGCTAATGGGTTCCCGCCGGGGCACTGTAGGGCGCTCTGGCGCAAACGTGTTGATCCAGCGAGGGTTGCGCGTAGATACGGAATTAGGGCCGCTCACGCCGTGCGCGCCGCGTCCGGGCTTTGTCCGGCGTCTGTCCGGTGGTTGTCCGAGTCACGAAGTGTTACCCTTGCGGCGAACTCCAAGCCCGGCGCGATGGAATACGACCAAGACAAAGTGGACGAAATGGTGCTGGCGCTGTTCTCCCTGACAATGTTCGATGAAGATCAACATGGGGCGAGAGCATGGAAAGGGCACGACTGGGTCGCAATGGATCGGCTGCACGAGAAAGGCTACATCTCCGACCCCAAGAACAAGGCCAAATCGGTCGTGGTGACCGTGCAAGGTGTGCAGCGATCCCGCGAGCTGTTCGAGAAACACTTCGGGAAGAAAGAACCCGACGCACGTCAGCGGTAGGCTTCGCGGCGACAGTCACCGCGAGCCATTCCGACGCGGGAAGAGGGTACGGGCGCGGATCACAGCCCGTCAAGCCCCGTTCCGCAAAGAACGCGGAACGCCTTGCGGCTGCGCTTCGCTCCGGGGCGTTGACAGGCTGCGCCCACGCCCGTAAAGGCACTCCCGCTATGTTCGGAATGCCTCTCTCTGCCCCAGCCGGGGCAACCCTTTCAGGGCGGCGATCCGCGTCCTGCAAAGAACTTTCTAGCATCCTGCGGCTTAACAAAACGGCGTTCAGTCTTCGGTCTTCACAGAGCACGCGCAGGAAACGGCGAGCAGCTTTCTCACGAGGCTCGATCCCGTGCCGCTATTTGGTTTGCTCGCGCACGACAGACAATGTGTTATAGACCGCGCAAAATGTCGCATACGCCGAGTCGATCAAGCACGAGAAAAGCCGACGAGTTCCTGTTGATATTGCGTGCCAATTCCGGCGCTTTTCCACCCGGAAAGAACCATGATTCCCCTTGGCTTTCCTAGGCGTTCAAGGCGGTCGATTGTCGCCCCTATGTCGGTGTTTTGCAGCTCTTCCAGCGATCGTTGTTGTGACACGGTATGAGCGTGAATTACCGCCCCTTCATAGGTACTATTTGCTCGCTATCTCGCTTGTTTAGAGAGGCAAAACCGACCCAGTTCGACGCCCAGGTAGAGTGGCTGTTCAGGACAGCTCCAGGCCAGAAACGCGCACCGATCTATGACGGCGGATATGTCCCCGGCGACGGATGGAGGGCTTGGCCGCAATTTTCGTTTTGACTGTGCCGACGCTCACCTTGTAATGGCAACTTGGCGGGCCTCAGATTGAGGGCCCATACGCCAGTCGCAAGGGTTGGTATCGCCTTCGGATTTTGAGCGGAATTGGAGGGCGGATCAGTACGGAATCTGGGTGTAATTAGACTTGCACAGTGGCCTCTTCCGGTCGAGAAGCGCCTGCCAAACTGGGCCAATTGGACTCGCCGAATCCATCGCAATGCCGAAGCCACTCTCCTCCTCTTACTCTTAGCAAGTGAAATCAGCCCGCGATAGTGCACCTCATACGGCGACTGTCTCCCCACTCCGCGCCGCAGTTCAGCCAGCGGATTCGAGTCCGCAACCAGAGGTGAAGACACCACCTTCCAGCCTTCCGAAGAAGCCCGTCAAACAGCAGGCTATCTTTCCCGGAGCATCGAGGCAAAGAACTGGGAATGAGAAGGCCGAAAGCTAGGACGAATCGCAGTGGATCGACCGGGTTAATTCCCACTCTAATCTCAAGAAATCTAATCCGAATAGACGGCACTAATGTGCTCTATCTGCATGAGCCCAAACAGCTACTTTGATGGTTACGAAGTGCGCACATGAAGCGCAGGTCAGTGTGCTTGATAAGATGGTATAACTTGCCTCCACATTCCATTTCTTCGTGGTCAGACGTTCTCTGTCTATCTGCCTCGACTTAGCCTCGCGAATGACATGCTTTCCTGCCTCCAATGAGCAGTGTCAATAGATACCGATGGCCAGCGTTTTGGCCCTGCTTTTACCCTCGACAAACACAGCCGATGAGCGTGCTTTCGCGTTGTCGATTCGGGTCGCTATTGTAAGTGGAATCACTAACACAAAAGGCTGGATAAGTATAAACACATACGTTTTTCACATCGATAACCTTGAATAATACAACAACAAATAATAAAACAGTGAGCATCTCGTGCGAGGCTTAGTTAGTCTAAGTCAGAAGGCAGAGGCTAGATATTACCGCGCTCGTTGTGGAGCTGAATTGCATGTTGACCATCTCGAAAGCATTATCGGCAGGACAGGCACGGACCTACCATGCGCGTGAGTTTGTGTCGGAGAAGCAGAATTACTGGAGCCGTGACGCGCAAGTGCAGAGCGAGTGGCAGGGTAGGCTTGCCCAGGAGTGGGGACTGCGCGGTTCCGTTGGAGCGGAAGAGTTCGCTCGGTTGAGCGAAGGACAGCATCCTGAAAGCAGCGCGCAGCTCGTCAAGCACCAGCCTGCAAGGACCTACGAGAACGAGTACGGCAAGGAAATCAGTAGCGTCGAACATCGCGCCGGGTGGGATGCGACATTCTCCGCGCCGAAATCCGTCTCACTCACCGCGCTTGTCGGCGGCGATGAGCGTGTGCGCCAGGCGCACCGTGGAAGTGTTAGCGCAGCATTGGTCGAATTGGAGCGGTATACGCAAGCGCGGATCGGCAACGTCCATGCGCCGGAGACGACGGCCAAGTTCATTGCCGCTACCTTCGAGCATGACACTGCCCGCCCGGTGAATGGGTATGCCGCGCCGCAACTTCATACTCATGCCGTCATTTTCAACGTGACCGAGCGCGAAAACGGCCAGACGCGGGCGCTTCAGGAACACAGCCTTTTCCAATCGCAGCAGTATGCGACGAGCGTGTATCGTTCCGAGCTTGCGATGCGGCTGCAAGGACTGGGCTATGAGATCGAACGCGGCAAGTACGGCCAGCCTGAGATCAGGGGCTACACGCAGGAATATCTGGATGCATCCAGTCCAAGACGAGAACAGATCAAGCGGCACTTGCAAGAGATTGGAAGAGAAGGCGCGGGTGCGGCACAGGTTGCAGCCCATCGCACGCGGGACAGCAAGGAGATCCATTCCACGGAAGAGGTGTTACAGCGGCACCGCGAACTGGCGGCACAGCACGGACATCAAGCGGATCGCGTTGTAGCCCAGGCACGCGAACATACACAGACTCATGCACCGCACCCGGACAAGACTGAACGACAGATTGAAAGACAGGCCGTTACCTATGCCCGCAATCATGTCTTTGAGCGCTCTGCCGTACAGGATGAGCGAAGCATCTTGCAAGCGGCGATCAGCCGTAGCATGGCGCAAGCAACCTACGAACAGGTGCGGCATCAATTTGCACAGCGAGTCCAGCGCGGAGAGTTTCTTACCGTTGGCCCTATTGAAGGACGTGCTGCGCCGCTCTATACGACTGCTGAGATGGTCCGCATGGAGCAGGAAATCGTCGGACGGGTGCAGAGCGGTAATCGGCGCACCTACAACGATCCGGTGCTGGTTTCGCCTCCGCTGCGGATTGCAACTGAGGACCGCCATAAAGAATTGAGTCCGGCGCAGCGCTTGGTGGTCGATGACATTTTTGTGAGCCGCGAGAAGATTGTCGGCTTGGATGGACTCGCTGGGACGGGCAAGACAACGACCTTGGCGGTGATTCGGGAAGGAGCGGAGATCGAAGGTTACAAGGTCGAAGGTTTTGCTCCCACCTCACGCTCTGCGCAGAAGCTGGCCGAGGCGGGCATCGAGACCTCGACTCTGCAACACCATCTTGCGCGGGGAGAGCAGCCGGACACAGGTGAGAGGAGGTTTTACGTGCTCGATGAATCTTCGCTTGCCTCGACGCGCCAGATGCATGAGTTCATGGAACGGCTTCATGCGGGAGACCGGGTTTTGCTGGTCGGCGACACACGGCAGCATGAGGCGGTCGAAGCGGGCCGTCCTTTCGCGCAGCTTCAGGAAGCTGGGATGCGGACGATGCGGCTCGAAGAGATCGTGCGACAGAAGGAACGGGAACTAAAACAGGCTGTCGAGCAATTGGCGCGTGGTCAGGTTGGCGCGGCCGTCGACAGTCTTGACCGGCAGGGCCGCGTACATGAAGTGAAAGGGTACGAGGAGCGCATAACGGCCATTGCGCGCGAGTATGCCAAGTCGCCGGAAAGTACGCTGGTCGTGTCGCCGGACAATCTGTCACGCACGGAGATCAATCGGCGCATCCATGCAGAGTTGCAATCGCGCGGCATCGTGAGCAACGCAGAGCACTCCGTTCCAACGCTGGTACCGCGTCAGGAGATGACCGGCGCAGATCGTGCTTGGGCGCAGCAATACCAAGTGAACGATATTTTGCGCTACTCGCGGAGTTCGCGGGAGACCGGCATTGCGAAGGGCGAATACACGCACGTAAAGAGCGTCGACGCGCAAAATAACAAGCTCACGGTGCTGCGCGTGGATGGAAGTGAAACGACCTATGATCCTCGCCGCCAGATGGGCGTCTCGGTGTATCGCGAGCAGGAGAAGGCATTCTCGGTTGGCGACCGAATCCAGTTTACCGCTCCCAATCATGAGTTAAAGATTGCGAACCGTGAACTGGGTACAGTGGATAGCATCGCGCCGGACGGAGCGATGCGGCTGAAGCTGGACAGCGACCGTAGTATAAATTTCGATCCTCAACGCCATCCACATCTCGACCACGGTTATGCCGTAACCAGCTATTCGAGCCAGGGGCAGACAGCCGAACGCGTTCTCATCCATGTGGATACAGAGCTTGTGGCCAAAGACCTGCTCAATAGCCGCATGGCGTATGTCTCCGTTTCGCGTGGGCGGTGGGACGCACAGATTTTTACAAACGACCGCGAAAAGCTGCCGCAGGCTCTTGGTCACAATGTCTCGCAGCAGAGCGCGCACAAGCCGGAACAGGCGATTGCGCTATTGCAGCAGGAAGCTGCCAGGTCACAGCAGCCAGCGCAGGATCTGGGCATGGGTATGGGCATGGGCATAGGCTTAGGCCTCTGATTTTGATCAGCAGAATCGACGACGGTTTCACGCGAGAAGGCAATGATAGGCGCAGAGTCAATTGGCGAACAACCAGTCCAGAACGCGAGCCAAGCGGTGCCGGCAAAAATGATTTCAGGCAAGCCCCAACTCGCTAACCAAGCTACGGTGGCACCACTACTCACATTGAACGACGTAGCGTCGATGCTGGCTGTATCAAAAGCATGGGTTCGTGATCACGCAACAAGACGTAACCCGCGAATTCCAGTTGTGCGCTTTGGCGGGCGGCGCGGGGTATTGCGATTTCGTCGGGAAGATGTCACTGGGTTCATCAGTCAGCACTTGGTTTCTACAGAAGAAAGGGGTATATAGTGACAACAAATTTCAAACTTCGGAGAAGACAAATGCGCGCGCGCCATCAGGACGGTTGGGTTGAGGAACGTGGCAGCCTTGTGAAACGCTGGTACGGCCACTATTACCGCTACCTGATCGACGAATCAGGCAAGGAGACTCGTATCCATGTCGGAGTGCAGCTTGGCGAAAAATCGAAAATGCGAAAGTTTGAGGCGGCAGACAAACTCCGCAAGATCATCACCAGCGTCACGAAAGGACAGCCGAAGCCAAGCGCACAGACTCTTGCGTGGTTTGTACGCGAAAGGTTCCTGCCCATGCGTCAGGCTCAGTGGGCGAGTTCTACGCGGGAAACGAATCTTTATCATCTGGAACGGCACATACTGCCGAAGCTCGGGAGCCAAGCACTTTGCGAAGTGGAAAAATTCCATTGCCAAGTCTTTTTGAATGGCCTGGCAGAAAATGGCTTCTCGTTCACAGTGGTTGACCACTGCCGCACAATGCTAAAAGCGGTTCTTGAGGAAGCGCTGGACGCGGATTTGATCGGCAAGAACCCGGCCCGAAAGTTGGTCAACCCGGAGACGCGGGAATCGGAAAAACTTGTACTGCCAAAGCTGCAAGCACGCGTGTTGCTCGAATCCCTTCCCTTTCGTGACCGTCTCTTGGCCATGATCGCCGCTTTTTGTGCCATGCGGCCCGGTGAAATATTCGGCCTTCGATGGTCATCTTGGCATGGCGAGCACTTCCAGATCGAAGGAACAGCTTGGCGCGGTAGATTGAGGCCGGGGAAGGCAAAGACGAAAGGCAGTAAGGCTCCTGTGACCATTCCTGATGTCTTAATCCCGTTGCTCCAAACGTGGCGAGAGCAACACCCGGATGCCTCGCAAGATGCCTTGATCTTCCCGAGTGAGAAAGGCACGCCGATCCGTCCAGAGAATTGGTTGCGCCGTAGGATTAAGCCGAAAGCAAAAGCGGGAGGTATCACCGTGCCCGTAAACTTTCAGGTGCTACGGCGCACATTCGCAACGAATGCCCAAGGCCAAGGAAATGCGAAAGATGTGCAGGCCCATCTGAGACACACCGATATCGGGACAACAATGAACGTGTACACGCAAGCCATTCCGGAGAGTGTACGCAAGCTGGTTAACGCCGTGGCCGATGACGTGATGGGTAGCGCACTGGAACCGATTACCGGGCGGATTCAGTAAAACTGCCGAAGGTTATGAACACAAAATAGCACACGATGAAATGCGCCCCGTCGCTAACTGATTTGAAAGTTGGAGCGGGAGACGGGGATCGAACCCGTGACATCCAGCTTGGGAAGCTGGCGTTCTACCGCTGAACTACTCCCGCTCAACTTCGTTAGAGTACCATCCCGCCCAGGGCAAGACAACGGTTCCTGCCCATTTCTCTGACCACGTTCCCTGGGTTTGCCTTTCTCTTGCGCTCTTCGTAAGATTCCCGCTCAGGAGATCGAACCGAACTCATCCACGCAGCAGGAGACTTGATGCCCACCGATTCTTTTCGCTCGACGTGCAACTCGCGCCGCAACTTCCTTTGCGCCGGAGTGGCCGCGACTCTGGCTACGGCTGTTTCTCCGGTGCTGGCGTCGGCTGGCGTTGCCGATTCCACGCTCGCCGTCACCGATTTCAAGAATGACTTCGAGCTCGACGAGATCACGATTGACGATCTGCAGAAGGCGTTCCAGTCCGGCCACTATTCTTCCCACTCTCTGACCGAGAAGTACCTGGCGCGGATTCAGGAGATCGACAAAGCCGGACCTAGAGTGAACTCTGTCATCGAGATCAACCCGGACGCTCGCCAGATAGCCGACGCGCTCGACCGGGAGCGCAAGGCCAAGGGGCCGCGTGGGCCGCTTCATGGCGTTCCGATCCTCCTCAAGGACAACATCGATACCGGGGATCGTATGAATACGACGGCGGGTTCGCTGGCGTTGCTCGGATCGCGCCCTGCCAACGATGCTTTTGTCGCTGCGCAACTGCGGAAGGCCGGTGCCGTGCTCCTTGGTAAAACCAATCCCAGTGAGTGGGCCAACATTCGTTCCAGTCATTCCACCAGCGGATGGAGCGGCCGCGGCGGACTGACTCGCAATCCTTATGCTCTTGACCGCAATCCTAGTGGATCGAGCTCCGGGACTGGGGCCGCGGTTTCCGCGAATCTCTGCGTCGCGGGGGTGGGCACGGAAACGGACGGATCGGTGGTCAGCCCATCATCTGCCAACGGTCTGGCTGGGCTTAAACTACGCTAGGGCTGATCAGCCGCAGCGGGATCATTCCGATTTCGCACAGTCAGGATACGGCGGGGCCGATGGCTCGCACCGTGCGGGATGTCGCGATTCTGCTCGGCGCGATGGCGGGCGCGGATCCGGAGGATGCGGCGACTGCCGATAGTCAGGGTAAGCTGTTCCCCGACTACACAAAGTTCCTTGTTCCTGCAGGACTCAAAGGCGCGCGCCTGGGAGTGGTGCGTAAATACTGCGGTTTCAACGACGCCGTCGACCAGCTTATGGATTCGCTCGTTGGCGAGATGAAACGGGCGGGCGCTGAGATCGTCGATCCCGCCGACATTCCAACCATTGGCAAGTTCGAAGACAGCGAGCTTAGCGTCTTGCTCTACGAGCTCAAGGCGGACCTGGCAGCCTATCTGGCTCGGCGCGGCAACTCATCGGTGAAGAGTTTGAAGGAAGTTATTGAATTCAACGAGCGCGAGCGCGAGCGGGAAATGCCCTATTTCGGGCAGGACATTTTTCTTAAAGCAGAACAGAAGGGCCCGCTCAGCACGAAAGAGTATCTCGATGCGCTGTCCCTGAATCATCAACTCAGCCGCGCCGAAGGCATCGACTTTGTCATGGACAAATTCAAACTCGACGCGCTCGTCGCCCCCACTGGCGGCCCCGCCTGGCTCACCGACCTGATCAATGGCGACCACGACCCCGGAGGCAGTTCGAGCGCCGCCGCCGTCGCTGGCTATCCCAACATTAATGTAACAGCCGGATATCTCCGGGGACTGCCGGTCGGCATCTCTTTTTTCGGACGCGCCTGGAGCGAGCCTACGTTGCTCAGGATCGCCTACGGGTTTGAGCAGTTGACGAAGGCTCGCCAGAAACCGCGCTTCCTGCCGACCATTGCCTTGTAGAGACGAAGCTTGCCTCCGTCTTCCTTGGTACGCGCTGTGCAGGCGGGCGAGACGCGGCAAACCGCGTCTCTACAGGAAATGAATGACTATTGGCGGCTGGGGAGAACGGGCATTAGCGCTGAACTGCTGGCGCAGGGCTTGGGGACTTATCGAGGCTTGGCTTGTCCTGTGGCAGCTTGTCTGGAACAACGGGCTCAATGGGCGCAAGCGGCGGCTGGTTCGAGCCCGGCAGTAACGATGACGGAGTAGCAAACAGCGGATCGGGCAAGGATTCGGGCGCTGACTGCGCTTGCGCTGGCCGAATTCCCTTGGCTTCTATGATCGACCATCGCCAATCTTCATCGGGGCCGGGAGTAATCCCGATACTCTCGTGAAACGCGGTGGTGCTGAAGGGCTTGGCCTCGGCTTTGAGGTGATAGAGGAGCGTGACGTCGGAACGCCGCTCGACGGCGATGGGCGCGATGCCCTCGGCAGCAGGAATCACACGCGCCCGTGCCGCCACTTCGGCATTTTCTCCGGGCTTGCGTTCGAGCGTGAGGCCAACCGTAATTTCGCGCAGATCCCAGTCGGTTCCATTGAATACTTCCAACTGCAAACTCTCATCCTGAATCGAACCGGGACCGTCGATCTTGAGCAACTCGGTGAGCGGCAAGTCTTCTACGAGGACGGGCTTGATCAGCAGCGCACTGGCGCGAGCGTTGAACGAGAGACTGCAGGTTACGTCCGGTGACGATACTTTGAGGGTATTGCTGGAGGGGTCAATCGAAAAGACGGTCTTGCCCGATTTGACCGGCCTTGCGTTCTTGGCGTCGTCCATGACCTGGGCCAGATTGTCGTTGTCGATCACGGTGCGGGCCGCGTCCGCCGTTGCTTGAGGCTGCGGCTGTGCCTTGTTTCTTCGCTGGTCGCGTGCGAAGTCACCAAGCGAAGGGGCGTCATCTTGCGCCGTCGCAGCCAAGGGGCAGAGCAACGCCAAGAGCAACGCGACGGAAGCAAGCAACGTCGAAGTGGGGAATCTGGATCGCATGATTTCGGTCGTTGAGCAGCGTGCGCCGAGCGGCACGCGCCCAGCGGGTCCACAAGGAAAGTTTAGGCGAGATGGGATGGAAAAGAAGTTACCGAAGGGACACGGTGGTGCTAGCACTTCCGGAGTTGGCAAACACGGATCGGGCTAGGGCAGGACGCGCTCAGATCGAAGCGTCGCGCAACGGGGCGCGTCCATGCCCTTTGACCCAGTGACGCTTACAGCAGGCCAGAGGTACGAAAACGGGAGACCGGATCGGTTACCTGCATCGATTGACGCCCAAAAAACCAGCGCGCCACCGCAATTCCCAATGCCGCATAAGCCAGATGCCAGAGTTTCATGATCGCTCCCCACGCCGGACCTTTATCGGGGAGAGACTACGAAGGTCCCGTCGTGAACTAACCCTAACTCTGCTTTATCGGCAGGTCTAGGCCACGAAGGTGCTAGGAGATCACACAAAAGTACCGGTTAGTAACCAGACGAAGTAATCAGAACACGTGCAGAGTAAGGGGCTTGCCCCGTCTCCGGCAGCGCGGCGGTGCCGAGACGCGGCAAGCCGCGTCTCTACATAGAAGATTGTTTAGGAGTTCTCGATCCAACCGCCGCCCACGACCGTGTCTCCATCGTAGAAAACGGCGGCCTGGCCGGGGGTGATTGCGCGCTGCGGGTCGTCAAAGGTTACGCGGATTTCGTCCGGCCCGGCGGATTCGATCATGGCCGGCGCGGGTTGATGCTTGTGGCGGATCTTTACCTCGACCCGCATGGGCTCGCGCAACTCGGCCGTCGAAATCAGGTTCACGCGGCGAGTGAGCAGAGTGCGCGAATAAAGCTCCTCGTCCTTGCCGACCACGACTTGCCGCGTGTCATTGTTGATTTGGATCACGTACAGCGGCGAGCCAGTGGCCACGCCGAGTCCCTTGCGCTGACCGACGGTAAAATTGTGAACGCCGGAGTGCTCGCCGATGACCTTGCCGTCGCTGGTAACCATTTCGCCGGCGATTTCTGTTGGGCCATTTCCCTGCTCTTCGAGATATGCTTCAAGAAAACGCTTGTAGTCGCCTCCGGGAACAAAACAGATTTCCTGCGAGTCGGGCTTTTCGGCGATCACGAGGCTGTGCTTGCGGGCTAGGTCGCGCACTTCGGGCTTGGTCATGCCGCCGAGCGGGAACAAAGTGCGGCTCAATTGCTCTTGCGTCAGGCCGAAGAGAAAGTACGTCTGGTCTTTGGACTTGTCTGCCGGGCGCTTCAGCAGCCAGCGGGCGCGTGGCTCGTCGAAGACGACCTGGGCATAGTGGCCGGTGGCAATCCGATCGGCGCCAATCTGCCGTGCCACAATAAGAAGCTGATCAAACTTCAAGTGATTGTTGCAGAGACTGCAGGGGATGGGCGTGCGTCCGGCCAGATACTCCTCGACGAACGGACGAACCACATCGCGCTCAAAACGCTCCTCGTGATTGACCACGTAGTACGGGATGCCCAGGGTCTCGGCCACGCGGCGGGCATCGTAGACATCGTCGATCGAACAGCAGCGGCCCTGGACGGATTCGGGCATGCCTTCGTGTCTAGCGAGACGGCGCTGGTTCCACAGTTGCATGGTCAGGCCGATGACGTTGTGGCCTTCAGCGCGCAGCAGGGCCGCAACGGCCGAGGAGTCGACTCCTCCCGACATGGCGACGGCGATGGTTTCGGAAGACGACACGCGCGTTTTCGATTCGGCGCTCAACTGGCGATCCTTGTCGGTGGCTTCAAATAAGCCGGAGCTTCGGGCCGCGTGTGGAAGTCAGCATATCGATTCGCCGATGGATAGTACTCAGTGCGAAATTGTACTTTGCCGGCAGCCTCCTCACCCGCAACGCTGGCGATCACTGCCAGCATAAGATCGATGCCGGCGGATATACCGGCCGATGACCAGATCTTCCCATCCCTCACAAAACGTTCCTCCACCACTTCCACGTCTCCCAGCATGCGCAGGCGATCGAGCGACGCCCAATGTGTCGTGGCCTTCTTTCCGGAAAGCAGCCCTGCGCGATGCAGCAGAAAAGAGCCGGTGCACACGGAAAGTACAGCCTGACAGTCTTTAGCTTGTTCTTCGATGAAACGAATCAAAACTGGATTATCAACTTCCTTGCGAGTGCCTTCTCCCCCGGGCACCAGAAGAAAGTCGAGCCTCGGGCAGTCCTCAATTGAGACGCTGGGATTCACGGACAATCCTTTGGCGCAGGTGATCGGATGATCCAGAGACTGTGCGACTAGCAAGCAGTTCTCCGGTCCTGCGGCCAGCATGCTCCACATCCTGACCATCTCCCATGGGCCAACAAAATCCAACTCCTCCACCTTCGGAAACAAAAGAATGCCAAAATTCACCGAACCCCCCACCGAGGCCGAAAGTCAAATGCTAAGCGCCAACGACGCTCTGCGGCCACACCGGCGATAGCTGTCGCAGGCGCGCGACGGTCTCCGGAATCAAGGCCAGAGCGAAGTCTACATCTTCGGCCGTATTTTGCTTGCCGAGACTAAAGCGAATGCTGGCCTTGGCGCGGTCGGGACGCAGCCCCATTGCGGTCAACACGTGTGACGGTTCGATTGCTCCGGAAGAGCATGCCGCGCCGGTCGAGACTGCCAGTCCCTTCAAGTCCAGCGCGATGACCAGCGCCTCGCCTTCGATGCCATCGAAATAAATGTTGGTCGTGTTCGGCACGCGCGGCGCGCCTTCGCCGTTTAAGCCCGTGGCTTCGATCTCGAGCAGTTCCCTTTCCAACTGATCGCGCGCAGCGGCCATCTTTTGATTGTCGCCGCGCTCGAAGCCGGCGCGGGCCGACTCGGCTGCCTTGCCTAAACCGACGATGCCAGGAACGTTCTCCGTCCCGGCGCGGCGCGAGCGTTCATGGCTCCCGCCGTAGAGCATGGGCTCCAGCCCAGTTCCCTTCCGGACGTAAAGCGCGCCCACCCCCTGTGGCGCGTGAATCTTGTGGCCGGAGACGGTCAGCAGATCGCACCCGATTTGGTTGACATCGAGTGCCATCTTCCCCGCTGCCTGCACGGCGTCGGTGTGGAAGCAAATGCCGGCTTCGGCGGCAATCTTTCCGATCTCCGCCACGGGTTGCACAACGCCGGTTTCGTTGTTGGCGAGCATGATCGTGATCAGCTTCGTGTTCGGACGAATCGCGCGCTTCACATCCGCCAGGTCCACCAATCCACGGCCGTCTACTGGAACGTAGGTGATTTCGCATCCCTTGGCGGCAAGATGCTTGCAGGCATTGAGCACAGCGTGATGTTCAATGGTCGAGGTGATGATATGGTCGCCCGGCCGCACTGGACCAAAGACCGCAAGATTGTCGGCCTCCGTACCGCCGCTGGTAAACACGACCTCGGAGGCGCGGCAGCCCAGCAGTGCAGCAACGGATTCACGCGCGCGCTCGACCGCGGCCCGCGTCTCCTGTCCATGATGGTGGATGGAGGACGCGTTGCCAAAGTGCTCGCCAAAGTATGGCCGCATCGCCTCAAGAACCTCGGGGAGCACCGGAGTAGTCGCGTTGTTGTCGAGATAGACTCGGCGCATTGTTTCTATTGTACCGATGCTTTGGGAGCTTGACAGGGTGCGCGAGAGGCTGAAAGCCGCTTACCGCGAGCGACGGTGCAGACGCAAGCACCGGTCGACGTTTACTCACAGTTGCCATCTCACCCTTGGCTGGGGACGGTTGTGCGGCGTTGACTAATCAGTCCGCTCTTGACAGTTAGAAGATGCGCGCCTCTGGCAGAATCCCCAAAATGATTCGGAGAAATTCATGAAGAAAAGAATGCTTATTTTCGGCCTGGTCCTTGCTTTGGCGACGCCCCTGGCCCTGGCCGACGAGGGTATGTGGTTATACAACGCCTTCCCGAAAGATCGCGTGCAGAAGCAATACGGCTTTCTGGCGACACAGGAATGGCTGGACCACCTCCAGTTGTCGTCGGTGCGCTTCGACAATGGAGGCTCAGGTTCTTTCGTCTCGGCCGACGGCCGCTGAATTTTGTGTCCACCGCGGACATTATCGGCGGCAATTCGGGGAGCCCCACCGTGAACCGGGCGGGCGAAGTGGTTGGAATTATCTTCGACGGTAATATCCAGTCGCTGGTTTTGAATTTCTACTACGACGATCGCCAGGCGCGCGCCGTATCCGTCGATTCGCGCGGCATCATCGAAGCGCTGCGCAAGATCTACGGCGCCGACGCTCTGGCCAACGAACTGACTGGGGCGAAAGCGGCGGCCAAGGCGGCGGGTAAATAGATCGTTAACATTTCTGCGTGGGCATGGGACCTTAGAGTCTTTACCACAGGGTACACAGAGGAACACAGGGGAAAGCATCTGCTGGATGGTTCTTCCGTGGACCCCTGTGCCCCCGTGGTTCAAGCTTTTTTTATTCTGAAAATCAGACACCGGTTTAGTAACTCGCGAGCGCGCCTATTCCGGCCAGAGCGAGGCCGCCGTCTTGCTCAAGATCTGCTCGCGCATCTCTGCGCTCATGGGCAGCGCTTTGAATTCCTCAAGATTCCGTTTGACGTCCGGAACGCCCGGGCCCGGCCAATCGGTGCCAAACAAGGTTTTGCGGGCAATCTCATCGAGGCGCGGAAAATACTTCAGCAGCGTCTTCGGAGGAATGCCACTGATGTCAAGATAGACGTTGGGATGCCGCCGAATGAGAAAAAACGCCGTGTCCATCCAGAGTGGGCGCCCGCCATGTGCCAGCAGGATCTTGAGCTTGGGGAAATCGACCGCGACATCGTCAACGTAGATCGGGTCTCCATACTTATTGCGCGCGCCGGGGAAGATCGAAGTCCCGGTGTGGAACATGACGGGAATTCCATTGGCCTCGGCGGCGCGGTAGATGATTTCAAGTTCCTTCACTCCGTGCAGATAATCGTTGGGAAAAAGCAGTTGATGCGGCGGGTGGATCTTAATCATCCGCAAGCCGAGACGCAGGATATGTTCGACATCGGCCATGATGTTGGTAGTGTGTCGCGGATGCAGACTGCCACAAGAAATCAGGCGCTTGGAATCGTGCCGGGTGTAGTCGGCGACGAACTGATTGACCTCGGGCGTAAAGCCGATCACTTCCGGGGCAACATAGTTGATCAGCGCCGCACGATCCACGCCGCAACGGTCCAGATAGTTCAGGAAGGCCTTGGGCGCGCGGCAATACTCCGCGATCTCATCGAAATTGGCGCGCTTGCGCTTCATCAGTTCCAGCGCATGTGGCTTGAAGAGTTCGAGCGGCGCGATGTGGATGTGGCAGTCGGTGATCAAAACAGTTCTCAGTTGTCAGTTCTCAGTGGGACAGGATGCGAGCTGCAGCCTGTCGGTGGGCCCGCTCGCAGCTCAGTACAACGGCACTTTCGGGTCCACCGTCCGCGCCCAGCCGTCAATCCCGCCGCGCATGGATTGAACGTTTTCGTATCCTTGCTGGCGAAGCCAGTTGGCGACCATCAACGAGCTCATGCCGTGATGGCACACGACCACGATGTGATCGTCGGGATCGAGTTCCTGGTGAGCTCGCGACGGAACGTCGCCCATGGGCATGTGCTTTGCCCCTTCGATGCGGGAGGCTGCGTATTCCCAGGGCGCGCGAACATCGAGCAGCGTAAATGTTTCACCGCGCTCCTGCAGCGACTTGACCTGAGTGGGGGAGATTTCGAAGTCCATAGTTTGATCCCACGGTTGAGCCGACAGCCAGGTCTTAGGTCTTAGGTGTCAGGTCTCAGGAAACCCAAGGCGTCCAAAGATCATTGCAATGCCGCGCCATTGTTTCGACCCTCGGGTGCACCTCCCAGCGTAGCCAGACTCGCCAGCGCGGCTACCGCCCAGAGAGCGCCGGTTGCGAACCGAGCGATGCGCACATCGGCAGGCGGGACGTTGCGCCACAGCGTCAATCCGCAGCCGATCACAAAATTGATAACCAGCAGGCTAAAAAACGCGCGCTCGCGCAGGCAGCGTGTGTCGACCGCCAGACCGGCTAACAAGACGATCCAAACGAGGTAGGTGGCGGCGGTCCAATAGTCGTGCGGCCATTCATACTCGTTGTGAGTGACGCGGCTGAACGAAATCCATGCGAAGTAGGCGCATCCGAGGAAGCCCGCCACTCCCCACAACGGCGTGCGGCACATCAAGTGGCCGGAACTGGAGGGCCGATTCGCCGCGGCCTTCGCTCCGGCACTCGCGCCAGACTCACCCTTCGCGTCTTCTATTTGCTGATCCATTTCGCCCGCCGTTTATCGAGGAAGGCAATGATACCCTCGCGCGCGTCTGCGGTACAGAGGATCGCGCAGGATACCTCGTGATGCCCTTCGAGGCTCCGCGTCTCATTGGCGGGCTCAGTTCACGCGGGTAGGAGTGCCCGCACCGCACGAGCTAAAGGTTAATCGCCGACTTCCGCGGCTCGCCAATCGTGGACAACGGATCGCGTGCGCCCTCTTTCTCTTTGATCCACTTCTTTTCGTTGCGGATGATGTCGAGCAGCAGCTCTTTATCCTTCGCGCTGGGCAGATTCTCTTCACAGTGCTGCTGGTAGCTGCGATCGTCCAGCGGCTCGCCCGTTTCGCAGTGGCACTTCTTCCCCGCCCATCGTCCGATGTTGCGGTTGAAGTGGATGTCGGGCGTGTAAAACTTCTTCTCGCCCTGCTTCAGAAAGGTGTTCAGGCGCTCGACCAATCCCGCAACTTCCTGACGATAGAGGTGGCGGCTGTAGTCGTTCAGGTCGTCGAGGTCGGCGGCCTTATCGTTCTGCAACTCGTCGTACCGGCCTTTGATTCCCCAGACGTAGGCCCAGTGCGCCGAGGAAGAGTGATCGGTGCCGAAAAGATCGAACGAACTCGAGATCCACTTGTTCAGATATTTCTGCATGAGCCACTGCGGAATCACGCCGGCTTCGACGACGCGGCGCAGACCATCGTTGCCGGTTCCCATGTGGAAGGCTTCTTCGCGCAGCATGTAAGAGGTCGAGCGTCCCAGCGGCGCAAACGCGGAATACTTCAGCATCTGGAGCTGGAATTTGCCGTCGCGATCCACGAAATCGGTGTAGGTGAAGAAGTCGAGCCAGTTATCGACGTCGACGTTGAAAGTGCCGAGCAGGCGCTTGTTCTCGAACGCCCGCCGCTCCAGCATCTTCTGCGCTTCGACTTTTCCGGAATACCCGAAGAAGTCGATCAGCAGGGCGCACATCTGCCAGCCGTGGCGCATCTCTTCGATCATGACGCGCGTGAGCGCGCGGCGATCCCATTCGGTGGGCGCGGTTTCGAACAGGTTGCGCTGCTGCTCCACGCTGGCAAATTCGGTGTCGCCCTGGTAGACGATCATGTTCATGAGCGCGTCGCGCATCTGCTGCGTCGGCACCTGGCGCAGGTTCTCCCACTTATTGCGGCCTTTGTAAGAGCCGAACTGGATCTCCCCGGTTTCGATCGCTCCGTAGAGCGTATCGAAGTGGAACGACTAGACGTCATCCTGATTGACGCCGATTTCCTTGCGCCATTCGTTGAAGAGTCCGACCCAGTCGCTGAAGTTTCCGATTTTCGCTACTTTGCCTGGCATACGACCTCGAATCTTTACCACAGGGTACACAGAGGAACACGGAGGAAAACATTGTCGGGGGCGTTCCTCCGTGATCCTCCGCGTCCCCTGTGGTTCAAGCTTTTGCTCTCACTTCCCGGTGAATGTCGCGGGCCGTTTTTCCACGTAGGCGGCCAGGCCTTCTTTGGCGTCGTCGCTCTGGAACAGGATCTGCTGATTCTCTCGCTCGACCGCCAAAGCCGATTCCATCGGGATCTCCCACCCGGTCTGCACCGCTCGCTTGATGCGTCCCACAGCCTTGGCGGCCTTGTTTGGCGGCGTGAACTGGCGCGCATATTCCATGATGTTCTCCATGAAGCCGTCGCGCTCGAAGATGTCGTTCACGATACCGAACTCCTGCGCTTCCTCGAACGAGAACGTATTGCCGGTGATCATCAGTTCGATGGCTTTGCTTTTCCCGACCAGGCGCGACAGGCGCTGCGTTCCGCCGGTGCCGGGGAGCACGCCTAGGTTGACTTCGGGCAGGCCGATCTTGCCCGCGTCTTTACGCGCAATGCGGAGATCGGCAGCCATCGCGATCTCCAGGCCTCCCCCGACGCAATGGCCATTGAGCGCGGCGATGACGAGTTTCGGCGTGTGCTCCAGTCGCAGCAGCGTTTCATTCGCGTGCAGGCAGAAGTAGTACTTGAACGTCGGATCGACCGAGGCCAGCATCTTGATGTTGGCTCCGGCGGAGAAAAACTTGTCGCCCGCGCCCGTGAGCACGATCACGTACACGCCATTATCCATGCGCGCCCGGAGGATGGCCTCGTCGAGCTGGCGGTTCATTTCGTAGGTGTAGGTGTTCGCCGGAGGATCGTTCATCTCGATCACGGCCACGCCGGCGTCGGTGCGATAGTTGATGAGCTGCTTGGTGGTTTCGCCGGTGGCCGGCTGCATCGTCGTTATTGTCGCCATAGATTGCTCCTAATTGACTTCGCGTTAACTCTTTTTGCGCGGCTTGCCGCCGTGCACAATTCCGTTGAGAACCATGTTGCCCATCCGCTCCGCGAGCGCCTCGGCGTTGCCGTCGACGCGCGGGTTGTACCAGGTGTAGATCCAGTTGATCATGCCGAACAAGCTCATGACCGCGGTGCGTGTATTGAAATCGAGTCCGCGGTTGTGCCGCAGGTCTTCCATCAGGCCGAGGCAGATGCGGTAGTATTCGCGCTTGATGCCGGCGATCTCCGAGCCCAGGCCGTTCTTCAAAGACTCATCTTCATGCGCTAGCACCTTCAGTCCGTGCTGGTTGCTCACGAAGTATTCGAGGTGATTCAGGATGAAGATGCGAATGCACTGCTCGGGATCCGTGACACCTTCAGTCGCGCCTTGAGTTTTTCGACGATGGTGGTGAAAGTATGTTTCTGGATCAGGTACAGCAGGCGCTCTTTGGATTGGAAGTAGTGATAGAGCCCAGCCAGTGACATGCCGGTGGCGCGAGAAAGATCGCGCATGGAGGCGCCTTCGTATCCCTTGCGATAAAAGACCTCGGTGGCATGGGCGAGAATCTCCCCAAGGCGACGGTCGAACCGGGCCGTCGGAGCAGGACTGGACGTTGCGCTGGGACGGCGAGAGGCGCGGGTTACGGGAAAAGTGGCCATACGTTCGAACGTTCGTTCTAATTATAGGGAAGTGTGACGCAGATCACAAGGCCTTGTGATCTGCAAACCGAGGAGCAATCGCTCCGCAATCTTAGTGCTTTGGCTGAGGCTGCGCCGGGGTCGACTGAATGACGATGGGCTGCAGCGTGACTTGGCGCTCGACTAATATCATCTTCTTCACTTGGTTGCGCTCTAGCGTCTGCTCCTTGCCATCGACGCTGACCACCACGGCGGAGAGTGACATCGAGAGTACATCTCCTAACAGCACAGTGCCGTCGCGCAACTCTACGGTATCTCGCGACAAGCCGCCCAACTCCACGGTGATGCTGCCGCCCGGGAGTTCGTCCGGAGTGACTTCGAACGGCGTGGTTCCGGGCGCATAGCCTTCCTTGGTCAAATCAAGGGTGTGGCTCCCAATCGTAAGTTTGACCATGACCGGGGTTATGCCCGCATCTTGTCCGTCGACTTTGAGCTTTGCGCCGGGTGGAACCGAGAGCACTCGCAGGGGAATGGTTCTGGCGCCGGGCGCGGCAAGCATGTCTCTCCTGGCGGAGAGCGTCAGGCTGGCCGGTATGCCTACCGACGTGAACTGCAAACGAGCTTTTACCTGCTGCTGGGGGTTGAGGTCAGACAAACTTAACAAGCCTTCGCCAATCCGCACGTTGTTCTTATCGTTGCCATAAACAGTAAACGAAGCACGTGGCACTGGCTTGTCGGTGAGATTCTCGACGACCACATCGCAAACAAAAGTGCTCTGTCCGGCGAGCACTGCGATCTGCTGAAACTTGACGAACGTAAGTTTGATGGCCGGCTTGTCTTGCGGCCACTGTAAAGTTATGGTCGCGTCCTTTGCCATGCAGAAACCGCTGGCTAGAACCAAAATAGCGGCAAGTAGGGCCACACTCTTCTTCATTTGAATGTGAGTTGTAACACAGCTAGCTGGACTCGGGCAATGCAAAGGGCACAGCTTAACTGCGGATTCCCGCCATCAACGTCTCGATCTCGGCCTTCTGCTCTCCGGTGAGCGGCAGGAATGGCAGGCGCGACGGGCCTCCATAGTAGCCGTTCAGGTCCATGGCGTACTTCACGCCGGGGACGCCGAGTTCGCCGACCACGCGCTGGGCAGCCAGTTTCACGCGCTCTTGTTTTTCGCGGGCGAGAGCGCTGTCTCCATCTTTGAGGGCGGCGTAGATTTCGTAGCACGCCATCGGTGCGGGACAGGCGAAGGCGAGAATGGCGCCGACTGCGCCCAAGCCGAGCGACGGTTCGAGCTGGTGAGCCGCGCCGACCATGACCTGGAAGCCGACTTCTTTCTGCCGTGTCTTCAGTTTGCCCACGACGGTCACCGCAGAGGATGAAGGCTTTGTTGCGCCGTCTGCGTGGACGGGCGGGGACGCCCGTCGCTCCATCGCTTCCGCCGAGCCCGCGAGCGCGGCGACGCTGACCAGTTCCCTGCTCTGCTTCTCGCTTTCGGCCGCGGCGGCCTTCAACATGCGCGGCGTCACGGCCTCGAAGGTCTCGGTCACCGTGGCCTGCCGCTTCACGTGACGCGTGCCCTCGACCATCTGTTTCACCTTGTCGAGGTTGCCGCTCGATTCCTTGATGGCGGCGATGTTGGGATGGCCGGCGAGTTCGATCACGACTTCGGCGGGAATGTCGTATCCGGTGGCTTGCGGAAAGTTGTAGATGATAATCGGCAGCGCGGACCGGTCGGCGACCGTGCGATAGAAGGCGAGCAGGTTCGCCGGCAACATCTGTCTTCTTGTAGTAGTGCGGAGTGCGCACCATGGCGGCGTCGTAGCCGAGCTCGGCGGCATATTCGGTGAGCCGCAGCGTTTCCTTCGCAGACTCGATGCCGGTGCCGGCGATCATGACTTTGTTGGGCGCGGCGGCGGCGATGGCGGTCTTGAGGACGTCGCGGCGCTCCTGGTCGGAGAGCAGGATCGCTTCGCCGGTCGAGCCCTGGACGACGATGCCCGCGACGGGCGTGCGCGAGTAGCGCTCGACGTTCGACTCGAGCTTCTTGTAATAGACCTCGCCGTCGGGATAGAAGGGCGTCGTGATGGGCGGGAAGATTCCGGATAAAAGCATGGTGCACCTCAGTCGTTAGTGGTTCGCCATTAGTCGTAACTATTGTAAGTCGCGCAAATAGGCAAATCCCGTAACCACACTGTCTCACTTGAGAGCGATACGTTCCGCGTGCAGCGCCTGCAAAGCTTGCACGCGCACCTCTCCGCGCTGCAGGGCGGCGATCCCTTCCGCGGCGGCGCGGGCCGCGGAGAGCGTAGTGATGGTCGTGATGTGGCCGCTGACGGCGGCGCGGCGGATCGCTTTCTCGTCGAAGTAAGGATCGGGCCCGTGCGGCGTGTTGACGATCAACTGGATGCGATCGGCTTTGATCAGGTCCACCGCATTGGGACGGCCCTCTTTCACCTTGTAGACGCGCTCCACCGCCAAGCCGGCTTCTTCGAGCACGTCCGCCGTACCGTGCGTGGCCACCAGTTTGAATCCCATGTCGACGAAACGATGCGCGATCTCGATCACCTGCGGCTTGTCACGGTCGGTAACGCTGATAAAAACCGTGCCCTTGGTCGGCAGTTTCTGGCCGGCGGCAAGCTGGGCCTTGGCGAAGGCTTCGCCAAAATTATCGGCAATACCCATGACTTCTCCGGTGGAGCGCATTTCGGGGCCAAGCACAGTATCGACGCCGGGAAATTTCGACCAGGGAAAGACCGGCGATTTGACATAGAAGCAGCGGCCCGTGTCGAGGTCAGTGCCGCGCTCCACGTATTCGGGGAGAAACTCGCGCAGCTTGCGGCCGGTCATGAGCCGCGCCGCAATCTTGGCCATGGGCACGCCGGTAGCTTTGGAAACGAAGGGCACGGTGCGCGAGGCGCGCGGGTTCACTTCGAGCACGTAGACTTTTGCTTCGAGATGGCCATTTCCCTTCGCGCCGTTGCCGCGTGGAATCGCGAACTGCACGTTCATCAGTCCGATTACCTTGAGCGCCCGCGCCAGCTTGAACGTGTATTCGCGCATGCGCTTGAGCAGCGACTCCGGGATGTCCACCGCGGGCAGCACGCAGGAAGAGTCGCCGGAGTGGATGCCGGCTTCCTCGATGTGCTGCATGATGCCGCCGATCACGACGTCTTCGCCGTCAGAGAGCGCGTCCACGTCGACTTCAATCGCGTCTTCCAGAAATTTATCGATCAGGATGGGGCGGTCCTGCGAATACTCGACGGCCTGCTTCATGTACTGCTGAATCGTATCCTCGTCGTAGGCGATGACCATGGCACGCCCTCCGAGGACATACGAAGGACGAACCAGCACCGGGAATCCGATCTTCTTCGCGGCTTCGACTGCCTCTTCGACCGAAGCGACCATGGCGCCGGGAGCTTGCGGGATGTCGAGTTCTTCGAGCAGTTTCCCGAAGCGCTTACGGTCTTCGGCAAGATCAATCGATTCGGGCGTGGTGCCGATGATGTTGATGCCGGCGGCTTTGAGTGGCAGCGAGAGATTCAGCGGCGTCTGACCTCCGAACTGTACGATCACGCCGACCGGCGCGCCGCCGGAAGCTTCGTGCTCGCAAACGGCGAACACGTCCTCGAGCGTGAGCGGCTCGAAGTAGAGGCGGTCGCTGGTGTCGTAATCGGTCGAGACCGTCTCCGGATTGCAGTTGATCATGATGGTTTCGTAGCCATCTTCGCGCAGCGCGTAGCTGGCGTGGCAGCAGCAGTAATCGAATTCAATTCCCTGCCCGATGCGGTTGGGGCCGGAGCCGAGAATGACGACCTTCTTGGTCGCGGTGGGCGCCGCTTCGTCCTCTTCTTCGTATGTCGAGTAGAGATACGGAGTGTAGCTTTCGAACTCCGCCGCGCAGGTATCGACCCGCTTGTAGACCGGCTTCAGCCCATGCTTCTTGCGGAAGTGGCGAACTTGTTCCTGGCCGCCTTTGCCGTCCAGTCGCCAGGTGCCGGCGAGGCGGCCGTCGGAAAATCCCATGCGCTTGGCTTCGCGCAGCACCTCGGTGGGGGCGGATTCCATCGGGTGCTTTTCCAGCTCAAGTTGCATGTCGTTAATCTCTTTGAGTTGGTAGAGGAACCAGGGATCGATCGAGGTCATCTTCGCGATCTGCTTGATCGGGTGTCCCTGGCGAATCGCGTACTGCACGTACGTCAGACGCTCGGGATGCGGCGTGACGAGGCGCTGCGTAAGAATCTTGGGCTCGATTTTCTGCGACCCCACGCGCTTGCCGGTATCAAGCGAGCGGATTCCCTTCTGCAATGCTTCTTTAAAGGTCCGGCCGATGGCCATCACTTCGCCGACGGATTTCATCTGCGGTCCCAGCGATTCGTCAGCCCCGGGAAACTTTTCAAATTGCCACTTGGGAATTTTGACGACCACGTAGTCGAGCGTGGGCTCAAAGCAGGCTGGAGTTTTGCGCGTGATGTCGTTCGGAATTTCGTCAAGCGTGTAGCCGATGGCAAGCTTCGCGGCAATTTTTGCAATCGGAAAGCCCGTAGCCTTCGATGCCAGCGCCGACGAGCGTGAGACGCGCGGGTTCATTTCGATCACCACCATGCGGCCGGTGGAAGGGTTGACGCCGAACTGGATATTCGATCCACCGGTTTCGACGCCGATCTCGCGGATCACGGCAATCGCCGCATCGCGCATCTTCTGGTACTCGCGGTCGGTGAGCGTCTGCGCGGGGGCGACGGTGATGGAGTCGCCGGTGTGCACGCCCATGGGGTCGAAGTTTTCGATGGAGCAGATGATGATGACGTTGTCTTTGGTGTCGCGTATCACCTCGAGTTCGTACTCTTTCCAGCCGAGAACCGATTCTTCGATCAGGCACTCATGCACCGGCGAGAGATCGAGGCCTCGGGCAAGCACCTCCATCAACTCTTCGCGGTTATAGGCGATGCCGCCGCCGGTTCCGCCGAGCGTGAACGAGGGACGAATGATGACCGGGAAGCCGATTTTGCCGGCGAATTCAATGCCGTCCTTCAGGTTGTTGACGAGCGCCGATTTCGGCACGTCGAGCCCGATGCGCTGCATGGCGTCTTTGAAAAACAGGCGGTCTTCAGCCTTCTTGATGGCGCCGATCTGCGCGCCGATCAGAACGACGTTGTACTTGTCGAGCACACCGGCGTCGGCAAGTTCAATGGCGAGGTTGAGCGCCGTCTGTCCGCCAACGGTGGGCAGGAGGGCAAAACCCGCGTTGGGCGTCATCTCTCGCTCGACGCGAATAATCTCTTCGAGATACTCCCGAGTCAGCGGCTCGATATAAGTACGGTCCGCCGACTCGGGATCGGTCATGATGGTGGCCGGGTTCGAGTTAGCCAGTACGACTTCAAAGCCTTCCGACTTGAGGGCCTTGCAAGCCTGCGTGCCGGAGTAGTCGAACTCGGCCGATTGGCCGATGACGATGGGGCCGGAGCCGAGGATCAGGATTTTCGAGATATCAGTTCTACGTGGCATTATTGTGTCTTCTTGAGGGCTATCGCCTTCGCCATTAGCGAGGAGACGAAGTTGGCAAAACCAAGTTCCGGCACGGGCTCCCTGTATTGCCCTCGCACTCCGTCGCTACTGTTAGACATTAGGAAACAGGTTGCATCGTAAAGCCGCTCGCGAACGAGTTTGGTGAGAAGAATTTCGTAGCGTCGCGCATACGACGCATCCTTAAACTCCTTGAACACTTTGAAGTGAGGTTCTTGTGCCTTGACGGAACGAGTGGAAGCCGGAGCCTCTTCAAGCAACATCACATAGCCCAACCAAGGGCGCGCGGACGGCTTGAATGCGCCTTCTCGATATGCAGCCCACAGGTCCACGGCGCTGCCTAGAGCTTCCTCGGTTCGATTGTTGTAGTTATTGCCAAACGACCCGACCTGCGACTTGAATTCAATCGCCGCGATCAGACATCCGTCAACCACAACTAGAAGGTCCCATTTCTTCTCTGGCCGAAACCAACCTGGGAGTTCGACGCGGCGCTCGCAATAAATCACAGGCTTATCCACCCCTGACTCTTCCAGTAAATCCCTGACTAACTCGACGAATCCATCCATCTGGCTACCGCCGGTGACAGCGGCCCTTGCTCCCGCGTCGCGCACTCCTGACTTCGCACCTTGCTTCTGTGCCTGAGTCTCCCTGCTAGACCAAAACCGCGCGACTGCTTCTCTTAATTTCAGGTCGAGTTGAGGGTTCAATGGCTTACCCCTGCTCCATCACAAGAACTGGGTTTGAAAAAAGCGTCGACAACTCCCGTTGCAATCGTGCTGTTGCGAAGTCGAAATAGCTACTGTCAATCTCAAAGTTCACGCTATTTCGGCCGCATTTTGACGCAGCTAGAGCCGTCGTTCCCGTCCCCATAAAAGGGTCTAACACCGTGTCCCCTACAAAGCTGAACATTCGGATGAGTCGTGTCACCAACTCTAGCGGGTACGGAGCAGGGTGGTCTTTTGTAGAGGCCCCGGTCAGTCCAGACCATATCTGCTGAAACCACTTGCGGTGTTCATCGGCGGAAATGACACTCAAAATCCGCACCGCGCCGGTCGGAGCGCGATAGCCACCCGGCTTCCGCTGCATCAGGATGAATTCGATATCATTTTTTACCACCGCATTCGGTTCGTACGGTTTTCCCAGAAACCCGCCACCGCCATTTTCCACTTCATAAGCGGCATTCGCGATTTTGTGCCAAATTATAGGAGCGAGATTGTCAAAACCGATCTTTCGGCAGTGGTCTTGAATACTCGCGTGGAGCGGGACAACTGTGTGCCGTCCGTCGTTCTTTCGACGCGACAAGCAAACGTCCCCCACGACACAAACGATCCGCCCGCCGGGCACCAAGAGATCGAAGCATCTTTGCCAAACGCGGTCGAGTTCGCAAATGAACTCATCATAGTCAACAATGTGTCCCATCTGCCCCGGCGAGTCGCGATACTCCTTAAGGGTCCAATACGGAGGCGATGTGATCACAAGGTGTGCCGCGCCCACAAGATCCTTCTTCATTTCACGCGCATCGCCCTTCACAAGGACGTGCCGCGTAGGAAGACGTTCCACGGCTTCTCGGATCAGTTTGAGCAATGCCGGATCCTTGGCCACCCTTGGAATCGCCGTTTGAAGATCGCCCAAACCGCGCAATTCCTCCGGCAAAAAATCGGACAGATCGGCGTGTTTGTCGATCTTCGGTATTGCCTGTGTCGTCACCGCTTGCACTCCTCCATCATCTTCACGAAATCCTTAAACAAGTAGTGCGAATCATGCGGGCCCGGCGCCGCCTCCGGGTGGTACTGCACCGTGAATAGCGGCAGGTTTCTATGGCGCATCCCTTCGAGCGTGTTGTCGTTTAAATCCATGTGCGTCAATTCAACTTCGCTTTGCGGGAGTGAGTCGGGATCGACGGCGAAGTTGTGGTTGTGCGCGGTGATCTCGATCTTGCCCGTGGCCAGCTGCTTCACGGGATGATTTCCGCCGTGGTGGCCGAATTTCAGCTTGAAGGTTTTCCCTCCGAGCGCAATGCCGGTGAGCTGATGTCCCAGGCAAATTCCAAAAATCGGCTGACGCCCCATCAAGCGCCGAATGTTATCGACCGCATAGGTGCAGGGCTCGGGATCGCCCGGCCCGTTGGACAGAAACACGCCGTCGGGCTTCAACGCCAGTACGTCCTCCGCCGTCGTCTGCGCCGGGACTACCGTTACCTTGCAGCCTTCCCCGCGCAACTTGCGCAGGATGTTCTGCTTGATGCCGAAATCGTAGGCGACCACGTGGAAGCGCGCGGGCTCATCTTTTACGCCGACTACTTCGTCGGGCAAGTGCGAGCGCTCGCCTGTCTCCCACACGTAGGTGTGGTTGGTGGAGACGACTTTCGCGAGATCCTGGCCATCCATTTTCGGGATCGCGCGCGCCCTGGCGACGAGTTTGTCAGTGTTTTCTTCGAGCGTCGAAATCACGCCCCGCATCACGCCGTGGGTGCGCAGATGGCGGACCAGTGCCCGCGTGTCAATATCTGCGAGCACCGGAATCTTGAACTGCTCCATGAACTCGTCGGTCACCTGCTGCGAGCGCCAGTTGGAACTGACTTTCGAAAACTCGCGCACAATCAGCCCCTCGATGTAGGGCCGCACGGCTTCGCTGTCTTCGGGGTTGGTGCCGTAGTTCCCGATTTCGGGGTTGGTCAGGACGACGATCTGTCCGGCGTACGAGGGGTCGGTGAAAATTTCCTGGTAGCCGGTAATGGAAGTATTAAAAACAACTTCGCCGGAGCACTCGCCTTTCGCACCGTAGCCTTTGCCTCGGAAGACTCTGCCGTCTTCGAGGGCAAGGATCGCTTGCATTGGGACTCCTGGGAGTGGATTTTTAGAAAGTTTAGCAGGAGACAGAGAGATGGTGTCAGCTATTTCGCAGGTTCCAGGCGCAGTTTGAAATTCGCAGGGGTCGCTCCAAGAAAAGCCGTAACCGTTCGGGCAAAAAAAAGGCCTACCCCGAAAAGAGCAGGCCGTTCTTGCGACTGCGGGTCTACTTGCCCAACTTCCCTTTGTCGGTACCTACGCCGGTGCAGAAGTCCCACCCCGCGACCCCGGAGTAGCCCGCGTACGGACCACAGTAGCCGTTCGTGATATCGTGGAAGTCCGCTGTGTTGGTGCGGTTGGCATAGACAGTCGTCAACTCGGTGTTGGTGGAGGCTGCGAAGCTGCCCGCCGAATTGATGACGCCGGCCAACGAAGGCGAAGCCACGCTGGTTCCGCCGACGATGTACCACCCTCCCTGATCGGAAACAAGTACCCAAACGCCGGTGATGGGATTGGAATCAAAAGAGAGGTCGGGAACGCCGCGGTAATTCCCCACGATGGTGATTCCGTTCTGGTAGCTGGGACGCGCTTCAACCGCGCTCATGCCGCCGCCTGCGGAGTCCCACGGAACCTCGGACATAAAGTTGAGGGTGGACGGATTGCGGCGCACGGTCGTTCCGCCCGCCGAAACCACATCGGGGGAGGAACCCGGCCAAATCACCCCCGGACCGTCCCCAGAAGACGCGAAGAACACGACATTCGCTTTGACGAAGTGGGAGTCATACGAAGTCTCGCCGGAGAACTCACTCCCTCCCCAGCTATTGGAGACTTCCCCTCCGCCGGCAGCGTTGACCATCTTGCTCGCCACGTCCTCGGCCGTCATAAGGTCGCTAAAGTAGTTGGAAGCCGCTTCGACCAGAACGATCTTGGCATTGGGGGCCATGGCATGGGCCCACTGGACGTCCAACGATTCTTCAATTTCCCAGCCCGCGTCGTAAGCCGGTTTGGTGCCGCTGGCATAGACTACCTGGAAGTTTGGCGCCGCGAGTCCGAACTGAGTCGAGAACGCCGCCAGATCGCTGGCCGCATTCGGTGCGTCGTAGGCGTCCACGATCGCGATCATCTTGGCCCCGCCTGTGGGGTTCTTGGTCACTGTATTCGGATTGCAGCCCGAAACCACCGTGGCCAGGTGATAAACGCAAGCCAGCGATGCCGGCGTCTCATAGGCATAGCCGGAGAACGGCGGGCCAAGCGGCTGCGGATTCTGCATTGGCTTGGTGGGCAGGAGCACGTGGATATTGGTGTGGGCGCGCTTCCCGAAATCGCTGGGTTTTTCAATGCTCGAATCAGGGGTAAATACCTTCCCGCTGACCGGCCTGATCTGAGCCGGAGCGAGGCTCGTTAAAACGAGCAGCACAGTAAGAGCCGCTACAGAAAACACCTTCATATTCCAGGTTTCCTTTTTTGGTTTGCGAGATGTCTCATTTGTCGCACACCGAAATACAGGCACGGAGCCTTTCGGCAGCAAGAACCCATTTTGGGCAATACGGGGAGGGACCTTTCCGATTCACGCGCAAGTCTGCCTGCAGCGCTGAGCGCTGTCAAGATGAAAGAATTTGCATGTTGAACCACATTAAAAATGTCCCCTTGAAACCACAATAGAAGTGTCCCCTTTTAGAGTTCCTGTTGCGAGGAGGGACTCAGATTGGGGAGAACGGAATTGAGCAGGAAAGAGCTGATCCGGGTGGAAGTGATGGGGCGGGTGAAGGCGCGGAGTTTGCGGTTGTGCGAAGCGGCGGAGTTGCTGGGGGTGAGTTATCGGCAGAGCAAACGGATCTGGGCACGGTATCGGGGCGGAGGAGCGAAGGCCCTGCAACATGGCAACTGCGGGCGGGGATCGAACCGGGCCTATGCGGCGAAGTTTCGAGCGGCGGTGCTGGAACGGGTGAAGGCACGCTATGAAGATTTCGGGCCGACGCTGGCGGCGGAGCACCTGGGCAGCGATGACGGGTTGAAAGTGCACGCCGAGACGCTGCGGCGATGGAGGAAGGAGGCCGGGCTGTGGCGGAGACAACGGCGGCGCAAACCGTATCGGCAACGGCGGGAAGCGAAAGCCCACTTTGGCGAGTTGGTGCAGTTAGACGGAAGTTTTCATGAGTGGCTAGAAAAGCGGGGGCCGCAGGGCTGTTTCATGCACATGGTCGACGACGCCACCACGAAGGGACTGGGGCGGTTCTCCGAGCAGGAAACGACGTGGGCGGCGAACAACCGACTGCTGCAACTGGAACGGCAAAGCCAGCACTGGGCTCCGGCCAAGAGTCGCGTGCTGGTGCGGGAGAACGAAGCCGGAGAAGTCGCGATTCACTATCGCGATCAGCGTCTGCGGTTCCGCGAACTGAAGGCGGCTTCTAAAGCGCTGGGCGAGGGAAGGGGCGCTGCCCCTTCCCCCGCGCCCCCATCCCCGATCCTACGGCGCAGCCTTCCTCCCGCTTCGAATCATCCTTGGAGAAAAGGCTTTTCCGCCAAGGCACGCGCCCTCTTTTCCGGGGCTGCATGAAACCAAAACCAGGGGACATTTCTATTGTGGACAAGACGGGGACATTTCTAATGTGGTATGACAGATGAAAGAATTTGCATGTCATACCACATTAGAAATGTCCCCGATGAAAAAACCTGCTCTCCGCCCATTCAGAACATACATTTCCCCTTACGCTTGGATTTTTTGGGCAGCATTCCGCTAGGGGCTCGATGTGCGAAGTCATGTTGATTCTACTGAAAGCCGAAAACTGATACCTGAAAGCTGCTCTACCGCAGCCTTCCCAACTTCTCCATGGGCCAATATCCGAAGACGGCCTTGCCATAGATGTAGCGTTCGTTCACGGGACCGAAATCGCGGCTGTCGTTGGACATGGTGCGATGGTCGCCGAGGACGAAGAAGCTATTCGGCGGAACCTTGACTTCGCCATAGGAGCGGGCGTCGGCATAATCGCTGGGAACGTAGTCTTCGTCGAGGGCCTCGCCGTTCACGAAGACCTTGCCGTTCTCGATGCGGATGCGGTCGCCGGCAACGCCGATCACGCGTTTGATGTAGCTTTTTGAAGTGTCACGCGGATAGCGGAAGACGACGATGTCGCCGCGCTCGATCGGCTCCCAACGATACACGAACTTGTTGACGAAGATGCGCTCCTGATCCTCGAGACCGGGCATCATGCTGGTGCCTTCCACCTTCACTGGTTGGTAGAGAAAGATAATGATGAACGCGGAAATGGCGAGCGAGACCAGCAGATCCCGCGCCCATACCGCCATCACCGGCAGAGGGTGCGCGCTAGATTCTTGTGCAGCTACCGGGGCCGGCGGCTGAGAGTTCCCCACGTCAGACATCGTGTTCACATTCTATACGAGAGGTCAGTGGTTAGAGGTAAGGATCGGGCCATCGGGTGATCGGGTCATCGGGTCATCGGGACATCTAAAATCTTAAGCGTTTGACTTTGAACTTAGATTACCCGATGGCCCGATCACCCGATGACCCGATTCCTCTGGTCTCTGACCTTGCCAAGATGCTCCATTCCCCGTACAACTAGACTTCCCCCGTGACCGACTACTCCCTCTTCCCGAAGGTCAACGCCACGCTGAACGGAGCGAGCGCGCTGCTCCTGATCACGGGACGCGTGCTCATCGCGCGCGGCAACAGGGCGGCGCACCGCACCGTGATGTTGACCGCGCTCGGAACTTCTTCCCTTTTCCTGGTTTCGTATCTCTACTACCACTACCATGTGGGTTCTGTGCATTTTCGCGGAACCGGTGGGACGCGGCCCCTCTACTTCACGATCCTGATCTCGCACACCATCCTGGCTGCGGTCATCGTGCCGATGGTGATCATCACGCTTACGCGCGCCTTGCGTGAGCAATTTGACCGGCACAGGGCCATCGCGCGCTGGACCTTTCCCCTATGGCTCTACGTCTCGGTGACCGGCGTGATCGTCTACCTGATGCTCTATCGGATCTTCGTGTAGAGACGGGGCTTGCCCCGTCTCCGTCGGCGGCGGAGACGCGGCAAGCCGAGTCTCTACAGCAGTTTCGGTGCCGTTCTAGGGCCTCGGTGTTGGATATCCCCACGGTCCAACGGCGGCCCGATTCATCACATTTTCTTGGTACGTGCGACACTGCTTCGGGACCGCCCAATTCTGTTATAGTGTGCATCTCGAAGGAGCCCGCACTCATGAGTGGAAAAAGCGTAAACAAAGTCATCCTGGTTGGAAACCTCGGCAAGGATCCCGAGATTAAGTACACGCCGCAAGGCAAGGCGGTGGCGAAGTTTTCCCTGGCCACCAACGAACGCTACAAAGACAAAGACGGCAACTGGCAGGACCGCACCGAGTGGCACAACATCGTGCTCTGGGAGCGGCTGGCCGAGATCGCCGGGGAGTATCTCAAGAAAGGCGGCAAGGTTTATATCGAAGGCCGCATTCGAACCGACTCCTGGGACGACAAGCAAACCGGCCAGAAAAAGTACATGACCAACATCATCGGCAATGACATCGTCCTGCTCGGCGGACGCGGCGAAGGCGGCGGCGGTGGCGAGCACGCCGGCAGCGCGCGCGGAGTTCAGGCCTCCTCGGGCGGAAACAACTTCGACCAGAGCGCGCCCGAACCGCAGCACGCACCCGCCGGGGGGTCTCCGATCACGGACGAAGATATCCCGTTTTGAAACTCCCGTCTTGAGCCAACTATGCTCGCAGACCGAAAATGTGTCCCCTGTCACGGCGGCGTTCCGTCGTTGAAGGGAGAGAAGCTTGCGGAGCTTCACCGTCAGTTGGCGGAGCCTGCGCAGTGGAACATCGTCAACCAGCATCACATCGTGCGCGCCTTCAAGTTCCCTGATTTTAAGTCCGCTCTGGCTTTCGTGAACCGGGTTGGTGAAGCGGCCGAGGAGCAGGGCCATCATCCCGATATCCTGCTGGGATGGGGCAAGGTCGAGATCACGCTCTGGACGCACGCGGTGGATGGGCTGACCGAGTCGGACTTCATTCTGGCGGCAAAAATCGAAAGAATCGAGTGATCGGGTGATCGGGCCATCGGAAAACCCGCCGATTCTAGATCGCCCGATCGCCCGATGGCCCGATCACCCGATTCCTGATCGCCCACCCCCACCACGCCGCCGGAATCAGCATTAACAGGCCCGAGACGCTGGCTACGTTCCGCGCGGCGAAGCCCCAATCCACGAAGCGCCCGGCGAGATACGCCCCGGCGGCAATGGTAAACATGCAGAGGCCGAGGTCGGCGGCGAACACGCGCCCGCGAAACTTGTCGTCGCTTTGCATCTGCAACAGCGTGGTCGAAAACACCCACACGATCGAGCCTCCAAAGTGCGCCAGCATCACGCACAAACAAGCCTGCCAGAGGCGTCCCGATACACCCAGCAGCGCGTAGCCTGCGGCCGATGCCAGGTATCCCCAAAAGATCGCGACTTCCAAACGATGTTTCCAGTGGCCCGCCCACGGAGCGGCCATGAACGGCCCGAGCAGCGCGCCCAATCCGCGGGCTCCGAGCAGCAAGCTCATTCCGAGAAACGCGCCGCGTTCGGGCGCCATGCCGTGCCAGCGGACGGCGAACTCACGTTGTCCCATCACTGTGAACAGCACCCAGCCGGGTCCGATGATCAGGTTTCCGAACTTTACAAAAATCGTCGAGCGCAAACGAACCTGCGATCGCACGTAGCGAATCCCGGCGAGGATGGGCGAAAAATCCACCAACTCTTTCGCTCGGAATGGACGACCGCCCTCGGCATGGGGTTCGGAAAAGCGCATCCTCCAGATCAACCCGGCGGAAGCTGCGAACGACAACGCATTCAGCACGAAAACGGCATCGCGGCCCAGCAGCGCCGCGACCACGCCCCCCAGGGTCGCGCCCACCATGAGATTCAAGGACCATGTGCTGGAGGCTAGCGTGTTCGCCAGCACCACGTCTTCCCGCTCCACAATGTTGGGGATTATGGCATTGCGCGCCGGTTCAAAAAATGCGGCCAACAATGTTTCCGCCACCAGCAACGGATACACCAGCCACACCATTTCTTTCGAGCGAATGAAGAGCATGCAGAGTACGATCAGCATGCGTCCGACGTCCGCCGCGATCATGACTTGCTTGCGCCGCAGCCGGTCGTTCACCACGCCCGACGTCGGCCCGATCAGAGTTTGCGGCAGGACTTGCAGCACCAGCGCCAGCGCCACCGATCCGGCGCGTCCGGTGAGTTGCAGCAGCAGGTTGTAAATGGCCAGGGTGTAGAACCAGTCGCCGAGTTCGCTGACGATTTGCGCACTCCACACGCGGCGAAAATTCCGGTTCCCGCGCAACAGGCGCGCGTACGACGCAAACGATACCGGACTAACTTCCAGTTCAGGAGCAGGTTCCATACCGGCGTGAGCTCGGAATTTCACAGCATACCGGATCGGACCAAACCCCGCACCCTTAGCCCCAAAACTGCCCCCCGCTTGGCGCTGCTGTGCAAAGCGCTGCACACCGCGAAAACCAGCCCTCTGGAAAACCGGGGGGACGTCTCGCGTCGCGGGCCCATTTCTCCTCTGAAAACGACTCTTTGAATTTATTGTGAAAAGCCCCTGGTTGGAGAGCGGTTTGCCACTGTTCAGGGCGGAGCAGTTTAACGCGAAAGGAGTCGTATACCCTGTGCGAAAGTTCCTGCCAAAATTCGGCCCTGTCGTCCTGCTGATCTTGACTCTGGCTGCAAATTGTTTTGCGGCGCCTGCCGTCACGCGATCCTCTGCCGTTCCGGAACCCGGCCTTCTCGCCTTGCTCGGAGGCGGACTGATTGGCTTGGCCAGCTTGATTCGGCGTCACCTGAGCAACTAATTCCCTGCTGCCGAGAGCCCCCTCGGCCCTTTTTTCCTCCCAATCGCCCTTGCAACCGCTTGCCAGCCCCATCCGGCGAAAACTCCCTTGCCAGCGATCCCCTGCGGACGAAGCCAGTCTCAGATTGCTTCGGACCGGCACAGATCGGTTTCTTGTTTGTGCAACATAGTACACTGGGAAATTGCCCACTGTGAGTTAATGGTTACAACGTATTGAAACTAGAATAGTTATTAGCGTCGCTCGATGGCCGGATTTGGCGACACACCTGCTCTATTCATCGAGGCAGCCGCTCCACCTGCAAGTGGGGTCACGTGTACCAGATAGATCAAATTTGACTTTAGGGGATATGGATTATGCGTTTACGCCTTCTGTTTGTTCTCCTTGTGCTGGCTATGGCGGTTCCGTTTGCGTCGGCCGACACGATCCTGGATTTGAACTTCACCCAACTTTCCGGCTACACGCACACCCTTATTGGCACCGTGGACCTGCATCAGGTCAGTGCGGGCGTCGTTTCGGTAACGCTTACTGCTCAGCCCGGTTTCAGCTTTAAACTGAGCGGTGGCGACATCATGTTCAATACCAGTGCCAGTCTGGTGACTGGCAAGAACAGCCCCAGCATCTCAGGGATTAGCTATCAGACCTTGGCCAGCCACGGGCCAGCGCCCCTCGGAAAATTCGATTATACCCTCCGCAACTTGTCGGGTGGCGTCAGTGCGACCACCATCACGTTCCTTGTTTCTGCCAATAACCTCACGGTCGCGGACTTTGGGAAGTTTGGTGTTCACTTCCGCGTCGGGAGCACCTGCTCCGGGCTGACCGGATTTGCCACCCAGGGCTCGACGGTACCGGAACCAGGCACGCTGTCATTGCTGGGCACGGGAATCCTGGGCCTCGCCGGGTTCTTCCGCCGTCGCCTCCTTTCCTAAGTCCCTAAGTTCGATTTCCATCTCCCCGATCCCCGGGCGCAAGCCCGGGGATTTTTGCTGCCTTGGAGATTATTGAGATGGCGGGAAAGTGCCGCGGATCTTTCTTGTTCCAGCACTTCTCAGCGCGCTCTGCGTCCTCTGCGGTTAAGCGCCGTTCTTATTAGAAGGCCGGTTGTCTTCGATCAAATCCAGAAAGTACTGGTGAATGCGGCGATCCTCGCTGAGTTCCGGGTGGAACGTGGCGGCGAGAGTTTTTCCCTGGCGGACTAACACCGGGTCGTTGCCTTCGGTCGCGATCACTTCCACGCCCGGACCCACGCGTTCGATCTTGGGTGCGCGGATGAAGACCATCTCAATCGACTGATTCAGGAATCGCCCTTCGCGGATGGAGCTGTCGATCTGGCGGCCGTACGCGTTGCGGCGCACGGTGATGTCGAGCGCGCCCAGTCCCGCCTGCTTCGGATTCTCGACTTCGGCGGCCAGCAGGATGCATCCCGCGCAGGTGCCAAACGCCGGCTTCGCGAGCACGAAATCTTTCAGCTTCGCCAAGCCGTCTTCCCCGAGTAGCTTGAGAAATGTCCCAGACTCGCCGCCGGGAATCACCAGGCCGTCGATGTCGTTTAGTTGCTCGGGTTTCTTTACCAGCACAACTTCGGCGCCGAGTTCCTCGAGACAGCGGCGATGCGCGTCAAAGTCGCCTTGCAGAGCTAGAACGCCAATTTTCATGATCGTCGTCGGAGTCTGGGGATATCCCCCCTCCCTCGGTCTTGTGGAATCAAGGATTTAGAGTGGCGAAAATATACTTGACACACATGTGAGTTTAGGGTATAGTTTTGTCATGGACGCCCCCAAAACACTCCAGGAAGCGATCACCTACTTTGCCGATCCTGAGCGGGCTTTCCAGTTCGCGGTCAAGCTGCGCTGGCCGGACGGCAACGTTGTGTGTCCGCGCTGCGGCTCTGCGAAGCACTCGTTTATCAAGACCCGCCGCATCTGGTTCTGCTACGACTGCAAGAAGCAGTTCACGGTCAAAGTCAAGACGATCATGGAAGATTCCCCCATCGGCCTCGACAAGTGGATGGCGGCAATTTGGATGCTGGCGAACTGCAAGAACGGAGTGAGTAGTTGGGAGCTTCACCGCACGCTTGGAGTTACGCAAAAGTCGGCATGGTTCATGCTTCACCGCATTCGGGAAGCTTTGAAAGAAGGCAAGGTTGGACGCGGGAAGCTCGGCGGAGGTCCGGGAAGTGAACTGGAGGCCGATGAAGCCTATGTGGGCGGACTGGCGATGAACATGCACCGCGCCCGCCGAATCCGCTGTGAGCAGCAGGGCGGAGTGTTCGTCGGAAAGACGATTGTTCAAGGCATTCTTGACCGTGATCTGCGACAAGTTCGCGCTCAGGTGGTCCCTAACATTAAGCGCGAGACGTTGCAGAATGCCGTGCTCAACAATGTGAAGTACGGCTCTACGGTCTACACGGATGATGCCGTGGGCTATGACAAACTGAACTTCCGCTTCGTGCATGACGTTGTGAATCACGCTGAGACCTATGTCAAGGGCCGAGTCCACACCAATGGCCTTGAAAACTTTTGGTCGCTCTTGAAGCGCGGCCTTCGCGGAACCTACGTTTGTGTTGAGCCGTTTCATTTGGATCGCTATGTTGACGAACAAGTTTTCCGTTACAACAACCGCCGAAAGCTGAACGACTCTCAACGGTTCGCGCTCGCCATGTCCCAGATCGCCGGAAAGCGTCTCACCTACAGCGAACTCACAGGCAAAGACGAATCGCCGCGCTCGCAAACGACAGGGCCGGGGCAAACGCCAGAGCCCTTCTAGTCCTTGTCGGAAGCTTTCGGTTTACGAGAAGACTCGCGTTTGCTAGACTTCTTCCCGTTCTTCCTTCCCCCGACTTTGGGAGCTTTGAACAATGCAGTTGTTAGCCGTTCAAAGTTCTCCAGAGCTTCCGGGCCTTCGGTATATTCACGTTCCTTCATAACTGGAGTCTAATGCTATGCCATCAGAAAATCATCCCAACAATGAGCCAGTGCCAGCCGCCCCACAAACTAACCAGAATCCCGCTAATAATACAGCCAATCCAAATGACACAATCTCGTCTGCGGCGATACCTGAAGTGAAGGTTCCACCATCCAAAACCTGCCACACCGTAACCTGCAAGACAAAGCGTGATGGATGGGACATTGCGAAACTTGTCGCGGAATTTGTTGGACTCGGTTTTCTGATCGCCTACACCATCTATACCGCTGGAATATATTGTGCCAATAAGAAAGCCGCTGAAGCTGCAAAGAAAGCAGCGGATACTGCCGATGCCACATTGAAGCTTTCCACTGCTGAATTGGCTGTAATCAGTTTCGAACCGGAGATCAAAGGGAATATTTCTCCAAGTGGAGGGGTCACCCCAAATTATTTTTGGGTTCACTACAAAATCGTAGTCAAGAATGCCGGCAATGTTATTGCTCACAACATTACGGTTTTCCCTCAAGAGGGAAGCTTTGGTGAGCATACTCCGCTGACCCAGAGACCAGACTTCAAGCCGCTCGTGTCCGCTGATTCTCCTCCCGGTGTGCCAACAGCCTTGGCTCCTACAGATACCTTTACATTCGACTGGGATTCTGGCGTTCCAGATGAAGGAAAGCCACGAGACCAGTACTGGATCTTTTGGATAAAAGTCACCGTCGGCTACGAAGATATTTTCGGACCCAAAAAGCCGCTCGTGTATTGCATGCGTTATTCCCCGCGTAGAGGAAAGGGAAATCGGTATGAATGGGCTTCCTGCGGCGTTCCTTAAACTCAACAGCCCTGTCACCGCAAGCAGGAGTATACATGTGTGCCAAGTATATTGAAACCCTTAGAGGGGGGATCGCGCCAGGTCTTTGAGATTAAATGGGTTACGCGTAAAGTCTTTATTTCTTAACAAGTTAGGAGCGCCACCGCCCGAGTTCGTTCTGCTCCAATCGCTGGTCGCGGATCTTGACTTAAGTGGCCGGGGCCGCGCGTTCGAAACCAATTGTCTGCGATACTTTTATTATAAGAGAAGATGTCAAGGCCCATCTACTTCGCTGAGGGCGACGGGCGCTGAGGTGCTTGCGGCCTTTGCCCTTCATTTCAGAGGGGCTCCAGGCCACCCACCCTAGACGCGCTCTTCCCAATAGCGGGGCCGACGGTTGCCGTGAGCGATGGCAAGAATTTGAACTGTCATTAGCTTTTCCCGATAGATGACCGCGTAAGGAAATCGCGCGAGAACAAACTTCCTGGTGCCGAGTTCGCCTGAAGGCCAACGTGCGGGAGCGGCGGCGATCAGTTCGATGGCGCGGTCGATTTCAGCGACAAACCCGTCGGCGGCACTTTCGCTCCGCTCCAGGTACCAACGCAGCGCAGACTTCAATTCCGCGAGAGCGTCGGCGTGGATTTCAATCGGCTTAGCTGCCATTGCGGAGAGCGGATATTTGTCGACGCGCCTCCGCCCACGGGACAGGCTTTACTTTGCCGGAATCCAATTCCTCGATGCGGCGGGCGATTTCGCGGCTCCACTCTTCTTCGGCGGACGAGTCGACGGTATCGTCAAGGCTTTCCAGCAACGAACCGGCCAGGGCGGCGCGAGCCTCGGGCGGCAACGCCAGCGCCTTCTTAAGAAGCTCGGAGACATCGGGTGTCATGGCTAATTATAGCGCCCAAAACACGAATGGCCCCGCGGAGGCGGGACCATCGGGAAAAACCGTAGTGTAAGGCACTCTGTCAGATTCAGTATGGGTGAACGGCACGCTAGAGTCAAGTTACTTGAGGAGATATCTCTGTTTTCTCTCCTCAAACGAAACTTCTCCTCTACCACGGGGAGAATGGACCCGACGGGATTCGAACCCGCATCTGCGACTGTGACAGAGTGCCGTGTTCCCCTTACACTACGGGCCCTGATAGGAGTCTCTGGGTCGGCCAAGAATATGGCAAGACTGGCGGAGACAATTTTTTGGACTGTGTTTCAAATTGGGAGGCTTTTGGTAGACATAGTGCATTTAAGATGAGTGCGAAGCAAGTTTCATGCGCTATGATTGGGGTGTTTGAAAGGCAGCGTACCGACTGGCAATTTTGCCAAGCCCCGCCCGACTAGCGGGGCTTTTGGTTTTCTTAGGAACACGGCAGAAGATCTGCGCGCGAGGGGCGCTCGAAACGGCAGAAGGTGCTCCGCGGGGAAGCGCCGGATGTATACGAGTACGCCCAAATACACCAGCCTCTACGAGTCCAGATCGCCCGCATCCTGCGTGACCTTTTTGGTGAAGCGATGAAGTACGACGGCAACGGATGTCTGCAAGCGTTCGGAAAAATCGAGGAGTTGCTGAGCCGGGAATACGGTCGCTTTCATTTGGGTATGACGGCGATTGCACTTCAGCAGAGTGCTGATGACCGGGTGATTGGCTTCCTGCTTAAAGAGCCAGACCACGAACGAGTTCTCGATGTAGTTGAGGTCTCATTCCGCTTGCTATCTTCCTTTCGGAGAACAAGTTTTGAATGGCAGAGCCGGGTATCGCAGGACGATTTCGACAGTGCAGTCTCCGAGTTAAATGCTCGTTTCCGTGAACATGGCGTCGGCTATCAGTACGAGAGCGGAGAGATAATCAGGGGCGATTCCCAATTGATTCACGCTCAAGTCGTCAAACCAGCCCTAGCACTGCTCACTGCCTCAGAGTATGCGGGAGCCAACGCTGAATTTCTCAAGGCGTTCGAGCACTACCGCAAAGGCGACACTAAAGAATGTCTCAACGAATGTCTCAAGGCGTTTGAGAGCACGATGAAGGCGATTTGCACAAAGAGGAAGTGGGCTTTCAAGCCGAACGACACGGCGAGTACCCTCATTGACGTGTGCCTGAAGAATAATCTGATTCCGCCGTTGATTCAGTCACACATCGGTGGAGTTCGAGCCGCACTGGAAAGCGGCATTCCAACGATTCGCAACCGGCTTTCCGGTCACGGGCAAGGCTCTCAGGTTGTAGATGTCCCAGAGCACTATGCCAGCTACATGTTGCATCTGACCGCCACAACCACTAAGTTCTTGGTTGAGTCGGAGAAAGCCCTGCCTTAACTCCGACAGCCCGGTAAGGACTGAGGTTTCAGACCAGAGTTGTCCGTCTTTTGTAGGACATTCTCACCACCCTCGCGTCTGCAGCAGGTGCGCCTCATCAAGCGTAGACACGGCCAGCCCCTTCATAGCCCCCGCCAGACCCTCGCTGACTTCAAGTAATACTTTAGGGTCCTTGAAGTGCGTCGCAGCTTGCACGATTGCTTTGGCGCGCTTCTCGGCTTCGGCGGGCTCGGCGAATTCGGTCGAGTTCTTCATGAAGATGCCCGATCCCACAAATACCGCTTCGGCCCCCAGTTGCATCACGAGCGACGCATCCGCCGGAGTCGCGATTCCACCCGCCGAAAAATTGGGCACGGGCAGCTTGCCGTCACGCGCCACCATCTTCACCAGTTCGTAGGGAGCGCCGTGCTCTTTGGCTTTGGCGTAGAGTTCTTGCTCGCTGAGTACGGTGAGAATCTTCATTTCCAGCACAATCTGGCGAATGTGGCGGACGGCGTGCACCACGTCTCCGGTGCCGGCCTCGCCTTTGGTGCGGATCATGGCCGCGCCTTCGGCGATGCGCCTTAAAGCTTCGCCCAGATTGCGCGCGCCGCAGACGAAGGGGACCGTAAAGGCGTGTTTGTCGACGTGATGCGCTTCGTCGGCCGGGGTCAGCACTTCGGACTCGTCAACGTAGTCGACGCCGATTTCCTGCAGGATCTGCGCTTCCGCAAAATGGCCGATGCGGCACTTCGCCATGACGGGAATATCCACCGCCGCCATGATCTCGCGAATCACCTTTGGGGAGGCCATGCGCGCCACTCCACCCTCGGCGCGAATCTGCGCCGGGACGCGCTCCAGAGCCATGACCGCGACCGCGCCGGCTCGCTCGGCAATCTCCGCCTGTTTCGCGGTGGTGACATCCATGATGACGCCGCCCTTGAGCATTTCGGCAAGGCCGGTCTTCAGACGAAGGCTGGTGTTGTGTCCGTTGTTCTGCGACATGGGGTTACTCTTTTCTGCAATCGTGAAGGATAGCGATGGAATCGCCGGCGCGCCGGAGCGCGGCCAAGAAGGACGCGCTGGAACCTCCGCGCTTCCCGCTTCTGTGCTCATTTTACAGCCGGTTGGCGATTCGTGGTACGCCTATCGCGCCAAAGTTGCAGTAGGGGCCGAGCTGCGCTCGGCTGGACGGGCGAGGGCGCCCGTCCCCACACGAGCCCGTCCCCACACTAGCCCGTCCCCACACGGCGGGGCTTCGCCCCGCGGACAGCCGAGGGCGGCTGTCCCTACGTGGGCATTAGCGATCCACAAATCTTGCGAACATTTTGTGCGGATCGATGGCGACGAACAGGCCTTGACTGCGCGCCAGCACTTCGCCTTTTTCGTTCAGGATTTCAGCCATGTTAATGTGCTTCCGGCCCTTGACCTTCACCTCGCGCGATTCCACCCGCAGAGGCTGCCTCAGGGGCACCGGCTTCAGGTAGTTCACGGTAATTTCGGAAGTTACCGCCACGACGTCACGCAGCTTGTTTACCTTGCCCATGGCTTCATCGAGGATGGTGGCGATGATGCCGCCGTGGCTGTGTCCGGGAGGCCCAGTGTAGCGTTTGCCCAGGCGGAATCGGCAGACGAAATAGCCTCGCTCCTTGTCATAGGTGAAGCGCAGGCGCATGCCGTCGGGGTTATTCTTGCCGCAGGCGAAACAGTAGTTCTTCTGCAGTTGTACGTAGCGAGTGTTGTGTCCAGCTTCGTGCTTCTTGCCAGCCATCGGAAGATTCTATCGCGAGCGGGCCCGGGAACTGTGTACCTTGGCGCGCGAATCTGCGAGCGCCAAGGATATCCCTGGGCATGTTGACAGTAGGGACGTAGGTAGTATGCTAGTAGTATGAAGGAGAAGACTTCTATCACACTATCGCGAGAGATACTCACTGGGATCGACCGGTTGACGGGAGCCCGACGGTCACGTTCCGCATTCATTGAGCGTGTGTTGCGGCGATATTTGCGGGAGCAAGCGCGGGCGCAGGCTAATGCACGTGACTTGGAGCGAATCAATCGGGCAGCCGAGCGGCTCAACGCCGAGGCAGCCGACGTGCTCGACTATCAAGCGGCAGAGGACTGACCGCACCCTCCAGCGAACAAGGAGCAATCATGAAGCGCGGAGACCTCTACCGTGTGCACAAGCCGCACGGCGACCGAAATCTCATCGTGTCTTCGTTGTAGTGAGCCGACAGGCGCTCATCGACTCCCGCTTTTCCACTGTGGTTTGTGCGCCTGTTTTCAGTGCTGGAGAAGGCCTCTCGACCCAAGTTGCCGTGGGACCGGCTGAAGGACTCAAACATCCCAGCTGGATCATGTGTGACAATCTGGTCAGTCTGAGGAAAACCGACCTCACGCAATATGTCGGTTCAACGCCAAGAACGAAGATCGCGGAACTCAATGTCGCCCTAAAGATGGCCCTGGACTTGGCCTAGCCCGTCGTCTTCCGCTACGCATCCGTAGGACGGGCGAGTCGCCCGTCCCACACAAGCCCTGCCTTAGTCGTAGTACTCCAGCCCCAGGTGCGTGATCAGCTCTTCGCCCTTCAGGTGCCGCAGCGTGTTCTTCAGCTTCATCAACTGGATGAACAGATCGTGCTCCGGATACAGTCCCGGCGCAGTCATCGGCGACTTGAAGTAGAAGCTCAGCCATTCCTGGATTCCCAGGCGGCGCAGTTCGGGCGTGCGCTGCGCGAGGTCGAGGAACAGCACCAGGTCGAGCACGATGGGCGCGGCCAGAATCGAGTCGCGGCACAGGAAGTCGACCTTGATCTGCATCGGATAGCCGAGCCATCCGAAGATGTCGATGTTGTCCCATCCCTCTTTGTTGTCGCCGCGCGGCGGGTAATAGTTGATGCGAACCTTGTGGAAGATATTGCCGTAGAGCTCGGGATACAAAGCCGGCTGCAGGATGTGCTCCAGCGCGCCGAGCTTCGATTCTTCCTTGGTCTTGAACGACCCGGGATCGTCGAGCACTTCGCCGTCGCGGTTGCCCAGAATGTTGGTCGAATACCATCCGCTCAGGCCGAGCAGGCGCGCCTTGAACGCGGGAGCCAGCACGGTCTTCATCAGAGTCTGGCCGGTCTTGAAATCCTTGCCGCAGATGGGCAGTTCGCGCTCGCGCGCCAGTTCGTGCATCGCCGGTATGTCCACGGTCAGGTTCGGCGCGCCGTTGGCGAAGGGCACGCCTTCCATCAGCGACGCGTAGGCGTAGACCATCGAGGGCGCGATGTTCTCGTCGTTCTCTTTCATCGCCTTTTTCGAGCGCCTTCACGCTCTGGTGAGCGGCGCTTGGCTTGATGAAGCGTCTCGGTCGAAGCGCACCAGATGGTAACCAGGCGGCTGGCTCCGCTCGACTTCCTGAAGTCGCGGATGTCCTGCCGCAGCTGCTCGGCCAGGTCGAGCTTGTTCTTCCCTTTCTTCACGTTCGGCCCGTCGATCTTCTTGACGTAGTTGTGATCGAACACCGCCTTCATGGGCGTGATCGCGCTGAGCCGCCCCTTCACTTTGTCGAGCAGGTCGCGCTCCAGCACGCCGGCGTTGCGGGCGGCCGCGTACATGTTGTCTTCGAAAATGTCCCAGCCGGTGAAGACCAGATCATTGAGGCCGGCGAGAGGAACGAATTCCTTGATCTTGGGCGACCGGCCATCGGTGCGCTTGCCCAGACGGATGGTCCCCATCTGCGTGAGCGAGCCGATGGGGTGAGCGATTCCCTTGCGCACGGCTTCGACGCCCGCCACAAACGTGGTCGCCACCGCGCCCATGCCGGGAATCATCACGCCCAGCTTGCCCTTGGCGGGCTCGATCGCGCCGCTCGTGCCCGGCGCCGCTGGGTGCGTTGCTTGAGGACTTTCACCTGCGTCGGACTTAACCTCGACGCTCGTCTTCTGAGCCTTCTTCACTGCTTTCACCTTCGCCATATTTTGGCTGCTTCCTTATAGGAACCGTGGGATGTATGCAAACCAAGTATGTTCTCGTATCGGCTGAGTTTTTTGCAAACGCGCGCGCTCGAAGCCGCTGGAAAACAACTTCAATGGCGTCTACGAACGCATTGGGTGGTGTTCTTTCGCAGCGTGTTCGAGACGCCTTTACTTCCCGTCCAGCTCCACATTCTTGATCGGCAAGTCCCAATGCGCGTCGAGAATTTCAAATCGCCGCTGCTCTTCTTTCGCATACGTGGCCTGGTCGGGCCAAAGCTGCTTCTTCAGCGCGTCTTCGTCGAAGGGCTCATTGGCCGCCGCCGAGTTCTTGAACACGATGGTCACGCGATAGTCCCAGCGCCCGTCTTCGGTGGTGTGGTAGCGCGGCTGGTCCATCCAGACCTTGAGCATGCGGCCCATCTCCACCTGCTTCTTCAGCAGCGGGTAGTGGTTCTTCTTGAACAACTGCAGAAACTCGTCGGCATGTCCCCATTTGGTCTTGTAATAGTACTCGACGACGAAAGGCTTGCCGGTTTCGGGCGCGGGCTGGGCGGGAAGAGATACGGGAAGCAGAGTCAGGAACAAGAGCAGGAATCTTAATTTCATGGATGGTCTCCGTGGGGAATGATTGTCGGCATGATTGTCAGCATAGGAGCAAGGACAAGCGTCTCCAAGACAGACCTGGCGAGGACGGGCTCTCCACCAACCGCTCCAATGCTAAAATTGCCTGTGGCCGCCAATTCCCTCCGCCTCATCGCCATCGATATTGACGGCACCCTGCTCAATCCGGAATTTCAGATTTCCGAGACCGATCTCGCAACCCTTCGCAGCGTCCACGCCCAAGGCATCGAGGTCATCCTGGTCACGGGACGCCGCCACACTTTCGCCCTGCCCATCGCGCAACAACTGGGATTCGATCTCTGGCTGATCAGTTCCAATGGCGCCGTCACGCGGTCGCTGGCCGGAGAAACCTTCCACCGCGACCTGCTGCCCGAAGAAACCTGCCGCGAACTGCTGCGCTTGATGCAAGAATTTCGGGGCCAAACCGTTCTTACCTTTGACAGCGATGGCGAAGGCACGATCGTGATCGAGCGGCTGGACGAACTGGAAGCCAGCATCCAGCGCTGGCTGGAGAAAAACATGCAGTACATCCAGTTCGTGGTTCCGCTCGAGAATGCGCTTACCACCGACCCGGTGCAGGCCATGTTCTGCGGACCGGTGGCGCGCATGCAGCGGGTCTTGCGAGTCCTCGAAGCTGCGGCCTGCCCATCACGGTCTTGCGCACCGAGTACCCGGGCCGCGATCTGTCGATTGTCGATGTGCTCAACGACGGCTGTTCCAAGGGACACGCGCTGGAGCGCTGGGCCAATTACCGGCGCATTACCCGCGACCAGGTCATGGCCATTGGTGATAACTATAACGATATTGAAATGCTTGCCTTTGCCGGCCACCCCTTTATCATGGGGAATGCATCCGAAGAGTTGCGGAGCCGCGGCTGGAAGCTTACCCGCTCGAACGCCGAAAGCGGCGTAGCTGCAGCCATCGAGCACGTGCTGTACGGAAAAGCGCTCGAACCCCTGGGCGCCGACAAGGCTGGCGGGCCCGTGAGTTTGGGATCGGCGATCGTGAGCAGCTTGTGATGATTCGAAGAAGACGATCAGCAACGCGCCGGACGGCGAAATTTGCGACCCAAGCCGCCAAAGCCGCGTTGTTTTCGGTGGTCGCGATTGCATTACTGTCTCGTCCCGCGATTGCCGCCGACTTGGCGATCCTCAGCAACGGCTTTAGCATCCGCCACGAGCATCGCCTGGTAATGGGAGCAACGACTCGTCTCTTTTTCGGCGCCGACGATTCCAGTTTCACCGATGTGCCCACGGCCGAGATCACGGGCTACGAAAAAGATCCGTTCTCTTCTACGCCTCCATCTTTGTCTTTACCGCTGCGGCCACCCGCCGGACGCCGGGGGCGGCTGTCTCTACGTCCATTCCCTCCCACTCTGTCCCTGCACTATCCGTGCCCGCTCTGAATCAAGTCGTCAACTCCGCCAGCGCCACCTATCATCTCGATCCCGACCTGGTGAACAGCGTGATTCACGCCGAAAGCGGATTCAACTCGCATGCCGTTTCTCCCAAAGGCGCCCGCGGACTGATGCAGTTGATGCCGGGCACCGCCAATCAACTGGGCGTAAACGACGCCTTCGATCCGCAAGCGAACGTCACCGGCGGAAGCCGCTATCTGCGCGAACTTCTGGAGCGCTACAATTTCGATCTGGTCAAGGCGCTGGCCGCCTACAACGCCGGCCCCCAGCGCGTCGAGCAATATCGGGGAGTGCCGCCATTTCGCGAAACCCGAGCCTACGTGGCGCGCATCGTGCACGAGTACAACCAGAAGAAGATCGCGCAGGAGAAAGAAGCGAAACAAAAACAGGTCGCCAGCAAGACCCGGAGCGCCGCGCAGCCCAAGCTGAAGCCGAGTGCTATGAAACCCGGCACTCCGAAACCCTCCTCCACCACGATCGCCGCGCAATCTCCGCGTTGACCCTTCGTGGTTCCTCATTTACCTTCAACTGGGGCTGTGCTCACCACAGCTGCGCCTTTCTTCGAAACTGGAATTGAATTTCGCACTGCATGAACAAAAAAAAATACGTAGCGTACGCGGTTGTCTTCGTCGTGCTGGCCGTGTTGGTCTATCTTCAGTTCCGCACCTGGCAGCACTTCGACTGGGCCCAGCTCTTTCAATAAGGCCTAAGTTGGCGCCACATCCTGCACGGGGTTGGATACATCTACCTGGCCTATTTCTTGCGGGCGGTGCGGTGGAAAATCTTTCTTCGGCCCGTGCGCAAAGACGCGTCCATCCTTGGATTGGTCCCAGCCACCATGATCGGATTCACCGGCCTCGCTCTGCTCGGCCGCGCCGGCGAACTGATTCGCCCCTACCTGATCGCACGCCGCCAGAACCTGCCTTTCGCCTCGCAAGTGGCGGTCTGGGCTGTGGAGCGGATTTTTGACGTTGGCGGTTTCACGGTGCTGATGGTGTCCGCCATTTTTCTGCCCTCCAAGCTCCGCGCGTTTACCAACGCCGCAACCACCCCGCTGGAAGTCAGGCACTGGATTCATCTCACGGGATTTGCCCTGATCGCCCTTGTCCTGGGCCTCTTTTCAGGAGCGGTGCTGGTTTCCTACCGCGGAAACCGAATTGCCCGGTGGGTTGAAGACCGTTTTTCCCATCTCGCCGAGAATCTGGGCCATCGGATGGCGCAAAAAATTCGCGAGTTCACCGCCGGACTCAATACCATTCACGGCCCCGTCGCATTCCTGCAATTGACCGGCGTGTCGGTCTTGATGTGGTGGCTGATCGCGCTGGCTTACAAAGAAGTCACGCATGCCTATGGCGCACCCATGCATGACATGAGCGCCACCAAGGTTCTCCTTCTTATGGGAGCGAGCATGATCGGCTCCATGGTCCAGTTGCCGGGTGTGGGCGGCGGCTCGCAACTGGCAACCATCAGCGCGTTCGACCACGTCTTTCACATTGTTCCCAAGGAACTGGCGGTCAGTTGCGGCATCATGCTGTGGCTGGTGACGTTTGTTGCCGTCGTTCCGGTTGGATTGCTATTCTCCCATCACGAACGCTTGTCGCTGCGCAAGCTGTCCGCCGAGTCTGAGCAGGCCGAAGAAGTCGCAACCGTGGAGGGGGCATCGTAAGTCGCGGTGGGTCAGTGGAAGGTTGTGCATCCTCTCACCGCCGAAACAATCATGGCCTCGCCTCTCGATGCCCGATATTGTGGGCTCAAGGCGGTACTCTCGCTAGAGGTAATCATGGAGACTTCTGCTCTGGCTCAGTCCACGTCAGACCGCTGTACCCGAGTCGCTAGCCCACTCCACACGATTCTCGTGCTCGCTGTGTTGGGCGGCTGGGCGTTTTGGCATAAGATTTCGGTAGACCAACTGAGCGCTGCGGCTAATCCCAACCGTGTGCGCTTTTACCTGGTCACCCTTTTTTTTGAATGGCTCTTGTTCGTTCTGGTACTTGCGGGCGTGCGGGTTCATGGCGCGTCTGTCCTCCTCGTTCTCGGAGATCATTGGCATTCCGTCCGCCAGGTGCTGCGCGATATTGGAATTGCCGCTGGGTTCTGGATCGTGGCGTGGGTGCTCCTTTGGGTATTGGGGTGGCTCCTGCGCATCGCCGCGCTGGGTCGGAATATGCAGTTCATGCTCCCCCATCGAGGTATCGAACTGGCATCTTGGATAGCGCTCTCAGTTACCGCCGGTATTTGCGAGGAGACGGTCTTTCGAGGTTACCTGCAACGGCAGTTCATGGCCATGACGAAAAGCGCTCCCGCCGGCATTATTCTTTCTGCCGCAGCATTCGGCGCCGCGCACGCGTACCAGGGCTTCCGAATGGTGATTCTGATCGGCCTGTACGGAGCAATGTTCGGGATTCTGGCCTATTGGCGCAGAAGCGTTCGTCCTGGAATGATCGCCCATGCGTGGCAGGATTCATTGAACGGAGTGCTTGCCAGTGTAATCAGGCATTAGAACCTGTGTAGTGCCTACCGTCTCCTCCCGCATCCCCTGCTACAATCGTGTTGATTCCCGAGTGCAGCCAAGCGCATGAAATGCCCCTTTTGCGGGTTTGAAAATGACAAAGTCGTGGATTCGCGCGAGAGCAAGGAAGCGGATTCCATTCGCCGCCGCCGCGAATGCCTGAAGTGCGAGAAGCGCTTTACCACCTACGAGCGCATCGACGAAATCCCGTACATGGTGGTAAAGAAAGACGGGCGCCGCGAGCGTTTTGACCGCCAGAAGGTGCTCAACGGCCTGATGCGCGCCTGCGAGAAGCGTCCCGTGCCCATCGGCAAGCTGGAACAGATCGTCAATGAGGCCGAGACCTTCGTCATCGAGTCGGCGGAGCGCGAGCGCAAGACCAGCGAAATCGGCGAGCTGATCATGAACCGCCTGCGCCGCTACGACAAAGTCGCCTATGTGCGATTTGCCTCCGTCTATCTGGACTTCAAGGACGTGCAGGAATTCATGACCGAGCTGAAAGACCTGCTCAAAGCCAAGGACAAGGAAGCGCCGGAACCGAAGAGTAAGGTGTCGAAGACTTGAGGCGCATGCGAGCTGCGCTCGCTGGACAGCCGAGGGCGGCTGTCCCTACGATGATCACAATTTATGGCACATAAAGTAACTCTCATCCCCGGCGACGGCATTGGTCCCGAAGTCATCCAGGCCACGGTTCGCATTCTCGAAGCCACCGGCGTCAAGTTCGAATGGGAGACCTTCGCCGCGGGCGCTGAAGCCTTTGAGAAATACAACGAATACATTCCGAAAGAACTCACCGAGTCGATCGAGCGCACCCGCGTCGGGCTGAAGGGCCCGGTGACTACGCCCATTGGCGGCGGCTTCTCCAGCATCAACGTCGAACTGCGCAAGCGCTTCGAACTCTTCGCCAACTTCCGGCCCATCCGCAACCTGCCGCATATTCCCGACGCGCTACCCAGACATCGATCTGATCGTCGTGCGCGAAAACACCGAAGGGCTTTACTCCGGCATCGAACACGAAGTCGTCCCGGGAGTGGTCGAGAGCCTGAAGATCATCACCGAGAAGGCTTGCACGCGCATCTCGCGTTTCGCCTTCGAGTATGCGCGCAAGAACAAGCGCAAGAAGATCCATTCCATCCACAAAGCCAACATCATGAAGATGTCCGACGGCCTGTTTCTGCGCTGCTCGCGAGCGATTTCGAAGGAGTATCCCGAGATCACCTACGGCGAGCACATCGTCGACAACACCTGCATGCAACTGGTGATGAACCCCTACCAGTACGACATGTTGCTGATGGAGAATCTTTACGGCGACATTCTTTCCGACCTGTGCGCCGGACTGGTCGGCGGACTTGGCCTGGTCCCCGGCGCGAATTTCGGGCACGAATGCGCCATCTTTGAAGCCGTGCACGGTTCCGCGCCCGACATCGCCGGAAAGAATATCGCCAATCCGACCGCTGTGCTGCGATCGGCGCTGCTGATGCTGCGCCATCTTGGCGAGCACGACGCCGCTCTGCAAGATCCGCAACGCCATCGACGAGGTCTACCGCGACCGCAGCAAACTGACGCGCGACGTGGGCGGCACCGCCGGCACCTCGGAATTCGCCGACGCGATCATTCAGGCGATGGAATCGCAGAGGTTCCGCCGCCGCAGCTAAACAGCCGCAGATAATAGAGGCACGCCTTGCTCGCGGTGGTAAACTGTTGCGTTTCGGAAACATGCCGGGCGGCGCTGTCTTCGCTCGGTTTCCCTGGGGGCTATGCTGAAAGGCATCGAAATTCCGTACCATCGCGGACTGCACCGCTTCGCCGTTTTCACCGCCTGCGCCACTCTCGTTCTCATCGTCGCCGGAGCGCTTGTCACCAGCAATGACGCCGGATTGTCCGTCCCCGACTGGCCGACCAGCTTCGGCTCCTTCTACAAGATGCCGCACATGGTGGGCGGCATAAAGTACGAACACGGCCATCGCATGGTGGCGGAGTTCATCGGGCTGCTTACGATCATTCTGGCGGTCTGGACCTGGCGCGTCGAAAAGCGCCGCTGGCTGCGCCTTCTGGGCCTGGCCGCGCTGGCGACCGTGATCACCCAGGGCATCCTCGGCGGACTCACGGTTCTATTCTTCCTGCCCGCACCCATCTCCAGCGCGCACGCCGCCGTGGCGCAGACCTTCTTCTGCATCGCCGTTGCGATTGCGGTCTTCACCGGCCGCCGCTGGGTTGAAGAGCAGCCGCGCGCGGAATTCGACCAGCGCCGCCCCGCTCTTTTCACTCTGACTTTGCTTTCGATTTTTGTGCTCTATGTGCAACTGGTTCTCGGCGCCATGTTCCGCCATCACGGCATGAGCTGGTGGCCGCACGTCATCAACGCTGGCAGTCGTGGCCATCGTCCTCTCCTGGACTGCGGTTCGCGCCATCTCCGTCTACTCGCAAGTAGAGGCTGTCCGCCGTCCCGCAATTGCCATGCTTGGCCTGATGGTCGCGCAACTCTGCCTTGGCTTTCTCGCCTTCATCACGCGCGTCATGTGGGGAAGAGACGCCGCGCAGCCCGAACTTCCCATGGTCATCTCGACCGTAGTCCACGTCGCCGTCGGAGCGCTGCTTCTGGCCACCACGGTCGTTCTCGCCATCCAGGTGTGGCGCCACGTCCCCGTCGCATTCGAAGAGCGCGTCGCCGGACAGAATCCCGTCGCCGCATAGGTGTCTCGCTTTGGAACGGGTCATCGGATGATCGGGTCATCGGGTCATCCGCACCCAGTGCGGGCTTGGTTTTTCGATCGCCAGATCACCCGATGACCCGATGGGGCCCTCGGATGATGATCCGATCCTTCCCGGCGTAAAATAGCTTGTGACTCCGAACTCAACCGCCATCGACTTTCCCGCCCCCGCCCAGCCTGCCGACCGCCGCGGCCCAGCCCATCATTGCATGCCGTTCGCGACCTGGTTCATCGCTACCAGGACCGCGCCGCGCTCAACGGCGTCTCTTTCGACGTTCGCCCCGCCGAACTCTTCGGTCTGCTCGGTCCGAACGGCAGCGGCAAAACCACTCTCTTCCGCATTCTTTCCACGCTCATGGTGCCGACCTCTGGCAGCGCCACGATCGCTGGCCTCGACGCTGTTCGCCAGCCCGGAGCGCTGCGCCGCCACATCGGCGTCGTCTTCCAGGCCCAGAGCGTCGACCCCAAGCTCACCGCCTACGAGAACCTCTGGCATCAGGGACACCTCTACGGCCTGCGCGGCCCCGAGCTCAAGCAGCGCATCAACGAAATTCTCACGCGCGTCGGATTGCTCGACCGCGCCGCCGACCGCGTGGAAACTTTTTCCGGAGGCATGCAGCGCCGCATCGAACTCGCCAAAGGCCTGCTCCATCATCCTGAGGTTCTGCTCCTCGACGAACCCACCACCGGCCTTGATCCCGGCGCGCGGCGCGACCTCTGGCAATATCTGCAGATCCTCCGCGATCAGGAGCGCGTCTCCGTCATCGTCACCACTCACCTGATGGAAGAAGCCGAACGCTGCGACCGGCTGGCCATCCTGAACGAAGGCAACCTGGTAGCGCTAGGCACGCCCGAAGCCCTGACCCGCGAGATCGGCGGCGACGTAATTCTGCTTGAAGCGCGCGACCCGCAAACGTTGGCCGACCGCATTCGCAACAAGTTTCACGTCGACGCCACCGTCATGGATAACCACGTCCGCCTCGAAATTGAAAACGGCCATCGCTTCGTTCCCGACGTGGTTGAAGCTTTCCCGGGAGAAATCCAGTCGCTCAGCGTGAGCAAGCCGACCCTGGAGGACGTCTTCATCCATCGCACCGGCCACCGGTTCTGGAACGAAGACGCCGAGCCAACGGCAAAAAGCGGCAAGAAGAAGGCTAAGAAGAAGTGAGCAACGAACGCTGCTAAACTGGAAACAATGGCCACTCAAACCGCATCCTTCCCCACAAGCACGACCGCTCCCGCATCCGCCGGAGTCCTGCTGCCCGCCTTCACGCTCTGGTGGCGCGAAGTCGTGCGCTTCTATCGGCAGCGGGCGCGGGTGGTGGGCGTCATCGCTTCTCCGCTGTTGTTCTGGATTGTCATCGGCAGCGGGTTCGGAACCTCATTTCGCTCCGGACAGGCCGCCGGACAGCAGCACTATTTGAATTATTTCTATCCGGGCACGCTGGTGATGATCGTGCTCTTCACCGCGATTTTCACCATGATGTCGGTGATCGAAGACCGCAACGAAGGCTTCCTGCTTTCGGTGCTGGTGGCGCCGGTGCCGCGGGCAGCCATTGTTCTGGGAAAAGTCTTGGGCGGCACCACGTTAGCCACCGCCCAGGGACTGATTTTCCTGGTCTTCGCACCACTGGTCGGCGTGCACTTTACGCTCGCCTCGTTCGGGCTGATCGTCCTTACCGTGTTCCTGGTGTCGTTTGCCTTGACCGCGCTCGGCTTCGCCATCGCCTGGCCCATGGATTCGACGCAAGCCTTTCACGCCATCATCAATCTGTTTCTGATTCCGCTGTGGTTGCTTTCGGGAGCGCTCTTCCCCCTTTCCGGCGCTTCCGGATGGATTCGCTGGCTGATGTATGCCAATCCGCTGACCTACGGCGTCGAGGCTCTGCGCACGCTGATGTATCCCGAAGCGCCGAGCGCATTCTCGCTGACCGCATCGATTTTGACTTTGGTGCTGTTTGCTCTATTCATGTTCGGATTGGCGTTCGTGCTGGCGAACCGGCGCACGACCAAGCCAGCAGCTTAGGAACGGTCGTTGGTCGCTGGTCGTTCGTCGTTGGCATTCTAGAATTCAGAGAGTTCAACGGAAACGCAGTAGATCGCACCACGCGAAGGACCATCGACTAACGACCACCGACGCATTATGCCACTCGACATTCTCGCCCTAGCCGCGCACCGTGACGACGTCGAACAAACCTGCGGCGGAACTCTTCTCAAAATGGCCGAGCGCGGATACCGTACCGGCATCCTCGATCTCACGCAAGGCGAAATGGGCACGCGCGGCAGCGCCGAAGACCGCGCCAGCGAAGCCGCCGAGGCAGCGCGCATTCTGAAAGTTTCCTGGCGCCACGCCCTCGATCTTCCCGACGGCCGCGTCGAAAATACCTGGGAGAATCGCTTGAAGGTCGGCCGCGTAATGCGCGAACAGCGTCCGCGGGTGCTGATTCTTCCCTACTGGGAGGGCCGCCATCCCGATCACTACACCGCTTCGATTCTCGGCTACGAAGCGGCCTTTATCTCGGGACTTGCCAAGTTGCCGCTGGAGGGTTCCGCTCATCGTCCTTTCAAAATTATTTACGCCAGCCTGTACCGCGACGTGCGGCCTACGTTTGTCGTGGACATCACCGACCAGTTCGAAACGCGCTTTGCGTCCTTGATGGCCTACAAGTCTCAGTTCACCGACCAGCAGGCGGGCAGCGGAATTTTTCCCGCGCAGAAAGAAATTCGCGCGCGGATTGAGTCCATGGCCCGCTTTTACGGCATGATGGGTGGGGTCACCTACGCCGAGCCGTTTGTGCAGAAAGAAGTGGGGCTGGTCGATGATGTGATAGCGATCCCGGTAAAGTCGATTTGATCCGAATTGTGGAGCGCCTTCCGCACCTAATGGTAGGGCATAGCAAGGAACGTTGATGCCACTGGTTTATAAATATCTTTTCCCTGCAATGTGGATTGGCTATTTTGCCTATTGGGGGGCGATGGCGACGAAGGTTAAGGTAACCGAGCGCCGCGAGTCACTGGCGTCGCGGCTTGTCCGCCTAGTTTCGATTGTTTGCGCGATAGCGATTCTGTGGCTTCCCACCGTTCCCCTTCCATTACTAAACGAACGACTTCTTCCAGTCGGCATTTCTTGCTTCTGGAGTGGCGCGGCTGTTACGGCAACTGGGCTACTCTTTTCTGTCTGGGCGCGTCGTCACCTTGGAACCAACTGGAGCCAGTCTGTCACGGTGAAGGAAGGGCACGAACTCATTACGAGTGGACCCTACGCCCTGGTTCGCCACCCGATCTATACCGGACTTCTGCTGGGATTTCTTGGTTGCGCAGTGGCCCGTGGCGAATGGCGCGGGCTACTGGCTGTAATCCTTGTTTTCGGCGTGCTCTGGCGCAAACTGAAGCTTGAGGAGAAATGGATGCGCGACCGGTTCGGCGGGCCGTATGAGGCTTACTCTCGACGAGTGGCAGCATTGGTGCCATATGTCCTCTGAGTGGACGTAAAAAGAGACAACCCCAGTGTTTTACCTTCCGTTACAGTGGCTCGCCCGCCACCCGTCCTATAAGATACGAACGTTCCCAGACAAAGCCCCAAAGTTCCGGCATTCTACAAGGAGTATCGCGTGGTGCGTCATTCTGCAGTCGTCAGAACCGTGCTTCTGGCGGGACTTCTGAGCGGAATTTCAATCTCAATCAGCCACGCGGATACGGTCTATCTCAAGAGCGGGATCTCCATCAGCGTCACCAAGGCCCAGGAGAAAGACGGGCAGATTGAATACTGGGTTGGCAGTACCCGCTACACGATCAGCAAAGACAAGGTGCTCAAAATCGAAAAGGGGGACGCTCCAGTTTCTCCAACCCGCAGGGTATTCACTGGAGTCGAGGACCTTACTCGCCGCGATTCCACGCCTACGGCTCCGCAGCATGACAAGGTGAGCCTTCCGCGCCTGAACGGGCCGAAGCAGAACGAGGCCTACTGGGCCGAACTCCGCAACCGCATCCTGACAGGGGAGACGATAGACAACCAGCATCTGGCAGAGATCGAGATCCAGCACGACAATCGCCGGACCGCCGACGCTTTTTATCTTGCGGGCACGATGGAGATGCAGCGCGGCCATCCCGACCAGGCCAGCGGCTATTTTGAACACGCTATCCAGGCGATGCCCGACCGTGTGGAGCTGCTGCAATGGGACGCCGTCGCGCTGGCTCGTTCCGAACGATACGGGGAAGCGGCGCTTGCCCTCGAACGCGCGAACACACTCGCCCCCGATTCCTTCGAAGTGCTGCGCCTGCTCGGCATCGCGCGCTACAACGCCGATCATACCGCCGATGCCGTTGCCGCGTGGAAGCGGGCCCAGGAGCTCTCGCCCGATCCCGGAATTGCCAGCCTGCTGCACAAAGCCGAGCGCGAGCTGCAGGTCGAGGAGAAGTTAAGAAGCAAGGAAAGCCGCCACTTCACCCTCCACTATCAGGGCGAAAGAACGCCGCCCGAACTGCAGCAGCAGATTCTGGCCGCGCTCGAGACCGGCTACCAGGACGTTTCACGGCAACTCAACTACGAACCGCGCGAAAACATCATTGTCATTCTTTACACGCAGAAGGAATTCACGGACATCACCGATGCTCCGTCCTGGTCCGGCGGCCTGAATGATGGCAAGCTTCGCATCCCGATTGGCGGCGTCACCTCGATACCGCCGGGATTGGAACGCGTGCTCCGCCACGAGCTCACGCATTCGTTCGTACATTCGATTGGCGGTCCGCAATGCCCGACGTGGTTGCAGGAAGGCCTGGCACAACTGATGGAGCCGCGGAGCAGCAGCATGTATGCGCAGGAATTGGGACCGCTGTTTCTGGAACGAAAGGCGGCGCCGTTCTCCGTCCTGGAACACCCGTTCACGAGATTCTCCGCCCTGCAAGCGCAGGTCGCGTATGCGGAATCGCTCGCCGCGGTGGAATATCTGCGCGGCCGCTACGGTATGGGAGAAATTGTGCGCATGCTCGAAAGCATCGGCTCGGGTGTCGAGCCGGAAACCGCGCTCCGGAACAGCACTGGCATGGACTACTCCGTGCTTCAAGAGCGAATTGGACGGCACTTGACTTCCGGACAATGATTCGGACGGTCCCGCCCTTCGCTTCGCGATAGGACGCGCCACCCGCGTGGCCCACTCGGAGGGTGCCCCATTCTAAATTTCGCGTTCTTCGCGAAATTTAGAGTGGGGATGTTACCGGGGCTTCAGCTTGCTCTTGCCCTTGAGATTGAGCGCCACGGCAGCGCGGATGAGATCTTTCAATGCCGCCTCATCGACCTTGTCGCCTTCGTGGATGTCGATGGCGCGCCTGACATTCCCGTCGAGGCTGGAGTTGAATAGACCGGAAGGGTCCTGCAACGCAGCTCCCTTGGCAAATGTCATCTTGACGACGTTCTTGTACGTCTCTCCCGTGCAGACGATGCCGCCGTGGGAAAAGACGGGAGTCCCCGGCGATGTTGGCTTGACCCACTTCAACTCTTCGACGATCTCAGGGTCTGCCGCGTGGATGATTTCGCGCACTTTCGCGAGCGTCTTCCCGCGCCAGTCCCCAAGTTCCTTGATCTTCTCGTCGATGAACGCAGAGGCAGATTCCACTGGGACTCTCCTTTCATGTAACAGATCCAATTCTCGCACCTAATTTAGCTGGGCTCAGCGTAACCTGCAACCTCCGCCAGTGGAAGCCGGGCCACCCGCCGCTGTCAATTAGTCGCAGCGTCGGATGGCCAGCAGAGTCAAATCGTCCTGACGCGGACCACCCCCGGCTTCGAAGGCGTGCAAGTCGTCGAGGCAGGCGCCAATCAGTTCAGCGGGAGGCTTTGCGGCTTGCTGGCGCACAAGGTGCGTGACCCGGTCCACGCCATATTCGCCGCTCGCGTTGCTGGCCTCCAATAGACCGTCGGTGTAGAGGAAGAGCGTGTCGCCGACTTCCAATTGCAGGCGAGTGGCGGAGAACTCGGTTTCGCAGAACATCCCCAGCGGCAAACCGGTGGATTCGATGCGCAGCACGCCGCCGTGCCCGACAACGATGGCGGGCCAGTGGCCGGCGTTATGGATCTCCACCTCCCCAGTAGGTTTAGCCTGCCCGCACACCAGCGTGGCATACTGGCCGGCCAGCGCGCTTTCACAAAAGACACGATTGGCCCGGGTCACGATCTGTCCCAGCGGCAGCGCCATACTGGTCAGGCTGCGGAATAAGGCGTGGAGGTGTGTCATCAGCATGGAGGCAGCCACGCCTTTGCCAGAGACGTCGCCGAGCGCGAAGAAAAGCTGTCCATCATACGGGATCAAATCGCAATAGTCGCCGCTGACAGCGCCTACCGGCGCGTAATGATAGCTGGTCTCCCAGCCACCGGCGCGAAGGCCAATTTGCGGTAACAGATTGCGCTGTACCTGAGAAGCGAGATCTAAATCGCGCTGGAGCGCATCTCGCTCCGATTGGGTCAGATGGTCAAGGCAGTAACGCACAAGTGGGTCGGCCAGCAAGCGGTCCTGTTCCACCGGATCGTGGCATTCCTGGCATAGACCGTAGCTGCCCTTGTCCATGCGTTCGAGAGCCGAGTCCACTTCGCGCAGCAAGCCGGCGAATCCCGCATTCTGCGGTGCGAGCGCAATCGCCGCTTCCAACCGGCGCTTCCGCTCCTCCAGTTGATTGTTGAGGAAAGCAATCTCCAGGGTTGCCATCGCAACCTCCTTCGGCAGCTCAAGGTCGGTTTGATTAGATTCTACCGCGCCGCTTTCGATGCGAATCTCGGACTTTGGAGGGTGCCCCGTCCAAGCTCTGCTTGGGCGGGGCTTTTGATCCGATCCTGAAAGGATGGGTTGGGCCCCCGCGGGCAAAACAGGGCAAGCTTTCTCGCTCTGGGCGAGACGCGCAGAGAGACGGCGCGTCCCACTCACCAGATAAACGGTATCAGCCGGTAGCGAACGCGGGCGGCGTACTCCGTGTAGCCGGCGAGACCGCGTTGGAGTTCGCGGTCTTCCATCGCCGTCCGAAAAACCAGGCCGCCTAGAAAAACCACCGAAGCCGCCAAGCCGGCCCAGGAGCCCAGCATTAGCGCATTCGCCGGCAGATAGATCAGCACCGAGGCGTAGAGCGGATGGCGGACCGTGGCGTAAGGTCCGGTAGAAACCACTCTGTGTCCGCGCTCGGTTTGGATGCGCACGACCGCCGTGAGAAAAGGGTTCTCCCGAAAAACGCGGCCGAACATCCAGAATGACAAGACGATCAAGGCCGCGCCCACGCATTGCAGCCAGACCGGCATGACCGACCAGCGGAAGCGGACAGCATCCAGGCCCATCAAGACGAGCCAGGCGCACCAGGCAATCATCATGAGCAGAATAAAGATTTTGTCCCAGAAGGGCTGGCCTTTTTGCAGTGGCGATTTCAGGCGCTCGGCCAGAAGCCCAGGATCGCGCCGCGCCAGCCAAAGCGTGAGCCAGCAAGCTCCGGTGATAAACAGAATGAGATAGGCCCACGCGGCAGGCCAGCGGACGGTCCCCGCGGCGCCAAAGAGGAGGGCCGAGAAAAACAGGACCTCCGACCCAAGAATTACGCAGACCTCGATGACCATAAGCTCCGCCTCCGCCATACTAGCCCACGTCTAATAGCGTGTCAGCGCCGGCCGCGTCCCGGCTGTCAATTTAAATAAATCGCCGGCGCTACCACCTTCATCCAAGCTCACTAACGCGGGCCATGCAGGAAATCAAAAACATTTCAATCGAGGAGATCATCGTATGCCAACCATTACTACCAAAGACGGCACGGAAATTTATTACAAAGACTGGGGCGAGGGACAACCGATCGTGTTCAGCCACGGCTGGCCGCTCACCGCGGACGACTGGGACGGACAGATGCTGTTTTTCGGCCAACGTGGCTATCGAGTCATCGCGCACGATCGGCGAGGGCACGGCCGTTCCACCCAGACGTGGGATGGAAACGATATGGACACCTACGCCGACGATCTCGCGGCGCTCACCGAAAAGCTAAAGTTGAAAAACGCAATCCACGTGGGGCACTCCACCGGCGGCGGAGAAGTTGCCCGTTACATCGGTCGGCATGGCTCAAAACGTGTGGCTATGGCTGTGCTGATCAGCGCCGTGCCTCCGCTCATGGTGAAGACGGCCAAGAATCCCGCGGGCGCGCCGATCGAGGTGTTCGACGACCTGCGAGCTCAATAATGGTGAAGACGGCCAAGAATCCCGCGGGCGCGCCGATCGAGGTGTTCGACGACCTGCGAGCTCAATATACGAAGAATCGCCCGCAGTTTTACAAAGACCTTACCCTTCCGTTCTACGGCTACAACCGGCCGGGCGCCAAGATATCGGAAGGCATCCGGGAGAAGTGGTGGCTCCAGGGGATGATGGGCGGGATGAAGGCCGGCTACGACTGCATCAAGGCTTTCTCGGAGACGGATTTTACCGAGGACCTTAAGAAGTTCGATGTGCCCACCCTCATCCTTCATGGCGACGACGATCAGATCGTGCCGATCGGTGCGGCAGCTCTGATGTCGGCGAAGCTTGTGAAGGGCGCTACGCTGAAGGTATATCCGGGTTTTCCGCACGGGATGCCTACCACCCAAGCGGACCAGATCAATGCCGACCTGCTCGCATTTCTCCAGCGAAGCAAGGTATTGGCAGCGTAGAGGTCGGACGAAGCCCGGCCTTTCGCACAAAGCCCGCTCATCGCAGTGTACGCATGAGTGGGGCACCCGGCGGCCAAGCGGTTGAAACTTTTCTGTCAGCGCTGCATATTCTTGTGAGGAGGAACCAATGCGAACACTTCTGCGAACACTCGTCGTCTGCTTTCTTTTGCCAGCCGGCGCTGCCTGGTCCCAGGATAAGCCAGCTAGCGCCGCCCCATCTCAGGACAGTCCGTTCAGCACATTCAACAAGCACGCCTACGGAAGGGTGACGGATATCCTGCTCCGCTCAGCCGACAAAATGTCGGAGGAGAATTACGCCTTCAAGCCCACGGACGCAGTCCGCAGCTACGGCCAGATCCTCGGACACTTGGCCGATGCACAGTACCTGTTTTGTTCCATCGCGCTCGGCGAGCAAAATCCCGCCCCGAAAATCGAGCAGACCAAAACCTCAAAGGCCGACCTGATTGCCGCACTCAAGGCCGCCTTCGCCTATTGCGACAAGGCCTACGACGGCATGACCGATGCCTCCGGCGCTCAAATGGTGAAGCTGTTCGGAGGCGACACACCGAAGTTAGACGTACTGACGGTCAACAACATGCACAATATGGAACACTATGGCAACCTGGTCACCTACATGCGGATGAAGAACATCGTTCCTCCGACCAGCGAGCCGGCGGCCCAGCCGCAGCCACAGCCGAAGAAGTAATGCGCCCTTGGGCCCCCACATTCCCGTTTCGTTTCTTGCGAATGTGTGGGCGGCACAGCCCCACTCAAGCCAACATCAGGCTTGAGTGGGCCACCCGTCCCACTCACGTTTTTTCCAATAGAACTGAAGAAATGTAGCCACCCGCCCGCTCCGAAGCCGCCCTCTTACCCGCGCCACGCACCTTGGTTACACCGCTCTTTCCGCCCTCCGCTCCTAAGACTCCCAAAACCGTTCGGTACGCACCCTCTCTCAAACCAAGGTAACCGGAGAGTGATTATTTTCACGCCGGGCGGAAAAGGCAGTGGTTATGCTCGCGTGATGTCTATGAGAACGCAAAAAATGGTCCGTCTCTTCTTCTGTGTGGTCTCGTGCGTCATGGCACTCGCCGCTTCGCTCCTTGCTCAAGGCACCATGGCCACCGTGACGGGGCGGGTGTTCGATCCTAGTGCCGCCGTCATCGTCGAGGCGACACTGACCGCGACGAATGTGGATACGGGAATTGAGACTGTCGTCAAGACCAACGAACAGGGGCTTTACCAATTTGCTGATCTCGGCCCCGGTAATTATGAGTTTTCTGTGTCCAAGCACGGTTTCAAGCTCATCGTGAAGCCGGGCGTTACGCTTCATGTAGCAGACACAATTTCCATGAACTTCAACATGCAGGTGGGCGCTACCTCCGAGACGGTAACCGTGGAAAGCGGTACGCCGCTGGTGAATACTGAATCGGCGGCGGTGAGCACGGTGGTGGACCGGCAGTTTGTGGAGAACATACCGCTGAACGGACGCAGCTTCCAATCGCTCATCGAGACGGTGCCTGGTGTGACTGTGGCCGCGGGCGCTCGGCTGGGCCAAGTCGGAGAGTTCAGCGTCAACGGCCAGCGGACCGAAGCGAATTACTACATGGTGGACGGAGTGGCCGCCAATACCGGTGTGATACCCGGTGGTGGCCTACTCGGCGTTGCCAGCGGTCAGTTTCCCGGCGAGACGGCGCTCGGGACCACGCAGAGCCTCGTCTCCATGGATGCAATGGAGGAATTTCGCATCAACACTTCCACCTATTCGACCGAGTTTGGCCGCACACCGGGCGCGCAGATTTCCATCCAGACCCGCTCCGGCACGAACCAGTGGCATGGGTCTGCATTCGATTACTTTCGCAATAACGATCTGGATTCGAACAACTGGTTCAATAACGCGGCGGGTATTGGCCGGCCAGCGGAGCGGCAAAACGATTTCGGCGGAACGCTTGGTGGTCCGGTTTTGATTCCCGGCGTTTACCAGGGCAAGGACAGAACGTTCTTCTTTTTTTCCTACGAGGGGATCCGGCTGCGAGTTCCGCAAGGGGCGGTCACGCAGTGGGTTCCCGACAGCACCCTTCGGCGCACCGCTCCCCTTGCCCTTCAGCCTGTGTTGAACGCGTTTCCACTGCCAAATGGACCTGAACAGACGACCGACATGGCGTTGTTCACGTCTGCCTATTCGGCACCCAGCTCCTTGAATGCAACCAGCATCCGTATAGACCAGATGCTCGGTTCGAAGTGGAGGCTTTTTGGACGTTTCGCCGACACGCCGTCCTACAACATCACCCGCAGCTCTAGCAATCTCGCCAACCCGGAGCGCATTACTTACAATATCAAAACGTTCACAGCCGGAGCCGCCGCTCTGCTGTCGCCCCGATTGAGCAACGACTTTCGTTTCAATGCGACGTGGAACAATTCTTTTACGCTCGATACCTCGGACAACTTTGGGGGAGCCACACCGTTACAGCTTTCCTCCACGCCCCTCGCACCGGGCTACACTACTGCCGTTCTTTTTCTAGTCGGCACGATTCCCTTGGTTCAGGAACGCTCGAACGTGTCCTTCCAGCGCCAATTCAACGTAGTTGACACGTTCACCGCCGTGCATGGCGCGCACATCTTGAAATATGGTTTTGACTACAGGAGAGTGGCGACCGACAACTTCATATACCTATTGGACGTCGGCTACCTTTACTTTACTCTCCCGCAGATTCTGAGCAACACGGCTCCGATTGTGCCGGCGACCAGTTGGGGATCCACTCCACCCGAGCTAATTTTTTCCAACTACTCGGCATTTGTTCAGGATGAATGGAAAGCCACCGGCCGGTTGCACCTCTCGCTTGGGCTACGCTGGGATGTAAATCCACCTCCGGTAAACGGCAACGGGCCGCCTCCCTATAACCTTGACCAGGTCACGAATCTTGCCACTGCCAAGCTGGCGCCACAGGGTACACCCCTGTGGAACACGGACTACCATGGTTTTGCCCCTCGGCTCGGTGCCGCCTACCAACTCAATCAAAGCCCGGCGCATCAGACCGTGCTGCGGGGCGGGTTCGGGCTGTTCTACGATACGGGCACGAATTATGCCGGTGGGGGGCTTGCCGGAGTCGGCTTCGGTACAACGAACACGTTCGCGAACGTCACCTTCCCACTTACTCCGCAGCAATCCACGCTGCCCCCCCCAAGCACAGCGGCGCCATATAACGCTGAAGTCATCGCGACGGATCAGAACCTTGTTCTGCCGAGGGTTTGGGAGTGGAACCTTTCGCTCGAGCAGGGGCTGGGTTCAAACCAGGCGCTCACTGTGAGCTATCTCGGTGCGGCGGGCCGCGGCCTATTGACCGGACGCTACTACAACCCGGCGAGCGTCAATCCGAATTTCTCGCTTGGCAACGGGCTCTCCGTGGACACCAACGGATCAGAGTCCGATTACGATGCGTTGCAGGTTCAATTCCGGCGACGGTTATTTCACGGGTTGCAAGCTCTGGCCTCCTACACCTGGGCTCATTCGCTCGACGATGTGTCCGGGAACAACAGTCCCACAACGCCACCGATTCGCGGGAACTCGGATTTCGACATTCGGCACACATTCTCGGCAGCGGTCACTTACAGCTTGCCTGGCCGTTATACAAGTAGACTCCTGGAGGGCGCGCTGGGCGGCTGGTCCTTGGACACACGGATCATTGGTAGATCAGCTCTGCCCTTCTTAGTCACGAGCGGAACCATTTTTCTTTCGGGCACGCAGCAGGCGTCGCTGATACCCAATGTCGTTCCCGGTGTGCCCATTTACATCAGTAATCCGACGGCACCGGGAGGTCGAGTGGTGAATCTTGCGGCCTTTCAAGCTCCGCCCGCCGGACAGCAAGGAAATGAACCGCGTAACTTTCTTCGCGCCTTCGATCTCTGGCAAACCGACCTGGCGCTGCGCAAGGAGTTCCTACTGCATGAGCGGCTGAAGCTCCAGTTCCGTGCGGAGTCTTTCAACCTGTTCAACCGGGCGAATTTTGGCGCGATTCAGAACTCGACCAGTGCTGGACCCGCTCTTTTTGGCCGGGCCACTGGTTTGCTGAGCACCCAACTCGGCGGCCTCAACCCGCTCTATCAAACCGGTGGGCCACGCTCCCTGCAGTTGGCCCTGAAGCTGATCTTCTAAGTCCGTAGAGATGTAGCTCGCTACGTCGCAACTTGGTGTCCAGGTTCGCGCCGTGTCTTTCGGCGCTAACCTCGGTTCTGTGGGCCACATCAAGGGGGGGCTGGCCCACCCTTCTCCCGCTCTGTTCTTCCTTTCCCATAATGAAATGTGGGTGGCGGGCGGCCCACTTCTCCCGCACCATAGATACTGGGGTGCCCCCCGTGTCGCGCTTTTCGAGACGTGGGCCTGCGAAACTTCCTGGGGGCTGGCCCACCCTTTCCAGCATTCTAAACCCCGCGGGTGCCCCGCCCCTGTCGCGTTTTCCGCGACGGGGCGGGGATGTTGACTTTCTCAATCGCGGAAGAACTGTGGGGAACTTATCGACCACCGATTTTTCATCACATCCAGCCAGTGTGCACCATCACAGACGCACCACCCGCCATACCTGAAAATGGAAATATGATCGGCCAAGGCAGAAATATGTCCGTCTCAGGAGTTGTCGATGCCCTCCAGGGTCCCTTTCTCCGGCAAAGATTTTCGCCGCTAAGTCCTTATTCCAGAATATTTTACAAGTAACTCCTTTAATTTGAATATTTTAGCGCAAATTGGGGGGGGGGGGGGGGGGGGGGGGGGGGGGTAACAAACCAGTAACTATCCTCTTCAATCGCACAAACCAAAATAAAAAACTGTAAAACGTGAAGCGGAAGCGCGGCCCTCGTCCCTGTGCGAAACTCGCGCCGTATAATAATCGGTTCCTTATATCCGTCGACGCGCTCGACAGTTTTTTCCTCTCCAATCCAGCGCCCGACGCACAGGAGATTTCATCATGTCAACTCTTACCGAAACGGTCACGCCCTCCAACCTAAAGACCCGCACCGAATCCGACAGCATGGGAAAGATCGAAGTCCCGGCGAATGTTTATTGGGGAGCGCAGACGCAGCGCTCGCTGCTGCATTTCGCGATTGGGCGCGACACCATGCCTCCGGAGCTGATTCGGGCCTTCGGCACTCTTAAGAAGGCCTGCGCGCTGGTGAATCAGGACCTGGGCAAACTCCCTGCCGACAAAGCGAAGCTCATTGCGGAGGCCGCCGACGAAGTCATCGCCGGCAAGCTGAATGACCAGTTCCCGCTGCGCATCTGGCAGACCGGCAGCGGCACGCAGACCAACATGAACGTGAATGAGGTCATCTCGAATCGCGCCATCGAAATTGCGGGCGGCGAAAAGGGATCGAAGAAGCCGGTGCATCCGAACGATCACGTCAACATGTCGCAGTCGTCGAACGACACGTTTCCGGCGGCGATGCACATTGCGGCGGCGGAGCGCGTGAAGAACGCGCTGATTCCGGCGATCAAGACCGTGCGCGATGCGATCGCAGCCAAGGCGAAGGAATTTGAAGGCGTGGTGAAGATTGGCCGCACCCATCTGCAGGACGCCGTGCCCTTAACCGTTGGACAGGAATTTGGCGGTTGGGCCAGTCTGCTCGATCGCGACATCAAGCGATTGGAGCAGGTGCTCGATGGCCTTTACGATCTGGCGATTGGCGGGACCGCTGTGGGCACGGGGCTGAACACGCATCCGGAATTTGCCGAACGCGCCGCCAGGAAGATCGCTGAATTAACGTCACTTCCCTTCCGCTCGCATCCTAACAAGTTTGCCGCACTTTCGGCGCACGATGAGATCGTGTTCGCGCAAGGTGCGATGCAGACCTTGGCCGCGTCGCTGATGAAGATCTCCAACGATATTCGCTGGCTGGCTTCCGGTCCGCGATGCGGCCTCGGCGAACTGGTGATTCCGGAGAATGAGCCGGGATCGTCCATCATGCCAGGCAAGGTCAATCCAACGCAATGCGAAGCGATGACGATGGTCTGCGCGCAGGTTCACGGAGCAACGGCTGCGGTGGGATTCGCCGGATCGCAGGGCAACTTTGAGCTCAACGTGTTCAAGCCGGTGATCATCTACAACTTCCTGCACTCGGTCACGCTGGTCACCGACGCCTGCCACGGCTACGTGGAGTACATGGTCAAGGGCATTGAAGTCGATCGCGCCAAGGTGGACTGGTACGTGAAGAATTCGCTCATGCTGGTCACGGCGCTGGCTCCGAAAGTGGGATACGACAAGGCGGCGCAGATCGCGCACACGGCACACGTCGAGCACTCAAGCCTGCGCGAGGCAGCGTTGAAGCTGGAATACCTCACGGGTGAGGAATTCGATTCGCTCGTTAAACCGGAGAAGATGACGCATCCCTAGGGTTGTGTGGTGACGGGGCTCCGCCCCCGTCACGACGGGGCAAAGCCCCGCCACCACACACCACAACTTCGAAACGGCTTAGTTCTTTTTCAGGAATCGCCGCCGGTTCAGGTGGGTTGTCGCCGTCGGCTGGATGTCGTCGTACTTCAGCACACTAATGGAGCCATCCACTTCGAGCACCGCCAGCGCCGCCTGTTTGTAGGTGCCGACGCCGTGCTCACGGAGCGCCCGTTCCAGTTCATCCATGCTGACGTGCTCTTTGGCCATGTGTGCCTGGATGACCTCGCCATCATGCACGAGCAGACTAGGCTGTCCCTGAATGTATCTTCTGAAACGTCGATTCCCGCCGGAGAGTTCGGCGACAACATAGTTCAAGATGAGCAGCGTAGTAGCCGCGACGGCGCCTCCGGCCAACGAGGTGTCGGGGCCGGTCATGGCGTTCTGCACGGAATTCGAAAGCAGCAGGAGAAGGACCAAGTCGAACGGAGTCATCTGCCCGACTTCCCGCTTGCCGCTGATGCGAATTCCGATCAGCACAAGCAGGTAGATGACTCCAGTGCGGAGTGCGATTTCAACGAGCGTGTGCGCGCTTGGCGGCAACATGGGAAGGTCAGAGGTCAAAGGTCAGATTCCAGAGGTTAAGACCTGATTTCACCTCTGCAATCTGACCTCATTACTACGTTTGCTGCTATTGCGTCGCGGTAACCGGTATCGGAGCGTTTTTCGGCGTGCTCAGATAACCGGTGATTTTGTTCTTGTCCACGGTCCAGACCACGAGTTCATAGAGCATGTGTTCGCGTCCGGTATAGAACTGCACCGGCTCGCTCTGGTTCCTGTCTTTCTTCTCGATGGTTTTGTCGTCGGCGGTGACGTTCAGCGTGTATTTGCCGCGTTTTGGGTCGGTCTTCTTCAGCTGTAACGCCACGGTCGAGAACGCTTGCGGGTGCGAGCCCTTCAATAAGGTGAACTCGTAGTACTGGCGGTCGCCCTTGTGTTTGAGGGCTTCCAGATCGCTGCGGGTGTTGGCGATCAGTCCGCTCTGCACGCCGAGATCGCCGATGGTGTTCTGTAGTTTCGCAATCGTCGCCTCGAGCGATGCCTTGGTGGTAGCCACATCGGTCTTCACGCCACCGACGTCGGTCTTCACGTTGCCTACCTCTCCGGCAACGGCGCCCACATCTTTCTTCTCTTCCTCCGCTTGGGCTTTAATGCGCGCCGATGCGAGTTGTTGCTGATGCTGCAAGTCGGCAGAACGCGTGGCCAATTCTTTCTTGGTCATACCCAGCTGTTGCGCCAGAGTCTCAGAATCGGCCTCAGCGGCCTGCATGCGCTTGGTCAGATCGCCGATCTGTTGTTGGTTGGCGGTTTGATCTTGCGTGACCTTTTGCAGCTTGCCGTGTTGGTCGTAAATGAAAAATGCTGACGCACCGACGTAGACAACCGCCAGCGCGATAAGAATCCATTTCCCGACATTGCTCTGCGGCTCGGGGTGGTAAACGGTCGGTTCGCCTTCAGGCATAAGAGGTAATCTCCAGTTGAGATGGGCTATAGGGCTTATTGTTTGTGAGATGAGGGTCGCTGTCAATTGCGTTTCAGGTTCAGGCCCGGACGTAGCTTGCAGCTAGAATGTAGGCGTGCAGAGCTGGGATGCGATCATCGTGGGAGCGGGCATCGTCGGGGTTTCGCTGGCTCTGGAGTTGAACAAGCAAGGACTGCGGGTGCTGGTGGTGGAGAAAGGCGAGCCGGGGCGCGAGGCCTCCTGGGCCGCGGGAGGGATGCTCGCCGACTTTCCCGCTGAAACACCGCCCCGGTTGCGGGAACTGGCGACCGCGAGCGCCCGCATGTATCCCGAGTTCGTGCGCGAACTGGAAGACGGGTCCGGGCTGAAGATCGATCTGCGGTCGGTAGGAACGCTGGTGCTTTCTCGTGTAGAGACGGGGCTCCGCCCCGTCTCGGCGGGGCAGAGCCCCGCCACCACACAAGCTTATGCTCTGCCCGGACCACTGGCGGAACTGGAACCAGCGCTTCGGATTTCGGCCGGGACGGAGTTGTCGTTGACTCCTCTGTTTGCGAAAGAACGCTGCGTTGATCCCCGCCATTTGACCACGGCTGCCATCGCCGCCGCCCGACATCGCGGCGTCGAGTTTTCGTCCGGGGACCAGGTGCTGGCCGTCGAAGTGGCCAAGGGCAAGGCATCCGGCGTCCGCACCAGCAAGACGCAGTTTGCCGCGGGCATGGTTGTGAATTGCGCCGGAGCCTGGGCGGGGCAGATTCCGCCGCATCGTTTCCCCACGCGTCCCGTCAAAGGCCAGATGCTGTGCGTCGCCATGCCGCAGAAGGAACCGGTGCGCCATGTGGTGCGGACTTCGAGTTGGACACCGGACGTTTACTTGATCCCGCGTAGCGACGGACGCTTGGTCATTGGCGCCACCCAGGAAGAAGCGGGATTCGACAAGCAAACGCTGCCGGAGACGATCCAGAAATTGCGGCAGGCGGCGATGAATCTGGTTCCCAAATTGGCCGAAGCGCGGATTCTGGAAGCATGGGCAGGTCTGCGTCCGGGAACACCCGACGGACTGCCGATTCTGGGCGCGACGCCGACGCCAAGATATTTTGTGGCGACCGGACATTTTCGCGATGGAATTCTGCTGGCGCCCGTGACCGCGAAGCTGATGGCACAGATGATTCTTGGGCAGAAACCGGAGTTCGATTTAGAGGCGTTTGGGGCGGAGCGATTCGAAAGTTAGCCGCCAGCACGCAAATCGTCCGCGCACGCCATTGCGACATCGAGGCGCATCAAAGCCGAGCGATTAGACCCTGGTCAGCCAGTGAGTGAGCCACTGATTCGGGTGTTGGCGAATGAGCGGATCTCCATCCTCCATCCACCAACACTGACAGGCAATTCTCTCCTCTGGATACCGCAATCCATCGCACCTCGCCAACCCTACTGGGCTGCTGGTTTTTTGGCCGGTTTGGCAGCCGCCGCCGCTGGCTTGGGCTTCCAGAACTCCGGATCGGCTTTGATCCAGTCCTCCGAAACGTAGCTCATCCGCGGGTTGAAGACGAACAGATTGGTTTCGCTCGAGTCGATGGCGGCAGCCGTGAGCTCGTTCAGCTTCTTCATGCCATCTTCGCCCATCGCGGACGTAAACTTCACCCAATCACTCGCCTCGCGGTCAATCTCGGCCGCGCTTTTCATCGGATTGAAAATAATGTAGGTGCCATCTTCCAAGCCGTATTGGACTTGATACGTCGCCCAGTGGGCATCCGAGATTTTCTCGAATCCAGACAGATACATCTTGACCAGGGCTTCCCAGTCTTTGTCATGTCCCTGCTTGACGTGGAAACGCGAAATCTCGAAGTAGCGCATGTGCGCGATCTCGACCTTGGGGCGCAGGCTCAAGTCTTCGCGAAACATCAGCACTCCCTGGTCGACGGCGGAGAGCAGTTCGCCATCGGCCACGTTGGCGCGATCCATTGCCGCCGAAAGAGCCGTGTTCTTTTCTACTGCCTTGGCATCCTTCTCCCACGCTTCGAAGGAGTCGTAAGGAGTAAAGAACAGCGTGCGCGTTTTGCCGGACATCGAATCCGCCGCAAAGTAGTGGGTAGGCCACTTGGCGTTGGTCATCGCCTGGACGAACGCGCCCTCGGTTTTTTCGTGCGACATGCCGTTCTTGCCTGGTTTTGTAAACTCCCGGGTCACGGTCAGAACCTTGGGTGGCATCTTGCCTTCCGAGTGCTCCTGCGCCGCTGCACTGGCGCAGCCTGCGATCAAACACGTTCCTAGCACTAGCCCTGTCATTCGTTTCATCAGGAACCTCCTTAATCTCGACTTCAGAACGTATTGACTTCAGAACGGCGGCAATTGTACACCCATCCCGCAAGTTCGCAGTGCCCGTGTTCCGGTATATACTGAACCGTTTTCGGCAATATCTTGTATACGCGCCCAGTGCGCCAGAAAGGCAACAGACTATGGCTTCCCCGGCAGTCGATTTTGCCCGCAATAATCAGCCGCGGTTTCTTGACGAGCTGAAGAACCTTCTCCGCATCCCCAGCATCAGCACGCTCGATGAACACAAAGGCGACGTAATGAAAGCGGCGGAATTTGTGGCCGATGAACTGCGCCGCATCGGCATGGAAAATGTCGAAATCGTCCCTACGAAGGGACATCCCCTGCTCTACGCCGACTGGCTGCACGCCGCGGGCAAGCCGACCGTTCTGATGTATGCGCATTACGACGTGCAACCGCCCGATCCCATCGACGAATGGCACACGCCGCCGTTTGAGCCGACCGAGCGCAACAACAACATTTATGCCCGCGGCGCGGTCGACGACAAAGGCCAACTCTGGATGGAAGTGAAGGCTCTCGAGTCCCTGATGCAGGCGCATGGGGGCAAGCTGCCGATCAACGTCAAGGTTATTTTTGAAGGCGAAGAAGAAATCGGCGGCGAGTCGATTGCCGAGTACGTCCGCAAGCAGAAGGCGAAGCTGAAAGCGGATTTCGCGCTGGTCTGCGATACGGAACTGTTCGCGCCCGATCTCCCGACTCTCTGCGTCGGCCTGCGTGGCTTGGTGTACACGGAAATCGAAGCGTTCGGCGCCAAGACCGATCTGCACTCCGGCATGTACGGCGGCGCAGCGCCGAATCCATTCTTTGCGCTGATTGAGATCATCAGCAAGCTGAAAGATTCGAAGGGCAAGGTGCTGATCCCCGGCTTCTACAAGAACGTCAAAGCGCCCAGCAAAGATGAGCTGAAGGCCTGGAAGCGGCTGCCCTTCAACGAAGAGCATTATCGCAAGACCGAAGTCGGCTCCAAGGTGCTGACGGGCGAGCCGGGATTTTCGGTACTGTACCGCACCTGGGCGCGTCCGACGCTTGAAGTGCACGGCATGCCGGGCGGATTTGTGGCTCCGGGCGCGAAGACGGTGATTCCGGCGAAGGCTGCGGCAAAAGTTTCCATGCGCATGGTGCCCAACCAGGATCCGGACGACATCCTCAAGCGCTACACGGCGTTCGTGAAGAAGCTCACGCCGAAAGGCATCGAGACCAAGATCAAGGTTTGGAGCAAGGGCCCCGCATGCGTGGTCGGCACCGACAACCGCTTCATCGAAGGCGGCGACCGAAGCGCTGCATGACACGTTCAAGAAAGAGACCGTGTTTATTCGCTCCGGCGGATCGATTCCAATCGTCACCGATTTCCAGGACGTGCTGAAGATTCCATCGGTCATGATGGGCTTTGGGCTTCCCGACGACAACCTGCACGCTCCGAATGAGAAGTTCCACATCCCGAATTTCCATCGCGGGATTGAGACGATCTGCTTGTTCTTTGAGAAGCTGGGGATAAGCGGATTTCGCATCGCTTGAGAGTAGAGACGGGGCTTGCCCCGTCTCTCTCCGCGGCGGGAGACGCGGCAAGCCGCGTCTCTACGGGAAAGTGTTGGTATGAATCGCCGTCCCGCTCGGCGCGGTGGCCCCGAATCCGCCCGGTAATCCCCAATCCGCCGCCTTCAGGTAAAATAGAAGGTTTGAGGATGATGGTCATGCGTGCACGGATTTTCGCGTTGGCGGTGCTGTTTTTGGTGGTCACGCATGGTGTCGGCGCCCTGGCTGCAATCCGAAGCCGATCAGGGAGTGCCGCATTTCAACGCGGGGCCTCCGGCTGCGGACGCCAAGCTTCCGCCGATCCTGACCAAGGATCAGCTTTGGGGCGCGAACGCGCAGTTTCCGTATCAGACGCATGCCTATGAACTGGCGGCGAAGATTCCGAAGGTGATCTACCAGCAGCCGTGCTACTGCTACTGTGACCGCGGCATGGGGCACACCAGTCTGCACAGCTGCTTTTCGGGCACGCACGGCGCGGAGTGCGGAACCTGCCTCAAAGAGCTTTATTACACTTACACGATGTACAAGCAGGGCAAGACGGCGCGGCAGATTCGCGCGGGAATCATCAAGGGCGACTGGAAGCTGGTCGATCTGGACAAAGCGGCCAGCATCAATTAAGCTGCCGTCGATTTCAAGCTTTTCGCAATTCTGAACTAAATTCTGAACTCAAGGCGGTTTGATGGCACTCAAGGTAACCCCTAAGAAACAAGTAGCCGAAGATCCACGACACACACAGGCGGTGCAGAGCTACGAGTTGGGGCTGCGCGCGCTGCAGGAACATAAGTTCGAGAAGGCCAAAGGCCACCTGCAGAAAGCGCTGAGCGGACCGAACAAGTCTCTGGTCGACCGGGCCCAGGTTCACATCCTCACCTGCGACAAGCATCTGGAAACGCCCGCGTTGCAGTTCAAAACCGCGGAAGAGCATTACGACTATGCGGTGTCGCTGATCAACACGGGCGACTATGTGACGGCGCGGCGAGCATCTCGACAAGCTCTTGAAGCAGAATCCGAAGGCAGAATTCGTGCTCTACGGCCTGGCCGCATTGCATTGCCTGACCGGCCAAGTCGAAGAATCGCTGAAGACGCTGGACGAGGCGATTCACGCGAAACCGGCGCTGCGCTTCCAGGCGCGGAACGATACCGACTTCCAGAATCTGGCGGAGGATCCGCGCTTCACCGAGCTGCTGTATCCGGACCCGGGCGCGGAATCTGAGCCCACCGAAGAAGAAGCGAGCGCGTACTAGGGCCGCACTCGATTGAGTCATTGAATCATTGAGTCATTGAATCATTGAAAACCTAAGTCCAGCGAGTTACCCAATGACTCAATGACTCAATGGTTCAATGATTCAATATTAGGGCGGTATGCTCCCCCAGTTGCGCACCAACTCATCCGACACCGGCAAGGCTGGCCCCGAACTGCGCGTGGTCGCAATCGGCGGCGGCACCGGCCTCTCCACGCTGCTGAAGGGGCTGAAGCGTTACGTCATGACGCCGGCGCTGGCCCCCTCCGGCCAGCCCACCATTCGCGAATTGTGCGGCGTGGTCACGGTGAGCGACGATGGCGGGTCGAGCGGCCGTCTGCGCAAAGAGTTCAATATGCTGCCGCCGGGCGATGTGCGCAATTGCATTGTTGCCCTCTCCGAAGACGAAGCCCTGCTTTCGAAGCTCTTTCAGCATCGCTTTCAGAAGGGCTCGGGACTGGAAGGCCACAGCTTCGGAAATCTTTTTCTGGCGGCGCTGACTTCGATTACCGGAGACTTTGCGGAGGCGGTGCGGCTCTCTTCGGAAATTCTGCTCACGCGCGGGCAGATCTATCCGGCAACCATGTCGAACGTGGAACTGGAAGCGTTGTTCGAAGACGGGACGCGGGTGCGCGGCGAGACTCGGATCACGGCCAGCAAGGGCAAGATTCGCGAGCTGTTCCTGGTGCCTCCCGACGTGCGAACCGCTGCCCCAAACGCTGGAGGCCATCGCGCACGCCGACCTGATCACCATCGGCCCGGGATCGCTGTTCACCAGCCTGATTCCGAACCTGCTGGTGCGCGGGATTCCCGAAGCTATTCTGGAATCTCCAGCGGTTAAAGTATTTGTTTGCAACCTGATGACGCAGGCAAATGAAAGTCTTGGTTTAACCGCGGCCGATCACATCCGCGCACTCAATCGAGCATGCTCGGGCCCAGTTGTTCGACTATGCCCTGATCAACCACAAGCCGGCATCGGCGGAGATGAAGGCCAAATACGCTCTGGAGGGAGCTTCGCAGATCGTGGCCGATCTGGAAGCGATCGAGGCGCTCGGCGTGTGCCCGTTGCTCGGAGATTATCTGGAGGAGGGCGAAGTGGCGCGGCATGCCACCGACCGCGTCGCACACGACCTGATGGCGCTGATGTCGCAAGCGCCGGATCGAAAGACAGCGCGTAGCTAGGAGCGAGCGCCTCCTCTCCAACCATACTCCTCTTCTTGACGTATGTATCTTGTATCGTTACACTTTACAGGTGATCAGGAGCCTCCGGCACCGGGGAATCGAAAAGTTTTTCCGCACCGGATCGAAAGCTGGGATTCAGGCTAAGCACGCTGCCAGGCTGCGTCTTCAATTGTTTGCTTTCGACAATGCCAAAGGCCCCGGCGATTTGAACGCCCCAGGCTGGCGACTGCATTCCTTGGCCGGTACGCTAAGAGATCACTGGGCAATCAGCGTCAGCGGTAATTGGCGTCTGACCTTCAAGTTTGAAGGTGAGGATGCCGTGTTCGTCGATTACCAGGACTATCATTAGAGTAGGAGTTTTAGCCGCAAACCATCTCTTCCATTTCGTCAGAGTACTAATCCGGGTCTCAAGGGACCCATAGAGGAGGAAGCGCGTGCACAATCCGCCCCATCCAGGACTGGTTCTACGGGAATATCTTGCCGACCTGCCCGTATCCGCAGCCGCCGTGCACCTGAGAACTACGCGCGTGACCCTGTCGCGACTGCTGAATGGCAAAGCCGGCATCTCCGCAGCATGGCCCTGCGCTTGGCCGCTGCCCTAGGCACTTCACCGGAGATATGGATGAACATGCAGTCGCAGTACGACTTGTGGCGGGCTCGGCGCGAAAAGCAACCGGTCATCCGGCGGTTCCCGCGTGTTGCCGATGGGCAAGGAAATGTGCGAATTCAACGATACGTCCAAAGGACAACCGGAGATATGCACGCATGAGGGCGCCCGTTCGCGTTATATCGACTAAGCACGCCAAACACGCTGGCAAGGATTCGAAATCATCCCCAAATCCCACCCCGCAGATCGCTATCGCGATTATGGCGGCGGGCAAGGGCACGCGGCTCAAATCGAAACACCCCAAGGTTCTGCATGAAGTCGGCGGCAAGCCGATCCTGGCGCATGTGATTGCGACCGCTAAACAAGTCGTGCCCGCCGAGGACATTTTCGTGATCATCGGCCATGAGGCGGATCGTGTGCGTGAGGCGGTTGCGGGCGCGGGCGTGAACTTCGTGCTGCAAGCCGAACAACGGGGCACCGGACACGCGCTCATGGTGGCGCGTGAAGCGCTCTCGGGCAGTGGAAGTGGCCATCGCACCAGTTATGACCAAGTCATTGTGCTTTCCGGGGACGCTCCTCTGATTACCGCTGAAACCGTAAAGAAGCTCAGCGCTTTTCATACGGCACAGAAAGCGGCCATGACCTTGCTGAGCGCCGATCTCGACAATCCTTACGGATACGGGCGAGTCATCCGCAAAGGAGCGCGGGGAGGGGCGGAGGTGCAGGCGATTGTGGAAGAAAAGTCCGCGAGCCCGCGGCAGAAGAAAATCCGCGAGATCAACTCCGGATTTTACGCCTTCGCGGCGCCTGCCTTGTACGAGCACATCGACCGCCTTTCCACCAAGAACGCGCACGGCGAGTACTACCTCACCGATATGGCCGCAGTGCTTCAACGCGCACGCCAGAAAGTGGTCGCCATCAAAACGGAAGACGCGGGCGAAGTGCTTGGCACCAACACGCGAGCGGAAATGGCGGTTCTGGATGCGCGGCTGCGGATGGCGAAGTGCCGCGCGCTCTTAGAGGAAGGCGTTACCATTTTTTATCCGCACACCTGCGTGATTGACAGCGACGTGGAAGTTGGAGCGGACACGGTGATTGAGCCCTTCGTGCAGTTGCTGGGCAAAACCAAAATCGGCTCGGATTGCCGCATCCGCTCCTACAGCGTGATCGGGAATTCAATCCTGGGCGATCGCGTCACGGTGAAGCCGGGGACGATCATGGAAGACTCGCGAGTGGGCGCGGGAGCGATCCTCGGTCCGTACACTCATATGCGACCGGGGAGCGAGGTCGGCGAAGGCGCGCACCTGGGAAATTTTGTCGAGACCAAGAAGATCAAGCTGGGCAAGGGTTCGAAGGCGAATCACCTCACCTATCTGGGCGATGCGGAAATCGGAGAAGACGTGAACATCGGCGCGGGCACCATCACTTGCAATTACGATGGCGTGAACAAACACAAGACGGTCATCGAAGATGGGGCGTTTATCGGCAGTGACTCAACGCTGGTGGCGCCGGTAAAGATTGGACGCGGCGCCTACGTCGCGGCCGCCAGTTGCATCACGGACGATGTGCCGGAGGATGCGCTGGCGCTCGGGCGCGCACGGCAAAGCGTGAAGGAAGGCTGGGCCCGGGCGAAGCGCGAAGCGCAGAAGGAAATCCGTCGTTAGTCGCTGGTCGCTAGTCGTTCGCCGCTCGTCGGCAAAACAGGGAGACGCTGCGGCATCACTCCAGATTCTTAGGATTCGACCAACGACCAACGACCAGCGACTAACGACTCTTCTCATAGTTCGAATACACTAGACCCGAAGTCAAACCATGACGCAGACGCCTCCAACCCGGGAAATATATCCAGTCCGCTACGACGTTTCCCTGCTGACCTCCGATGACTTTTATTTATTCAATGAAGGCAGCCACTATCGCATTTACGAGAAGATGGGCGCGCACCTGGTGGAGTCGAACGGAACAAAGGGCACCGTCTTCAGCGTCTGGGCGCCCAACGCCCGGCAGGTGTCGGTGATCGGCAGCTTCAATGACTGGAACCCGCAATCCCATCAACTCCAGCCTCGCGGCTCGTCGGGGATCTGGGAAGGCTTTATCCCGGGCGTCGGCAAGGGTGCGTTGTACAAGTTTCATATCAACTCCAGTAAACACGGCCACAGAGCTGACAAGGCCGACCCGGTGGGGCTTTTCGCCGAGAAGCCGCCGCGCACCGCGTCCGTGATCTGGGATCTCGACTACAGCTGGAACGACTCGGCCTTCCTCGAAAAACGCGCGGCCGCCAACTCGTTGCATGCGCCCATGTCGATCTACGAAGTCCATCTCGGCTCCTGGATGCGAGTCCCCGAAGAGCACAACCGTTCCCTCACCTATCGCGAGATCGCGCCCCGCCTTGCCGACCACGCAAACCAGCTGGGATTTACCCACGTCGAACTGCTCCCCATCATGGAGCATCCCTTCTACGGTTCGTGGGGGTACCAGACCACGGGCTACTTCGCGCCAACGTCGCGTTACGGCACGCCGCAGGACTTCATGTACCTGATCGACTACCTGCACCAGCACAATCTGGCCGTCATTCTCGACTGGGTCCCGTCGCACTTCCCTTCCGACGGCCACGGCCTTGCCTACTTCGACGGCACCCACCTGTTCGAGCACTCCGACTCACGCCAGGGCTTCCATCCCGACTGGAAGACGCACATCTTCAACTATGGGCGCAGCGAGGTGCGCAGCTTCCTGATGTCGAGCGCCATGTTCTGGCTCGACAAATATCACATCGATGGCCTGCGCGTGGATGCGGTCGCTTCCATGCTCTATCTCGACTACTCGCGCAATCCGGGCGAATGGATTCCCAACAAATTCGGCGGGCGCGAGAATCTGGAAGCCATCGACTTTCTGCGCCGCTTCAACCTCGAAGCCTACGGAGAGCACCCCGACATTCAAACCTACGCCGAAGAGTCCACCTCCTACCCCATGGTTTCGCGGCCCACGCATCTCGGAGGCTTGGGGTTCGGCCTGAAGTGGGACATGGGCTGGATGCACGACACGCTCACCTATTTCCAGCAGGACCCCATCCACCGCCAATACCACCACAACCAGTTGACCTTTCGCATGCTCTATTCGTTCCATGAAAACTTTGTCCTGCCCCTCAGCCACGACGAGGTGGTGCATGGAAAAGGTTCGCTCATCGGCAAGATGCCCGGCGACGAATGGCAGAGGTTCGCTAACCTGCGCCTGCTCTTCGCCTACATGTTCGCCCAGCCGGGCAAGAAACTGCTCTTTATGGGCTGCGAGTTCGGACAGGTCAGCGAGTGGTCGCATGATCGCAGCCTCGACTGGAACGTGCTGGAATACCCGGTGCATCGTGGGCTCATGAACTGGGTCGAGCAACTCAACCGCACCTACCGCAGTGAGTCCGCGCTGCACTGGTTCGATAACGATCCCAAGGGCTTTGAATGGGTGGATTGCAACGATGCGCCGGCCAGCATCATCGCGCTGCTGCGCAAGGGCAAGGATGGCGAGAATCCGGTGCTCATCGTGTGCAATTTCACGCCCGTGCCCAGAGTGGGATACATGGTTGGAGTGCCGGAGGGCGGCTACTGGAAAGAAATCCTCAACAGCGACGGCCTGGAATACGGCGGCAGCGGCTCGGGCAACATGGGAGGCGTCGAGGCCCTCCCCGAAAAAACCCACGGCCGCCCGTATTCCCTGCGACTGACCTTGCCGCCGCTGGGCGCGCTGTTTCTAAGAAAAGCGTAGCCGCCGGAGCGAACCGGCCACAGCCGCGAGTTTAAGGTAAGTCTCTGGGGCCATTTGCCGAATACTCAGCTTCTCAGCCAGGGATATAGAGCGTGTCTGCGCAATCCAGGGTTAGCCCGGTAACACGGAGAGACGAACGCGAGTTGCGCGAAGCGCGCTTCGCCATGCGTCTCTCCCTGATTGTTGGGTTGGCAATGCTGATCGGTAAGACGGCAGCCTTTCTCATGACGCATTCGGCGGCCATTTTTTCGGACGCGGCCGAGTCGGTAATCCACGTGGTCGCCGTGGGCTTTGCCAGTTTCAGTCTTCGGCTCAGCACACGATCGGCTTCTCCTCAATTCCTCTACGGTTACGAGCGGATCACCTTCTTCTCCGCTGGATTTGAAGGAGCGATGATCGTCGTGGCGGCGATGGCAATTCTCTTCGAGTCGATCCGAAGGTGGATTGCCGGGCTGCAACTGGAGCACCTGGGGGCCGGCGTGCTGCTGGTGCTCGTCGCTGGAATATTGAACGCGGGCCTCGGTTACTATCTCCTGCGAACCGGCCGGCGGACCAATTCCCTCATTCTCGAAGCCGATGGCAAACACGTTTTGACCGATAGCTGGACCAGCTTTGGCGTGGTGGGAGGACTAGGGCTGGTGCTGCTGACGCACTGGAAACCGTTCGATCCGCTGGTGGCCATCGCCGTCGCGGGAAATATTCTCTGGTCCGGCGGGCACCTGGTATGGCGTTCCGCCGTCGGCCTGCTGGATTATTCCGATCCAAAAGCTGGCCGGAAAATTCGCGACAAGCTAGACGCACTTTGCTCGGAGCTCGCCATCCAATACCACGGCGTACGCTTCCGCACCACTGGATACCGCCAGATCATTGAGGTACACCTGCTCTTCCCGCGCCTGACGTCGGTCAGCGAAGCGCACCGCCTGGCAACGATTCTGGAAGAACGCCTGCCAGCCGAACTAGGAATGCCCGCTGAAGTTACTACTCACCTGGAGTCCTTGGAAGACCATGCCGACGTCCATCGCGAGGAGCACTACACGGGGAGACCCGACTAAAGTTGTCAGTGCCAGGGTTTGCTGGCGGCTGAGGGCATGTAGTCACGGTTTCCATACCCCGACATGCTCCAGCAGTTCCTCTAATTTTGCTTTGTTCAGGATTTCGCCCACCGCTTGGTGATCGATGTGCGCAGCAATCGGCGTTTCGCTTTGCGCGATGGCGTAGGCGGTCACGGCCACAATCGCCTCTCCGGCCTTGAAGTCGAGCCCATCGACTTTGTCGAGCGTGTCGCTCGATTTGTGATGGATCTCCATGTAGTGCGACATGTCCACCCACAAATCGAGCGCCGGAATTCCCTGCAACACGAACGGACCGTGGTCGGTATCGTAAGTCGTATCCAGAGAAAGCTCGCCGCCGCTCAAATCTTTCAGCAGGCCGTCGCTCCAGGGCTGCATCGCTTTTCTCAGATCCTCGCGGCCTTCCACCTTCCATCCCTTGGGATGCCCGGCGCCGTTATCGGTATTCAGAACCGCTACGCACTGGTTCAACTCGCCCAAGTGCGCCTGCGTGTAAGCATACGATCCGAGCAGTCCCTGTTCTTCTCCTCCCCAAAGCGCCAACCGGACGCTGCGCCGTGGCGCTTTCCCCAGCGCCATCAGGGCGCGGCCGATTTCGAGGACGCTGATCGCGCCGGTGCCGTTGTCCTGCGCGCCCGTGCCGAAGTCCCATGAGTCCAGGTGCGCGCCGATCAGAATCCACTCGTCCGGCCGTTCGCTGCCTCGAATCTCGGCGACCACGTTGTTGACGGTCGTCTCGCCCGACGTTTTATTCTCGATCGTCAACTGAATCGCGACCGGCCCGCGCTCCAGTTCGCGCTGAATGAGCTTCGCGTCTTCCATGCCAAGCTGGGCCACTGGCAGCGGAAGCAACTTCGCGCCCCACACTCCGTCGTGCGCATTCAAAACGTTGCTCTTCTCGCGGTCCGGCATGACCGCGGCCAACACGCCATCCCTGTGAAACGCGATCCACGCGGCCTCCAGTTTCGGCAAAGCCCTGCCGTAGCCTTCGGCGTAGATTTTGCTCGTATCGAGAAACACAATCTTGCCTCGCAGTTCGGCTTCGCGAGATTTCAATGCCTGCGGCGCCACGTCTGCGACGATCACCACCTGGCCCTGCACGCCGCCCGGCGGCGTCGAGGGCGCCCACCCGAGCGACGCCACGTACAACGGACGCGACAGAGGCGACAGCATCGCTCCGCTTGCCGTCCCGCGCTGCCAGCCCGCCGGAATCGTGAATGGCTCCAGCCGCACATTTTCGATGCCGTAGCTGCGAAACTTCGCCTCGGCCCATTCCGTCGAGCGCACGTAGGCTGGAGAACCCGTCAACCGCCCGCCGATACCGTCCGCGAGGTCGCCTAAAGTTGTCATCGACGGCCCGTTGTAAATCGAGGCGGCCAGCCGGTCCGTCACCGGCTTCAGTTCTGAGGGCGTCTGCGACCACGCCAGCACGGGAACTGCCCACCACACCGCCAATGCAACTGCACGACGCAAATTCATTTTTCCTCCGGCCAAACTTTTCCACGGATACTTCGCTCAAATCCCACCCTTTCGCAGAAAACGCGAAAGGGTGGGGTACCCTCCGGTTTCTTTCTTCGCCACCGTCAGATTTACATCTATTTCGCGAAGGCTTCTTTGTTCACCACATACGGCATCTTGGTGATGTCGCCGCCGTAGTTCCCTTCGAGCACATCGATCAGCCCTTGCACGCAGCGTCCTGCCATGCCTTTATTCGGGTCGGACGACAGGCGGGTGATGCGGGCAGCGCTGGCAAAATGGGGCATCAGGCGGCAGCGGTCGGCGATGGCGGGATCGCGCAGCGGGGAATCGGCGGGCAGCGGCTCCGTCTCGTAAACATCGAGTGCCGCGCCGCCGATCCTTTTCTCGCGCAAAGCGCGCGCCAGGGCGGCCTCGTCCACCACCGGACCCCGCGAGGTGTTGACGATCATGGCGGTGCGCTTCATCATGCGCAGCGTGATTTCGTTGATCAGGTGGTAGGTTGGCGTCGAGCTCTCGCCCTCGCGCAGCAGCGGAACGTGCAGGCTGATGAAATCCGCGCTACTCAGCGCTTCGTGCAACGTGGTGTAGCGAATGGTGGCTCGCTCGCGACACATCCCGTGCTTGAAGCGCAGATCCTTCACCTCTTGTATGGCCCGTATGTAGTCGTGATTCTCATACGCGGGGTCAAAACACAGGATGTTCATGTCGAATCCTGCGCACTTCTTGATCATGGCAAGGCCGATGCGCCCGGTGCCAATGACGGCAACCGTCTTTCCCGTGACTTCGTCGCCCAGAAACGGCAGGTAGGGATGCCAATAGCTCCAGCGATTTTCCCGGGTCAGATGTTCGGCGGACCAGAGTTTGCGGGCGAGCGCGCCCATCAGGAAGAAGGCGTATTCGGCGGTCGCTTCGGTCAGGACGTCGGCGGTATGCGTAAACGGAATTTTGTACTGGTTGGCGTCGGCGCGGTTGATGTTGTCAAATCCGACGGCGTACTGCGCCACCACTTTCAGGGTGCCATCTCCGGCGGCGAAAATTTCGGCGTCGATCGCATCGCGCAGGGTGGTGATCAAGCCGGCAACTCCTGACTTTACTTTTTCGACGATCAAACTTTTCGGCGGAGCTTCGGGGTGGGGATAGACTTCCAGGTCGTATCCCTTGTGGTCGAGGAGGTTGAGGGCGTCTCCGATGTCGCAGGTGGCAAAAACGCGGATTCTCTGGCTCATGCTAAGTGTGATCGCTTGGCTAGGGGACGAGTACCCACTTCCTCATCCCTGGGCGTCAACCAGTGTACCGCACCGTGCCCCGGAGGGGTGGGCAGATGACGACAACATGTTAGGGCTCAGAATTCCCTCGATGAATGATATGGCGATATAGCGTCAAACTGGCACAGGTATCCGTGGGAACGGGCTGTCTGCTCACCCGGCCGCCGCCTGCAATTGAACAGTTGTGCAACTCTTTGTCGCCGTGCGGATGCGAGGCGACAATCGCAAGTGTGTGACAAAAGTCATCGCCCACGGTGTCGTTAGGATTAGAATATGTACTTGTAACGGGGAGCCGAGCATGTTCACCCCATCCGGAAATATCTACTGGCTTGGTTCGTCCCTACACCACCCGCTGATCCAAGCGAACACCATTCCCGCCGCGCGTTCCTGTGGACGCTGCGGCGGCGACAGACACACCTAGCACGGAGGAAGCCCTATGTTCACACGTATGATGACCTGCGACCTGAAGCCGGAGAAAAAAGAAGAGTTCTTGGAAGCCGCACGCCAACTCCCAAACGCTTACAAGAACCAGCCTGGCTTTGTAGACCTGCTTACCTTCATCTCGGAGGAGCATCCTAACCGAGCGCTCGTTCTCGCTGTCTGGAGGACGAAGTCGGATTCCCAAGAGTTCTACAAGAACCGTGCTCCGCTGCTCGATCTGAAGCTCTTCCTTGAGGAGGAACAGATCGAGCATTACTACCTCGAGACTTCGAACGTGTTCAAGATTACCAGCAGCAAGGCCGCCTGATTGTGATCGCGTTGTGATCTCCGATCCCTGATTGCCGGTTTGCCCGGCGGTAGAGTCCACCGTGGGCCGCACAAAGAAAATCGGGAATCGGGAATCCGAGATCCCAACGCAAATCACTCGGCCAACACACCCGATACGAGTTCACCGCCATCGCCGGGCACGCGGCGCTCCAGAGGCTGCCATGCCTGCGAGAACTGCTTTATCTGGTCGAGAGGGAGAAGCCCCCACAAGCGATTGCACTGGAAATCAGCTACTTCATCGACGAGGTGGCGAACTCCGTCTTCAACAACGAATACATGTTTACATCGCGAAACGTGCCCCGCACCTTCACATCCTGCCGCAAGGTGCCTTCGAACTGCCAACCGGCGCGCCTCAGGGTACGGATGGTGTTGATGTTGTCCGGGTCGACCTTCGCCCAGATACGATTTAACTGAAGAGCGCCGTATCCAAACGCGAGCGTTGCTTTCAGTGCCTCGGCCATCAAGCCCCCGCCCCAATGTTCCTTGGCCATGGCAAATGCAATTTCGCCACGGGAATGCTCCGCCGAGACGGCAATCAGGCCGCAGGTACCGATCACCTTTTTGTCGATTTTCAGCTCCATCGCCAGTTCGGTGTTTTCACCCCGCTCATATGCGGCGATCGTCTGCTCAATGAACAGGCGGCTGTCCTCCACCGTGCGGTGCGCGTCCCAGGTGGTGTAGCGCGTGACTTCCGGGTCATGCGCACACTGGAAGATATCGCCGGCATCCTCCAGTCGAAGGGGACGCAGCGCCAGCCTCGCGGTGATCAAGGGGGTCTGGGTGTGAAGGATACGGCTAATATCCTGGGATTTCATCTGGTCTCCCGCAAACGGCTGAATTATAGCAGGGGGGATTCCGGAGCGATTTTGCGCTATTGGCTGGCAGGTTTAGCACAAGCGCAACCGCGCGCGGCGATCGAGGCCGATACTTAGGGAAACTCTGATTTAGTGCTATCGAAAACCTTTAACCACGGGGTACACAGGGGCGCACGGAGGACCCCGGGGACTTGTTCAGACTTTCCTTAGATTTGCTCGCGTCTTTCCGGGCGGGGAGCGGCCGAGGCCGCCTGTGCATGATGACGGACATCGGCTCCCAGAACCCAGAAGATGACATCCTCGGAAATGTTGGTGGCGTGGTCGGCGACGCGTTCCAGGTTGCGCGCTACCAGCAGCGCATCTAGCGCTTGTTGAGTCACTTGCGGTTCTTCGTTCATCTTTCGCACGAGCACAATAAAAGCTTCGTCGCGCATCCGGTCGACGACGTGGTCCATTTCCAGCACGGCCTGCGCGAGTTCGGCCTTGCCTTCCACGAACGACTCCAGAGCGCGCCGCACCATGGCGCTGACGGCGGTCGCCATGCGCGCGATATCGACCGGCAACTCGACGGCCGGCAATTCGATCAGGTCCATGACGCGCTCGGCGATGTTCACCGCCTGATCGCCGACGCGCTCGAGGTCGGCGTTGATCTTGGTGACCGCGAGAATGAAGCGCAGATCGACGGCCGCCGGTTGCTGCGTGGCCAGGATGTCGAAGGCCAGTTCGTCGATCTCGCGCTCGGCGGCGTTGATGAGGCTCTCGTTTTCGAGGACGAGCTGGCAGCGTGTGAGATCGCGCTCGGTGTATGCCTGGCAGGCGCGATCCACCGCCAGTTCCGCGAGACCGCCCATGCGGAGCAGTTTCTCCCGGAGTTCCTCCATCTGCTGTTGAAAGCGCGTGCGCATTATCCGAACCTCTTTATCCGAATCTGCCGGTGACGTAGTCTTCCGTCCGCTTGTCGGAAGGATTGGTAAATATCTTTTCCGTCTTGTCGAACTCGATCATCTTGCCCAGAAGGAAAAATCCAGTAAACTCGGCCACGCGGGCCGCCTGCTGCATATTATGCGTCACAATCACGATGGTGTACTGCTCTTTTAATTGAAAAATCAGTTCTTCGATCTTGCCGGTGGAGATGGGATCGAGCGCCGAGCAGGGCTCATCCATGAGCAGAACCTCGGGCTGGACGGCCAAAGCGCGGGCGATGCACAGGCGCTGCTGCTGGCCGCCGGAGAGGCTGGCGCCGGATTTCTTGTGCAGACGAATCTTTCACTTCGTCCCACAGAGCGGAGCTGTGCAGCGATCTTCTCGACGATCTCGTCGAGCTTCTTGCGGTTGCGAAAACCATTCAGCTTGAGCCCGGCGGCCACGTTGTCGTAGATCGACATGGTCGGAAACGGATTCGGCTTCTGAAACACCATGCCCACGCGGCGGCGCAACTGGGTGGCCGAGGTTCCGTTATAAACGCTGAGGTCGCCGATGCGAACCGTGCCTTCGACCCGCGCCTCGGGAATGGTTTCGTGCATGCGGTTCAGGCAGCGGATGAACGTGGATTTCCCGCAGCCCGAAGGGCCAATGAGCGCGGTCGCGTGATTGGCCTGCACGATGATGTTGATGTCGAACAAGGCCTGAGTCTTGCCGTAAAACGCATTCAGGTGCTCGACTGTAATTCCGACGCCCATAGCTGGTTAAGCTCCTGCCAACGTTCCGTGCCGTACCGCGATGCGAACCGCCGCGACCGCGCTGACGATGAGGACAATTAAAACCAGCGCGCCCGCCCATGCCTGCCGGTGCCATTCATCGAAGGGCGAGATAGCGTAGGTGAAAATCTGCAGCGACAGGGCGGCGGTCGGCTGGTCCGACTTCCAATTCCAGAACTGGTTTCCAAAGGCGGTGAACAGCAGCGGCGCCGTTTCTCCGGCCACGCGGGCAAAGGCCAGCATGACGCCGGTGATCACTCCGGAGGTCGCCGTGCGCAGCGTAATCGAGAGCGTGGTGCGCCAGCGGGAAACGCCCAGCCCGTACGCGGCTTCGCGAATGGCCTGCGGAACCAGCAGCAGCATCTGTTCGGTCGTGCGCGCGATGGTCGGAACCATCATGATCGCCAGCGCCACGCCGCCGGCCAGCGCCGAGAAGTGCTTCTGGCGCATCACGACCAGTCCGTAAGCCACAATGCCGATCACGATCGAGGGCACGCCGTTCAGAACGTCGGAGACAAAGCGCACAATATCGCCATAGCGGTTGCGGCCGTACTCGGAGAGAAAGATGCCCGCGCCGATTCCCAGCGGCACGCCGAGCAGGCTGGCGATGGCAAGAATCACCATCGAGCCGACGATGGCGTTGGCCATGCCGCCGCCGGGCTCGCCGACCGGCTTCGGAGTCTGCGTCAGGAAGGCAAGGTTGATCGAGCCGATGCCCTTATAGACCAGATACGCAAAGATGGCGAAGAGCGGCAAGAGCACGAGGGCGACGGTCAGCACGGCGACGCCGGTCATCATGTGGTCCACTACACGCCGCCGCAAACTGATGGGCGGAATGTTGATCAACTGAAGCACCGCTGCCGTATTGGAGGTCGTATCAGGCATTTTCGCATCAGACGTTTTCAGTTTACGCAATGCTTCTCGCCGGTTGGCCTCGAGTGACGCTCCACACCATGAGCCGTGCCAGCGCGTTGACCACAATGGTGACAAAGAACAGCGCCAGGCCAATCTCGATCAACGCGGAAAGATACAGATCGCCGGTCGCTTCGGTGAATTCATTGGCGAGCACGCTGGCCATGGTGTATCCGGGCGCAAACAGCGACTTGGCAATTTCCGGACGGTTGCCGATCACCATGGTGACCGCCATGGTCTCGCCGAGCGCGCGGCCCAGGCCCAAAATGATGGCGCCCACGATGCCCGCCCGCGCATTGCGCAGAACACCCATGCGGATCATCTCCCAGCGCGTCGCGCCCAGCGCCAGCACCGCTTCCCGCTGGTGCTGCGGAACCACGGTGAGCACCTCGCGCGTGATCGAGGAGATGATGGGAATGATCATGATCGCCAGAATCACGCCCGCAGCCAGCATGCCGATGCCGTAGGGCGGCCCGCTGAACAGGCCCGTCCAACCGAGCGTCTGGCAAGAAACGGCTGCACATATTCGCGCAGTATCGGCACCAGCACGAAAATCGCCCAGAGTCCGTAGACCACGCTGGGAATGGCGGCCAGCAATTCGGTCGTAAAAGAAAGGATTCCGCGCAGCCCAACCGGGCACATCTCGGTGATAAAGACCGCCACCCCAACGAGAAGCGGTACGGCGATGACCAGCGAAAGCAGCGACGAAACCATCGTGCCGTAGATGAACGGCAGCGCGCCATACTGATCCTCGACCGGATTCCAGTCCGATTGCCCAAAGAACTTCCAGCCAAAAGCATGCCAGGAGAGCTGGGAGCCCACCACCAGTTGGTAAACGATCAAGCCGAGCAGCGCGACCACCGCCAAGCCGCAAAGGCGCATCGCCCAGCCAAAAGCAGCGTCGGGGATCTCGCTGACCTTCCCCTGCAACAGCGGCGCCGTTCTGGCTTCGATTTTCAGGGCAGCCTTTGACCCCCGCTCCGGTTCGGGAGCGTTGAAACGCGGCCGGGGCAGGGCTTGATTGGACATTCCGTTCTGAGGCTACCAGAGGGTTGTTACAAACCGGTTAAAAAGCGGCACTTCGCCATTCTGCAGTCGTGAGAGTTTCTTGGTCGGAGCACCCTGTGTCTTTGGTGGTTGACGCACATGGGGTTGCACGACGCGGCCCGGTTGTGAGATGACTGATCGTCACTCCCATGCCCACTTTTGCCGCCATCGACATCGGATCGAACTCCGTCCGCCTGAAAATCTCGCGCCTGCACGCCGGACGCCTGAAGGAAATCCACGAAGACCGCGAGGTCACTCGACTGGGCGAAGGCGTCTTCAGCGGGGGACTGCTTTCGCCGGAAGCCATGTCGGAAACGGTGCGGGTGTTGCGGCGTTTCAATCGTGCCATGCAGGAATGCGGCACGGATTCCGTGAAGGTGGTGGCGACGGCGGCGCTGCGCGATGCCCGCAACTCGCGCGCGTTTCTGGAGTGGGTGCGCTCGACGACCGGCTGGACGATCGAAATTATTTCCGGACTGGAAGAGGCCCGCCTCATTCACCTGGGGATCGTCTCCGCCGGCCGCCTCGGCGCCCGCAGCCTTCTGCTGGTGGACCTCGGCGGCGGCAGTTGCGAACTCACGCTTTCGCGCGAAGGACAGCTTCGCGATACGGTGAGCTTGCCGCTCGGGGCCGTGCGGCTGACGGGCGAATTCCTGAAGCACGATCCGCCGCGCAAGGGCGAACTGAAACGGCTCCAGGGATTTGTGGCGCGAGAGATCACGCGCATCCAGGACCGGATCAAGGCCGCGCGTGTGGGCGCGGTGATCGCCACCTCCGGAACCGCGGCCGCGCTGGTGGCCGCCGCCAGCCACCTGGCTCGTCCCAGCCGGCTCGTCTAAGAAGAACCGGCCGGCCACCTATGCCACGCGCGAGATGATGCGCCGCATTGCCAAGCAGATCACGCGCATGACGTTGGAGCAGCGACGGAAGATTCCCGGAATCGGCCCGCGCCGCGCTGAAATCATTTGTGCGGGCGCGGTGGTCGTATGCGGAATTGCTGGAGCGATGCCATCTTGCCGGTTTTCGCTATTCGGCGCTGGGGTTGCGCGACGGCATCCTGGCCCAGATGGCGGCGGAATACGACCGCAGCACGCGTTCGGGCCGGGCGATCGAATCGGAACGGTGGGAGTCGATCAAGCGCGCCGTCGAACATTACCGCGTCGACCTGCATCATGCGCTGCATGTGCGCGACGCGGCCTTGCTGCTGTTTTCCTCGTTGAAGTCGGTACACCAGCTTCCCCCGGAGTATCGCGAATGGCTTTCGGCCGCCGCCATGCTGTATGAAGTTGGCGACTACGTGAACCGCAACGGACACCACCGCCACACCTACTACATCATCGCGAACTCCGAAATTCTCGGATACACGCCGCAGCAGCGGCGGATCATTGGCTCCATCGCGCGCTACCTGGGAAAGTCGCGGCCCACGGCGGGAGATGGCCCGATGAACGCCTTGAGTCCCGAGGAACAGGAGAACGTCACCAAAGCGTCCGTGCTGCTCCGCATCGCGCGAGCGTTGAATATGGGGAGAAGCCAGTCGGTCGGGAAGGTCGCAGTCTCGGCGCGCAACGGGAGAGTCTCCATGAAGCTGACGCCGCGCGGCAAGGCCAGCGTGGACCTGGAAGTATGGGCGATTGAGAAAGACCGCGCCTACTTCCGCGAAGTCTTTGGGCGCGAACTCTCGGTAGCCGCGGCGTGAAGCGTGCGCAGGATGCGCGGCGTGATGCACCAGCTCAGCGACCCCGCATTGCGCCGCATTTCGACTTTGGCCACCGCTCCTTTCTTGAGCTCGACCACGGCTTCGCATCCGCTGTCGCTGATCACGCGTCCCAGAAATTCGCGCAGGTTCGGATTGTGCCCGACCAGCAGGATGGAATCCTGGCGGGCATACTTTTCCAGCATCTTCTGAAAGTCCGAGAAACCCGCCTCCGGACGCAGTGCGTTTTCCTTGACCAGCTTGCCTTCGTGGCCCATTTCGTTTCCGACCAGGGCGGCGGTTTGCGTGGAGCGCTTGAGCGGGCTGGAGACGATGACTTCCACCTGCACGCCCAGCGCGGCCAGGGCGCGGCCGATGTATCCGCATTGCTCGATGCCGTCTTTATCGAGGCCGCGCTTTTCGTCCTTCTTCGCGCTGCTCAACTGTTTGCCCGGCACTGGCGTGGCGTAAGAAATAGAGAAACATTTCGGAGTGATTATTCCTTTCCGTTCACGCTCGTTAAATTATTCTCTTCCGATCGAAGCTCGTCCGCTCAGGGCTCGTCCTTTCAAGGCCCGCGAAGACCGGTGCGGGACCGAAGCCGGAATCTCCTCCGGCGTCTTGCTGCCTTCCGCCAGCGCAATAAGAAAATCCTGCGCGCTGAAGGCCGCAACCCCTCGCGGCGGCCTCTTGCCGCGCCCGTTCGGCGATTGCCAGGACCGCAAGTAGCGGCCGTCTTTTTGCAGAAATCGCGCTTTCACATTGTCGGCGAGGTAGGCCGCCAGAATCTCATGCACCACGCGGTCGCGCAGCAGCGGGTTCTTGAGCGGGAACAAAACTTCCACGCGCTCGTGCAGATTGCGATTCATCCAATCGGCGCTGCCCACGTAAACTTCCGGCTCGCCGCCGTTCTCGAAGCAAAAGATGCGGCTGTGCTCCAGAAACCGGCCCACGATGCTGCGCACGCGGATGCGGTCGCTGAGGCCACGCACCCCCGGCCGCAGCGCGCACATGCCGCGCACGAGCAGCTCGATCTCCACGCCGGCCTGCGAAGCGCGATACAAAGCCTGGACGATATGCTCGTCGAGCAGGGCGTTCATCTTGGCGATGATGCGCGCCGGACGCCCCTGGCGCGCATGCTCGGCCTCGCGCTCGATCAGGCTCATGCACTTTTCCGCCAGATCCAGCGGCGCCACCAGCAGCGGCCCGTAGCTGGGATGCTCGGCATAGGCGGTCAGAAAACTGAAAACATCGTGCACCGCGCTGGTAATTTCCGGGTCGGCCGTGAGCAGGCTGAGATCGGTATAGATGCGGGCCGTGGTCGCGTTGTAGTTTCCCGTGCCCAGGTGCGCGTATTGGCGCGTTACGCCGTCGGGATCGCGCCGCACCAGCAGAGAAAGCTTGCAGTGCGTCTTCAACCCGACCAGCCCGTGGAAGACCTGCACGCCGGCATCCTCCAGATCGCGCGCCCAGCGGATGTTCGACGCTTCGTCGAAGCGCGCTTTCAGTTCGACGACCGCCGTAACTTCCTTGTGGGCGGCGGCCGCCATCAGCGCCGGAACAATCAGCGAATGCTCGCTGGTCCGGTAGAGCGTCTGCTTGATCGAGAGCACGCGGTCGTCTTCGGCGGCCGACTGAATGAACGACACCACGGCATCGTAAGAATCGTAGGGATGGTGCAGCAGAATGTCGTGCCGCCGCAACTCCTCAAACAGATCGTGGGACTTCGCGGTCAGCCGCAACTCGCGCGGCACATAGGCGTGAAATTTCAAGTCCGGCCGCGCCGCTTCATCGTAAATGTTGAACAGCCGGGAAAGATTCACCGGGCCGTTGACCGGGAAAATCTGCCAGGGCTCAAGTTCGAACACCGTGCCCAGGCGCTCGATGATCTCGGGGTTGGCTTCGGACTCGATCTCCATCCGCACCGCGTCGCCCTTGCGGCGGTTGTGCAATTCCGCGCGCACCGATTCCAGCAGATTGCGCGATTCTTCTTCCTGCAGATAAAGGTTGCTGTTGCGGGTGACGCGGAAGGCGGCGGAAGAAACGATGTCGTAGCCCTTGTACATGCGCGCCGCATGATGGACGACCAGGTCGGCCAGAAAAATGAAATCGATGGTCCCTGCGGACGGCAGGCGAACCAGCCGCGGAAGCGCTCGCGGAACGGTGACGACTCCGGTATAGGTGAGCGAAGAACGCCGGCGGCGGCGCAGCAACAGGGCCACGCACAGCGCCTTGTTGATCACGCGAGGAAAGGGATGCGCCGGGTCCACCGTGACCGGGGTAAGCAGCGGATCGAGTTCCCGCTCGCAGTAGTCGTCCACGAAGGCCAACGCCGCCTCATCCAGTTCGTCGATGCCCAGGACGCGAATTCCCTGCTCCGCCAGTTCCGGCCGCAGGCGCTCGTTCCAGCAGGAGTATTGTTCTTCGACGAACTCGTGGGTTGCGTCTTTGATCAGTTCCCGCTCCTCCACCATGGTGAGGCCGTCGGGAGTGGTGGAGTTGTGGCCGTCTTCCAGTTGCTGCAGCAGGCCGCCGACCCGGACCTCAAAAAATTCGTCGAGATTGCTGGCCGAAATGGCCAGGAACTTCACGCGTTCGAGCAGCGGATTGCGGAGATCTCCGGCTTCTTCGAGCACGCGCCAATTGAATTTCAGCCACGAAGCTTCGCGATTGAGGAGCGTGGCGCGATTGTTCAGAGTTGCTCGAACCATATCGTCAAGATCGTAGAATGAAACGTCCAGCAAAAATGCCGTAAAAGCCAGAGTTCGTGTCAGGGTATTGCTTTAGCGACTCTCAAGCCCGTTAAGACGATGACCCTTTCGGGGCCAGCTACTCCGAAGGGGCCTTGGCTCCCGCGCGCACGCTAACTTCAAAGTACTTATCTTCCTGGTAGAGAAGGTGGTCAACCAGATAGCAGCAATTACGGCGCACGCAGTACCCGACGGCACATTGAACCCGGCAATAGTATACCAAGACACGAAAAGGGCGCCGGCCTGTGAGCCCGCGCCCTTTGTTTTCGTTATCGTTTTCGTTTTCCCAGAACGGAGGTTACTGGATCTTTTGAATCGTCGCCTCTTCCATCTCCACTAAGCTCTTCGGCAACTTGGCATAATCCAGATTCTCGGCCATCTGCTGGCCGTCTTTGAGCATCCAGTGGAGAAAATCCACCGTGATCTTTCCTTTGTTCCCATCCTTCCACCGAGTTGGAACCAGCAGATAGGTGAAACTGGCGATGGGGTAGGCTTCCTTGCCGGGAGCATTGGTAATGGAGACGCGGAAATCGCCGGACGTGAACTTGGCCGCCGCGGCAGCTGCCGTGGTCGATTCCAGGCTCGCCTTGATGAAGTTCCCGGCGGCGTTTTTCACCACTCCGAATGGAACTTTATTTTGCAGAGCATAGATCAGCTCCACATAGCCGATGGAGCCGTCGGTCTGTCGGACCAGACCGGTCACGCCCTCGTTGCCCTTGCCACCGAGCCCGACCGGCCAACTGACGGAAGTGTTGCTGCCGACGCTTGACTTCCACTCGGGGCTCACCTTCGAAAGGTAATCGGTCCATACGAACGTGGTTCCGCTGCCGTCAGAACGATGGACCACCACGATTCCCGTGTCGGGAAGCTTCACGCCGGGATTGGCTTTTGCGATGGCCGGGTCACTCCACTTCGTGATCTTGCCCAGATAGATCCCGGCGAGCGCCTCCGGCGTGAACTTCAATTCGGCCGTGACCCCTTTGATGTTATACGAGGGCACCACGGAGCCAAGCACGGTCGGGAGCTGCACGAAGGGTACAGGGATTTGCTTTACGAGCTCGTCTTTGAGAGGCATATCACTGGCGCCGAAATCCACGGTGCCGGCTTTCAGTTGGTTGATGCCGCCACCGCTACCGATCGACTGGTAGTTGATCTGCACGTTCGGATGCAGCTTGTTGTATTCGCTGAACCACTTGGAATAGATGGGATACGGGAAGGTGGCGCCGGCTCCATTCAACGTGGTCTGCGCCATGACGGGCAGCGCCAGGGCAAGAACTGCCAACCAGAGCGCGATGCGATATGTCGGACGTATCACTAGACGAGTCCTCCTCATTTTATTTAGTGCGCAATCTTGTTTTATGAGCGAATTGTTAACGACAGGTTACAACTGCGTGAATTTCTGATGAACCCCTTTGGTTTTCCAGACACTTACCGGGCTTTGCATCGGCGCATTGCCGGCAGAGAGGTGGCTTGCCCGTCTTCATTCTTGGGGACACGGCGAGAGACGCGGCAAGCCGCGTCTCTACAGGAAAGTCGCTAGCGGCTGGCGCGCGGGTCGAGTCGTGCCAGTTCCCTGCCAAATAGAGGGTTGTCAGGAAAGTCTTGTTGCAGCGCCAGCAGGAGTTCGCGAGCCCGCGGCAAATCTTTCTCGCGGACATAAGCAATCGCCAACAGGATGCGCGCGAACGGGGCGAGCAGATGGCCTTGCGCCGCGGTCGTCTGGAGCTCGGCAATGCCGCCGGCTTTATCTCCTGTAACGCCGCCGAGGCGCAGGATCCAGCGTACCGGAGCGGCCATCGATCCAATGATGTAACGGCTGACCCCGCTGGCCAGGTGAGCGTCGTAGCAACCCGGATCCGCCGCGAGCAGTTGCTGCGCCCAGGCTGTCAGCCTCTTTGGCATAGTGCAGCGACGCCAAATTGCGCTTTTCGATCAGCGCAGCGAAGTCCGAGCGCAAGCCATTCGAAAGCGTCATCGCCAGCAACGCATCTCCGTTTCGCGGATCGCCGGCGAGCCTCGCCCTGGCCAAGGTTTCGGCGCGGTCCAAGCGCTGCTCAAACCGCGCCCGCTGCTGTGGATTCGCGTCATACTTCTTCCGCGCCGCAAACACCGAGTCGTCCTCGTAGAACTGCGCTTCGAGCACCCCCAGGCGATCAAATTCCGAGAACAGAATGCCCGCAGCTTCGGCGACCGGGCCCATCGGGTTCTCCGGATTCTCCTTTTCCCACGATACAAACTCCTTCTGCGCTCCCGGAAAGTCCAGATCGTAGAGCTGGCGGAATCCGCGGTCTAGACCTGCGGATTCAGTTTTTGTCGCCTGAGCCACCTCCAACGTCAGCAGACAAGCAATCGCGAGGCAGAGCCACTTCCCTCTGAGGCGTTCAAAAAAACGGGTTGGTCGGTGTTTGCTCATTGCTCCACTCTCAGGTTAGATGAAGATCCTGAGACGATTTGTCACAAAAGTGTCATTTTCTGGCAAACTTGCAAGGCGGCGAGAACCCTGACTTTGAGCGATAGCATACAGTACGCACCCGGCTGGCCCGGAATTGAACCACGCTGGACTTCGAGCGCCAAGACCGGCATAGGCACTGCCCTGAACCTCCACAGCAAGGTTTGGTTCACGTTGAGTCATGGCATCCTGAATGAAATCTATTTTCCCCGCGTCGACCAGGCCTGCACCCGCGACTTCGGACTGATTGTCACTGACGGTCGTCAGTTCTTCTCCGAAGAAAAACGCCATTGTACCTTCCAAAACCTTCCCATCGAACCAGGAGTGCCTGCCTACGAACTGACCAACACGTGCATGGCGGGCCGCTACCGGATCGAAAAAGAAGTGCTGACCGATCCCTGGCGAAACGTGGTGTTGCAGAAGATGCGCTTCGTCCCCCTCCAGGGAAATCTCGCTGACTATCGCCTGTATGCGCTGTTGGCGCCGCACCTGGCGAATATGGGAAACGGCAATACCGGCTGGGCTGGGCAATACAAAGGCAAGCCAATGCTCTTTGCCCAGCGCGATTCCAGCGCGCTCGCGCTGGCCTGTTCTGCACCGTGGCTAAAACGTTCCGTCGGATTTGCCGGCGTATCGGACGGCTGGCAGGATCTGTCGCAGCACTTCCAGATGACATGGGAGTATGGACGGGCCGAGAACGGGAACCTCGCACTCACGGCTGAAATTGACCTCGCCGCCTCGAACGGCGAGTTCGTCCTCGCGCTGGGCTTTGGCGGAATCTGGGCCGAAGCCGCTCAGCAAGCCCTCTCTTCCCTGCTCACTTCGTACGATACCGTCCGTAAAGATTACGTCTTTCACTGGCAGAACTGGCAGCGGACGCTGAAAAAACTCGACGACAAGCCGCGCGAAAAAGACTTGTACCGGGCTAGCGTGGCCGTTCTGCGCAGCCACGAATCCAAGGACTTCCTCGGCGGAATCATTGCCAGCCTCTCCATCCCCTGGGGCTTCAATAAAGGCGACGAGGATCTGGGCGGTTACCACCTCGTCTGGCCGCGCGATCTGGTCGAAAATGCCGGGGGATTGTTGGCCGCCGGCGCTCACGACGACGCTCTGCGCGTGCTGCATTATCTTGAGGCCACCCAGGAGGCCGACGGACACTGGGCGCAGAACATGTGGTTGGACGGGCGTCCGTATTGGAACGGCTTGCAGATGGATGAAACCGCCTTTCCCATTCTGCTGGTCGATCTGCTGCGCCGCGAATCTACTCGCTGCTTCGGAGATTGGCATCGTTGGTGGCCCATGGTGCGCAAAGCCGCGGCCTTCATCGCGGCCAACGGCCCGGTTACACAGCAGGACCGCTGGGAAGAAGACGGCGGCTATTCCCCGTTCACCATGGCCGCGGAAATCGCCGCGCTGCTGATTGCCGCCGATTTCTCGCAGTCGATGGGCGAGTCTCTGCCCGCCGAATTCCTGCGCCACATGGCCGACACCTGGAACTTCAATATCGAACGCCGAACCTACGCCGTGAACACCGATCTCGCCCGCCAGATCGGTGTCGACGGCTACTACGTCCGCATCACGCCTCCTCCCGGCGACGGAGCCGCCTCGCCCCTGCAAGGGTTCGTCCCCATTAAGAATCGAGCCCTGAGCGCTTCGAATGCGCCGGCGGTAGAGATCGTCAGCCCGGACGCGCTGGCGCTGGTCCGCTTCGGTTTGCGCGCCCCCGACGATCCACAAATCCTGAACACCGTCAAGGTCGTGGATGCACTGCTGCGCGTAAGGCTTCCTCAAGGTCCGGTTTGGTATCGCTACAACTGCGACGGCTACGGCGAGCATGAGGATGGTTCTCCCTTCGATGGCACCGGGATTGGCCGGCCCTGGCCGCTGCTGGCGGGTGAGCGCGCACACTACGAACTGGCCGCTGGACGCGCCGCCTCCGCCGAAGCCTTGTTGGGGGTGATGGAAAATTCGACGGGAGCGAGCCGCTTGATTCCCGAGCAGGTCTGGGACACAACCGACATTCCGGAGCGCGAATTGTTTGCCGGAAAAGCGTCGGGGTCGGCGTGCCCACTGGTGTGGGCGCACTCCGAATACATCAAGCTGCGCCGTTCGCTCGCCGACGGCAAGATTTTCGACCAGCCACCGCAAACGGTAGAGCGCTACTTAGTGAAGAAAGTATCCGCGCAATACTTCAACTGGCGCTTTAACAACAAGCCGCGCACCATGCCGCGCGGCAAGAAGCTGCGGATTCTGATGATGGACCCAGCCCTGGTGCACTGGAGTTTCGACAACTGGCAAACCACTGAGGACAGCAACTCCAACGACAGCGGATGGAATCTTCACCACGTCGATCTGCCCACCGAGACTCTCGCGACCGGCCGCCAGATCGTTTTCACGTTCTACTGGAAGAATGCCGGCCGGTGGGAAGGGCGAGACTACCAGGTGACGGTGGAGTGACTGCAAGTGGTCGACTTGAGACGGGGCTTGCGGCGTCCGTGCTATGCCGCACGGATTGCGACGCGACGGCTTCGTCGTCCTGGGATCGAGAATTGCCGCCGCCGCCGGATAATGCTACCGTGAAGCCAACCGACGACACGAGAGGCACGGATATGCTACGTAAGTTGGCGTTTCTGCTGTTGTTCGCTTTGGCAGCAACCGCAGCCGCACAGGATAAGAGTTCGGCGGCGGATAAGAGTATGATCCTCGCCCTGGAGAACGCCTGGAATCAGGCCGAACTACATCATGATGCCGGCGCGATCGACGCGATCCTAGCTGACACTTTTATCAGCGTGGATCACCACGGTAAGCTTGAGACCAAGGCGGAATACATGGCGGGAGTCAAGGACACAAGCTTCAACCCCGAACAGATCTCGAATACGAATACGACGGTCTACATGTATGGGAACACCGCTATCGTCACCAGCGCCTATCGCACCAAGGGCACCGATAACGGCAAGCCGTTTGTTCACCGCGGCCGCTTCACCGATACCTGGGTCAACCTCAATGGTACGTGGAAGTGTGTGGCAGACCAGGAAACGCTGATCAGTGAATAGTCTTGGCCCGCTTTCAACTCTTCAAAGTTTTCCAATGCGACCCTGCTAAACCTTCCGAGTTCAGGAGTCCGCTTTCGAGGCGTCATGCGCATTCTTAGCCTCTTTGTTATGGTCTTACTAACGACGATGATCATCCCCGCAACATCCCAGACCCTGCCTGCACCCCAGGCCATCACCGACCCCAAACAAATCGCCTCCAAGCCCGATGCCCGCGTGGAGAAGAATCTCACCATCGAAAAGCTCTACATGACGCGCCAGGTGGGCGGTTCGACTTGGTCGCCGGATGGCAAGACGGTCGCGTTCGTCAGCAACCTGAGCGGCCGAAATAATCTTTGGCTCGTGCCCTCTGAAGGGGGATGGCCGACGCAGCTCACAGTGAGCGATCAACGCCAGACTAGCCCAACCTGGTCGCCGGACGGCAAGTGGATCGCCTACATGTCCGATTACGACGGCGACGAACAGTGGGATATTTTTCTCGTGTCGCCAAAGACCGGGCAGGTCGTGAACCTGACCAACACCCGCGAGATCGCCGAGGAACATCCAACCTGGTCGCACGATGGCCGCTACCTTGCTTACATGGTCAAGCCGAAGACGTCGTCGGTGTTCGAGATCGACGTTTACGACACGGTCATGCGCGAAGTGAAGCACCTGACCTCTGGGACCGCCAAAGACCGCATGAACGTCGCGCCCATCTGGTCGGCCGATGCCAAGTTCATCGTCTATACCCAAGAACAGTCGAAAGGGACCGACTCGAATGTGTTTGTCGTCGACGTAGCGAGCGCCGAAAGCACGCTCCTGACGCCGCACGAGGGCGAACGCACTTACTCGGCGAACGACATTTCGCCCGACGGCAAGAGCGTTCTGATCACGTCCAACGCCGTCAATGGCTATGACAACGCCGGCCTGCTTGACATCGCTAACAAGAAGATCCGCTGGCTTACCGAAGACAAGTGGACAATCTCAGGCGAGAGTTTCTCGCCTGACGGCAAGCATCTGACCTATAGCGCAAACGTTGATGGCAACACCGATATCTACCTGTATGACGTCGCCTCCGGAAAAGCGCGCGCCCTTCCGCTGCCCAAAGGGGTGAACTATGCCGTGGGCAGGCCTTCGCCCTTTACGTGCGACGGGGCAGGGATGCTCTATTACCACACGGGCCCGACCGCTCCCGGCGACCTGTGGGTCTATAACCTAGCTGATGGAAAATCGCATCAACTTACACATTCGCTGGTCGGTGGCGTGCGTTCCGAGGACATGGTCGAGCCTCACCTCGTCCACTATCCCAGCAAGGATGGTAAGTGGACCATCTCGGCGTTCGTCTATGTGCCCTACAACCTGCCGCGCAATGGCGAGCATCCCGCGATTGTCTACGTTCACGGCGGACCCACGGCGCAGACCATGAATACCTTCAATCGCTTCGTCCAGTACATGGCCAACCAGGGCTACATCGTGATCGCGCCCAACTATCGCGGATCGACCGGGTACGGAAAAGAATTCCAGCACGCGAACCTTTTCGACATGGGCGGCGGCGATTTGCAGGATGTGCTCGCCGCCGCCGACTGGATCAAGCAGACCGGTTACGTCGACCCCAAGAAACTGATTCTGATGGGCGGAAGCTATGGTGGCTACCTGACGATGATGGGCGTCACTAAGGCTCCTGAGCTGTGGGCCGCGGGCGTTCCGATCGTGCCGTTTGTGAACTGGTTCACCGAGATCCAGAACGAAGACCCCGTGCTGCAACAGAGCGACCTCGCGACCATGGGTGATCTCGAAAAGAACAAGGCGCTCTACGAAGATCGGTCGCCCATTAACTTCGTGGACAAGATCAAGGTGCCTCTGTATCTGCTCGCGGGCGGCAACGATCCCCGTTGTCCCAAGGAAGAAGCGCAGCAGGTGGTGGGGGCGGTCAAGAAGCGCGGCGGCGTGGCCGAATACAAGGTCTATGAGAACGAAGGTCACGGCTTCGCGAAAGTCGAAAACCAGATCGACGCGTACAAGCGCGTCGCCGACTTTCTGAAGGCGCGCGTCCCGCCAGCGGATTGCAGTTGCTCGCTGAACTAGTAGCGCTTGGGTCGAAAGTGGTGCTTCCTGGGGAGGTATTAACGCGTGCTCATACGCCCCTGCCCCTGGTCTTTGGAATCAGAGGAAGGCGATAGTACTCACAACCGGGTCAATGAACGCTATCGGGATGTTACGCCAATTGGCTTTTCAGAATTGATACCCTACACTTTGAGGCTGGGAGCGGGCACACCAGATTCTTAGGCGACGTAGATGGAAGAATTGTGGGTGATCACGGCTGAAATCCTAGTCGAGCCCGGCGATTTGCCATCGGGGAATACCAAAGCTTTTGCGAACGTAGTCACTTGGGCAGATTCTCCCAGCACCGCAGAGGAAAGGCTCTCGCGATGCCTTGAATCCTATGGATGGCACTTGGTTGGAATCGAGGCTGCGCATCCATTCGACGAGGCAAGAAGCTACAGCGACGAACTGGTGGAGATTGTTGAACAGGCTAGAACGAACCCTCAGGCTTGCATTATTGGGACAGCTTTCAGCTACAAACCTGAATAGCCATTGATGCAATCGGGGCAATTTCAATCAAAACACGTGCTTAGTGCTATGGCGAGATTTCGCCAGTTAACCTTCCTTCGTCACTGATCCCCATCTCGCACGAGGGAGACCGCCGAATCTCTAGCCTTTACGCGCACGGTAAACTCCGTTCCCGGTGCGAAATGACTAACGTAGTTCTCTCCCGAATTGTGAATGATGAAAGGCTTTTCGTTTATGCCAGTGTAGAGTTCGCCGTCAACTCGGTATGTGTAATAAACCTCGGCTACGTCGCACCCGTACCCAACTCTGGGACAGGAGGAACTCGTTACGGTCGCTTTTGCGACAGGCCAAGCACTACTCCCGAGCCTTTTGATCATGCGGGTCACCGCTCGATAGAAGTACTCGATGAAGATGTCGATGACTAAGCCGCCCATATCAGTAGAGGAGAGTAGCAGAATGGAGCGAAGTCTGTGAAACAGCGCTAGGTTAGGTGACGTTGTCAGGCGATAGCACTCAAAACCCGCTGCAGCCCTACCGCAGCGGTGAACCGCTGCGCCACCCAAGATCAAGCACAACGCAAAGGCCCGGTTTGCTACGGATGCGCCCGTCCCGCGTGGTGCTTCTTCGCCGCTTCCAGCCGCAGCATCAGCATGTAGAGCACAATCCCGACGTTGACCACGATAATCAATAATCGAAACCAGGTTGGATGCCGCAACAGATCGGCCCCTTCAAACGGAATGTAGATGGCGCCCGAAGCAAACGCCAGCCATTCCGCCCAGGGACGGACGTACCACAATCCGTAGGCCTCAATGAAGCGAAGAGTCACGTAAACCGCCGCCACCGTGGCGATCTTCCACAGGCGCACGTCGCTGATCCGGTGCATCAGGTCGACGAAGATCCCAAAAAAATGGTGATGCTGATGTGCGTTCACGTGAAGAAATTCCAGCAGGCTCTCCGCCACTCCTCCGATATCTTTGTGGCGCATGGAAAGCACACCCAGGCCTGCAAGCACGACCAGGATCCCTTTCGTGAACTCAACGGTGGCGACCGTGCGCACGCCTTTGATGTGTTCGGGATCGTGGACTACCGGATGCGGGATTCGCGGATGTGGGATTTTGGGATGCATGCAGAGCTTCTGATCCTAAGGCTCTGATTCTCAAATCTGTTCGCGAACGCTCGAACGCAACTCCTCGACGATCTCCAGAGCGGCCTTGCGGGCGGCGTCACCCTGCGTGACGTCGAACGAGATCGCCCCGACACGGGCGTGACCGCCGCCCCCATAGCGTTCGCAAATCTTGGCGAGATTGACGGCGGGCTCGTGTTTCGACCAGGGGTTCGACCCCACCGAAACCTTTACCCGAAACGAACTCTTGCTGAGTCCAATGCTGTAGACCGAATCGGGATGCAGATAGTACGGGATGAACTTGTTGTAGCCTTCGAGGTCCAGATCGGTGATGTCGAAAAAAATCGTACCGTCTTTTTCTTGCGTGCGCTGCCGCAGAATGTCGACGGAACGCCGGTGCCGTTCGAGCAACGGCGGCACGACAGCGGCCACGAATGGTTCCTCCAGAATCTGCGCGAGCGGATGGTACGCCAAAAGAGGAATCAACTGCTTGACGAAATTCCGGTCGCTGGAGGCTTCGATGGCCATGGTCAGCTTCATGGCCGGCGCTTTCATTTCCACCGCCGACTTGGCGTCGTCATACATGGCACCATCCACGATGTCGGTCCAATAGACCAGTTCCGCCACTGGGCGCGGATCGAAGCCGAAGTGTTGTTCCGCGATCATCGCAATAAAACTGGTGCACGACTTGAACGCCGGATCGTAGAACTTGTGGTTGCTCTGCTCCTGCTCAAAGTGGGCGGCATCGGCGGGCGAAAGAAAAGCGCTTTCGTGGTGATCGAACCACCAGGTGATGTGGGGCGAACTGGAATACTTGAAATCGACGATGGCATTCTCGTCGCCGTCGAACTGTTTTTCCTCGAACAGAGCGCCGGCGCGATGCAGCAGGCCGGAGTATACGAACTCCACGTCGCCGCGGACTCGCTCCCGATAAAAACGTGAGAACAGGGCAGCCGAACATGCCCCGTCAAAACACTTGTCGTGATAAAAGACTCGCACTCGCAAAATTGGCTTCCTTACCCGTTTCTCCGGGGGTGGTGTGAAAAACAATTAGAGTTGCTGGTTTGGAGAATTATGTCAAGGAGGAATTGGCCGCTGTACTAAGAAAGTGAAGGATCACTTCTTCCGGCGCCTGATCTTAAAGTCGAAGCTGACCACTCCGTTCTGGTCGCGCAGTGCCACAATCGAAATATTCCGCGTCACGTTGTATTCCACCTGGATGATCTGCTGGTTTGAAACCGAGACGTTGGTGCTATAGGTGAGGGTAAGATTGCGGGCTACTTGCTGTTCGACGGTGACCTGCGGCCCGCGAACCACGTTGGTTTCACTGGCCAATCCCTGGGGATCGATCTTCACCCGGCTGGCTCCGAACAAACGCTGCAGGCGGCTGTTGACGGTGCTGTTGAGCGCCTGATTGATGAGCAGGTTCGAGGCTTCTCCGCCGAAGCCAAACGATCCACCCGACGACGCGGCTGCGGACTCTTCGCGCGTGCGGCCCAGCGCCAATAAGGCGATCACGTCGGCTTCGGGGAGCTGCGGCTCGGATTGCCAGGTGACTTTCAAGCCGTTGGGAGCGCTGGCGTCGCCGCGGAATCGCACCGTGATGTCGTAGTCGCGCACACGGGTCGTAGCCGTCATGTCGATGATCGGCTGCGTCTTGGCTGGATTGGCGAACGTAACGTCGCCACGCTCGAGCTGGTACTTGGTTCCATTGAAAGAAATTTCTCCTTCCAGAACCTCCACCCTTCCCAAAATTGCCGGGCGGTCGGCCGTGCCCCGCACCCTGAGGTCGGCGTTGCCCGAAAGCCTCGCGACCGCCGTTTGCATCTGCAACTCGGGAGTCGTCATGACGTGAACATCGAGCTTAAGGCGGCTCTGCAGACTATCGTTCTCGGTCAAGACGACTGGCTGCTTGCTCTTTTCGATATAGGCGGCAAAGTCGAATCCTGGAGTGACCGCCAGCTTGGTGACCAGCACATCACCGCTCAGCACCGCGGAATTCGTGCTGCCGGTCAGCCGCAGGTCGGCGTTCGCGGTGGAACTTACGCCCGGGGGATAACGCAGGCGAACCCCCTGCGCCGTCGCACCGAAATCGAGGAGGAAGCTACCGTTCTGGTAGGTCGCCGAGCCGGTCAGCGCCACCGTGCCGCCGCCGGTCGAGCCGGTTAGACTCTCGATCTGGATGCGGTTGCGATCGAACCGCAGGACGCCGTTCAGATCGCTCAGGCCGCTGGGAAAGTCGTTGTGACTGACGAAGGTATTTTTCACTTCCAGGCGCCCTTGCAGCACAGGCTGGGAGAGCGTACCACTGGCGTCGAGGTTTACGCCCAGGGTGCCGCGCGCCAGAATTTTCGGGTTAAGCGACTGCAAAAGCGTCATATTGACCGAGCCGTCCAGACGCATGTCGAGCTCTCGCGCGCCCGTCAAGTGCGCCCGTCCGTGGGCAGTGAAATCGGTTCCGCTTCCTGCCAGGTGGAGGGTTTCGAGCAACACGGTTTGATCCGCGACTTCGAAGCGGATGGGGCCGACATTCTGCACCTGCACGTGGCCAACCTCGGCGCTGAACGACTGAATTTCGGCGGCCACTTTCAAATCGCGCGGAGTGCGCAGCGGACCACGAACCTGGAGCGTCCCATCGACCGCTGAGTGTCCCGTGATCTTTCCCGGCAGGTAAAGGCGAAGCAGCGAATCGGCGTCGAGATGATGGAAGGCGAGGTTCAGATCCGCGGGAAAATCGTGCTCCAACGTTACGCTCCCCGCGAGGGTCAAGTCCGCTTGATCGGAGTCTGAGTGCGCCTTGAGATCGAGTTGCCGGCCATGGGTGACCGCGTCGACGTAGAAATCTCCAGCGCGCTCCTTGTCCAGCGCGAGATCCTTGAGATGGACGTGCGCTTCCAGCGAAGGCTGATCGACCGTGCCGCTCGCTCGCACCGTGAAATCGGCGACCCCATCGGCGGTGAACCGGCTGGTCTGCAAGCGCGGGAAGCGGGCGAGATCGAGGTTGCGTCCGGAAAGATTCAGGCGAAACGTCGGTTTCGACGCGCCGGCGCTCGACGTGCTTATGCTCGCCGTGCTGACGGCGAGGCTCCCGGAAAGTGGAGCGCCGTAAGCACTGGCATCGATGTTGTTGAACTGCAATTCGCCGCCCGCGATGCGGAGATCGCTCTTCAATAATGGAACGCGCACTCCGTAGGCCGTACCCTCGTGGACCTCGAGGTGTCCATCCCCGTGAGGATTGGCGCGCGTGCCCGAAACGCTGGCTGAAAGATCCAGCGTGCCCGTGAGCGGCTGCGCGACTCCGGCGAGTTGAACCAGCTCGGCCACGTCGGCGTTGCGGACGTCAAGGTGCAGAGTAAACGGGTCGTTTTCCTGAAATGTGCCACCCGTGAGCGTGCCACTGGCATCGAAGTGCGCCGTGGTGTGGCCATGGATGAGCGACGCATTGCGCGCGGCGAAATGATTGCTGGAGTACTGGACGGCGGTGGAGAGCGCGTCCCAGTGAACCGCTCGCGAGGGCACTCGCTCCGTCGCAGGCAAGGTCGTGTCAAAGTCGTAGACTTCGAGATTTCCGCTAATCGAAAGCTCGGCCAGTCGGCCGCTGGCATTGCCGCTAAAGCTTGCCCAGCCGTGAACCGCGAAGGGCAGTTCTTGTTCCGATGACCCGTAAGCCGCTTCCAGCAGCGGCGTCCACTCCTTCAAGTTGTGGCTGGTGAACGAGAATCGCAGCGCTGACGTTGCCGACAGATTGCCGCTGGCCGTGATTTCAGAAGCTAGGAGTTGTCAGGTGAAACTGGCTTAACTCCAGTTCATCGCGCGATCCGCGATAGATGCCATCAATCTGCCCGTGAACTGGAATCTCGTTCGGAGCCGGCTTGAGCGGCGGCGCTACGGCCAGGTTCAGGCGGGTTTCCGCTTCACGAATCGAGCCCACCCAGACCATTTCGACCTTGCCGCTGGCGCTTCCGGAAAAGTTCAGGCGATCCAGCGGGAGCTTCTGTGTGCTTAGCATTTCCAGGGCCGGCAGCAGTGGAAAGCCCGCGAGTTGCAGGCGCACCGAGCCGCGCTGAAGACTGCCCGGGGGGATGGGTGCTCCTTCACGCCGCCGCGCCGGAGCCAGTGACGGGGCAACCGAACTTTGCCCCGAACTTTGCCCCGAACCCTGCCAGTTCGTCACATCCACATCGCCCGCCAGGTCGCCGCCGAACAGGTTCGCCTTGATCGAGGAAACGCGGAAACGGTCCGGGGTGATGGAAAACCCCGCGTTGATGCGGCCATTCCGCATTGACAGCTTCCCGTTCGACCATTCGATGTCTTTCGCCTGCACCGTCCCCTGGGTGGAAAAAGTGCGCAGGTTCCAGGAGCCTTTGCCCTCGAACTGGACCGTACCCTTGCGAACTTGCGCGGCTGGCGCACCAGGAAGGCGAGGTCGCCGAGATCCGCGAGGCCATGATAATCACCACTCAGCTGGGGGTTCTGGAAGTCCTGAGGCGACCCGCAAAATGAATCTCGGATTTTCCCGACGTCACCGTCAAACTGCTGATGTCGGCGTGTCCGCGGGCCAGAACCAGCGCTGCGTCCGCCCGCCACGCAAACCGGGGATACTGTTGAAGACGCGTAGCGACGCTTCCCGCAACCACCCGGGCTTCGTATTGCCGCCGCAGCAACGAGTAGTTCATCAGCACCGCCAGGTCGCGGGCGGCAAAATCGAACGGAATCTTTTTGTCTTCCCACAGCAGCTCGCCGCGCTGCACTTCGATGTGCGAAACCGAAAGCGAGATCAGTTGCTCCACCGGCCCCTCGGGGGACCGGCCGAACGAACGTTCCCTGGCGGCACGGGAGCGTTGGTGGTGCCATCGGGATAGTCGATGATGTGGACAACCGGATGCTCGAGCACCAGCGAATGCAGTCCGATGGTGGTGCTGAGGAGCGAAATGATTTTCATTTCCGCCTGCAGGCGGTCGACCCGCAGAAATGGAATCTGGTCCGAAGCTTCGCGGCCGTGGATGGTCAGGTTGCGGGCGTCCACGCGCAGGCGGAACGGGATGGTGTGCAGTTCGCCAAGTTCGACGCGGCCGCCCGTCATTTTCTCCAGCGACGCGACCACCCGGCGGCGGACCATCTGCTGAAAGGAATCGGTGGTGACGTACCAGCCGAGCAGAGCGAATCCGATCAAGCTGAAAACGCAAAACCCCAGAAAGAGTTTCCACAGGATGCGCCGGCGCACGGGAGGAACAGGCTCGGACGATGGTTCCGTCGATGGCTCGGACGATGGTTCGGACGATGGTGCGGTCAACGGTTCCGCTCTCCGCTGCTGGATTCCGGAGTCAGGATATGGCTCCCAGAGCGCAGACTCGCCAGCCATCCCGAGAGCAGTTCGTTCATCTTTTGCTCGGCCAGCAAATCTTTGATTCGGCCAAAGACCTCGGTCAACGGCGTGGCGTTACTGCCCGCCCGCTTCATCTCCGGCAGCAACTGATCGTGGTAGTAGCTCTCCACCGCCTGCTGATCGATCTGGATCGAGGGCCGCAGACGGTCTTCCACGAGTTTCATCAGCTGGATCTGGTCGCCCAGGTGCTTCTCCAGCGCGCTTTGGGTCAGCCCATAACGTTGCAGCTTGGCGCGCCATCCCTCGTCGGTGGCACAATCCGGCTGCAGCTTGCGGACTTCGGCGACGCGGGCAGCGACCTGGTCGGCCGGGGCCGGTTGAGACGGCCGAACCTGTTCCCGCAGCAGTTCCTGATCGATCAGGCGATCCAGTGCCGCGTTGCGCTCGGCCGCGGTGAACGAATCCGGATCGCGGACATTCGAAACGGCCTCGAAGGCCACTTCCTGCTCCCAATCGCTCTGCAAAACCGCGTGGCCGTTCACCTTGGCGACCACCCGATCGACGACCTGACCGGCCATGGCGGAAAACGCCAGCGCCATGCTCAGTGCCATGGCCACTGCGCAATGTTTCCCGAGTGCTTGGTCACGTTCCGAGATGCCGATTAGACTCGGAGTTTCATCAGAAAGACTGCCCGACGCTGAACGAAAAGTTGAAATGCCCGGCGCGTTGGTACCCAAACTGCCCGACCTGCTGCCCCCAGGTGCCGGGTTGGTCGTGATGTTGGTGTAGCTGGGAAAGTACGGGCGGATTTAAATTGTATCCGAAGTCAAAGCGCAACGGTCCGATCGGCGTCTGATAGCGCACGCCCAGCCCAACCGCATGCGAAACATAGTTGTAATTACACTGCGAGGACTGCGGGGCCGGCGCCGGCTGAAAACAGAGTTGCTGGTCGGGCTGGTGAAAGCGCCCCAGGCTGGGGAGCATTTCCTGGGGCCGCGCAAACACATTGCCCATGTCGTGAAAAATCGTAAAGCCGATGCTGTCGAGAAGGTAAGGCACAGTGACGTTGGGAAAACGCATCTCCAGATTGTTGAGGAACACAGCGCTGCCCCCGACGGGAAATCCGGTGAACGGGTCGCGTGGTCCCGCCTGATTTAACCCGAATCCGCGATGGGAGTTGCCCCCGCCGCTGAAAAAACGCTCCGGCAGAGGAATCAGAGCTTTGGCCGGCGCTCGCCGTTTGCGCCGGATCGAGCAGGACCGTGCTTCCGAAGGGATTCTCGATCCCGACGCTGGTGGAACGGGCGAAGACGAATCCTTGTCCGCGTGCTGCGATTGCGGAAAAACGTGTGATAGGTGGAGTTCTTGATCAGCAGCCGGCTGAAGTCGGCCTCGGATCCAAAATAGCCGGCGGCAACACCGCCTTCGACCGTGGTGTAGCTGCCGCGCGTGCTTTCCAAATCGTTATCGCGCCGGTTGCGAATATAGAGAAAATTGGGGTGCCTACGCGGGTCGGCTTCGACAGCAGCGGGATGAGGTTCGCCGGTGACCTCGATGTTGCTGGCCTCCACGCGGCGATAGCTGAAACGGTAGGCGAACGTCGTCAGTTCGCGGTCCTCTTTCTTGTACAGCACCTGCAGGACTTGCAAGGTGCCCTCCAGGCGTTTCGAGGTAAAGGTGGAGACGTCCACGGTATTGTCGTAAAACACAGTGGCGGAAAAACGAAGGTTGTCCTGGTTCAGCAGTTTGGGAACGTCGAAGCTGACCAGCGCCCTCTGCTGCAGACGGCTGACGTTGCCCTTCATGGTGAGGGTCTGATGGCGGCCGCCGACGTTGATGCGGCTGACGCCGAACGACACTCGGGGGCTGACGCCAGTCTTCCCCAGCGGCTGGTTGGTCCCGAACGAGGGCTGCCCGGTCTGGAACTCGAAACCGACGCCGTAATCGAAGGTGTAGCGATCCGCCTCGCGCGCCGTGACCAGCACGTTCTTGCGCGACTCGGTGCCCTCCGGGTTCTGGATGGCCGTGTCCACCTGCTTGAACAGGCCGAGGTCGTAGAGCCGCCGCTGGCTCTCCAGCATGTCCTGCTGGCTCAGGGGCGCGCCCGGTTGCACCCGCATTTCCCGGCGGGCGACTCCGGCGCGTGTGTAGTGCAAGCCATCGAGAAAAACTTGATTGACAAAAAACTGCTCGCCTTCGTGAATCGTGAAAGTCACGCCCACCCGCGGCAAATTGGGCGGTCGACGCAACCGCAACATAGGCCGACGTCCACGGTGGCATTGGGAAAACCATTGTCGAAATACTTCCCCAGGATCGTGTCGCGGTCATCGGCCAGGCTCGATTCGTCAAAGCCCTGTCCTTCGGCAGTGTGAATTTCCGGGAGTTGTTCCTGCGGAAGCGTGTAACTGCCCTCGATGCGCACCCACGCCACGCGCGTCTGCGGGCCCTCTTTGATCGGTGATCTGAATGGCCAGCAGAGACGGATCGTTCTGGTAGTTGGTAACGAGTTTGCTAGTGACTTCGGCCTGCCGGTAACCGCTCGCCCGATAGAGATCCTGGATACTGCGCACATCCTCTTCGAGCAACACCTCGCTGTAGCGCCCGTGACTGAACAGGCGTCCGGCCGGCTGGTTCTGCATGCGGGCGCGAATCAGGTCGTCGGAGAAAAAATCGATTGCCGGAAATACGAATGGCGGCGAGTTTGTGGCGGTCGCCGGGATTGACGGCGTAAACCACCTGCAAATTCTTGCCGTCCGGCGCGCTGTGCTGGCTCACGGTAACCGTGGCCTCGAAGTATCCCAGCGTCTGAAGATGGTTCTGGATGTTGCGCCGGCCTTCGTTCAGCAGATCGTCGTCGACCGCGCCTTCTTCATAGATGGGCACCAGCTTTCGCAGCACGCGCTGGCTGAGCTTGAATCCCTCGGCGGCGATCTGCACCACCGGACCGCGATCCACCTTGAAGAGCGTAGTCCACCGTGTTGCGTTCGGAACGGTAGGTCCGGCTGGCCACCTCGACCTGGGCCAGCAGACGGTCCTGCTTCTGGTAGCGGGCGCGAATTCGTTGCAGAGCGCGCGTAATGCGATTCGAGAGCACGCGGATCGCCGGAATGCAGCTTGGCGATCTCCTTGATCTCTGCGATGGAATAGCCGGCGTCGCCTTCCAGCGTGATCTCTCCGACCACGGCCCGCGACCCACGAACGACATGGAAGGTCATGTTGACCTGGTGTTGCTGCTCGTCGCGCTGCTCGGAGATCGTCACTTTCGACTGGTGGAATCCATTTTCTTCCATCACCCGCTGGATGCCGGCCAGAGCGCGGTCGAGTTTCTCCTGCGAGTAGAGTTCGCCGAGTTGCAGGCGGGTGGCGCTGACCAGTTGGTTGGCGGACGGATTCGGTGGAGACGCCCTCGATCGTCACCATGCCCACGAAGAAATTGGCGACCGTCAGAAAGCGCAGCCGGACGCCGGTGGTTTCGGTGCGATCCGCCTCGGCCTGAATATCGGAGAACCGTCCGGTCGAAAAAGAGCCTGCATCGCGTCGTGCAGCGCGTCGCGCGTAAGCGGTTCGCCGACCTTGAGCGGAGTGGCCGCCAACAGCGCCGCCGCTTCTTCCGGCGGAATACCCGGCAACTCGATCTGATCAATCGTCAAGCCGAGATAGGGCGTGATAGCTCCGAACTGGTTTCGGGCTGTGCTCCGGACTGTGTTCCGGACCGTGCTTCGGATGGCGCCGCCGATTCCGCAGGTTGCGGCTGGGCAGCCCCACTAGTCGCGTACGCAAGCACAAACAAAATTACCGGCACAACCCAAAGGGTTTCGCCCGTGTTCCCCTGTGGCCCCCGTGGTTCAAGCTTTTCCCTCCACCGCAACCCTCCTTGCGGAATCTCCGGCGACGCCTTCCGTGCAACCGCCATAGCCGCAAGACTCCGCCCAGAAATTCAGCCCGGTCAACCATGAATCCTTTCGGGTTCGATGAATCGCAAAACGGCACACGTTGCTCGCAAAACAAAGTTTGACGACCGGAACCTATAATACTGGTTGGAAAGCCCTGGAAAGGTAATCGCTAAGGTAATCGCCAAGGAAATGCTTTGGAAATCGACGACCGTTACTCGCGCCAGGTGCTGTTCAAGGAGATCGGAGCGGAGGGCCAGAACAAGCTGGCGCAGGCCCGCGTCGTCATCGTCGGATGCGGCGCCACCGGCTCCGTGCTGGCCTCGTTGCTGGCGCGTTCGGGCGTCGGAACGCTGCGCATTCTCGACCGCGACTACGTCGAGCCGAGCAATCTGCAGCGGCAATCGCTGTTTGATGAGAACGATGCGCGCGAGTCCGTGCCCAAGGCAATCGCGGCGGCGCGTCAAATCGCGCGCTTCAACTCGCAGATCGTCGTCGAGCCCCACGTCGCCGACCTGACCCCGGCGAATGTCGATTCCCTGCTCGGCGGCTGCGATCTGATTCTCGATGGCACCGACAATTTCGAAACCCGCTACCTGATCAACGACTACGCGGTGAAAAACTCCGTGGCCTGGATCTACGCCGCCGCGGTCGGCAGTTATGCCGTGACCATGAATATCCTGCCCGGCGAAACGGCCTGTCTGGCCTGCATCTTCCCCGAGTCTCCCCGCGGCACGGTCGAGACCTGCGAGACTGCCGGCATTCTGAATTCCGCCGTGAACCTGGTGGCGTCGATCGCGGCGACCGAGGCGTTGAAGTTTCTGGTCGGCGCCCGCTCCAAGATGCGGCGAACGCTGCTTTCCTGGGATGTCTGGACGAACGAACGGGCGGAGATGGCGGCGGCGACTCCGCGCGCCGGGGTGCCGAGCCTGCGGCGAGCGAAACTTCGTCCATCTGGCGGGAGAAGGACGGCCGCACATTACGCTGTGCGGCAGAAATTCCGTGCAGATTCACGAGCGCCAGCGGCCGGTGGATTTTGCCGAACTGAGCGCCCGCCTCCAGCCTCACGGCAATGTTCGCCACAACGAGTTTGTGCTGAAGTTCTGGCGCGACCCCTACGAAATGACGCTGTTTCCCGACGGCCGCGCCATCATCAAGGGAACCACCGACACGGCCGTTGCGCGCAGTCTGTATGCTCGATACATCGGCAGTTGATGTGTGGTGGCGGGGCTTTGCCCGCCGGGAGGGGGCGAAGCCCCGTCACCACACAAGCGTGCCAATCCGTTGCAGGTTGTGCGCAGCAGTTTTCACCAGCCGCAGGCCCTGATCTCGCCTGGATCTCAGTGATTTAGCCGAGAGCGCCGTGAATCTCCGGACATCCTGCCGGTCTTCGGCCGAGGCGGCAACTGGCCAGCAAACTGCACTGCAACGCCGTGGGAGACGGGGCAAGCCCCGTCTCTACAATGGATTTGTACGTCCCCTGTGGAGGCAGTATGCGACCCTATTTGGTTCTGATCGCGGTAGTTTTGATGGCAGTATGCGGCTTTTGGCGCAACAGCCCTTTCCTCACCCGTTACGGCCCCTGCGTTTATGGATGCGGCCCGTTCGTTCCGCTCGTGACCACGCCGATGATCTCCCTGCAAACGGTTTCTCCGAATCCGGTGGGAGCCAGCAATGCCACCACGGGATTGATCGCCGGCGCAACCAACTCGACGCTTTCCGAGATTCAGGGATCGACCAGCTCGGAGTACACCGTGCCCGTGTGGTACCAGGGCGGCGCTCCGCTGACCACTCCGCAAGTCCACCTGTGGCCCGAGCCCATCGGACGCGAAGCTCGCACGCCATGCATGAAGAACACGGGCGCCACGCGAAGAAGCGCGCGGCAGCTGGACGTACTTCGCGGGCCGCGAGCACACCGCGGATGCCGCCGCAGGCGGCAAGCGCAGCCAAGGGTCTCAAGAAGGCAGGCCACGTCTATACCAATGACGACGTCACCCGCCAGAATGACAACAACGGCACCGTGAAATACGGCGGCAAGACGGAAAAGATGTAGAGAGCGGTCCTCAGCTCTCAGCTTTCAGTTTTCGGCTCTCGGTCGCGACCTTCGGTCGGTGATCGGGGGCTTTTGTTCTTGCCCCACTAAATCGCTTTCCTTACGAACTTGTGTCTTCTTCGGTAGAATCCTGCCCTGTGGTTTTGCAAGGAGGAACCATGCACAAACTGATTGTCGCCATCGTCTTGATGGTTGCTTGCTCCGTCACTCTCGTGGCGCAGGCTGTTTCGCCCCAAGTCCTCTCGCCCCAGGTGCGCGGCTTTGTGAAGGTGGACGCGCCCATGGTGGCTCTGACCCACGTGCGCGTTATCGACGGCACCGGTGCGGCCGCGCGCGAAGACCAGACGGTCGTGATCTCCAAAGGAAAGATCGAGTCAGTTTCCGACGCCGCGTCGGCCAGTGTTCCCCAATGATGCGCAGGTCCTTGATCTGCACGGCTACAGCGTCATCCCCGGCCTGGTCGGCATGCACGACCATCTGTTCTATCCCGTGGGTAACGGCATCTTCGGCGAGATGGCGTTCAGCTTTCCGCGCTTGTACCTGGCCGGCGGAGTGACGACCATCCGCACCACCGGCTCGCTCGAGCCCTACACCGATCTCGAACTCAAGAAGCAGATTGACAAGGGCGAAACGCCGGGCCCGAAAGTTCACGTTACCGGACCTTATCTCGAAGGCGCGGGCAGTTGGGCGCTGCAGATGCATCAGCTCACCGGGCCCGACGACGCGACCAAGACCGTCAACTTCTGGCTCGATCAGGGCGTCGACAATTTCAAGGCGTACATGTTCATTACTCCCGCGGAGCTTTCCGCGGCCGTGGCCGCAGCCCACAAGCGCGGCGCCAAAGTTACAGGACATCTGTGCTCCATCGGTTTTCGGGAAGCTGCCGCCATTGGCATTGACGACCTGGAACACGGCTTGCTCGTGGACACGGAATTCTTCCCCTGGAAAAAGCCCGGCGAATGTCCCGAGAAACTCGACTATGAGTTCATCTCCAAGCTCGATTACAAAGCGGCCCGCTGCACGACATGATTCTCGACCTCGTTCAACACCACGTCGCGGTCACTTCGACGCTGCCGGTATTCGAGATGATCGTTCCCGGACGTCCCACCATCCAGCAGCGCATTCTCGATGCCCTGTCGCCCGATGCCCGCAGCGCGGTGCTTAACAATAAAGTGCGCGCCGGCGATGCGAGCGTGATCCGGCAGCGATACCATACCGACTCCTCGCCATGGCCAGCCGCCTTCAAGAAAGAGATGGAGTTCGAACACGCCTTCGCCCAGGCCGGAGGGTTGCTCCTGGCCGGACTCGATCCCACGGGCATGGGAGGCGTGATCGCGGGCTTTGGCGATCAGCGCGAAGTGGAGTTGCTGGTGGAAGCGGGCTTCACGCCGCTCGAGGCAATTCACATCGCAACCGCAAACGGCGCGCAGTTTCTCGGAGACCTGGACCGCATCGGCACCATCGCTCCCGGCAAGCAGGCGGATTTGGTCGTGATCAAGGGCGATCCTTCGAAGAAGATCGAAGACCTCGAAAACGTTGAGACCGTGTTCAAAGACGGTATCGGCTACGACTCGGCCAAGCTGATCGAATCGGTGCGCGGCGTGGTGGGGAGCCGGTAAGTGGCGCTCGCCTTGTACTGCAACTCTAGCGGCAATCTGCTATCTTCGTCGGTTGATTCTCTCCACATATACCAGGCAGGCGCCGCTTAGCGCCGAGGATGAGTGCCTCGATGGTTGAAACTGCTCGACCGGAACCGTCTCGCCTTTACCGCTGGACTGTACTGCTGTTTGTCAGCGTGGCCATGGGCGGCAACTACTACATTTACGACAGCATCAACCCGCTGGAACGCATCTTCATCGACAAGTTGGGTTTTTCTGCTTCGGCTTTTGGATGGCTAAACGCCTCCTACAGCGTGGCCGCGGTTGCGACCCTGCTGATCGGCGGAATCGTCATCGACCGGATTGGCACGAAGAAGGCGATCACGTTCTTCGCCGCCCTTTGCTTTCTGGGAGCCGCACTCACCGCCGCACGCGGCCGTCCCGGAGTGATGATCGCCGGACGCACGGTGCTTGGTCTGGGCGCCGAATCCATGATCGTCGCGGTCACGACCGTGCTTGCCAAGTGGTTTAAGGGCAAGGAACTGAGCTTCGCCTTCGGGATCAACCTCACCATCGCCCGTCTCGCTTCGGTAGCGGCCGACAACTCGCCGACCTGGGCTAACCGAGTGTTCTATCCCAATGGCCCGGCGGGCGAGCCGAGTTGGCAGGGACCGTTGTTCATCGCGGTGGGCGCCGGATTGCTCGCCGTGCTCTGCTCGGGCATCTACTGGGTGCTTGAAAGCCGGGCCGAGGGACGGTATGAACTGGGGCAGGCCGGTTCCATCGACAAGTTGGAGTTCGGGCAGAGTTTTCGGGTCCGCGGATTGTCGTTCGGGCAAGCGGTTACCAAGATTTGGGGCGCTCTTAAAGACTTTTTTCGATTTAATCCATCGTATTGGTTTGTGGTTGGGCTCTGCTTCACTTTCTACTCCGCGATTTTTCCTTTCCGTACTTTTGCCATCGACTTCTTCACCAACAGAATTCTGGCTGCCCACGCTGGAATGTCGTTATCCGAGGGCACTCAGCAGGCAGGCTTTTGCAACAGCTTGCTCCCCATTACCGCGATGATTGCCACTCCGCTCTTTGGGCTGATGGTAGACAAGACGGCCAGGCGAGCGCTGTTCATGATGCTTGGGTCGGTGCTGTTGATGCCGGTTTACCTGATGGCGGCCTATCTTTCAGTGTCAAAAATGGTGACGTTCGCAGTCCCCTGGATCAGCTCTTGGCATTTCGTGTTGCTGCATATGACTTTCCCGCTGCTTTTTCTGGTGACGATGCTAATGATGGGGATCTCGTTCTCGCTCATTCCCGCCGTCATGTGGCCTTCGGTGGCCTACATCGTCGACCAGAACCGGCTGGGCACAGCATACGCCTTGATGACCCTGATCCAGCAGATCGGCTTCTTCTTGCTGAACTTGCTGATCGGCACGGCCAACGACTACACGCACGCCGGGCGGGATAATCCGGGGGGTACGGGCTGGGGATGTGGATATTCTCGATTCTGGGCTTCGTCGGGCTGACCTTTGCCATCCTGTTGCGGATTCGCGAAACCGGTCCGCATGGGCACGGGCTGGAGACGATCACGGCAAAGGGGTAGGGTGGGTTGTGTAGCGCGGACACTCCTGTCCGCGCAGAGGGCTGCTTTGCTGCAAACACGCGGACAGGAGTGTCCGCGCTACACTGGACCCGGTTACGAAGGTGATCTACGGGCCCGTTTAGCCGGCCCTTTTGTTCGGATAAGATCCCTCCGCAAGCTACGGTTTTTGGTATTCTGACGACTTGAAAACGGTCGAGAGCGATTCCGCGACTGCCTCGGCAAATTTGTACAACGAAAAGAGTTCGAAGCCGCATCTGAACCAGCAGCGGCCGGAAAAGGCGACTTGACCGACCCCAAGAAAGGCATCACCGAACGAGAGGCGATTGAGCAGGCGAAGCAGGGCCACGAAGCAGCCTTCGAAGTCTTGTATCACCTGCACAAACGCCGCGTGTACTCGCTATGTTTGCGCATGGTCTCCAATCCCGCGCAGGCCGAAGATCTGGCCCAGGAAGCATTTCTTCAGCTCTTCCGCAAGATCGGCACCTTTCGCGGCGAGTCCGCTTTCTCCACCTGGCTGCATCGTATGACGGTCAACGTCGTCCTGATGCAACTGCGCAAGAAGGGTTTGCCGGTGGTGTCGCTCGAAGAAACTCTGGAAGCCGACAACGAAGCTCCCAGAAAAGAATTCGGTACGAAGGATGTGAGGCTGACAGGATCGGTGGATCGCCTGCAATTGCAGCGGGCCATCGACCGGCTGCCGCCAGGCTACAAGACGGTTTTTGTGTTGCATGACGTGGAAGGGTTCGAGCATAACGAAATTGCCCAAATGGTGGGCTGCTCGATTGGCAACAGCAAGTCGCAGCTTCACAAGGCACGCTTGAAGCTGCGCGATTATCTGAAGTTCATGAGAGCCGAAAAGGCCAAGACTGGATAACCGAAGTTGTAACTGGGGAGAGAGTTGGCTATGACGTGTTCTTGTTCCGATGTAGAGCGACTTCTGCCGGAGCTCCTCGACGGGGTTCCGGAAGGTGCGACTGTAGAGACGCGGCTTGCCGCGTCTGATCTTGATGCGCATCTGAAATCCTGCCCGGCGTGTTCCGATCTGCTCTCCGACCTGAAGCTGATCGCGAGCGAGGCCCGGAAACTGGCTGCAACCGAAGAACCGGCGCCGAGGGTGTGGGTGCGAATTGCCGCTGAACTTCGCGCCGAAGGCCTGATCCGGGAGCCGGCCCCAATGCGCCCCATCGTCGTCCCAACTTCCCCTGGGCGGCGATGGACGTCGATTGCGTGGTGGCTGGCTCCCGTCGCCGCTGTTCTGCTGGCGGCAGGCTCTTATGTCGTAAGCCACAAGCCCGCGCCGCAAGTAGCCAAGCAGCAAGCTCCGAAAACTGCCCCGGAAACTCCCCTGGCGGCCCAGACTCAAGCAACCTCCCCAGCTCCAGTCATCCCCGCCGTGACCTCGCCCGCCGAGCATGCCCCGGCTCCTCAGCAACTGGCGCAGAAGTCCGCTCCGCCAACACGCATGGCGGCGCCCGCGGCAGAATCCGAGCCGAGCACGGAAGATCAACAGTTTCTAAGCGCGGTGTCCACCCTGGCCCCTTCGATGAGGGCCTCGTATGAAACTCAGTTGCAGGCGGTGAATGCCGACATACGGGAAACTCAGGCGTATGTGAATCAAAATCCAGGGGATATGGACGCGCGGCAACATTTGATGGATGCATATCAACAGAAGGCGCTTCTATACCAGATCGCGTTGGATCGTATTCAGTAGTGGAAGGGCGGACCGGCGTTCCCGGCCGCAGGGGGCATTTTTATGGCGAGTCTTCAGCAGGCGAGTCTTAGGCAAGCGAACATTCCGAACACCACGGTCGTGACTCTGGTTCTGGTGACCTGTCTGGCGTCGGCGGCCTTCGCTGAAACGAAGAAGGAATACCGTTTCACCGTCGGCCCCAAGGCCAACATTTCCGTCGACACCCAATATGGGGCGATTTCCGTGAAGCCTGGCAGCGCCAGTCAGGTCGTGGTGACGGCCACGCTCAAGTCGGACAAGGTGGAAGTCGACCGCCAGCAAAATGGCAACCGGATCGAAATCGCCTCCCACCTTTTGCAGGGCGCGGACCAGCAGACCGGCCAGGTCGACTACGAACTCCTGATTCCGCCCGACGCCACCCTCAATCTCCGCTCTTCAACCGGTCCCCTGTCGGCGGAGCGCTTGCAGGGAGACTTGACCCTGGAAGGCACCGATGCCGTGGTGAATGTTCGCAGCGTAAGCAACGGTCATGTGCATGTCCGGACCATGGGCGGGCCGGTCACGCTGACCGATGTTCGCAACGGCCACGTTGAGATCGAGTCCATCAGTGGCGACGTCCATTTAAAGTCGGTCACCGGGCCGCTGGTCCAAGCCAATTCCGGCAGTGGAAAGATCTTCTACGACGGTGATTTCGGCGCCGCCGGCGACTATAAGTTCACCACCCACACCGGGGATATCGAAGCCCTGGCTCCGGCTGACGTCTCGGCCGATTTCAGCGCCCACTCGGTGCTGGGCAAGGTCCAAAACGACTTTCCTCTCCAACCTAAGGCGCACTCCCGCTTTTCTTTTGAAGCGGGACGTTCCTTCTTTGGCACGGTGGGCAAGGCCGCATCGGAGGTAGTGCTGCGTTCTTTCAGTGGTAGAATCCGCCTCAAGCAACGCTGAACCAAGAAGAATCAGGTCTCAGGTCTCAGGCCTTGGGTCTTAGGTCTCAGGCCTTAGGTCTTAAGAAGGTCTTGATTTTCCTGAGACCTAAGACCTTGATGGAGACACATGGCAGTGTGCGCGGTGTTTCTGGTGGGATTCATGGCTTCCGGCAAGAGCAGCGTGGGACGGGAACTTGCCCGGCGGCTGGACTGGGATTTTGTGGATCTGGATGCCCGCATCGAGTCCCGCGAGGGGCAAACCATTCCCGAGATTTTTCGGGATCGAGGGGAGTCCTCTTTTCGGCTCGCCGAAACCAGCGCGCTTCGCGATCTGACCGAATCGCTCGAACGCAACACCGTGATCGCGCTCGGAGGCGGTGCCTTCGTCGAACCAAAGAACCGGGAGTTACTGCGATCCTGGCCCTCGGTATTCCTGGAGGTTCCGCTGGACGAACTCTGGCGTCGCAGTCTGGAGGACCCGACGGAACGGCCTTTACGAAAAGATAATCTCACCGAGTTCGCCCGTCTCTATGAAGACCGATTGCCGTTCTACCGGCAGGCAACCATGACTGTCGTAACCTCGGGGAAAGATCCGGCCTCCCTTTGCGTTGAGATCGAGCGTAGGTTGCTGTTTCGGGAGAGAACCGAGGCCGCCGCCTCACCGCGGGCTACTCCCGATAATTTCGGAACAGGAGAATCACAGTGAAGTTGTCTTATCGGCTGCTCGTTTTCATGATGGCGATGGCTTGGTGCATCGCGGCGTTGGCCGCTCCCCTGCCCAAAGAAAAAGACAAAGAGAAGGAACACGAAGGCCAGAACGTCGATTCCGGCTCCTTCGGCATATTCCAGAATGGCCATCGCGTTGGAACCGAGACATTTTCCATCTATCAAACCAGCGGCGGAAGTGTCATCCAGTCCGAATTCAAGACCGTGAATGCTCCCATCGACGCCGCGCAATCTTCCGAGATGCAGCTTACCCCGACCGGGGAAATCCGGCGTTACGAATGGAAGGAACTGAGCCCGGGAAAGGCAACGTCGGTCGTGCTTCCGAATTCCGATTTTCTGAGCCAGAAGTGGAGGACGGGCCCAGAGGAGAAAGAACACGAACAGCCCTACCTGCTGCCCGCGTCGACCAACATCCTCGACGACTACTTCTTCGTTCACCGCGAAGTGCTGGCCTGGAAGTTTCTTGCCACAGCCTGCAAACAGGAAAAAGGGCAGGCGACCCAGTGCCCACTGAAGCAGCGCACCCAGTTCGGAACTCTGAATCCGCGCCAGCATGCGTCGGCGCCGCTCAGCGCCGAGTTCCTCGGCCGGGAAAAAGTGACCCTGAAGAATGGAGAGCGGGACCTGTTCAAACTTGAATTCAAGACCGAGGCTGGAACCTGGCAACTCTGGCTCGACGATCAAGCTTTCAAGGTGATGCGCATGTCCATTGTGGGAGAGAATACGGTAGTGGAGCGCGATTAGAACTGGCTCATAGCAATAAGATTTGCGCCTTTAGCCGCGAAGCGGCGTAAGAAAGCAGCCCACGGCGCAAGCCGTGGGAGCCGGCACCCCAACCCTGGCCGAAGGTCAGCCCCTTTCGGAAGTGGATCGAATTCGATGGCGGGCGCTACGATAGGAGCTGGCACGGGACCGGACCAGCCGGATAACTCTTGACCATTCTCGACTCACGCACGTCGCGCGTTCTATTCACGGCCCTCCTGTTCGCCGTCGGCTTGGGTTTTCTCTATACCGCGCGACGCACCTTGATTCTCTTCCTTTTCGCCATCTTTTTTGCCTATCTCATTAATCCCGCCGTGGTAAGACTGGAGAAGCTTCTCCACAGCCGCGCCTGGGCGATCGCCGTCATTTACTTCCTGCTTCTCATCGGTCTGGGAGTATTCGGTTTTCTAGTCGGCCCCAGAATCGCCCGGCAAAGCGCGCGTCTGGGAGCCTCTCTGCCGTCGCTGATGGATAAGGCCAGCGTGAACCAATTCTCCGGCCAAATCGGCGAACTTACCGCGCAGATCGGACACCAGCACGGCTGGAGCGATGCCACCCAGGAGCGGATTCGGGATTTCCTGATGAACCACCGGCAAGACTTGTCTCGCCTGGCGCAGCGCATCGGTTTTCGCGCGGCCGAAGCGGCGCAAGAAGTGTGGCTGCTGTTTCTGGTGCCGATCCTCGCCATTTTCTTTCTCCGCGATGGCGGCGCCTTCCAGGAGGTGCTGCTGGCGCTGGTGCCCGCGCGCTCGCAACGTGAGTTTTTGCAGGATGTGTTCCAGGATCTGAACCAGATGCTCGCCCAATTCATTCGCGCCCAGTTGACCCTGGCGGCGCTATCGTTCGTGGCCTATACCGCATTTTTGGGCGCCATGCGAGTTCCCTACGCCTTGATGCTCGGTACCGCCGGAGGCGCGATGGAGTTTGTCCCGGTGGTCGGGCCGCTGCTGGCAGGCGCGGCCATGATTGCCGTCGCTGTTCTGGCGGGATATCCACACTGGGTCTACCTGCTGTTGTTTCTGTTGCTCTGGCGGATGGTGCAAGACTACGTCATCTCTCCCCGGATCATGGGAGTCAGCGTGGAATTGCATCCCCTGGCGGCTTTGTTCGGCATTCTCGCGGGCGGCGAAATCGCCGGCGTGCTCGGCGTCTATCTCTCCATCCCGGTGATGGCCAGTTTGCGTATCGTCTGGCGTCGCTGGCGCATTTACGCCGAAAAACGCAAGTTCGGACCGCTCAACGAGTATTCCCCCAGGGATCGGGTCATCGGGTGATCGGGCCATCGGGTGATCTAAGTTCAAATGCCTCTGACTTTCGATCACCCGATCACCCGATGGTCAGATGACCCGATCCTCTACGGCGTGGCCGCCGCCGCTGTGCCGTTCTTCACGCTTTCCACATCCACTTTGCGCAGGAATTCCGCCGCTGCTTCCGGCAGCACCGTGTTGATGAACATTCCCGAGCCCAGCTCGAATCCGGCCACCCGCGTCAGCCGCGGAATCACGCTCAGATACCAGTGAAAATACCGTACCCCGACACTCTCGGCCGGAGCGCTTCGAATCGTATAGTTGAAGTCGGGGTCGGCCAGCCCGTGGTAGAGCTTGGCCAGCAGCGAGCGTAGCATGCGCGCCAGATCGTTGATCTCCGCCGCGCTCACGTCGCCGAAGCTCGCCATGTGCCGCCGCGGATAAATGTTGGTGCAGAACGGAGACGCGGAAGCGTACAGTTCGAGCACGACGAAGTGCTCGGAAACCATGACGACGCGCGTTTGCTCTTCTAATTCCTCCTCGATCATCTGGCAGAACATACACTCGCCGTAGTCGTCAAAATGCCGCAAAGCGTGTTGAAAACGCTGGCGCACGTGCAGCGAGGTCACCGGTGTCGCAATCATCTGAGAGTGCGGATGTTCCAGGCTCGTGCCCGCGTCGATGCCGTGATTCTTGAAGATCGTGACCAGCGCCACCCGCGGGTCGAGGCTGAGTTCGTCGTAGCGGGTCTTATAGATCCGCAGAATTTCCGCCACGTAGGAATCGGGCATCAGCGCCAAAACCTGAGCATGGTCGGGCGTCTCCACGATCACATCGTGAATCCCGAATCCGTTGACCGACCGCCGCGAACGATGTACTGAGCGGGTCGGTTGCACGTCGCGCGAAAGCGCCCCAAACTTATTCGGGATCACGCGGGCGTGCCACGGAACGTCCGGCGAGGCGGGTACCCGCAGCACTTCCGGCGGCGTCAGCTTTTCGTTTCCCGGACAAAAAGGGCAGCTCGGCACAAACGATGCCAGCGGCTGGCGCTCGCGGTGTTGCGCCATTTCTTCCGGACGGCGCGCGCGTTCGGTTGCAATCACCACCCATTCCCTGGTGGCAAAATTCTGGCGTAGTTCCGACATAGTCGCTCCTGGGCGTTGCTCCTGGGCAAAGATCAAGCCTACATCCGCGCTCGGGAATCGAACAGACACCGAGGGTCGTAGGCTGCCTGCGGAAAACTCGGATTCACGCAGGTTCGCGGGAAGGTCGCGGCTTTAACACGTGGAGCGCCGGACGTTCCCGCCCGAACCGGACGGGCGAGACGCCCGTCGCTCCATCTATGACTTATTACTCGGTCGTGGCACTAGTATAAAATCACAGTTCACCATGTCCAACAAACTTCCTGTAGGAATTCTAGGTGCCACGGGCATCGTCGGGCAGAGATTTATCCAGATGCTCGAACATCACCCGTGGTTTGAGGTCGCGTGGCTGGCTGCGTCCGACCGTTCGGAAGGCCGTACGTACGCCGAAGCCGCGCGCTGGCGTTTGAAAACCGCCATCCCCGCCAACGTCGCCAAAATGACGGTCGCCCCAGCCAAGCCCGAAGGCGCGCCGAAAATTATTTTCGCCGCCCTCGATGCCGCGATCGCTCGCGAACTGGAGCCGCAGTTTGCCGCCGCCGGTTGCGCCGTCGTCTCCAATTCCAGCGCCTTGCGCATGCAGGCCGACGTCCCGCTGGTGATTCCGGAAGTCAACGGCGATCATATCCAGCTCATCGAAACCCAGCCCTGGCGCCACAAGTCCGGAGGCTTTGCGGTCACTAATCCCAACTGCTCGACCATTGGGCTGGTGCTCGCCCTGGCTCCGTTGCATCGCCGCTTCACGCTGGAAACGGTGATGGCGGTGACCATGCAGGCGGTCAGCGGCGCCGGATATCCCGGAGTCGCTTCGCTCGACATTCTCGGCAACGTCATCCCCTACATCGGCAAAGAAGAAGAAAAGATGGAAGAGGAAACGCAAAAGTTGCTGGGAACGCTGAACGGCAAGCGCGTCGACCCCGCTCCCTTTGCCATGAGCGCGCAATGCAATCGCGTCGCCGTGGAAGACGGCCATACCGAGTCGGTTGCGATTCGTCTGAAACAGAAAGCGAAGCCCGAGGAAATCATCGCCGCCTGGAACGATTTTCGCGCCGAGCCGCAGCAACTGCGCCTGCCGAGCGCGCCCGAGCAGCCTGTCGTCTATATGACGGCGCCCGACCGTCCCCAACCGCGCTTCGATTGCGACCTCGGCGCCGGCATGACCACCGCCGTCGGCCGCTTGCGCAAATGCAACGTTCTCGACTGGAAGTTCACCGTCCTCTCGCATAACACTATTCGTGGCGCCGCCGGCGCAGCGCTGCTGAATGCCGAGTTGCTGAAAGCGAAGGGATATCTAGGGTGACCAGTACATTCTACCACGGAGGCACGGAGACACGGAGAAAAGCGAAATCCTGTCTGCACAATTCCGCATTCTGCCGTCGAACCGTGGGAATGGTTGAGACGAAGCTTGCTTCCGTCGGTCGGTAATGATCACCAACACAAGTCCCTGATTCAGGTTTTCTCCGTGCCTCCGTGCCTCCGTGGTGAACTTTCGTTCAACGCTAAGGAGTCGCTCCCGCCCATGATCGTCATGAAGTTCGGCGGGACCTCCGTTCAAGATGCAAAAGCCATCGACCGCGTAGCCCACATCGTCCAGGGCCGGTTGGCCGACCGTCCCGTGGTGGTGGTCAGCGCCATGGCCAAGGTCACCGATTCCCTGCTCGCCATGGGAAAGGCCGCCGGCGGCGGCGATCGCAAGACCGCTCTCAAAATGGCCCGCGCCCTGCGGGAACGCCACTACGACACCGCCGGAGAACTTCTCGGCACCGCCCTGTTCACCGAATTTCACGGCGACCTGGGCGCCGACTTCGAAGATCTGGACGAATTGCTGCGCGGCATTGGCGCGGTCGGCGAAATCACTCCCCGCACCTACGATTACGTTGCCTCGTTCGGCGAAGTGCTTTCCAGCAAGATCGTGGCTGCCGCTTTCACCGCCCGCGGATTGCCCGGCGCGCACGTCGATTCGCGCCAGTGCCTGCTCACCGACAGCAGCTACACCCGCGCCGTTCCTCAGTTCGAAGAAACCAACGAGCGCCTGCGAAAGAAAGTCCAGCCTCTGATCGAGGCGGGCAAAGTTCCGGTGATGGGCGGATTCATTGGCTCCAATCGCGCCGGCATCACCACCACCATCGGCCGCGGAGGCTCCGATTTCTCGGCCGCGATTTTCGGCGCCGGCCTCAATGCCGAGCGCATCGAAATCTGGACCGACGTCGACGGCATGATGACCACCGACCCGCGCCTTTGTCCCGAGGCTCGCCGCATCAAAGTCATCAGCTTTGACGAGGCCGCCGAACTCGCCTACTTCGGAGCCAAGGTGCTGCATCCCGCAACCGTGCTGCCCGCGATTCAGAAAAACATTCCCGTCTATGTTTTGAACTCGCTGAACCCGACCTGCGAAGGCACGAAGGTCACGGCGCGAGCCCCGCGCTGCACGAATATTTTCAAGGCCATCGCGCTCAAGAAAAAGATTACGCTGGTCGAAGTTGCCGCGCCTCGCCGTCTGCTGGTGCACGGATATTTGAAATCCATCTTTGAGGTCTTCGATCAGCACGAGGTAGCGGTGGACGTGGTCTCCACCTCCGAAGTCAGCGTTTCGGTCACCGCCGAGACCAACGAAGCCATCCCGGCGCTGGCCGCCGATCTGGCAAAACTCGCCGACGTGAAGTACGAGGGCCGCAAGGCGATCGTCTGCCTGGTGGGCGAGAATCTGCGCGACACGCCCGGGATCGCCGCCAAAGTTTTCGGCATTCTTGAAGATGTAAAGATCCGCATGATTTCGCAGGGCGCTTCCGAAATCAATCTGACCTTCGTGATCGAAGAAGGCGACGCCGCCGAGGTGGTGCGGCGGTTGCACCATGCATTTTTCGCGGAGGCAGACCCGGAAGTGTTCGCGTAGGGCATTTAACCGCAGAGAACGCCGAGTGCGCGGAGAAGAGCAAGAACTTGAGTTAAACTCCGTTATCCAGATTTTCTCTGCGCGCTCAGCGAACTCTGCGGTTCAAGGTTTCCACCATGAATCTTCTAATCCTCGGCTGTGGTAAGACCGGATCGCTGGTGGCGGAAGTGGCCCGCGAGCGGCGGCATCAGGTGCGCACCTTGGATGTCGACGAAAACGCGGATGCCCGCGCCCTCACTCCCGCTTTCCTCGCTCCCTTTGACGTGGCCATCGACTTCACCACGCCGGCGGCGGTCGTTGCCAACGCCTTGGCCTGCATCCGCACAAAGAAGAACCTCGTGGTCGGAACCACCGGCTGGTACGAGCAATTGCCGCGCTTGCGCGAAATGGTGCTCTCCGGCAAGACCGGTTTCCTCTACGGATCGAATTTCTCTATCGGCGTGAACCTGTTTTTTGAGATTGCCGCCACCGCGGGAGCTGCGCTGAAATACGACTACTCGGGCCAGATTTTCGAGCGTCATCATGTGACCAAGAAAGACGCTCCTTCGGGGACCGCGATCACGATCCAGAAAATTGTGCGCGAGGCGGGAGGCAACGACAAAGAAGTCGAAATCGTCTCCTTCCGCGAAGGCGACGCAGTCGGCATGCACGAAATCACTTTCGATTCTCCCAACGACCGGATCTATCTTTGCCACGACGCGAAATCGCGCCGCGGATTCGCAGAGGGCGCGGTCCGCGCCGCCGAGTGGCTAGCGGGGAAAACTGGATTCTACGAGTTCCGCAACGTCTGGCGCGAGCTTTAGGCGCGAGTCCGACGCTGCTGTGGTCGCTGGCAACTGCCGAGCTTCGCTCGGCCTGGACAGCCGGGGGCGGCTGTCCCTACGCAACCATCGACGGGCGAGGGCGCCCGTCCCCACACCAGTGCTTCCAAGTCGCCTCCAGCATCACGGTAGGCAAATGCAAGCACTCGCGAGAAGAGTTATCCTAGGCCCATGCAACTGCGAGGCTGTGGTACCGCTCTGGTCACACCGTTCTCTCAGGACGGTGCTGTCGACGAAAACGCACTCCGTAATCTGGTCGCCTGGCAGATCGAATCGGGCATCGACTTCCTGATTCCCTGCGGCACTACCGGAGAAACTCCCACCCTCACCCACGATGAGTGGCTGCGCGTCATCGACGTAACCATCGAAGTCGTCGCCGGACGCGTGCCCATCGTCGCCGGCGCCACCTCCAACTCGACCCACGAAGCCGTCGCCAAGGCGAAAGAAGTGGCCGCGCGCCCCGGCGTCAACGCCATCCTCACCGCGTCGCCCTACTACAACAAGCCGACGCAGGAAGGCCAGTACCGTCATTTCCGCGCAATCGCCGAAGCCGTCGATAAGCCCGTCATCGTCTATAACGTGCCCGGCCGCACCTCCGCCAATCTCGAACCCGCGACCCTGGCGCGCCTAACCGAAGTCCCGAATATCGCCGGCGTGAAGGAAGCCAGCGGCAGCATGACGCAGATTGCCGAGGTGCTGAACTCCGTGCCCGAAAGTTTTCTGGTGCTCTCCGGCGACGATGCCGTGACTTTGCCGGTGATCGCGCTTGGAGGCGTCGGCGTAATCTCGGTTGCGTCCAACGAAATTCCCCACGAAATGGCGGCCATGACGCGCGCCGCTCTGAACAACGACTGGACCGCGGCCCGCACCCTCCACCGCAAGTATTTTCCGCTGATGCAGGCCAACTTCATCGAGTCGAGTCCTCTGCCGGTGAAGGCCGTCCTTGCGATGATGGGCAAGATCGAAGAGGTCTATCGCCTGCCTCTGCTTCCCATGCGCCGCGACACGCGCTCTAAGCTGCAGAAGGTTGCGACCGACGCCGGATTGATTACCCGGCCCGCCGCTCCGCCGGTTGCAGCCGCCGAATTCTATGTCTACGAAAATTGGGCAGCGGGCCCGCACAAAGCGATCCTGCACCGCTCCTCCTGTGGACAGTGCAGTTCCGGCAAAGGACGCCCCGCCGGGCACGATCCCAATCATTCCCGCTGGCACGGACCGTACACCAATCTCGCCGAGGCGCGCGAGGCAACTCATCAGATGCCCGGTGTCCTGATCCGCAGCGAATGCAAGTGCGTGGCGTAGAAGACAGTCGGCTTCGGAAGTGTTATCGTTTTTGCCTCCCTGGAGGAACCTCCGTGAATCGCCTTCTGATGCATTTGTTTGTCCTGCTTTTGTTCGTGAGTCTGGGCGTCGCGCAACAACCGGCGACCGCTCCCGCCCATCATGGCGCGCACGCGGCAACCACGCCGCTCCCGCCCACGGACAAGATCTGGGCCAACCTGATGGCCGGCAACCAGCGCTTCGTAGCCGGCAAAACGCATGCTTATGCCGTGGTTTCCCTTCGTCGCGAGCTCGCCGCAGGACAGAAACCTCATGTCATTGTTCTCTCCTGCTCCGACAGCCGGGTCGCCCCGGAATTAGTCTTTGACCAGAGTCTCGGAGACCTCTTTGTCGTGCGCACGGCCGGGAATGTGGCCGACCCGGTGGGCCTCGGCAGCATCGAGTATGCCGTGGATCACATTCACAGCTCCGTCCTGGTCGTTCTCGGCCATCAACAGTGTGGTGCCGTAACTGCCGCCTGTTTGGGGGAGAAGATGCCGAGCCGGAATCTTGACGCCATCGTCGACAAGATCAATCCCGCCGTCACTCAGGCCAAGACCTATGCCAAGTCTGACGACTTGATCGAATCGGCAATCAAGGAGAACGTCCACCAGAGTGCGAAAGATCTGTTGGCGAATAGCGAGATCGTGCGTGACGCGGTCAAAGCCGGTAAGCTCACCATCATCGAAGCCGAATACCAACTCGCGAGCGGTGAAGTTGTGCGTCTGAACCCGCCCGCAAGTGGTCAGAATTAGCGGAGGCAAGAATCATATCCACGTTGCAGTCGGCCATTGAACATCTAGTGACGGGCGAAACGATCGGCAACCCCGACGAAGCCCGCCGCACCTTTTTCGATTTCCGTGCGGCCCTTACACGCGGCGAGGTTCGCGCCGCCGAGAAAGTCGCCGGTCGCTGGACCACAAATGCCTGGGTCAAGCAAGGCATCCTGCTCGGCTTCCGCCTCGGCGAGTTAAAAGAAATGTCCGACGGCGACGTGCTCTCCTTTGTCGACAAAGACACCTTCCCCGCCCGCCGTCTAACTTTGGCCGATCGCATTCGCCTCGTGGCCGGAGGCTCTTCCATCCGCGAAGGAGCCTACGTTGCGCCGTCGGTCATCTGCATGCCTCCCATGTTCATTAACGTCGGCGCTTATGTAGATGAAGGCTCCATGATCGACTCGCACGCTCTGGTAGGCTCGTGCGCGCAGGTAGGCAAGCGCGTCCACCTAAGCGCCGCCGCGCAGGTCGGAGGCGTGCTCGAGCCCATCAACGCCGCCCCGGTGATCATCGAAGACGACGTGCTGATCGGCGGCAATTGCGGAATCTACGAAGGCACGCTGGTCCGCGCCCGCGCGGTATTGGGCTCGGGAACAATCCTGACCCGCTCCACACCGCTCTACGATTTGGTACGCGGCGAAGTCTACCGCGCGACCGCCGAGCACTCGCTGGAAGTGCCGGAAAGCGCCGTGGTGGTCCCCGGCTCGCGCGCCGTGAAAAAAGGTAGGGGTAAATCCGACGACTGGAACCTCTCGCTCTACACGCCCGTGATCGTGAAGTATCGCGACGAGAAAACCGAACGCGGGATCGAGCTGGAGGATTGGCTAAGGTAATGGCAGATCACTTTGCCGTTTCTGCTTTACTTTATGCTATAATGTAAAGCAATGACGGAAGCGACACTTTCGGCTAAGAACCAGATCGTGATCCCGAGTGAGGCTCGCAAAGCGTTGGGCCTAAAACCGGGCGACAAGATTCTTGTGCTTGTCCGGGGCGGTAAAGTCCTGGTCCTGCAAAAACCAAAATCCTATCATGCCGCGATTCGTGGGTTAGCTCGCGGTTCTTATCCAAAGGATTATCTGCAAAAGGAACGCCAGAGTTGGAAGTAGAGCGTCTTCGCGCTTTTCTCCGGCGTCACCGCCGAATCGCCCTGGACACGAGTATCTTCATTTATCAATTGGAAGCCAACCCAAAGTATCTTGCCCACACTGACGCTATTTTCTCCGGGCTGGAACGGCCGGGTTCCGCGGCGATCACATCCACAATCACCATGACAGAACTGCTAGTCCTGCCGTACCGCGAACGCGACGAACAACGGGCAAACGACTTCTACGGCTTGCTTTCCACCTATCCCAACCTGGATTGGATTGCCCCGAACCTGGAGATCGCGGAGCTCGCGGCCCGGATTCGCGCTCTTCATCGCCTGCAAACTCCCGATGCATTACTGGCCGCGACCGCCGTGCACTCGCTGGCTAGCGGTTTGATAACCAATGATCCAGTCTTCGAGCGCGTGGAAGGCTTCGAAACTCTGGTGCTGGAACAACTTCTCTGAACGTCCCGTTTATGGGACCTGCCGTTACGCCGCTGTTCACGAAGGCAACGTTGCCGACGGCGCGCCCGGAAGTCGCATTTGCTCCGCAAACCTGCGCCGCGCTTCCAGATGCTTGGCGCGGAAATGCGCCCGCGCCCGCTCACCCCATGCCCGCACGAAATAATAGTTCAGCGCGCATCCGATGGCCGAGCTGACAACCGGAATCAGGCGTCCCGCCCACTTCTCCACCACCTCGGCGCCGGCCTTCACCGCAATCCGCTGGATCACCTTCGGCACGAAGCGGTTGATCACTTCCTTCTCCAGCAATTCGCGGCTGATATCGACTCCGGCCGCGCTGGCCGCCGCGATCCAAAGTTCCGCAATCTCGTCGTCGGTGTTCAACTCGAACCCATAAATCAGGCTGAGCTTCTGGATGGTGCGCATGGTGATGGCGGAAAGAATGCCCAGATCCGGCACGATGGTAAGAATTCCACCCAGGCCAAAGCCGGCGCCCTCCGCCGCCGCCAGTTTCATGCCGCCGCGGATCACCGACTCCGCCACATCGTCGAGGCGTTCCACCGGCAGCGTGTAGACGCCCTGAAAGGTGGCAAGCGGTAACCCGTGCGCCACGCGCAACTGCATCAGGAAGCGTCCTGGATCAACCCGGATCGTGCTGTAGGTACGAGTCAGGCCTCCGCGGATTGCGCCTTCAACCCGCCGCCGCATCCATGATTTCTTCTCGTCCGCCATTTTCTAGTACGAGTTTATCAGCCAGCCCGATGGCGCCTCCGCTTTCCTGTACAGACGCGGCTTGCCGCGTCTCCCGCCGCGTCCAAAGCAGACGGGGCAAGCCCCGTCTCTACACGAACGTCTCGCTGTGCTAGCATCGACTCATCGAAATGGCAACCGGAAAACTGCACATAATTCCGCTGGGCGGACTGGGCGAGTTCGGTATGAACTGCATGGCCATCCGCTTCGGCGATGACATCATCGTGGTGGACGCCGGCCTGATGTTTCCCGAAGCCGAGTTGCTGGGCGTCGACATCGTGGTCCCTGACATTTCTTACCTGCTCGAAAACCGCAAGCATGTGCGCGCCATCATCCTTACGCACGGCCACGAGGACCACATCGGAGCCCTGCCTTGGATTCTCAGCGAACTGAACGTTCCCGTCTGGGGCACCGAGTTCACGCTGGCCTACGTCGAAGATAAGCTCGACGAGCACCAACTCCTCGACGACGCCGACCTGCGCGAAATGCGCCCCGGAGAGCGCTTCAAGGTGGGTCCGTTCACCATTCATCCACTGCAGGTAACCCACAGCCTGGTCGATTGTGTGGCGCTCGCCATCCACACACCGCTCGGCGTCGTGCTGCATACCGGAGATTTCAAAGTCGATCCGACGCCCACCGACAACCGCCTCTTCGACCTCCACGGTTTCGCCGAGTACGGCAAAGAGGGAGTGCTTGCGCTCTTGCAGGATTCGACCAATGTCGACCGCAAAGGCTACACCCCGAGCGAACGCGCCGTTCAACGCAAGTTCGAGGAGGTGTTTGCGCGCACCCAGCGGCGGCTGTTCATCTCCTGCTTCTCGTCTTCGATTCACCGCATCAAGCTGACCATCGACATGGCACGCGAACACGGCCGGAAGATTTGTTTTATCGGCCGTTCCATGAACAGTTCCTCGGAAATCGCCGAAGACCTGGGTTATATACAGATCCCCGAGGGCATGTTGATCCATCCCGGGGAGATGAGGAACTTCCCTCCCGAAAAAGTGTGCGTCCTCATCAGCGGCACGCAGGGCGAACCCATGTCGGCGCTGTCGCGGGCGGCTGTGGATAACCACAAGCACGCCAAAATCGAAAAGGGCGATACCGTCGTCTTGTCGTCGCGCATCATTCCCGGTAACGAAAAAGCCATCTTCCGCGTGGTCGATCACCTGTTCCGCCGCGAAGCGCACGTCATCTATGACGACGGCTCGTACCCACCCATCCACGTGAGCGGACACGCCAGCCGCGAAGAATTGAAACTCATCATCAACCTGGTGCGGCCCAAGTATTTTGTCCCCATCCATGGCGAATACCGCCAACTCAAGTTACATGCCGAACTGGCCGGGTCCATGCACGGCTCGGTAGGCAGCGTGCTTCTGATTGAAAGCGGAGACGTCCTGGAGATCGACGAGCACGGCGCCCGCAAGGCTGGACGCATCAACGTAGGCCGCGTCTGCATCGATTCCGGCTCGCGTACCGACGTAGTGGAAGATTTAGTAATTAAAGACCGCCGTCACCTCAGCGAAGATGGTTTTGTGATGCCGGTCATCGCTATCAACAAGCTCACCGGACTGGTCGAAACCGCGCCCGAGATTGTAACGCGCGGCTTCAATCCCGGCGAGGATGGCCTCATCGAGCGCGCCCGCGAAATCGTCATGGAAACGCTCGACGCCTCCAGCGCCGAAGAGAAAGCCGACTACGGCGTGATCAAAGAGAAAATCCGTACCGACCTGAAGCGCTACATTTCGCGCCAGACGCAACGGCGGCCCCTGATTATGCCGGTGATACTGGAGATCTGATTCGCCAACGAGTGGAGCGGGAGATGCCTTCGGAGAATTGGACGTGTTCCACATGTGGACAAATTCACAGCGGAGTCCCACACAGCTACGGCCTTGATGCACCATGGCCTTGGCACATTACCCCGGAATCCGAGCGCCAACGCGCCTGCAAACTGACTGAAGATACCTGCGTTCTTTTCGATGAGGACTTCCTGATTCGAGGCCTCGAAATTCATATTCACGGACGAAGCGAGCCGTTTGTTTGGGGTGTTTGGGTCTCCTTGAGTCGGGCTCACTTCGAGCGGGAGCGTGCGCTCGTTCGGGACCCGAAGCGAATCGAAGAGCCCCCGTACTTTGGCTGGCTGTGCTCGAGAATACAGATCTACCCCGACACTCTTTTGCTGAAAACGCAAGTGCATACGCGGCAGGTCGGAACCCGACCATACATTGAGCTCGAACCAACAGATCACCCCCTTGCCGTCGAGCAACATACTGGAATAACCGAAGCACGTGTGCGCGAGATCCATGAATTAGTTCAGCATGGCTGGCTTCATCCCGAATGGGATGCCAAAAGGCCCAGGGGCGAGGCAGGTTGACGGAAGGACATCTATCCCGCGGTTTCTACCGTGAGCTTCAACCCCACCGCCTTGGTCACGGCAACCAAGGTGGAAAGCCGGGGGTTTCCGCGAGCCGACAAGGCGCGGTACAGGCTTTCACGCTCAATACCAGCGGCTTTCGCCACCTTGGCAATGCCGCCACGCGCCTCGGCGATCCGTCGCAGGGCGATCAGAAGCACGCTCGGCTCGTCGTCATCCTCCAAGGCAGCGCGGAGGTACTCGGCAGCAAACTCTGGATTCTCACGCAGCTCACGAACCGTAGCTTCCTCGTGCGATATGCTCGCTTTGCGTTTCATTGTGTTCTCTCCCTGTAATCTTTGAGGTATTCGAGCGCCCGCTGGATGTCGGAGGACTGCTTGCGTTTATCGCCGCCACAAAGGAGCAAGACGCAAGCCTTGCCCACCTGCGCGTAATAAACCCGATAGCCCGGCCCCCAGTCGATCCGCAGTTCAAATAGACCGCCGTGCAACACCTTGCAGTCGCCGAAGTTACCTAGCGAGAGGCGAGCCCGATACAGTCAGATAGCGGCGGAGTTCCATTCCTTGGTAGTGTAACTTATAGATTACACATAGGCAAGTTGCAAAAAATGCCGGCACAGGGCACGCTCAAGAGAATGATGGTCACTCTCCGCGACATTCGCGCAGCCCAAACGCTGCTCAACGGCATCGCCGTCCGCACTCCCCTATTCGAATGGACCGCCACGTCAGATCAACGCAAGCTCTACCTTAAGCTCGAAAACCTACAACCCATCGGCGCCTTCAAACTGCGCGGCGCCTACAACAAGGTCGCTTCTCTGCCAGATGAAGAACGCCGCCGCGGAGTCATCTCCTATTCGAGCGGCAACCACGCGCAGGGCGTGGCCTATGCGGCGCGAGCGCTGGGCGTGAAGGCCATCATCGTCATGCCGGGCAATGCTCCGAAGAACAAACTCGAAGCCACCGCGGCGCTCGGGGCGGAGATCGTCACCGTCGGCCCCGGCAGCGAAGAGCGCCGCCTGCGTGCGGAGGAACTGGCCGCTGAGCACGGCTACGCGATCGTGCCTCCCTACAACGACGAAAAGATCATTGCCGGCCAGGGAACCGTTGGCCTCGAAATCCTCGACGACCTGCCTAACGTTGAGACCGTACTCGTCCCGGTCGGCGGCGGCGGACTGATCAGCGGCGTCTCGGCGGCCATCAAGCTGAACAATCCCGATGTGAAGGTGATTGGCGTCGAGCCCGAACTTGCCGCCGATGCCCAAGCCAGCCTGCGCGCGGGACGCATCGTTTCCTTCCCTGCTGCGCAAGTCTCGCAGACGCTGGCCGACGGTCTTCGCACCCAGAGCGTTGGCGCGATCAATTTCGAACATATCCGCGCCTATGTGGATGACATCGTCAGCGTGACGGAAGAAGAGATTCGCGAGGCCACACGCGCTCTGAGCGCAAACAGCCAAACGCTGGCCGAACCGAGCGGCGCTGTCGCTCCGGCCGCATTTATGTTTCACGCCGACGCGTTGCCGAAAACAAGAATCAACGTCGCAGTGGTCAGCGGTGGAAACATCGATCCCAAGTTGCTGGCTGAGTTGCGGAAAAGTCAGACGTGAGGAGTCAAATTGCAAAAGTAAAACCTGAGTCGTACGGCGGCTAGGATACACTTCTGCAATCTAACTTCTGACTTCTTCAATTTTCGACTTATTGGGGAACTCTGAATCGTGAAGCTCTGGCTCGATCGGTTCTTTGAACTCGCTCACCACCAGACGACCGTTCGGCGCGAAGTTGTCGCCGGGCTCACTACCTTTTTCACGATGGCGTACATCGTGGCCGTCAATCCCGCCATCCTGAAGACAGCCGGAATGCCGGCGGGCGCCTCACTCACGGCCACCATTCTCACGGCCATTTTCGGAACGCTGCTGATGGGCTTCTATGCCAACCGCCCGTTCGCCATCGGCCCGTATATGGGCGAAAACGCTTTCATCGCGTTCACGGTGGTTCACGTGCTCGGTTACACGTGGCAAAGCGCGCTGGGCGCGGTGTTCCTGGCCGGAATCCTGTTCATTCTGATGACTCTGCTTCGCCTCCGCCAGTGGATGGTCGACGCCATTCCCGCCACGCTCCGTTACAGTTACGCTGTCGGCATCGGATTGTTTCTCACTTTCATCGGACTGAATCAGACCGGCATCGTCACCATAGGATCGCCCGGAGCGCCGGTGCGGCCGGGCCATCTCACCTCGCTTTCCGTGCTGCTTTCCATCTTTGGGTTCCTGCTGATGACGGTGCTGACCATTCGCCGTTTCCCGGCCGCGATTCTTAGCGGAGTTCTCGCCACCGCTCTGCTCAGCTTTGTCACCCGGGTCGCTCCGGCTCCGACGGGTTGGATCAGCCGTCCGCCCAGCCTGCAGCCCGTTTTCTTTCAGTTCGATCTGCACAGTCTGTTTACTTGGGGATTTTTCCCGGTTGTCCTCACGATTTTTGTCATGGCCTTTGTGGACACCATGGGCACGCTCATCGGCGTGTCGGCGCGCGCGGGCTTCCTCGACAAAGACGGCAACCTGCCGCAGATCGAGCGCCCGATGATGGCCGACGCGCTGGCCACAACCTTCGCCGCCGTGATTGGAACCACCACCTCCGGCGCCTATATCGAGTCCGCTACCGGAGTCGAAGCCGGAGGCCGAACCGGCCTGACCGCGGTCATCACGGCGATGTGTTTTGCCGGGACTTTATTCTTCGCGCCCTTCATCTCCGCCATTCCGCCACAGGCTTACGGACCCGCGCTCATCTTCGTCGGATTGCTGATGCTCACTCCCATCACTCGCATTCCCTTCGACGACCTCACCGAACTGGTTCCAGCTTTCGGCGTCATCGTTCTGATGGCCTTCACTTACAATGTGGGGATTGGCATGACGGCGGGCTTCATCTTGTATCCTTTTTGCAAGCTGGTTTCGGGACGCTTGCGCGATGTTCGCCCGGCGCTCTGGGGGTTGACCGCATTGTCGCTGCTGTTTTTCGTCTTTTATCCGTACACGTAACGGTTTAGAACCGGTGATCCGCCCCATGATTCGCTTTGGTATCGCAGGATTCGGTTTGCACGCTGTCCGCCGTCTGATGCCGGGTTTCGCGCTGGCTCGGAATTGCAAAGTGGTGGCGTTGTCTCGCCGAGATTCGGACAAAGCTCGCGAGGCGGCCCGGCAGTACGGCATCCCGCACGGCTTTGCCTTTGCTTCCACCGAAGAACTCTGCCGCTGCTCCGAAGTTGACGCCGTGCTGGTCACCACTCCGAACGCCTGCCACCTGCAGGACGTCCTCGCCGCGGTGGCCGCTCGCAAGCCGGTGCTGTGCGAGAAGCCGATGGGCATGGATGCGGACGAATGCCGCCAGATGGTCGAAGCGGCGCACAAAGCCGGCGTTCTCCTTGGCGTTGCCCAGGTCTTTCGCTTTGAAGACAGCACGGCGAGATTTCGCGAGCGCATTGCCGCTGGCGACATCGGCCGCCCGATCTTTGCGCGGGCGGAGTTCTCGTATCCTGGGTCGGGCCACGCCAGAACCTGGCTCTACAACCGTTCGATAGCGGGAGGTGGCCCCATCGCCGACGTAGGCGTCCATTGCATCGATGCCTTGCGCTACATCCTGCAGGATGAGCCTCGACGGGTGAGCGCCGTCGGTCGATCAGATGAAGGATCGGGCGACGTTGAAGCAGCGGCCGTCCTGACGCTGGAGTTTCATCGAGGCACGCTGGCTACGGTGCTGGTCTCAACTCGCGCGCACTATCGCACGCCCTTGGAGATTGTCGGCGACGCGGGCGTCCTCCGGGCCGATGATGCGCTGAATGTCGAACGGCCGGTTAAGCTGGAGCTGTGGCGTGACGGCCACCTTGCAGCCGAAGAAACCGTTTCCAACCAACTTGCCTACGCCAGGCAGGTAGATGCCTTCGCCGCCGCGATCGAAGGCCGGGAGGAGTTTCCCGTGCCGGGCCGGGAAGGCTGGCAGAACCAGATCATTCTGGACGCGGCCTACCGCAGCCTGTCCGCAGGGAAAAGCGAATTGGTGACGACTTAGTCGTTGGTCGTTAGTCGTTGGTCGTTCGCGCGGTGCCTTCGCGTTACTTCGATGCTGGCGATCCCTGGCTTGCCAACGACTAACGACTGCCCTACAAATAAGAAGCGCCCCGGATCCAAAGGATCACGGGACGCCCGAACAGCCCTCCCCAGAACTGCTCACCCTTAAAGCTATGACAATCGGCTCCAGAGCGGAATGCCACTATCGAGGGATTGAAATGGCACTAACAGGCCACTTGCCAAACACAAGGTCCGTGGTAGCCTGCGTCACCTCGCGACTGGGTACTGAGGGTCGCGGCAGGTTCTCGAAGCGGTCTCCCCTGGGTCAAGGTTTCTCGTTCGTGGCGAGATTACCCCTGCCGATTCTGAACTGAAAGTTGCTCCGTTTCGTAGTCAGCCGAAACTGCCTGCGTGACTGGGACTCTGGGCGATCTTGGGGAAGTGATTTGTTGCTAGTGTGCAGCAGATTGCACCCCGGGATTTGAAGTATCCGAGGTTTTTGCTTCTAAGTTGTTGATAAACAATAACAACCAACCTGTTGCAGTTTTGGAAGGGTAAGTGCACTAAAACCAGTAGGCGATCTATACCTTGGGCACCAATTCCCGAGGCGCATGTGGGGAAATAGAAATCTTGGGAGGAAATCACATGAGGCGAGTGGTAGTTTTGACTTTACTGGCATTGGCGTTGCCAATTGCTACTTGGGCGGGCACGATTGATCTCAGCAACAGTTCCGGCTCGGTTTCGGTTACGAACGCAGGCGTCGTTCTAGGGGGCATACATAAATCGCAACTCAGGAGCTGGGACGGCATATCCACCGGGACAGTTATGGGTTCCGTCGCCTTCTCAACCGGCTCTCTAGCCTCCGGCTCGATCCTGGGCACGGGCGGCGCAACCTTTAATGGCGGCGGATCGTTTATCGTGAAGGGCTGGGGCCCCTGGGCAAAAACATTAACGGGCTCGAAAACGACCCCAGTAACGCTCTTTAGCGGCAGCTTCGTCGGTCCAGTTACTTGGACTTGGGTTAGCTCGAAGGGGCTCGGCAGCGTTTATATGCTAAGCGGCACCATCAAGGGCACGTTGTATGACGGCCGTACGGTGACTGGCACGACCCACCAGACCATCTTTGCAGGTAACGCCCAATTCGCAGCAGGTATAGGGCACATTAGGGTGGGCGACACAAAGCTCACAGTCCCGGAACCCGGAACCTTGGGCCTGCTGGGAACCGGCCTGGTGGGTCTCGCTGGAATGTTCCGACGCAAGCTGATCGGGGCATAACCTAAATCTGTCGGTTCGCCCAGAACACTCAACTCATGGCCCCGCCGCAAGGCGGGGCTTTTGATTTTGAACTAAGCGTTCGCGCGGATGGCAGTCGCAGGAAACGGTCCCCTGCTCAGGATGGTTTCGAGCGCTTCGCGTCCTGAGCTGAGCCTGTCCGAACACTGCTTTGAAGCGCGCACCCCGCCCTCTTCTTCGGTTACTGCCGTAACGGTCCGCGATGCCTTTGGCGTTGACCTTACCTTGCTCCAAACCTACAGTCAGGCGCAGGGGGTTGTATGAAAGACATCCATGAGGTTTTGCGCCGCAAGCAGGCGCAGTACACGCAACTGGGAAAGCAGATCGAAATGCTGCAGCAGGCTGCCGAAAAACTGCGCGAAGTCGCGCCCTTACTTGCGGAGAACGAGGACGATAGCGCGGTGTTGGCGGAAGTGGACGAGGAGAACTCCAACGCGATGGCGGCCAAGGCCAGCGCTCAATCCTCGCCGGCCGCGGCGAAACCAGGGCGCAGCGCAACTCCGCGCTGGCCGTAGAAGGCGCCTGACTGTACAGGCAAAGCGCGAGGCGGAGGCTCGGGCGCATGATCTTGCAGGCATTGCTGGTGACCAAGGACGAACCGACGGCGGAAACGCTGATTCAGGTCTTGTCGCAGTTCGGGGTTGCGGTGGACCGGTCGAACGCGGCCGATGTTGCCGTGGCGCGACTGGCGGAGGAGCGGTTCGACCAGGTCATCGTCGATTTCGACGATCCCGAAGCGGCCTCTCTGCTGCTGGAGGCTTGCCGCCGCCTGGTCGGCCCCGACCGCAAGCCGCCGGTCACGGTAGCCTTGCTCCACGATGCGTCGCAGATCCGCTCGATTCTGGGCGCGGGAACTCATTTCATCCTCACCAAGCCCGTCAGCCCCGAGCAGGCTCAAACCACCTTGCGCGCCGCAACGGCGATGCTGAAGCGCGAAAGGCGGCAATCGTTGCGAGTCGCCGTACAGGCGGCGGCTACGATTCATATGGACGACCACAATACGGTCGAAGGCATTCTGCTCGACCTCAGCACGGGCGGCGTGGATGTGCTCGCGGCCAAGCCACTGCCCTCTGGGACCATGGTTCGCATCTCCTTTCAGCTTCCCGAAGGCGCGGGCATTGAAGGGGACGCGGAAGTTGCCTGGAGTATCGCCAACGGTCAAACCGGCTTGCGCTTTCTCGACATGGACGCCAAGATGCGCGGCGAAATGGGCGACTGGCTCTCCGCCCGTTCTCAGGATGCCCTGCCCGAAGAACCCGACGCGGTCACGCAATGCAAACTGACCGACCTCAGTCTGGGCGGGTGCTATGTGCAGACCGAATCTCCCTTCCCGCAATCTTCCGCTGTCGACCTGTGCCTGCGTGCCGCCGGGATGGAGATTCACGCCGAAGGGTTGGTGCGGGTCATGCATCCGGGACATGGCATGGGCATTGAATTCCCCGCGCGCACCGAAGAGCAACGCAAGAGCGTGGGCGATTTCATCGAATTCCTCACCGGGCAGCCCGGGGCCACTCCGCAACTGGAAACTTCTCCGCGTTCTCTGGTCGCCAACGCGGTCGATCTCAGCCGCACCGCGAGCGCCGGAACCGATGCGGACGATCCCCTGCTGGAATTGCTGCGGACCGGCCCTGCGCTGGAGGAAGAAGCGTTTCTCGCCGAACTGCAGCACCAGCGAAATCCGGCCGCCGCGAACCAATAAGAACCAACCAAAACGTAGGGACAGCCGCCCTCGCCAGGGCCCCCAGACCGCGCACTTTTCGCGGGCTGGGGTGGTTCGGCTGTCCAGGCGAGCGCAGCTCGCCCCAGCCAATGAACGTCCGCTCCCTAACAAATGATCCCTTGAAGAAACCGGGAACCAGACCGGCACCCCGTCTTTGGTGCCGGTCCAAGCCCCGGTTGTCGGTTCCACCTCGTTGATCGCAGACTACCTCGACACCCCCTTCTGAATGATTTCGCTTCGGTTAATCTTCCGAGAATTTTCCAATGCAATAGAATTGCTCTGTCTGCAGAGACGGGCTTGCCCCGTCTCTGCCGCGGGAGACGCGGCAAGCCGCGTCTCTACACAACATTAAGGTAAAGCTCAAACTGCTCAGAACCCCGATTTCGCGCGCGCTGCTGCTGGCTGGCGTTTGCCTGCTGGCCATCACTCCGTTCTTCTGGTGGGGCAATCCGTCCGGCCATGATTTTGAGTTCCACATGTTTTCGTGGATGGAAGTCCTGGGCCAATGGAAGCACGGCATCGTCTATCCGCGCTGGGCGGCGCTCGCGTACTGGGGGTACGGCGAGGCTCGCTTCCTGTTTTATCCTCCCGCTTCGTGGACTCTGGGTGCCGCGCTCGGCGCGGCTCTGCCCTGGAAGATGGTGCCCGGCGCGTATTGTTGGATTGTGCTCACGCTCGCCGGAGCGTCCATGTACCGGCTGGCCCGCGAGTGGCTCCGCGCCCCGGACGCGCTGTTTGCGGCTGTATTCTACGCGCTGAATCCCTACCACCTGTTGATCGTCTACTGGCGAAGCGCCTACGCCGAACTACTGGCTGCGGTTCTGCTGCCGCTGGTACTGCTTTGTCTACTGCGGATCTTTTCGCCGGAACGCGAGCCTGGCTTTCGCCCGGCGCTGTGGTTGACGCTCACGCTGGCCGCCGCCTGGCTGACGAACGCACCCGCGGCCGTGATGATTCACTACACGGTGGCTGGACTGGCGGCGGTTCTGGCAGTCCGGGAGCAGTCATGGGAGCGATCATGGCGTCCGCTGTTGCGAACAGCACTGGCCATTGCACTTGGCGCAGGCCTGGCGTCGTTCTATTTGATTCCCGCCGTTTACGAAATGCGCTGGGTCAATATCGGCGAGGTGCTGTCGCCGGGGGTCCGCCCGCAGGACAATTTTCTTTTCACCATCATCGCCGATCCCGATCACAACCGTTTCAATCTTTTGGTTTCGACCGTGGCGCTTGCCGAAATCGGCGTCCTCGCCCTCGCGATTTGGGTTTCCCGGCCTTGGTGGACGAAACACGTAGGGACAGCCGCCCCCGCCGGGGTCCCCAGACCGCGCGCTTTTCGCGGGCTGGGGTGGTTCGGCTGTCCGGTCGCGCGCAGCGCGACGGAGTCGGAAACGCCGTGGACACTGCTTTCCGCTTGGGGCGCCGCGAGCGTGGTCCTGATGTTTTCGGTGAGCAATTTGCTCTGGCAGCACTTGCCCAAGTTCCGCTTCGTGCAACTTCCCTTCCGCTGGCTGCTTTGCCTGAACGCCGCATTGGCCATGCTTCTGACCATGGCCGCCAAAGGCTGGCGCTCGCGTGGACTGGCGTGTGCAATTCTGCTGGTCGCGATTATTGTCGCTGGGTATCGGATCCAGCCGCCATGGTGGGACCGAGCGAGCGATATCCGCGAGATGAGCGATGCCCTCGCCGACGGCACCGGCTACGAAGGCACCGACGAATACGTCCCGGCCGGAGCCGACGCCTACGAGTTGGACAAAGGTCTGCCTCTCCTCAGCAATGACGCGGGAGCCTCGGTTCCGAGCCAGGTGTTAGCGTGGGGGCCCATCGAAAAGCACTTTACGGTCCACGCTGCGACGCCGCGAAATCTGACGGTGCGCGTTTTCAGCTACCCGGCGTGGGAAGTCGAGGTGAACGGTAAGCCCACCAAAACACAAACCACCGATGTGACTCGCCTGATCGTTATTCCGCTGGCTGCCGGAGACAGCGATGTGCATATCTATTTCCGCCGGACAAGCGATCGCGGAATTGGAAACGTCGTCTCCTTGATCAGTCTCGGACTGCTGATTGCAGCGTGGAGCATAACGCTGCCAAAAGCGAGGCCAGGACAACAGGTGTAGTCCCCCGTGTTCCCCCGTGTACCCTGTGGTTATCAGCTCTCTGTTGAATCACGAGGAACTCAGAAAACAGGGAAAGCTACAATGAGCACCAAGATGGAACGTCGCGTCCTAGTCGCAACCTCGAACGCTGGCAAGCTCCGCGATTTGGCAGGAGCCGCTGCGCCTTATGGCATTACGATCGCAACCATCCCAAACTTTTCATCGCTGCCCCAGGTTGTGGAAGACGGAACCACCTTCGAGCAGAACGCGCGCAAAAAAGCGGAAGCCTACAGTCGGGCCGTTCCCGGCGAACTCGTTCTGGCCGACGATTCCGGCCTGGAGATTGACGCGCTCGGCGGCGCGCCCGGTGTGCATTCCGCTAGGTATGCCGCTGACGACCCGCACGCGGCCGAGTGCAACACGGAGGACGAAGCCAACAACGCGCGCGTGCTGCGCGAACTCGCGAGCGTGGCCGCAGAAAAACGCACCGCGCGCTTCGTCTGTGTCCTGGCTGTGGCCCGCGACGGCCAAACGCTGCGCAGGTTCCGCGGCACCGCGGAAGGCATCCTGCTGGACGCGCCTCGCGGACAAAACGGCTTCGGATACGACCCACTGTTTTATTTCCCGCAAATCGGCAAGACCTTCGCCGAATTGAGCGCGGAAGAAAAAGCGCGGTACAGCCATCGGGGCGCGGCTTTTCGGGCATTCCTGGAGTGGTGTCGAAGAGCCCACGGTCAAAAGCTTTAACCGCGGAGTACGCGGAGATCGCAGAGGAATTAGGGGAGGGCCCTTGGTTCGCAACGGTTCCACTTTCGAGAGTTAATTCCTTATTTCCCTCCGCGCACTCCGCGATCTCTGCGGTTCAAGGTTCAAACTCTTCTTGACTTCCGTTCCCGCAGCCGACGATAATCGTTAGTTTTCACTTTGGACCACGTAAGGAGCAGTCATCGTGGCATCAACGGCCAGTCCCGTCGCTCCGAGTTCTGTCACACCCAGAATCAAACCAGGCGTCGCTCCGCTGCGCGCCGGTGAAGGATATTCGTTCCTGCTGCGACGTCTGCATTCGCTCACCGGCATCGTTCCCATCGGAGCCTTCCTTCTCGAACACTTCATCTCGAACGCCGAAGCCTTCAAAGGCGCTCAGGCCTACGGCAAGCAAGTCGAGTTTCTGAACAGCCTGCCGTTCGTCGTCGGCCTCGAATTGTTCTTCATCTGGATTCCGATCCTTTACCACGGCCTCTACGGCGTCTACATCTGGTATCAAGGCGAAACGAATGTCGCCGAGTATCCGTGGCAGGGCAACTGGCTTTATACCTCCCAGCGCTGGACCGGCATCATCGCACTCGTCTACATGGTGCAGCACACTTATTACCTGCGCTTTACCGGCATGCACCTGCCGACGCATCCGATGGCAGCCTTCGGCAAGGTGCAGCAGAATTTCAGAATCCGTGGATGATCGCCTTTTACGCGGTCGGCATCATCGCCGCTTCCTGGCATTTCAGCTACGGGCTGTGGCTGTTTGCCGCGAAGTGGGGAATCACCACCGGGGAAAGGGCGCGCCGCCGTTTTGGCTATCTCTGCCTGGCGCTCGCCCTCGGCCTGGTTTCGATCGGCGCGGCCAGCATGTACGGATTCCTAAGCCGGCCGTACCAACCTCTGGATTCGAATGCAGCTTCGGAAAACATCGTAATGCGCTAGATAGTCGTTGGTCGTTTGTCGTTAGTCGTTCGCGACGCATGTTGGCGAATCGAGGATCACCGAAGGCTCTTGCTGATAACGTTTTTGCTAACGACCAACGACTAACGACCAACGACTGAAAAGGACTCATACAGCATGGCAGCTCCAAAAATTATCGTAGTGGGCGGAGGCCTCGCAGGCCTCTCCGCCGTCATCAAGATCGCCGAAATGGGCGGTGAGGTTGACCTGTTCTCGATCGTCCCGGTAAAACGCTCGCACTCGGTGTGCGCGCAGGGCGGCATCAACGCCGCCAAAAACCTGAAGGGCGAAGGCGATTCCACCTGGATCCACTTCGACGACACCATCTATGGCGGCGACTTCCTGGCCAACCAGCCACCGGTCAAGGCCATGTGCGAGGCCGCTCCCGGCGTCATCGACCTGCTCGACCGCATGGGCGTCCCTTTCAATCGCACGCCCGAAGGGCTGCTCGATTTCCGCCGCTTCGGCGGCACGCTCTACAACCGCACCGCCTTCGCCGGAGCCACCACCGGCCAGCAACTTCTCTACGCGCTCGACGAGCAGGTGCGCCGTTACGAGTCCGAAGGCAAGGTGAAGAAGTACGAGCACTGGGAGTTTCTCTCCGCCGTGCTCGACGGAAAGCGCGTCTGCCGCGGCATCTGCGCGATGGACCTGCGCACCATGGAAATCCGCACCTTCCCCGCCGACGCCATCATCATCTGCACCGGCGGCGTTGGCGCCATCTTCGGCAAGTCGACGAATTCTGTTGTGTGTACGGGATCGGCGCAGTCCGCGCTCTACCAGCAAGGCTGCTACTACGCCAACGGCGAGTTTATTCAGGTTCACCCCACCTGCATTCCCGGCGAAGACAAACTGCGCCTGATGTCGGAATCGGCGCGCGGTGAAGGCGGGCGCGTCTGGGTGCCCAGAACGCAGGGCGACAAGCGCGATCCCAAATCCATTCCTGAGAAAGAGCGCTGGTACTTCCTCGAAGAGCGCTATCCGAAATATGGCAACCTGGTCCCGCGCGATGTGGCCACCCGCGAAATCTTCGAGGTCATCTACAAGCACAACCTCGGCATCGACGGCCAGCCGATGGTCTATCTCGACCTTACCCATATCGACCGCAAGACGCTCGACCGCAAGCTGGGAGGTATTCTCGACATCTACGAAAAGTTTGTCGGCGTCGACCCGCACGACGTGCCCATGAAGATTTTCCCAGGCGTGCACTACACCATGGGCGGCCTCTGGATCGATTACAAGCACCAGACGAATGTTCCCGGAATTTTTTCCGCCGGCGAGTGCGAATACCAGTACCACGGCGCCAATCGTCTGGGCGCGAACTCGCTGCTGTCGTGCATCTTCGGCGGCTTCGTCTCCGGCCCCAATGCCGTGCAGTACGCCAAGGGTCTGCCAGCCGCGCCCGCCAATTCCAACGCGCATTTCGACTCCGAACGCAAACGCCAACAGGAAATCAATGACGGCCTGATGAGTGCCGATGGCAACGAGAATCCGTTCCTGCTCTGGCGCGAACTCGGCGCGGTCATGACCGAGAACTGCACCGTCATCCGCTACAGCAAGAAGTGCGCGGAAGCAGACGCGAAAGTGGTGGAGCTGCTGAACCGCTTCCAAAAGATCAATCTCAGCGATCGCGCGCAGTGGGCCAACACGACCGTCGCCTTCGCGCGCCAGCTCTACAACATGCTGCAGTTGGCACGGGTCATCGCGCAGGGAGCGGCCATGCGCGACGAGTCCCGTGGCTCGCACTACAAACCCGATTTCCCCGAGCGCGACGACAAAAATTGGATGAAGACCACAAAAGCCGTCTTCGCACCCGATCTGGATGAGCCGAAGTTCGAGTTCGAGCCGGTCGATGCGGCGCTGATTCCGCCGCGGCCGAGGAAGTACTAATGCCGTCCAGCACGTCCATGAACCGAGTCCTCACCTTCAAACGGGTGCGCGGTTTCATCTTCGCGGCGTTGGGCGTTGTAATCATGGCCAACGGAATTATCGAACGGCAGTGGCTGACTGTCATTTTAGGCGCCGCAATCGTGGCTTACGGAGCGTTTGCTCCCGGTTGAGGCGATAGCTGCGCGCTGCCACGTGCTGGCGGCAAACCAGATACTGATAGCGATCCAAAGGCTAGGAATTAATGGCAAACAATAAAACCGTCATCCTCAAGATCAAACGTCAACTCACCCCCGAGGCCAAGCCGTCGTGGGAAGAGTTCGAGATTCCCTACAAGCCGAACATGAACGTCACGTCGGCGCTGATGGAGATCGCGGCCCGCCCCATTACCCGCGACGGCAAGCAGACCACGCCCGTCGCCTACGACTCGAATTGTCTCGAGGAGATCTGCGGCTCCTGCGCCATGCTGATCAATGGACGAGCCCGTATGGCCTGCTCGACCCTGCTCGACAACCTCGATCAGCCGATCAAGCTCGAGCCGCTCTCGAAGTTTCCCATCATTCGAGACCTTGCCGTCGATCGCAGCGTGCTCTTCGAGAACTTGAAGAAGGTCAAAGCCTGGGTGCCGGTCGACGGAACCTACGACCTCGGCCCCGGCCCGCGCATGACCATGGATGACCAGGAAAAGGCCTATCCGTTGTCGAACTGCATCTCGTGCTGCTGCTGCATGGAAGCCTGTCCGCAGTTCAATGAAGACACGGGATTCGTCGGCGCGGCCACCATATCGCAGGTACGCCTGTTCAACACGCATCCCACCGGCGCGGCCCTGAAGCGCGAGCGTCTGTCCGCACTCATGGGAGACGGCGGCATTCAGGAATGCGGCTACGCTCAAAACTGCGTCGAGATTTGCCCGAAGAGTATTCCACTGACCACGTCAATTGCCGACGTCGGCGGCCAGGTCATGAAGCAAGCCCTAGGCGACCTGCTGCGGAAGTAAACCTGTTATCTACTGTAGAGACGGGGCTTGCCCCGTCTTCTTTCTGGGGGGACACGGCGAGAGACGCGGCAAGCCGCGTCTCTACAGGGGAATCAGAAAGCTGTTTCCTATTCCCCAAACGGCGGTTATGCCAACGTGGGCCTATGAAACCAGGGAATGGCCCTCCGGTAACCGAGCGTAACTCCCTTAAGTAATGGGAGTTCGCACGAATTGCTTCACACAATTCTTCATCTCTCATTTACAATTCGAGAGCCTGTAGGGAAATGGGCACTTTTCCACAACCGGAGAGTTCCAAGGTTGGAGTTGTCTAAAAAGGTTGGAGTTGTCTAAAGTTGTGGTCCAAAGGTAACGACGCCGTCGCGATGATGAGAAGCTCAAAACTGCCGGGAACGCTGCTGAAGGCGCTGATCGCGTTCGCGATGTCGGTTGCCCTCCTGGCACCGGGAACGGCCTTCGCTCTGCACCGGGTTGGCCCTCGTCACCACCGCATCCTGCGCTTGCATCGCTTCCGTGTGCATCGCGGCTTGCTCTGGAACCCGATGTTCCGTCCCACCCACGATTCCCTGCTCCGGCAAAACGAAGAGATCGACCGCCTTGAGTTGCCACGAATTCAGGACGACACGGAACTGGAAGCGCTCAAGGCTTCGGGCGCCCTGGTACCCATCGAGGAAAGCGATTCGCTGAAAATTGAGCCCAGTCTCGATCCCTCGCGCCGCTATTGCCGTCCCTGGACTCGCGATTTCGTCGCCGACCTGTCAGAAGTTTATTACCGCCAATTTCACGATCGGATCCAGGTAAACTCTGCCGTCCGCACCGTCAAGGTGCAGAAGAAGCTGCGTCGGCGCAATCGCAACGCGGCTCCGGCCGAAGGCGAGACTGCGTCTTCTCATCTCGCCGGCGTTACCGTCGATCTCCAGCGCCGCGGCTTGACGCAAGAAGAGATTCGCTTCGTCGAACGCTACTTGTTCTATTTGAAGGCGCTCGGCCTGGTCGAGCCCGAAGAAGAGCGCCGCCACTGGTGCTTCCACGTAATGGTCTCCGACCGCTATAACGATTGGCGCCAGACGCAGACGATTCTTCAGCGTCCGCCCGTGGAAGAACCTGCCGCCCCGCCGGTTCCTACTACTGTCACTGCTACCGCCGCGGGAATGGGCGCCTCCAACTGAGCCTCCACCTTCGTGAATTGAATCATTGATTCATTTAGTCATTGAGCCATTGGCTTTGAATTTTAATGATTCAATGACTAAATGATTCAATGACCCGATGCTCTGCCTCCGCTACACTTTCCTCAGCATGATTGTTCTGATGGCCGGCCTTCCCGGAACCGGCAAGACCACGCTCGCCCGCGAACTGGCCCGCCGCGCGCAGGGTGCGCTCCTCAGCAAGGACGAGATCCGCGCGGCCCTGTTCTCGCCTGGCGATATCGAATACTCCGTCCAGCAAGACGACTTCGTGATGGAGGTCATGCTCGACGCGGCTCGCTTCCTGCTGCAGAATATTCCCACCCGCAAGATCTTCCTCGACGGACGCACCTTCTCCCGCCGCTACCAGATCGACCGCGTTCTTGAATTCGCTCGCGGACACGCTCAGCCCTGGACGATCGTCGAGTGTACCTGTTCCGATGAATCCGCCCGCCGGCGTCTCGACCTCGAACCCGACCCCTCGCATCCCGCGCGCAACCGGACGTTCGCGCTCTACCTCGAAGTGAAAGCCCGCTTCGAACCGATCCCATATCCCAAAACGACGATCTCCACCGACCAACCGCTTGAGCGGTGCGTCGAGCAAGCGCTCGCCGCCCTCGGCTGAACGATGATTGGTTTGATGGAAAGACGGGCGTCCTCGCCCGTCTGGCGGGCGCATCGGGACGGGGCGAGGACGCCCGTCGCTCCGTTAGCCAATCTGCTTCTGCCGCATCGTATAGAATCCTTGTTCACTATGAAAAAGCGCGTCCTGAATCAGTGCATCCTTGGCCTCGCCGTCTTTCTCGTCTTTGCCGTTCCCGCCAACGCGCAAACCATCAGCGCCAAGGCCCGCGAGATCCACAACTCCGCCATCGTCATCGACACGCACGCCGATACGCCGCAGCGTTTTCTCGATGAAGACTACGACATCGGATCGACCGATCCCAAAGACCCCGGCCACATCAGCCTCGACAAGGCCAAGGCCGGCAATCTCGGCGCCGAGTTCTTTTCCATCTGGGTGGAACCGGAAACCAACCAGGGCCACTTCGCCCGCCACACGCTCGATCTCATCGATTCCGTTTATGAGCAGGCGGCCCGCCATCCCGACCGCATGATGATGGCTTTCAGTGTCGCCGACATCGAGCGCGCCCACCGCGAGCACAAACTTGCCGCCCTGCTCGGCATTGAAGGCGGCCACTCCATCGAAAACGATGTTCGCCTGCTCCGCGATTTCTACCGGCTCGGCGTGCGCTACATGACTCTGAGCTGGTCGAACACCAACGAGTGGGCCGACTCTTCCGGCGACATCAACAATCCCAAAATCGAGCACCACAACGGCCTCACCGACGGCGGCAAGCAGATCGTCGCTCGAGATGAACCGCCTGGGCATGCTGGTCGATATCTCGCACGTCGCCGACAAGACGTTCTACGACGCGATCGCGGTCAGCAAAGCGCCGGTGATCGCCTCGCACTCTTCCGCGCGCGCCCTCACGAATCATCCGCGCAACATGACCGACGACATGCTGCGCGCCGTCGCCAAGAACGGCGGCGTTGTCCAGGTGAATTTCTACAACGCCTTCATCGACGAGAACTACCGCAAGGCCGCCGAAGCCCAGCCAAAGACCGCGACGCCGCCGTCAAGGCCTACACCGATCAACTCAAGGCCGCCGGAAAGACCGTCACCTATCTCGACACCGACCGCATCGAGCGCGAGTGGGCCGCCAAAATTCCGCGCCCTCCGCTTGAATTCGCTGATCGATCACATCGACCACATCGCCAAAGTCGCCGGCGTCGACCACGTCGGCCTGGGCTCGGATTTTGACGGCGTCAGCGGCGCGACTCCCGCAAGGCATCGACTCCGCCGCCGACCTGCCCAAGATCACGCAGGCCCTGCTCGACCGCGGCTACAGCGCCGACGATATCCGCAAGATTCTCGGCGGCAACCTGCTGCGCGTCTTCCGCGAAGCCGAACGAGTGAGCCGCGAGATGCAAGCCAAGTAACCACGAAGGCCACCAAGTAGCGCGAAGGAAAATCGGGAGCCTGCGCCCTCGTGTCCTTGGTGGTTCATGAATTGGCCCGCTGACAATTCCTCCATGAAAGCGCAGTCGTACAGTCTCTGTCGTACAATTGACGTTTGCCAAATACCCTACAGGAGCATCCATGCGAACTCTAATCCATACGCTTGTCCTGATCTCTGCCACTCCTGTCGCTGCACAGTCGCCTCACGCCATGCCGGCCGCCGCCAGCAGCGCCGCCCACCGACCCCACCGCCATCATCCACACCACGGCCGGCGACCTGCACTGCACCCTGTTTCCGAAGGTAGCCCCCATCGGAGTCGAGAACTTCATCGGTCTTGCGAATGGCACCAAAGACTGGACCAACCCCGTCTCTCACGCCAAGAAGCACGGCGTTCCGCTTTATGACGGCACCATCTTCCACCGCGTGATTCCCGAATTCATGATTCAGGGCGGAGACCCAGCCGGCAACGGGCAGGGCGATCCCGGCTATCAATTCAAGAATGAGACTTCGCCTACGGTCAAGTTCGATCGCCCCGGACGTCTCGCCTACGCCAACGCCGGACCCGACACCAACGGCTCGCAGTTCTTCATCACCGAAGAGTTCCGCTACAGCCCAGCCTGAATGGCGGCTACACCATCTTCGGCCAGTGCGATGCGGCCGCTGTGGACTCGTGAAGAAGATCGCTCGCATGCCTACGAACGGCGAAACGCCGCTCCATCCGGTCAAGATCACGCACATCGAAATCCAGTAAGGCGCCGCGAGCCGCACCGAAACCGTCGGCGGGCACCAAGAAACCCCTGTAGAGACGGGGCTTGCCGCGTCTGCTAGCGGACATTCACACTCTACGAAACTCGAAGGGAAACTATGACCCGCACACCCGGAACCTATGCCGTGTTCGAAACCAGCGAGGGCACTATCGTTTGCCGCCTGTTTGAGAAAGACGCCCCCAAGACCGTCGCCAACTTCGTCGACCTCGCGAAGGCAAGCGCGAGTGGACCCATCCCACGACCCGCAAGAAAACCACAGATCCCCTTTACCACGGGACCATCTTTCATCGCGTGATCCCCGACTTCATGATCCAGGGCGGAGACCCGATGGGCACGGGCTTCGGCGGCCCCGGCTACCAGTTCGAAGACGAAACCAAGGGCTCGCCGCATCGTTTCGACAAGGCGGGCAAGCTGGCCATGGCCAACGCCGGCCCCAACACCAACGGATCGCAGTTCTTCATCACCGTCGGCAACACCGACTGGCTCACCGGCAAGCACACCATTTTCGGCGAAGTCGTCGAGGGATACGATGTCGTGGAAAAGATCTCGAAAGTGGCGCGCAACCGCCAGGACCGTCCCAACAAAGACGTAGTAGTGAAGTCGGTCAAAATCGAACGCTAACGCCCCCACTGTAGAGACGCGGCTTGCCGCGTCTCACGAGTCGCAGGACCGCCAAGATGTCCCCCATCATGAAACCGGCAGCGTGGATCGTTGTCGCATTCAACGTTGGCTCATTCAACAAAGAATTGAGCGGCAGGGGCAGTTGCAGCGCGGTCCGATAAGTCACGCACCGCGAAACCCCTGTGAGCGTCGTCACACCATTCAGTGACCGTTAGCCTAGTTTCCGAACCTCCAATCTATAATGATTGGGTTCTTTCCCACCTTCTGGAGGCAAGGTTCATGGCATCGTTCAACGGAGTTCCTGTCCCACCCAACGGGCAGAAGATCGAATACAGCAACGGCAAGTACCGCGTCCCCGATCACCCCATCATCCCTTTCATTGAGGGAGACGGCACCGGCCGCGACATCTGGAAAGCCTCGGTTCGCGTTTTCGACGCCGCCGTCGAAAAGGCCTACGAGGGCAAGCGCGCCGTCGCCTGGTACGAAGTCTTTGCCGGCGAGAAAGCCAAGTCCCACTTTCAGAACTGGCTGCCCGACGACACCGTCAGCGCCATCCGCGAATTTCGCGTCGCCATCAAAGGCCCGCTGACCACGCCCGTCGGCGGCGGCATCCGCTCGCTCAACGTCGCCCTGCGCCAGATCCTCGATCTCTACGCCTGCGTGCGTCCCGTGAAGTACTACGCGGCGTGCCGTCGCCGGTGAAGCATCCCGAGCGCATGGACCTCATCATCTTCCGCGAAAACACCGAAGACGTTTACGCCGGCATCGAATGGGAACAAGGCACGCCCGAGGTCGCCCGGCTGATCGAATTCCTCAACAAAGACATGCTGAAAGGCGGCAAGAAGCAGATCCGCCTCGACTCCGGCATCGGCATCAAGCCGATGTCCGTGACCGGGACCAAGCGCCTGGTGCGCATGGCGATCCAGCATGCGCTCGAAAACAAGCTGAAAGTCGGTCACTCTGGTCCACAAAGGCAACATCCAGAAGTTCACCGAAGGCGCGTTCCGCAAGTGGGGATACGAACTCGCCACCCAGGAATTCCGCGACAAAGTCGTCACCGAGCGCGAGAGCTGGATCCTCGACAACAAAGACAAGAATCCCAACCTCACCGTCGAAGAGAACGCGAACCTGATCGAGCCCGGCCTGGAGTTCGCCCACCGAAGATTTCCGCCAGGGTATCTACAAAGAAGTGAAAGCCTGCCTCGACTCCATCTACGCCACGCACGGCAAGGGCGCATGGAAGAAGAAGCTGATGATCAACGACCGCATCGCCGACTCCATCTTCCAGCAGGTCGTAACGCGCGCCGATGAATACAGCGTGCTGGCCACGCCCAACCTGAACGGCGACTACATTTCCGACGCCTGCGCCGCGCAGGTTGGCGGCCTCGGCATCGCTCCCGGAGCGAACATCGGCGACGGCTACGCCATCTTCGAAGCCACCCACGGCACCGCTCCCAAGTATGCCGACAAAGATGTCATCAATCCCGGCTCCGTGATTCTTTCGGGCGTCATGATGTTCCGCTTCCTGGGCTGGAACGAAGCCGCCGATCTGATCGAGCAGAGCCTGGAGCGCACCATCGAACAGAAAAAAGTGACCTACGATTTCGAGCGCCTGATGGAAGGCGCAACCAAAGTGAAGACCAGCGAGTTTGCCACCTGCATGATCGACAACATGAATGTCGCGGTCGCAGCCGACTAAGCTGCAACTTAGCTGTAGAGACGGTGCTTGCCCCGTCTCCGCCGCGGGAGACGCGGCACGCCGCGTCTTTACAGGAAATTACTTAAACATTAAGAAAGGAAACTTCATGCGCAATAAAGTAACGATCGTCGGTTCCGGAAATGTGGGCGCCACCGCCGCTCACTGGATCGCCTCGAAAGAACTAGCCGATGTCGTTCTCATCGACATCATCGAAGGCGTTCCCCAGGGCAAAGGACTCGACCTGCTCGAAGCCATGCCCATCGAGAAGCGCGACTCCCACGATTCTCGGCACCAACGACTACGCCGACACCGCCAACTCCAACATCGTCGTCATCACCGCCGGCATCCCGCGCAAGCCCGGCATGAGCCGCGACGACCTTCTCAACACCAACTACAAGATCATGAGCGACGTGGTCGGCAAGGTCGTGCAGCACTCGCCGAACTGCATCCTCATCATCGTCTCCAACCCGCTCGACGCCATGGCGCAGGCCGCCTACAAGATCAGCGGCTTTCCGCGCGAGCGCGTCATCGGCATGGCCGGCGTGCTCGACTCCGCCCGCTTCCGCGCCTTCATCGCGCAGGAACTCAAAGTCAGCGTGGAGAACGTAACCGCCTTCGTCCTCGGCGGACACGGCGACACCATGGTCCCGCTGCCCCGCTATTCCACGGTTGCCGGCATTCCGATCACCGAACTGATGGACAAGGCCACGCTCGATGCCATCGTCCAGCGCACCCGCGACGGCGGCGCCGAGATCGTCAAGTATCTCAAGACCGGATCGGCGTACTACGCGCCGTCGGCCGCGACCACCGAGATGGTCGAGGCCATCCTCAAAGACAAGAAGAAGATTCTCCCCTGCGCCGCCTATCTCAACGGAGAGTACGGCATCCACGGACTCTTTATCGGCGTCCCGGTGAAGCTTGGCGCCAAGGGGATCGAGCAGATCATCGAGATCAAACTCACGCCGGAAGAGAAAGCGGCCCTCGACAAGAGCGCCGCGGCCGTGAAAGAACTCGTAGCGGTGATCAACGTCTAAGCGAATTGATGTGTCTGCTTGGCCTGTGTGGTGGCGGGGCTCCGCCCCGCCAAGACGGGGCAAAGCCCCGTCACCACATGAGCTTTGTCTGATTTCTCTTTCGTGATCGCCCCAGGCTCGCTATAGTGTCTGAGGCCAGCACACGATGGACTTCGATCAGCTAGAAATTTTCCTGGAAGTAGCCCGCCTCTCCAGTTTCTCGCGCGCGGCGGAGAAGCGTTTTCGCACCCAGCCCGCCGTTTCCTCCCAGATCCGAGCGCTGGAAGAAGAAGTCGGCGCTCGTCTGCTCGACCGCTCCGGAGGCCGCGTCTCACTCACCGCGTCCGGCAAATTGTTTTTCAAATATGCCGAAGAGACCCTCGACCGGCGCAAGACCATCCTGACCGAGATCGCCGAGACCGAGCGCGTGCCCCGCGGCGAAATTGTCGTCGGAGCCAATGAAGGCACCTGCCTGCACATCCTGCCCGAGGTGTTCGCGCAATTCAAGCGCGACTATCCCAATGTTGCCGTGAGCATCAAGCGCTCCGACTACGCCCGGATTCTTGAGTCGATCCTCGAAAACGTGGTGGACTTCGGCGTGGTCTCGCTGCCGGTGAATGACAACCGGCTCGAGGCGCAAATGATTCATCGCGACGAACTCGTCGTGATCACGGCCCCGGGTCATGCGCTCGCGGCGAAGTCGAGCGTCACCTTGGCGGAGGTCTCGGCCTATCCGCTCGTCCTGCCCAAACTCGGCCACACCCGCGACGCACTCGATGCCCTGTTCTATGACCATCACTTGAAGCCGAACCTGGCCATGGAACTCGATTCCAGCGAACTGCTGAAGCGCTTTGTGGCGGCCGATGTCGGCGTGGGCTTCATCGCCCGCTCGAATATTGAGGAGGACATCCGGGCCAAGGCGCTGGCGGCGATCACGCTCGCCGACGCGCAAATCCGCCGCGACCTCGCGCTCGTCTTCCGCAAAGACAAATCGCTCAGCCGCGCCGCCAAAGCCTTCATGGAGATCGCGGTCAAACAGAGGAATTTTTCGACGTCCGTGGCCGGGGCTGGGAAACGATCCAAATGAACATGGTTCTCATGAACCAGGTTGTAATGAACCAGGTTGTACTGAGGCGAGTCGCGCGTTTCACGCTCTGCTTATTGGTGCTCACCTCGGCTGCGGCAGGCCAAAAGCGCCCCCCGAGCAAAGCTTCCCCGGCTGTCGCTACCAAACTCGTCGCGCTGAAGGCCACGGGAACGGCGCGCTACACCGACAAGGAAATTCTCGCCGCAAGTGGCCTGCAGTTGGGTCAGGACGCCGCCGACGGCGATTTCAAAGAAGCCGTGCGGCGACTGGGCGATTCCGGCTTGTTCGGCGACATCGCCTACTCGTATTCCTCTTCAAGCGCCGGAGTGAAACTCGAACTGCAGCTTACCGATACCGACCAGAGCAAGCTGGTTCCCGCGCAATTCGAAAACTTTGTCTGGTTCACTAACGACGAACTGCCGACTGCCGTCCAGCGCCGCGTTCCCCTGTTCAAGCAGTTGTTGCCACTCACGGGCAATCTTCCCGACCAGGTCTCCGAGGCGCTGCAAGCGATCCTTACCGAAAAGCGCCTTCCCGGACGGGTCAATTACCTGCGGGAGGGAGACGAGTCGGGCGGGCCTTTGCACGCCATCGAGTATCGGGTCGAGGAAGTCGGCATCCGAATTCGCGCCTTCGAATTCCCAGGCGCTTCGCCCGAGCAAGCGGCTCTGCTTGCAACCGCGGCGCGCCGCTCCATTGGAGCAAGTTACGAAAGGTCCGCTCTCGCCGCCGTTGCTAAATTCGACCTGCTGCCGGTATACCTGCAGCGCGGATATTTGAAGGCCGCGTTTGGGCCGTCCAGCGCGCGTGTTGTGCCCCACTCGTCTTCTGCCGAGGATGCCCAAGGCTCCGCCGACGTCGAGGTGGATGCGATCGTACCGGTGACGCCGGGCAAGGTCTATTTAGCTGCCGGCATCGACTGGAAGGGCAACTCTGCCATCAAGACCAGCGAAGTCGCGCCTCTCGTCCATCTGCCGCCCGGGCAGCCCGCCGACGCCGTGCGCCTGCTCCACGACATCGACGCCGTTGGCAAGCTTTACCGAAGCCGCGGCTATATGACGGTTCAGATCAAGCCCGACGCCCAGTGCGACGACGAAAAAAACACCGTGCACTACGACCTGAACGTCGTCGAAGGCGATCTCTACAAAATGGGAGAGTTGGAGATTCTGGGCCTCGACACCCAGGCCAAAGCTCGCATGCAGGAAGCGTGGACTCTGCGCGAAGGTCAGCCCTACAACGCCGACTACCCCAAGAAATTTCTGGACGATACCCGGCAACTCGTTCCCCGCGGCGTCCAGTGGGCAATCGGCGTTCATGAATCGCTGGACGCGAAGGACAAGACCGTGGACGTGGAGATCCGTTTCCAGCAGCAGTAGCGCTGAGAACAGCGGATCCCAATAAGACTTAATATACTTGGAACTTGAGGGGCTCACGAGCATCTTAACGTGACAGTGGGGTCTTTACTTTCGAAACATCACTTTGTTCACAGGAGATCAAAGCAGAATGAAAGCGAATCGGATTGCAACTGCAGTTCTCGGAATACAGCTGTTGGCCGGGCTCGGGGCGGTTCCGGCGCTGGCTGCCGATAACAGCCAGACCTTGACCGGCGAAGTGAGCGATGCCATGTGCGGGGCGAAACATCAAATGCCGGGCAATGCCGCGGAATGCACGCGCGCCTGCATCAAGCATGGATCGAAGTACGCGCTCGTGGTCGGGGACAAAGTTTACACCCTGGAGACCTCCGATAAAGCCATGCTCGGCAAACTGAACGATCTGGCGGGAGCGAAGGCAAAGGTCACCGGGAAAGTGGACGGCGACACGGTCAACGTAAAGTCAGTGGCCGCGGGATCGTGAACCTAGACACCCTGTCATCCTGAGCGAAGCGAAGGACCTCTTCATTCCTTGCGACCGACACAAATCCATAGGTCCTTCGCTTCGCTCAGGATGACAATTACAACTAGACACCAATAAAAAACCGGCGGTTGCCCGCCGGTTGTCTTGTCCCGCAAATCGTCAATTCTGGTTCGGATTATCGTCGCGCCGCTTCAGCGTCGGTCGATCATCGTCGCTCTTGTCTGAACCGCTGGACGTCTTGTCGCTGGTGGAAGTGCGCCGCAGGCTGGGCTTGCTCCCATCCTTCTCTTCGATCACCTTGTGCCGATTCTCGATGACGGCAAGCCGCGCCTTCACGTCGTCAAACTCCGACGTGGAAACGATGTACTGCGCTCGCGCCGGAAGGATCGTCGCGATCTCCCTTTGTGACGCCTCAATGCGGTCAGGCGTCTGTGGGTGCGAAGCAAATGCCTTGGCGAGCGTGCCCGGCTTCTTCTTTTCTTTCGCCTGAAGTTTTTCAAAGAAGCTGATGAAAGCCTGCGGATCGTATCCCGTTTTGTACATGTATTGCAGGCCGAGGTAGTCCGCTTCCGCTTCGAAACTGCGCTGGAACTTCATGAAGGTAAGCGGCAAGGCCAAGCCGCTGGCTTCGTAGATTCCGTAACCTATCCCACCGCCGACGAAAATCAGCGGAATGGTGCCGATTTGCGCCCAATTCGCCCGTGTCTGCTGACGCATCCCGTGGCGGGCGCACACGTGCGAAATCTCATGCGCCATCACCCCGGCCAGTTCCGCTTCTTCGTCCGCCGCCAAGATCAGGCCGGAATTTACGTAGAAGAATCCACCAGGGAGCGCGAACGCGTTCACTTCATCGGAGTCGATAACCTTGATGGTGAAGGGCACCTGCGCGTCCGAATTGCGCACCAAGTTCTGACCGATCCGGTTGACGTACTCATTTACGACCGGGTCCTGAACCAGCTTCACGCTTTGCTCGACCTGCATGGCAAATTGCTGACCCATCTTGATCTCGGTTTCGAGCGAGTACCAGTCGCCCAGGCCACGCCCGCCAACCTTGCGGTTGCCGATGGCATCCACATCCTTCTTGCTGCCGTCGTGCTTGACCTTGCTGTCGTCAGGCTCCTGGATGGGAGGCGGCTCGGTGGAGGTGGAGTCGCCACTGCTCGCAGAGGAGTCCGCGGGCGGAGCCGGAGTCGGACCGGGGGCTGAAGTAGGATTCTGCGGCTGAGCCGACGTCGAGCCCGTCGTTGAACCCGCTGTGGGCTGTGTGTTCTGAGGCGGCGCGCTCTGGTCCTGTGATGATGTCTGGGGCTGCGAGGCTGGCTGTGACGCTTGCGGCTGCGGGTTGGGACTTTGCGAGGATTGATTCTGCGCCAGCGCGGGCACCGCAATCAGCGCGAGTAAACTCAGGGAAATCAGCACTTTACGGAAAGACATTTGAGCACCCCGTGGGAACCCAGTCGGTTGAGACGATTATACCTCCGAATGGCAAGGCGGGCTCGACAGAGTTTCCCAACTAGTTGGACGCGAGCTCAAGCTGGAAAGTTACCCGTTATTTTCACGGAAAGCGGCTTTCTGAAGCCGTCTGTGCAGGCGGGGACCCCAAAATTCTTCAACCACAACGGGCGTGAAGGCACAGGGGAAATCAAACCTGCGGGGTTTCCTTCGTATTACTTCGTGTCTAAACTTCGTGTCCTCGTGGTTGCTGTTGTTGCAGTCGTCGAGCACAACACCACCCATCTGCACGGGACAGAATTCCTCAAGCCGTTGTGCCACACGAAAGATGCAGGGGTCCCTTCGACTCCGCCGGATCTTCACTTTCGTGAAGTCCCGGCTCCGCTCAGGATGACACTTTCGATAGAGTGCCGGAGCGAGGGACGGGAGGATTGGTCCTACGGTTCAGAGTGTGAGTGGTCTGTAACCGGCATGGGCATTTCGCCCTTCGCATTGCGCCACAGGATCGCATTCAGCTTCTTGGCGTCGGCCGCATCGGGCCTGGAAAAATTCATCTGCGACGATTCCTTCGCCCCCGCGGCCTTCTTCTCGTTCATCTGATAGATCAGCCCGCTGCGCAGATTCTTGTCGTCCACCTGATACGGTGGCTGCGTTCCGGGCCCTGCTAACAACGGCGCCATCAGCGGTGCGTGCGCGTCGAACAGGTTCATCGGGGGAAGTCCGAGCAGAGCTTCCATGGTGTGGATCATACTCACGGTTGTGTAAAAGTTATGCTCGACAAACGGCTGCGGCGCGCGCGGCGCGTACTTGCTGATGACGAGGGCGATGGAGCGATGGGCATCGACGTGATCGGCGCCGTCCTGCGCATCGTCTTCGACGACGAAGATGGCGGTGTCGTCCCAGTAGGGGCTGTGGGAAACGGCATCGACGACGCGTCCGACCGCCAGATCGTTGTCGGCGACCGAAGCCTGCGGCGTGGGCCTGCCGGGACGTGTGCCTCCAGTGTGATCGTCGGGCAGATAGAGAAGCGTGAACTGCGGAAGCTCCTTCGCGGTCCCCTTCGCCTTCACAAACTCGTCGAACTCGCGTAGGAATTCGTCGGCGCGGAGCTGGTCGGGATAGTCGGTATTGAAGTCGGGGAATTGCGGGTCGTAGTGGTCACGCAGGGCGGCTTTGGTCGGGCGCATGCGCTTCATCTGCGGAATAGCCCAAGGCCACGGACTTGGCCCTCCGCGCGGGGTGCCGACGTTCGCAGGCAACGGATCGCCCTTCTTGATTTCGGCCACCGGACAGGCCGCAGACGAGGGAGACAGCGTTCCTTCTTTCGGCGACCCCATCGCCATCTTCGACGCATTCGCATTCTTACACCATACGGCGGCGATAAATTCTCCATAGATACGGTAGGTGAGCTTGCTGCGGGCAAGGTTGTCCCAGAGGAAGCCGGTGCCGGGATCGTCCACGTCTGGGATTCCTTGCTCCAGCGGATATTCCTCGGCCACAGCGCCGCCGGAATCGTACGTGCGCTCCTTGCTGCGGTAGCCAATCGGCCAGGTCTTCTCGTTGTAATCGCTGGTAGTGGAGGCGGTTGACCAGAGGTGGCCGTCGCCCGAAACTTCTCCGCTGTCGTAGAAGTTGTCGAGCACGCCGAACTGCAGCGCGAGCTTGTGTTCGTTCGGCGTGATGTCAGCGCCGTACATGGTGAGCGAAGGGTCGCCGTCGCCCGCGGGCAGGTCGCCCAGTATCTGGTCGTAGGTGCGGTTTTCTTTGAGGACGTAGATTACGTGGTGGATGGGATTCTTGCCGTCGACGAATGGGAACTTGCCGCCGTCGGAGTGAACTAGATTGTCTTCTTCAACTAAGTGCGTGTAGGCGGCAAGATTCTTATCGATGTCGGCGAGGCTTAGGCGCTGGATGGAGCCGCCGATCAGAGTTGGGATGTAGGGATGTTCTTTTCTTTTGCGCTCGCCTTTCAGCGTGCCCTGCATATTATTGGGCCCGCTGCTTTCTCCTTTGGCGGTAGCGATGAGCAGATCGTTGCCGGCGATGGCGAGCGCGCTCGGATACCACTCGGTAGGAATGAGGCCAACGGGGCGGGCGTTTGCTCCTTCAAAACCGTGGCCGACACCACCGGTCTTAAAGACGGCAACCGCGTCGAGTGCGCCGCTGGCAACAAATAGACGCTCGTCATCTTTCGAGAGGGCGATGGCTTGTGGAACGGTCCCGTGCATCTTCATGTCATAGACCTGATCGATCGTTCCCCCCTGTAGATTAACTGACACCACGGAGTCACCATTGCTTAAGGCGACATATAGTAAGACTTCATGAGGACTCAGCAGCATCACGGTGGGATGTGAACTGGGAGCAATGGGGTCGGACGGTTTCGCTAAGTCAATCCAGCGCGCGACTTTACCCGTCTCCAGATTCAATTCTGCCACCGAGGTAGTGTTCCACAAGCTGCACCACCCCTTCGTTCCGGCTTTGTTGGCAATCACCGCATAGGGATACGCGCTCGGAATGTAACCGCTGCGGCTAAGGTCGAATGATTTCTCAATCTTTCCGGAGTTGACATCTAACATCACCACATTGTCGGAAAGATTATTGGCGATGAGCAATCGGTCACCTTTGGGGCCGGGCAACACGGCGAACCCCGCCGGATATGGCAGCGCAGTTCCGGCGGGCGTTTTGCGCAAGCCGTACGCGACTTCTTTCCCTTCGGCGATGGGCTGGGGCGCGATCTTGATGAAGCGTTCGGGCGTGACTTGTCCGTCGACGAATTTGTAGACTGCGATGCCGTTGCCGGTGCTCGTCGGCTTTTCGCCGGTGGGATCGGTGATCGAGCCCATCGAAGCATAAAGATGTTTGCCGTCGCTCGAAAAAGCGAGGCCGATAAAGTAGCTTTGGCGCGTGGAATACTCGTCGCTCAAGCGGTCGTCGGGAAAGTCGTGCAGCTGATTATTGCTGAGATCGAGAATGGCGATCGATTGTCGCGCACCGGTTTCCTGCGTGCCGTATCCCTGGTTGAGCAGTGCCGCATAGCGGCCATCAGGGCTTAGCGCAATGGTCGCGGGAAAGCTGTTGGTGCGGGCAAGGTAGCCGGGGACAGGGAGCGTCAGGCTCTTGCTGGTCGGAAGATTGATGCGCGAGCGGTCGGCGGCGCGTGCAACCACGAACACGACCAGCAGTGCGGAAAGAGCGAGGAGGATGGCAACGGAGATCTTTTTCACGGACGGTGGCCTCGGAAGGTTTGTACCATCCGGGCAGTCTGCGAGGCAAACTGTCGGCTTGGGAACGAGATCTCTGTCAGCGAATCGCTAGCAGGACCGCAACGTACTGCCGCACTTTGCCAACCAGCGCAGGTTCAGCTTTAGAGCGGAATTTTGCTTTGCGGCCAGACCAATCCATGCTCTTCAACTGATCGACGAGAACGGCTCCCTCCACCTGATCAACCGTGATCGGCAGTGCGAAGGGATAGGGTTTGCGCTTGCTCGTCAGGGGACAAACCACGGCCAGGCCGCTGGCGCGGTTGTAGCGCTGGTCGGTGAGCACCAACGCGGGGCGCCGCTTGGCCTGTTCACGGCCAACTTGCGGGTCGAAATCCATCATCACGATGTCGCCGGCTTCGGGAGCGTAGGAGGTCACCATTCCACAACTTCCTTCCCCAGCTCCGCGCCGACCGCGATCTCGGCGTAGCGGTTCTCGGGCGTGATCTGGGAAACGAGTTGGGCGAGCGTGGGAATTTTGGATGCCCGGCGCACTTCGACGCGGCCTTGAGCGACGACTTCGATCTCCAGCGCATCGCCTTCCTTGAGCATGGCTTCTTCAACCACCGGCTTCGGAATGCGTATGGCTAGACTATTGCCCCACTTGACCATTTGGGTGTTCATGAACTGAGGGCCTCCGCAATGATCTACAGTGTAGCACAATGTATCTACATTGTAGATTATCGGAACGACCCTGGCGACCCAGCGCCAACCGCCGATAACTATTTGGTCCCCACCAAGTGCACTTCCGACACCGGCGGCCCAGTTTGTGATTTCTTCACGCCAATCAGCTCAACTGCTTTAGCAGCAATGTGTTCGGCGGATACCTCAAACTCTTTAATTAACTCCCAGGGAGCGCCCGAATCTCCGAAGCGGTCTTTCACGCCGATAGCGCCGGTAATTACCGGGATACCGTAGAGCGCGGGCGACTGGGTGATGACGCTCGCGACTGGCCACGCCAGAGCGCCGATCTGGTGCTCTTCAGCGGTCAGCACGACGCCGGTATCGCGGGCGGCTCGCACGATGGCTTCGGTGTCGAGCGGCTTCAGGGTGTGCAAGTTGAGGATGCGGGTTTCGTAGCCGAAATCTTGTTTCAGGATCCAGGCGGCGCGCATGGCTTCGGGCACCATAGGGCCGCAGGCGGCGATGGTGAGGTCTTCGCACTCGTCGCGGTAGTCGGATTCGAGTTTCGTCTCGAAGGCTTCGATGAAGTTCGCAGCCTCGCGACGTAGGCGAATCGCGTTCGCTTTGCCGAAGACGAACGGAGTCTTTTCGTCGGTGACGATGGGCGTCGCTTCGCGGGCGAAGCGGATGTACTTCGGGCCGACGTGCTTGAGCAGCAAGTAGTCGGTGGCTTTGCGGGTCTCGACGATGTCGCAGGGGACAACCACGTTCATGTTGGGCAGTCCGCACATGGCGAAACAATCTTCGAGCGCCTGGTGCGTCGCGCCATCAGGGCCGACGCTGACTCCACCGTGGGCTCCGGCGATCAGGACGTTGAAGTTGCCGTAGCAGATCGAGGTGCGAATCTGGTCGAGATTGCGGGCAGCGGCGAAGGTCGCATAGGTGCCAAAGACGGGGAGCTTCCCTTCCCGGGCGAGTCCGGCGGCGGCTGACGTGGCGGACTGCTCGGCGATGCCCATGCTGATCCAGCGCGCCTTGCGCTCGGGCTTACCGGCGTAGAACTCGCTGATGGTGATGGAGCCGGAAATGTCGAGGCCGAAGCACACGACACGCGGATCGTCGCCATTGGCGGCGAGCGACTGGCCGAAGCCGAGGCGGGTGGGCTTCATCTGGACTTTCATGGTTCCGGCAGCGTTCCACCAGTAGTTGCGGTGGAACTTGGGCATCTTGGCTTCGAGTTTGCGCTCGACTTCGGATTGATATTGCTTGGCGTGGGCGAAAAGTTGCTCGACGGGAACCTGGCCTTCGAGGCCGAGTTCCTTCAACCCTTTGTTTAACTCTTCCAGGTTGGGCACTTTGCCGTGCCATCCGGCTTGATCTTCCATGAAACTGACGCCTTTGCCTTTGACGGTGTCGGCAATGATGACGGTGGGCTTGCCGGAGCCGGCTTTCGCCTTGGCATTCTCCAGGGCCTCGACGACCTGCTTCATGTCGTGGCCGTTGATGGTGAGGACTTCCCAGCCAAAGCTCCGATATTTATCTTCGAGCGGTTCGACGTTCATCACGTCTTTCACCCAGCCGTCAATCTGGAGGCGGTTGCGATCCACGATTCCTATGAGGTTATCGAGCTTGAAATGGCCCGCTTCCATGGCGGCTTCCCAGATCTGGCCTTCCTGCTGCTCGCCGTCGCCCATGATGCAGAAGACGTGGTGATTCTTCTGGTCCAGCCGGGCGGCGAGCGCCATGCCGACGGCGATGCTCAGGCCCTGGCCGAGCGATCCGGTGGAAACTTCGACGCCAGGCAGCTTGAGCCAGTGCGGATGTCCTTGAAACGGCGAATAGAGTTTGCGCAGGAGCGCGACGTCTTCTTTCGGGCAGAACCCGGCGAAGGCGAGGCCGAGGTAGAGACTCGGCGCCTTGTGGCCGGTCGACCAGACAATGCGGTCGCGGTCCGGCCAGTTGGGATTCTTGGGATCGTGGTTGGCGACGCGAAGGTAGAGCGCGGCGGTGATGTCCATGATAGAGAGCGTGCCGCCGGCGTGTCCGGACGTGGCTGCGCACAGGACGGCCAGGTTGTAGCCGCGCATCAAGTTCGCCTGCTGTTTCAGCTCGTCAATGCTGTAGGAACGCAGAACCTCGCCGGTGGTCGAATTCTGAATAGACATGGGGTTGCTCCTTCGCGTACGCCGGGCATTGGGCAGGCGAAAATCGGCGCATAGGCTTGCAGGTCGAGCGTAACTGGGGCGGTTGCAGCGATCAGTGAGCGGGGTCACAGCCGGGCGTGACCGATGACAGCATTCCCGTCCGGGCGGTCGGTCTTACACCGCCGAGACGCGGAGAACGCCGAGACAATTCATGGGCAAATTGCAAGCACCAACCACCGAGATCAGCGCAGGTTCTTCCCCACCCAGTCTTCAATCCGAGCGAGCGCCTTGTTCAGGTTCTCCAGCGAATTAGCTACGCTGAAGCGGAGATATCCTTCCCCGAATTCGCCGAAGGCGGTGCCGGAGAGGCAGGCCACGCCGGCTTCGTCGAGCAGCGCGTCGGCCAGCTTCTTTGAAGGCCAGCCGGTCTTGGTAATGTTGGGGAAGGTGTAGAACGCGCCTTTGGGCGTGCGGCAGGAGAAGCCTTTGATCTTGTTCAACCCAGCGACGAAGGCATCGCGGCGGCGCTTGAACTCCTCGCTCATCTTGTCGACCGAGGACTGGTCGCCGCGCAGCGCTTCGATTCCGGCCATCTGCGTGAAGCTGGCGGTGCAGGAATTCGAGTTCGTCATTGAGGCGCGCGATGTGGGTGGCCAGATCGGGCCGCATCACGCCGTAACCCATGCGCCATCCGGTCATGGCATAGGTCTTGGAGAAGCCGTCGAGCAGGATGGTCCGCTCCTTGAAGCCGGGCACGCTCATGATGGAGAAATGTTCGTGGCCGTCGTAGATGAGGCGGCTGTAGATTTCGTCCGAAAGAATCAGGATGTTGCGGTCGCCGATGGCGTCGGCAATCGCGAGGACGTCTTTCTTGGTGAGCACGCCGCCGGTCGGGTTCTGCGGCGAGTTCAGGATGATCAGCCGGGTGCGGTCGGTGATCAGAGAGGCGAATTCTTTGACGTCGAAGCAAAAATCGCGCTCCTCGCGCAGCGGAATAGGAACCGCGCGCCCGCCGACATACTCGATCATCGACTCGTAGATGGGGAAGCCGGGATTGGGATAGATGACTTCGTCTCCCTCATCGATGAGGGCGAGGATGGTATGGAAAATGATGGGCTTTCCGCCGGGAACGACGACCACTTCCTCGCTCGTAACCGGGACATTGCGAGTGCGGCTGACGTAGTCGGCAATGGTCTGGCGCAGGTCAGGCAGGCCGGCGGAGGGACCGTAGTGAGTCCATCCCTTGTGGAGGGCGTCGACTCCGGCTTCGATGACATTGGCAGGCGTGTCGAAGTCGGGCTCGCCGATTTCCAGGTGAATGATCTGTTTGCCCTGTTTTTCAAGGGCGCGGGCGCGGACTCAGAACTTCAAAGGCGGTTTCGGTGCCGAGGCGGGACATCCGGCTGGCAAGGCGGAGTTCGAGTTGGGTTGTGGTTGGCATGGCATAGGGAATTATAGCGCCATGATGAGGTCAGAGGTAAGAGGTCAGATTGCAGAGGTGAAGAACGCGGCCGCGAAGTCAAAAGTGAAAGTCAAATTGAAGAAGTGAAGACTATTCGTCCCACCGAGTCACTTCTTCAATTTGCCTTTTGACTTTTGACTTACTCGGAAATCGTGCTCTCTTCGTTCGGCGTCCGTAGCACGCGATCGACGGAGTAGGGCGCGCGCTGGGTGGGTTCGTGGTAGTGGCGCACCTGCATTTCTCCGAGCAAACCGACAGCCAGCATATTCAATCCCGCCAGCAACAGAACGGCTGAGAAGATCATCAGCGGGCCGTGCTGGTACATGATATCGGTCCCGTGAAGAAGCTTCTGCAGAATGAGCCAACTGGAGGCGGCACAGCCCGCCAGAATGCTGAACATCCCCACCGTGCCAAAAAAGTGCAAGGGGCGGGAAAGATATTTGAGCAGGAAGCGGATGGTGATGAGGTCGAAGAAGACGCGGAAGGTGCGCGAGATTCCGTAGTGCGAAACTCCGCGTTCGCGGACTATGTTTTTGATGGGAACTTCGACGATCGTCGCGCCATACCATGAAGCCAGCGCCGGGATGAAGCGGTGAAGCTCTCCGTAAAGCGGAACCTGACCGAGGATTTCGCGGCGGTACGCTTTAAACGTGGTGCCAAAGTCGTGAATGTCGACGCCGCTCAACTTGGCCATCAGCCAGTTGGCGCAGCGCGAAGGGATGCGGCGCAACCAGAAATTATCAACGCGATTCTTGCGCCATCCGCTGACAATGTCGTAGCCCTCGGCAATTTTTTCGAGGAACAAAGGGATGTCGGCGGGATCGTGCTGCAAGTCGCCGTCCATGGCGATGATGTACTCTCCGCGAGCATGGTCGAATCCGGCGGCGAGGCCGGCGGTCTGGCCAAAATTACGGCGCAGCTTGACCACGGTTACGCGGCTGTCGACGGCGGCAATCTCACGCAGCAGCGCGAACGTGCCGTCGATCGAGCCGTCATCGACCAGCACCATCTCGAAAGTCTCGCCGCTCGCTTCCATCACGGCCTTAAGCCGAGCGTAGAGGTCGGTGACGTTCTCCTGCTCGTTGTGGAGAGGAACTACGATGGAGTATTTGAGCACAGTGGTTTTGATTATACGGCAGCGGGGCGCAGGATTCGAAGTAACTTCCGTGAGGCGGCTTCGGCGGGACGTGAAGTCAACCGTGTCCTCAAGAGAGCGGAACCAGTGCCCTCTCGAAAGCCTTACTCCCGCCCTAGTGCACCACTTACCTCAGCACATTCGACGTACTGCCGGCGAACTCCGAGTCACCGCCGTACGCCGCCTTGACGCCGGTTGTACCTACCTTGAGCGTCGAAGTCGTAAAGACAGCCGCCCGGGTGCGAAATTCTTGCGCGTTTTCTGCGCAAGAGTGGAATTCCACGAGTGCAGATTCCGCGGGCGGGTTAGGCCCCGCCTCGCCGATGTTTACTACCTGGTACCCCTACCCCCCTCCCCCCCCGGTCTAATGAAATCATGGGCTTGGCGGGAATTTTTTGCTTCGGTCTTTGAATCCAAAGGACTTATATCAAAGTATTCCGGAATAAGGACTTACGGGAAAATAGCCTTACCGCGCTCCCGATTTGGGAATCGCGGAGAGGTTTCAAGTGCTATCCGGGTTTTCAAAGAGCGCTGGCAAATGGCCGTCTTGCGACATCAAGGCGCGGCATCGAGGTCCGTCTCTGGAGACGGGCAGACTTCTGCATTGGCCAATCCGATTCATTCTCGCGCATGGCGAGTGGGGTGTCTGTGCTGGTGATCACTCGCTGGATGTGATGAATCCGTGGATCGCTCTTACGATGAAGATCCGGTGTCGGCGGTTCGGAGAATTCCGCCCTTCGCTTCGCGCCGAGTCGCGCACTGGCGCCGAAGAAGTCGGTCCCACGACCCGGCTATGTCTTCTCGGCATCGGCCAAATAAGGAGGCGCCGGAATCTCGTCAAGAGGCACACCAGCGCGACTAGGTTCGCGCCTTCGTTCCTCAAACCCCACGCCGATGGCCAAGTAGATGAGCGCCGAACGGGCAAGTTTCAGTAGGTGAATAGCCTCACCCTCGAATTCCTCGCGTGGAACCATCAATGCGAGGTCATCAGGTGGCGGGGTTGGGGGTTTGGCAACTGTCACCCGCAAGTACTTGTGCTCGATATGGTCTCTTATTTCTTTCAGGCCGCGAGCGCACGGTTCGGCCACCTCATCGTTCGCATTCTCAACGAAGTCTCGCGCGAGCCAGTACAGAGCGCAGAAACCCCAGTTGCCGGTCGAGTTGCCGGTCACGTCGAACTCCTTTCGTATCATCCCCTTCTCATCTCGCCAGAGCGTCCGGAATGTGACGTGTCTTTCCGGGATTCTCAGGTCCATGTAGGCGTTCATAAAGAATCCTACTTTGTCGAAAAGGGAGTAGGAGGTTCTGTAAGCAGCTTTTACCTTTTCGACAGCCAACGAAAGCGCCGGCCGAGGCTCCATTGCCTGAAGAAAGACATCCCTGTCCGAGAAGTGGGGCATCTTGGCGGTGAGGCCCTCGTACAGTAGCCAGCGCGCAGACACGTATTCTTGCTTCATCTGGTCGAAGAAGCTTTCGAATTTGTGGGGCGCATCGACCCGCACAACGTGAGTCGCCAGCCGCATCGAATCATCGCTGGCTACGGTGTACCGACCTAGGTCGTTCAACGGATTGAGATACAAACAGTTAACCAGACACCAATGACGATAATCGCGTTCCTCCGCCGTAGCCGACGCGTCTTGCAATGAGAGGGGGGAGGGATCTTGTGCAGCGATTCCTTCCACGTCCACAACGGATTCGATCCACTCTTTGAGTGCCCTGACTTTCTCCCGATTGCGTCCATCACGAACATCTGTATAGTGGGCCGTCTGTGAAAGGGCGGTTGACGCTTCTTTGTGCGCCACCCATAAGAGCAGAGACTGCTCCTCGGGATCTTCGATAGCCTTCGCATAGTCCGCTAGTGTTTTGGCTCGGTTGCACAGAGCCATCCCGAAGTTGGGCTGCACATCGAGGGCACGACCAAAGTACTCGAGGGCTTCTATAGCTCGGCCTGCAACATCGAGGCGGTTCCCTAGGTTGTTAAGACACATACACCTGGTGACCTCGGGTATCTGCGCGAACTTCTGGTGCGAGGCGGCACGGCGAAGGTAAAATATCTCGTCCGCTAGAGTCGGCTGTTCCCACTGCCACTCCGTACCAACTCTCTGTCCCATGATGGCGTTCGCCCTGTTGAAATCGATGGCAATCGCCAGTTCACCAGAAATGTGCTTTTGCTCAAGGGCCTCGAACCAAGCAAGAGCGCAGGCAATGGCATCCTTGCGTTCGAGTTCTACGGCAAGGTCGGTCAACAGGCTAGCGCGAGCGACATTATCCTCATCTGGCCAGCCATCGAGGCCTTCTTTGATGAGAAGGCTGCAAAGCGCGTTTTTACGCAGTTCCTCGTTTGTCATGGTTGTGGCGTTACGTCGAAGAATCCGCTGAGTGGACCTAACGATAATTTACATCTTACCAGCCGTGGGCATGATGAAAAATCACGGCGACTCAGTACGCCATCAAGTCAAGCCCTGAGATTGATACGGCGCGAAAGCCCAGGCCTCGAAAGGTGCGAGACCCTTCGACAAGCTCAGGGCAGGCTCTTCTACTCCGCAGAAACTTCACTTCGTGAAGTTCCTCTCCGCTCACGATGACAGATTGGATAGGGTCGCGGGCTGCGGTTGTTATCCGTTCACGGCGGCGGCTGCGCCGCCTTCGAAGGCTTGGTGCTCGGCACAGGTTTTCCACCATAAGCCTAAAAAGTCGAGAAGCTCGTCGGGGGGCTTAAGCCAATATTGGGCCGCCGTCTGCCGCCAGATGGGACGAACCAGGATGCTGATGCCACTGCCCTGCTCGACGCGCTTCTGCATGGCGCGGAAAGCCGCCTCATCGGTGTTGTCGTCGCCGAGGTACGCGACCGGCGTGTTGGGACTGATTTCATCGAGAAAAGCGCGAACCGCATCGCCCTTGTCGGCTTCGTACGCGCGGATTTCCACGCCGCCGTCGAATTCCAGCAGGTTGAGCCCGTTGTGCTCCGCGATCGGCCGCCATCCCAGTAAGACGCGGGCCTGTAGATTCTCGGCGTCGTTTTCGCTCAGCCCGCGCCAATGAACGGCGATGCTTCCGGCCTTGAATTCCGCGGCATGGCGAAGTTGCTGGTAGCCGAGCCAGCGGTCGGCATCCGACAGGCCATTGAGGGTCCGCTCGTCCAGTTTTGGCATCTCCATACTCCCGTCTGTCTTCAGGCGCTGCAGCCCATGAACTCCCCAAATTTCGGGACGCGGGTGAACGTTGAGCAGCGGAAGAACGTCCTCTGCATCTCGCCCCGTGATGACCACGACTCGCGTCCGGGCGTTGCGTACGATCTCTTGCAGCAGGAGCGGAACTCCGGGATACGGGTACGCCTGGTCGCGGCGGATGTGGAAGGGCGCCAGCGTTCCGTCGTAATCGAGCAGCAGTACGGCGTGGGATGCGTGGGCTACAGTTTGCAGAAACGGCGAGAGTTGGGATTGCACTTCCGGCCTCAAACGCGTTGCTCCTTCCTTAGAACTGGTTCCGTCAATGCGTCTCAACCCGGAAGGCACATCCCTCAGGGGCTGAAGCCCGCGTGCTTATTGGCTCTGGGCGGCACGGCTGAAGCCCTCCACCCCAGCAGGCGAAACCCGCGCCTGCCGGGGGCCCCGGCCGTGCCCTTCCCAAAAACCAAAATGACCCAGAGTGGTTCGGCAGTCTGAGACGGGGCAAGCCCCGTCTCTACACGAGTCTTTTCCGCAAGCATCATGCCACCGACACGCTGGCGCGCGATTTCTCCTGTACGTCCTCGGGCGCGTCCATGCGCAGCTCACAAAGTTCGGTGATCAGGTTTCCGGCCCAGCGGTAAATGTTGTGCTCCTTGATCACCTTGCGCATGCGGCGCACCCGCAACTGCTTATCTTCGGGTTCCATCTCTAAGGCGGCGCGGATGGCTTCGGCGGTCTGATCGATGTCATAAGGATTGACCAGCAGGGCGTCACGCAGTTCGCGCGCCGCTCCGGTGAACTGGCTGAGAATCAGCACGCCACTCTCATCGCCGCGAGTGGCGAGGAATTCCTTGGCTACCAGATTCATGCCGTCATGCAGCGACGTCACCAGGCAGAGATCGGCGGCGCGGTAATAGGGCTCGATCTCCTGATGGCTGTGCTGGCGCTTGAGGAACACGATGGGCTTCCACTTGCCGCCCTGGAAGCGCCAGTTGATGCGTTCGGCCTCAGCTTCCACTTCGGCGAGCAAGTCGTGATAGCGCTTGATGTGCGTACGGCTGGGCGCTCCGATCTGCACGAAGGTGAATTTTCCCTGATAGCTGGGATATCTCTCCAGGAACCGCTCAATCGCCAGGAAGCGCTCGAGAATTCCTTTGGTGTAGTCGACGCGATCGACGCCAACCCCCAGGAAGGTTGCCTCCACGCCCAGATTGTGCAGCAAAGCCGATCGTTCGAGGTAACGGGAGCCATGATTGTTGTTTTCGGGGGCGCCATCGCTGGGGAAGGCGACACTGATGGGAAAAGGCCGCACCATGGTGCGGTGGTCCTGGCGCAGGACGGAAAAGTGCTCCCAGTCGACGCGCGACTCGACGACGCGGTCGACGGTCTGGAGGAAATTGTTGCAGTGCGACTGAATGTGAAATCCGATCAGGTCGGCGCCGAGCAAACCATCCACCAACTGGCGCTGCCAGGGGCAAATGCCAAAGGCTTCCGGATTCGGCCACGGGATATGCCAGAAGATGGCGACGCGGGCATCGGGCCGCTTTTCCTTGATCAGCCTCGGCAGCAGCGCGAAGTGATAGTCCTGGACGAGCACGACGGGCTTGGCGACATTTTTGATCTCCTCGAGCACGGCGGACATGAATTTGCGGTTGACGTCCTGGTAGTGCTGCCAGTCGGAAGCCCGAAAAAGCGGGCGGGTGTGCGCGATGTGACAAAGCGGCCACAGCCCCTCGTTGGCAAAACCGTAGTAGTAGCCTTCCTCTTCCTCTTTGCTTAACCACACGCGGCGCAAGCTATAGCGGGGATCGTCGGGAGGGACACGCAGCCGGTCGTACGCGTCCACGACTTCGGTGTCGGCATTGCCGTTGCCGTGAGCGATCCAGGTGCCATCGCACGCATTGAGCACCGGTTCGAGCGCGGTGACCAAGCCGCTCGGCGGAACGACCACGTTGATCGTCTTGCCCTCTCGCCAGTGCATGTAGGGCTCGCGGTTCGAGACGACAAACAGGTGGCTGTCTTCCAGGCGAGTGCGGAGTTGGACCGAGAGACGATCCGCAGTCCACAGGGATTCTCCCGCGTCGCGCAAACGCGCCTCATTTTCGGCAGCGCTGCGGGCATGGCTGAGGCTCGCTGCCATGGTGGCAACTTCGCGCGCCAGGGGCCGGAACATCGCGAGGTCGGGCACTTCCTGGAAAGAAATCTTCCCCGTGCGGAGGGCACGCATCCAGAGCGCGGCTCGTGCGATCGGGCCGGTTATGCTCCAACGCACAATCAAGAGAGTAATCAGGACAATGAGGAAGACCTGAGCCAGCACACGGAAGAATGACTGGCGCCAGAGCAGAAGGCTCTGGGCGCGGATGTAGCTGACATCGTGGACGACGGCCAAGCCGCCCACCACTTCATCCTTACGGCGAATGGGCAGCGCAAGAATGTGAGCCGGCACGCTTCCCAACCTTAGAAACGCACTGTCTCCGTGATTCTGCGCGATGGCCTCGGTTACCACCCGAGGGCTCACGGTGAGGGTCTTCGCGAGTTCGGGGGTCGTGGCCACCAAGGCGCCCTGCTGGTCGTAAATGACGACGCCCATCAGGTGCTCCCGGTTTCCGAAGCGCTGCACCAGTCGCTGCAGTTCGTCGTTCGGGACTCTGTCCGAGCGTTCTTTGTCCGCGCCTGTATCCCACGACCGCTCGACGTTGCCAACGAGACTTTCACCCAGCACCGCGGCGCGACGCTCCAGGTCGCTGCGCAGAGTGCGCTTTTCACCCAGCACTTCGTAATAGGAAAAGCCGGAAGAGACCAGCGTGATACCGACAATCAGGGAAACGATGAGGCGAACACTCAACAATCGCATGGCGTAGCCCTCCTCCCGGGAACTTGACCGTCAGGCCGATCGAGACAAAGTGGCAGCGCTCAGACTGGTCGTAGTCTAGCGCAAAATGTCAGTTCAAAAATGCAAAGATCAAGAATTCTTGGATGCTGATGATGAAGAATGGTTTGCTGTCTAAGGACGTGCGCTTCCCAAAAACCATTTATGAACCCAGCTCATGTTGTTAAGAAGTGTAATGAATCGTGGAAAGAGGGGACGGCTAATACACCGCCCCCTTCCCCAGGATGCCCCTGCTCATAGGCACCCTTTCCGTGGGGAGATCAGACCGGGTCAATCGCGGTGACGCGAATCGTTCCCGTGGCGGCATCCAGAACTCCAGTTACCTTCACGCTCTTGTTGAGGAAGTCCTGGGCTTTTTGCTGGTCGTCGATCTGATAGGTGGTCTTGTCGGCCGTCTTAAGGACAAGCTTGCCCCCGGTCTTCACGATCTTCCCGCTGAAAGTCTTCTCCGAGGCCGCATTTGCCGGCATCTGATTGTCAGGTGGCATGGGCTGTTGTTGAGTTGTCGGGTTGCGCGAAGGGTCGGACGCACTTTGCGCAAGCGTTGGCTGGCTTGCCAAACACAAGGCAGCCGTCAGCGCCATCACCGGCAACATCATGGACAAAGCGAATTGTACTTTCTTCATCAGCAGTCTCCTTCGGGGGAGGGATTTGTATCTCGGAGATTGGAGGTGCACGTCCGCTGCCAACCGAGTGTAGCAACCTTAAGTTGTTGATATAACACTCGCTTCGGGAGGACTGGGGGAATTCGCACAGTGCAAGGATGGCCGGTCGGGAGAACAATGTTCCGCGCAAAGCTGTTTGCAGGGCGAAGGAAAGTGGAGGCTTACTTCAAAGACCGTAGCGGTGGCAAGCAATGCTAGCAGCGCCCGCGATGCGCGGGTATTTGGGTAGGATCGAGGAGGCGTGGTAGCCCCGGCAGGAATCGAACCTGCATAGTCAGTTTAGGAAACTGAAGTCCTATCCGTTGAACGACGGGGCCGCTAGAAATCAGGTTAGCAGGTTGCAAAACGGGTTGCCAAACCCACATCCGCCCCCGACGAAATGGACGATCTCCAACCGGTCTCCATCGTGCAGCCGGGTCTCGGGCCATTGCTCGCGAGAGACAATCTCGCGGTTCAGTTCAATCGCCACGCGGTCGGGCTTCATGCCGAGTTGTTCGACGAGCGCGCCCAGAGTTTCGGCGGAACAGACCTGGCTCTCGCCATTGATATTGATCGTTAGGTTCGTTAGGTTCATCGAATCGATTCTCGCATTTTTCGGGAGCAACTCTCCTGTAGAGATGCGGCTTGCCGCGTCTCTGTTTGTCCGCCGTAGCGCTGATGCAAGCGGAGACAGGGCAAGCCCCGTCTCTACAGCAACAGGTTGCTAGCTGGCGGCCCGAAGCTGGAACTTGCGGGTCGCAGTTCGTCCGTCGAAACTTGCTTGCACGACCACGGAGGAATCGGGCAGTGACTTTTCATCTACGTGAACGCTCATTTCGGCGTGGCCCTTGGCGTCGGTGAGAACCTGCGCGTAGTAGGGCGCAGCGTCTGGGCGGGCGAAGCGGAGCGTGAGGCGGGCGCCCTCGACCGTGGCGCCGCCGTCGGTGACCCGAATCTGCATGGTCAAAGCGCCGCTGGAATGCACGGAACTGGCGTTGATCCACTCCAGGTCGAGCTCCTTCACTGCCGCCAGTGCTTCCGGCGTTTCCCGCTTGTCGAGGATGGAATCGAGCTTGCCATCGCGGATGGCGTCAACCACTTCGCGATGCAGCTCGCGCAGCCGCTTCTCCATATCTTGATCGTTGGCCTGAAAAACTTTCCCCGCCCCTGGTCCATAAGGGATCGCGCGTTTCCCGATGCAGCGCCCCCGCACGAAGACTTGCGTCTGCAGCAACTGTTCGCCTTCGCGCGCCTCGCTTTGCACGTGGTAGACGGTGTCTTCGTGCCGGATGTCGGTATTAAAACCAAAAATCATGCGCTTCAGGCTCTCCTCGGCCGGTTGACGTCCTGTCAAGACAGGCTCCGCCGGATGAAACTACTGTTAAAACGCGCTCTTAGCTTGACACTTCCGCCAGCCAAAACTAATCTAGAACGTTTACTGTTGTGCTTGCCGCAGATTATATATAGCTCCTCCTATGCCGGACAATTACTTCGCTCGCTACCTGCCCCTCCTGATGCATTTCGGCATCGCCACGGCCCTGGCGGGTGCGATTGTGATCCTTTCCCAGCTGGTTGGCCAGCATAAGCCGGGTCGAGCAAAGGTGTCGCCTTATGAGTGCGGGGTTCAGCCCATCGGCGATGCGCAGGGACGATTCTCCGTCAAGTTCTACCTGGTGGCCATGCTTTTTATTTTGTTCGACGTGGAAGCCGTTTTTCTTTACCCCTGGGCGGTGATCCTGCGCGAACTGAAGATGTTTGGTTTCTGGGAAATGATGGTGTACATCGGGATCGTGCTGGTCGGCCTCTTCTATGTGTGGAAGAAGGGCGTGCTCGACTGGGGACTGACGGCCGCCAAGCGGAGTGATTCCTGATGCCGCTCGACTCCCCCCATCACCGACGTTGAGCAGTTGAAGGCGCATCCCGCGCTGGGCCGATTGGTGGCATGGAACGCCTCCGTGGTCGAGGCGGTGAAGTTCGATCGCGACGAGCTTACGATCTGGATCACGAAGGAATCGATCCGCGAAGTTTGCGCGATTTTGCGCGACTCCACCGATTGCCCATTCAACTATCTGGCCGACCTCACCTGCGTGGATTGGCATCCCTCGGAGCCGCGCTTTGAGGTCGTCTATCATCTGCTTTCGATTCCGACCAAGGAGCGGGTTCGTTTGAAAGTCCGCCTTGACGGGTCGAGCCCGGCCATTGAATCGGTCACATCGGTCTGGCCCTCGGCGAATTTTTATGAGCGCGAGGTGTTCGATCTGTTTGGCGTGCGCTTCACCGGACATCCCAACCTGAAACGAATCATGATGCCCGATGACTGGGAAGGCCATCCGCTGCGGAAGGACTACCCGGTGGAAGGTTACCGATAGCGCATGACGCAATTTCCCCCTACTGTCGCTGAGCCCGGCCGGGAAACTACCTCGGGTGACCGCACTGTCGTCCTGAACATGGGGCCGCAACACCCCTCGACCCACGGGGTGCTGCGCCTGGTGCTCGAAATCGACGGCGAGACGATTGTGGGGCTTAAGCCGGAGATCGGCTACCTGCACACCGGCATCGAGAAGACCTGCGAAGCCAAGTTCTACCAGCAAGTTGTTCCGCTCACGGACCGCATCGACTACCTCTGCCCCTTGACCAACAATCTCGCCTACTGCCTGGCGGTGGAGAAGTTGTTGGGGCTGGAGATTCCTCCGAAAGCGCAGTGGATGCGGGTTCTGATGAATGAGCTGACCCGCATCAATTCGCACCTGGTCTGGCTGGGAACGCACGCCATGGACCTGGGCGCGATGACGGTCTTTCTCTATTGCTTCCGCGAGCGCGAAGATGTTCTGCGCTTCTTCGAGATGGTCAGCGGGCAGCGGATGATGACGTCGTATTTCCGCATCGGCGGGCTGGCGCTGGAGCCGCCGCTGGGATTCTTTGAGAAGGTCAAGAAGTTCGCCGACCGCTTCCTCGGGAACGTGGATGAATACGAAGGACTGCTGACCGGAAATCCGATTTTCGTGATGCGCACCAAGGGCGTCGCCCGCCTGAGCGCTGAGGATGCGATTGCTCTGGGCGCGTGCGGTCCGACGTTGCGCGCCAGCGGGGTCGACATTGACCTTCGCCGCGATGCTCCTTACACGGGCTACGAAAATTTCAAGTTCAAGGTGCCGGTCCGCACCGAAGGCGACGTGTTCGCGCGATACATCTGCCGCGTCGAGGAGCTGCGCGAATCGATTGGCATGGTGCAGCAGGCGCTGGCGGGAATGCCGGAAGGACCGATCAAGGCGGATGCGCCCAAGGTTGTGCTGCCCGACCGCGAGAAGATGAAGACCCAGATGGAAGCCCTCATCTACCACTTCAAGATCATCACCGAGGGCTTCACGGTTCCGGCGGGCGAGGTTTACCAGGCGATCGAATCGCCGCGCGGCGAGATGGGCTACTACATCGTCAGCGACGGCACGGCGAAACCGTATCGCGTGCACATGCGCGGGCCGTCTTACGCGAATCTGCAGACGCTGGCCAAGATGTGCGAAGGGCAGCTGATTGCCGATGTGGTGGCAGCGATTGGAAGCATTGATGTCGTGCTGGGAGATATTGACCGGTAATGCGTTTTTCCGAAGAATTCGAAACGCGCTTCACCGAGATGCTGACGCACTATCCGACCAAGCGCTCGGCGCTGGTGCCTACGCTGCTCTATGCGCAGGATGAGATCGGCAGTCTGAGCGATGAGGTGATCGCGGAACTGGCCGGGCGCCTGGATCTCACCGAACTCGAAGTACGCAACGTGATCAGCTATTACTCCATGCTGACCACCAAACCGCGCGGCAAGTACAACGTGCAGGTGTGCACCAATATCGCCTGCATGCTGCGCGGCGGCGAAGAAATTCTCGACCACTGCAAGAAGAAGCTCGGCATCGGACACAAGGGCACGACCGCAAGACGGCTTGTTCTCGCTGGAAGAAGTGGAATGCATCGGCGCGTGCAGCTGGGCTCCGGCCGTGCAGGTCAATTACGACTTTCATGAGAACCTGACGAACGAGAAGATGGACCAGATTTTGGACGAATATAAGAAGAAGGGAACGCAGTAGAACAATTGAATCATTGAAAGATTGAGTCATTGAATCATTTGGGGCGCTTCTCAATGATTCAATGACTCAATGACAAAATCGCTCAATGGCATCTCTGGTTTCCCATCCCGACGAGGTACGCGTGATCTCGAAGCGCTTTGGCCAGGGCGCGAGCGAATATCGACCGCTATCTCGAACTGGACGGCTACAAGGCCGTGCAGAAGGCGCTCGCCATGCAACCGGACGCCATCATCAACGAGGTGAAGAACTCCGGCTTGCGCGGACGCGGCGGGCGCGGGGTTCAGCACCGGGATGAAGTGGTCGTTTGTTCCGAAGCAATCGGCGAAACCGAAGTATGTGCTCTGCAACGGCGATGAGAGCGAGCCCGGCACCTGCAAAGACCGCCTGATTTTCGAGCACGATCCGCACTCCGTGATTGAAGGCGTGATGATCGCCGCGCTTGCCGTCGGCTCGCACACCGGCTACATCTACATTCGCGGCGAGTATCGCTATCTGTCGGTGATCATGCAGAAGGCGATCAAGGACGCCTACGCCAAAGGCTTCCTCGGCAAGAACATTTTCGGCAGCGGATACGATCTTGACGTTTACTGGCACGGTGGCGCGGGCGCGTACGAAGTTGGCGAAGAATCGGCGCTGATGGAATCGCTCGAAGGCAAGCGCGGCATTCCGCGCATCCGGCCTCCCTTCCCTGCCGTGGTCGGACTTTGGGGCGGGCCGACGGTCATTAATAATGCGGAGACGCTTGGCGGCCGTCCCACACATCATTTTGGGCGGCGCGGATTGGTACGCGAAACTTGGCACGCCGAAGAATGGCGGAACGCGGCTGTTCTGCCTGGCTGGACATCTCAACAAGCCGGGCGTCTACGAACTTCCGATGGGCTACAACCTCAAGAAGATGATCTATGAGGTCGGCGGCGGAATTCCCAACGGGCGCAGTCTGAAAGCCGTGGTTCCGGGCGGATCGTCAACGCCGGTCTTGCTGCCCGGGGAAATCGATATCGCCATGGATTTCGACTCGGTGGCGAAAGCCGGATCGATGCTTGGATCCGGCGGCGTGGTGGTGCTCGACGACACGACCTGCATCGTGAAGTTCGCGCTGCGCACCATCAAGTTCTACCAGCATGAAAGCTGCGGCTGGTGCATTCCCGTGCCGCGAAGGCACCGACTGGCTGAAGAAGACGCTGACGCGCTTCCATGCCGGCGCGGGGTTAAAGAAAGATATCGACAACATTTATTACCTCGCGGAAAACATGCTGGGGAAAACTTTCTGTCCGCTCGGAGACGCGGCGGCGATGCCCACCATGGCGTTCGTGAAGAAGTTCAGAAAAGAATTTGAAGACCATTTGGAAGGCAAGCCGTGCCCGTTTGAAAAAGCACGGCGCGGCAGAGCCGGTGCTAGCGTAGAGAGCCCAATGCCTGATGTAAATCTCACTGTCGACGGAAAGAAGATCACGGCCCCCGCGGGCTCGCTGCTGATCGAGGCCTGCAAGAACGTGGGCATTGAAATTCCTTCGTTCTGCTATTACCCGGGACTTTCGTTGCAGGGCGCGTGCCGCATGTGCGTCGTGAAGGTCGAGAAGATGCCCAAGCTGCAAACCGCCTGCACCACGACGGTAACCGAAGGCATGATCGTTGCCACCGACAGTGACGAGGTGCGGCAGGCTCGCAAAGCGATGGTCGAGTTGCTGCTCGGCAACCATCCCCTCGATTGCCCGGTCTGCGACGCCGGCGGCGAGTGCGAACTGCAGGACATGACGTTCTCCTATGGCGCCTGCAGAATCGAAATTCATCGAGGCCAAGAACCACCGCGAAGAGCAGCAGTGGTCGCCGGTGGTGTATTTCGACCGCCCGCGCTGCATCCTGTGCTACCGCTGCGTGCGCGTCTGCGGCGAAGGCATGGACGTTTGGGCGCTGGGCGTGCAAAACCGCGGCGTCAGTTCGATCATCGCGCCCAACAGGAAGACCATCTCGACTGCGAAGAGTGCGGCATGTGCATCGACATTTGCCCGGTCGGCGCGCTCACTTCCGGGCGCCTACCGCTACAAGACGCGTCCGTGGGAAATGAACCACGTGGGCACGATCTGCACGCACTGCGGGGACGGATGCAAGACCACGCTGGGTGTGCGCCGCTGCGACACTGGCATGGAGATCGTCCGCGGCGACAACCGCGACAAGAGCGGGATCAACAACGATTTCCTCTGCATCAAGGGCCGCTACGCTTTCGACTTTGCGCATCACAAAGACCGCCTTACCGAGCCGCTGATCCGGAAGAACGGCAAGCTGACGCCGGCGACATGGGAAGAAGCTTTTGAACTGATCGGCAAGCGGTTTCGAGAAGTTCGCGATCAGGATGGCGGGAGCGCGATCGGCGTCATCGGGTCGAATCGCACGACCAACGAAGAAAATTATCTTCTTTCGAAATTTGCCCGCGTTGTGCTCAAGACCAATAACGTCGACCATCATCGCACCGCCGACTTCCCTGCCCTTGCGTCGGCGCTGCACGGCAAGCCTGGAAAGACTGCTTCCATGCGCGATGTGTTGACCGCGCCGGCGATTCTGCTGATCGGCAACGACCCCACGAATCAGCATCCGCTGCTGGCGTGGCAGATTCGGACGAACGTCCGGCTGCGGCGCGCAAAACTCTACGTCATCAACTCCGCGCCCATCAAGTTGCGGCGGCAGGCGGCGGGATTCGGCTTGCTTCCGGCAGGCGCTGAAGCGAAGGCGGTCGCATTTCTTGCTGGCGACGATTCCGCTACTCGGCTCCCTTGTCGCCCCTGAACCAGCGACGGCACAACCGCGAGGCGTGGATCGCCGCTGCGCGAGAAGATCCGCGCCGAGCAGAACATGGTCATCGCTTTCGGTTCTGAACTGCGCGGCCATGACATCGAGAAGTTGGTGAGTTTTGCTTCGACTTTGACCGGAGCAAAGCTGATCTGTCTGGGCGATTACGCGAATTCGCGCGGGGCCAGCGAAATGGGGCTTTATCCCGATCTTCTGCCGGGATACGAGCCCGTCACCGGCGCAGCTAAGTTCCAACAGGAATGGGGCAAGTTGCCAGCCGAGAAGGGCCTGAGCCTCCCGGAGATGGTGGAAGCGGCGAAGGCCGGCAAACTCAAAGCGCTCTATGTCGTGGGCTCCAATCCCGTGGGCCGCTTGGGCATTGATCCTTTTGTGTTCTCGAAAGCTTTTGTGGTGGTTCAGGACATGTTCCTGACCGAAACCGCCGGCCTCGCCGACGTGGTTCTGCCTGCGGCGAACGCGTACGAAAAAACGGGAACTTATACCAATACCTGCGGCGATCTGCAACTGGTGAAGAAGGCGGGCGAAGTGACGAACACCAAGGCGGACTTCGAGATGATTGTCCGCATCGCCGACGCCATGGGCTTCGACGTGCGCAGCCTGGTGCCCTTCGGGAGCGGGACGCACTCCGACATGGGCCAAACTCGCGGCGCGCAATCGGGCGAGGCGGATCGTCATGCCGTGTGGCTCGAATCGCATAACCTCGAACCGAAAATGACGCCGTTCGACCCGATGGCGATTCTGGATGAAATCCAGCGCGTGGTTGCGGGGTACGACATTTCGCGGGTCAATCTGCTGGCGGGCAATGATCAGCATCTCGAAATTGCCGACGGCGGTGCTGGCGCGATCCAGAACCCGGAGCTGATTGTTCCGGCCGAGGACGATTTGTTCAGCTCGGGCACGCTTGGAAGGTATTCGCAAGACTTTGAACTCGGTTTATGAAAACAAAAACAAACCCGCAGACTCAGAAGTTGCGGCGGACTGAGTAATTAACGACGTACTAACAAACAAAGATCAAAACCACGCGGGCGAGGAGTGCCCGCGCCACACGAGAACACGAAAGACATTTCGTTGAGCATAACGACGTTCATTATCATCTCGATCATTAAGTCGCTGGCCGTGATCGGCGTTCTGCTGACGGCGGTGGCGTACAGCGTCTGGCTGGAGCGCAAGGTGTCGGCGCGCATCCAGAACCGCTGGGGGCCCACGCGGGTCGGACCCTTCGGCCTGCTGCAACCGCTGGCCGATGGCGTCAAGTTTATTTTCAAAGAAGACTTGACCCAGCCGCATGTCTACAAGCCGCTTTACATTGCGGCGCCGATGATCGCGCTGGTCTTTGCCATTACGTCGATTTCCGTGATCCCGTTTGGCAACTGGGTTAGCGTCGGCCCTTGGGATACATATCTGCAGATCACCGATTTGAACATCGGACTGCTGGTGGTTCTCGGCATTACGTCGATGGGCGTGTACGGCGTGGCGCTTGCCGGATGGTCCTCGAACAACAAGTACTCGCTGCTCGGCGGACTGCGCGCCAGCGCCCAGATGATCAGCTATGAAGTTTCGCTCGGCCTGTCGCTGGTGGGAGTGCTGATCGTGGCGGGAAGTCTCAGCCTGCGCGACATTGTGGATGCGCAGCGGCACTTACACTGGAACATTCTTTTTCAGCCGGTCGCTTTCTTCATCTACTTGATTTCCGCCTACGCGGAAACGAACCGCACACCGTTTGATCTGCCGGAAGCCGAGTCGGAACTGGTGGCCGGATATCACACCGAATACAGCGCCATGAAGTTTGCCATGTTCTTCATGGCCGAGTACGCGAACATGGTGACGGTGGCTTGCCTGGCGACGCTGATGTTTTTCGGCGGCTGGCTTGGCCCGGTATTCGGACCGTCGATCTTGCAAATGATTTTGCCGGTCGTCTGGTTCTGCCTGAAAGTTTTCTTTTTCATGTTTCTGTACGTCTGGGTACGTTGGACTTTGCCCCGCTTTCGCTATGACCAACTGATGGCGTTCGGGTGGAAGGTACTGCTTCCCTTGGCGGTTGCGAACATTGTGGTTACCGCGCTGATTGTGGCGTGGAGGGCTTGAAGTTCTCAGTTGTCAGTTGTCAGTTCTCAGTTTCAACTTGTGGTCTGGGTTTTTACTGAGAACTGACAACTGAAGACTGACAACTTAAAGCAAAAATGCTTCACTTAATTCTATTTCTGTTCTTCGGCTTGATCTGCGTGGCGGGGGCCATCAACCTGCTGGCGCAGAGCCATCCCATTAACAGCGCGCTGTCCCTGATCGTGGTGATGGGCTCGCTTGCTGCCGAGTATCTTCTGTTGGGCGCGGAATTTTTGGCCGCGGTGCAGGTGATCGTTTATGCCGGCGCCATCATGGTGTTGTTTGTGATTACCATCATGCTGCTGAACGCCGGCGCAGAAGAGCGCACCCAGGGCAGCCGCGTTGCAATTTTGCTCGGCATTCCCGGAGTCCTGATTGGGGCCGTGCTCGTGGCTTGGACGCTCGTCGGACGGTCGTCCACCACGCAGTCCGTGTCGATCGGCGCGTTATGGGGCGCTCCCAAGGATATTGCCCGGCTTTTGTTCCACGATTTTCTGCTGCCCTTTGAAGTCACGTCGGTGCTGATCCTGATCGCCATCATGGGCGCAGTCGTGCTTGCCAGCCGTCCCGAAGGCTCAGCCCGCGGCGCGAGAAAGGACGGATGATGGAGATTCCTCTTTCTTACTATCTGCTGCTGAGCGGAATCCTCTTCGTCTGTGGAGTGTTGGGGTTCCTGATCAAGCGCAACATCATTACCATCTTCATGTCGATCGAGTTGATGCTGAACGGCGTGAATCTTTCGTTCGTGGCTTTCGCCGCGCACTGGCATGCGCTCAGCGGGCAGGTCTTCGTTTTCTTCGTGATGGTAGTGGCCGCCGCCGAAGCTGCGGTCGGCCTCGCCATCATCATTGCCGTCTATCGCACGCGTGAAACTTTGAATGTGGATCGGGTGAACCTGCTCAAGCTATGACGCCGCAGACTCTTAGTCCGTTACTCTGCACGATTCCGCTTCTCCCGCTTGCCGGGGCGGCGATCAATGGCTTCTTTGGACGGCGGTCGTCAAGGAAGGCGATCACGGCGGTTGCCCTGTTCTTTTGTGGTGCGGCGTTTTTCGTGGCAGTCTTGATAGCGGCGAATTTCTCATCCGCATCCGCACCCTATTCTTTCCACCTCGCACACTGGATCCGCTCAGGAAGCTTTAGCGTCGATTTCGAGTTCTATCTCGATCAGCTTTCGCTGGTAATGCTGATGGTGGTCACGGGTGTCGGCTTCCTCATTCACATCTATTCGGTTGGCTACATGTGGGACGACGACGGGTACTACCGCTTCATGTCGTACATGAACCTGTTCATGTTCTTCATGCTGACGCTGGTGCTGGCGAAGAACTACCTGGTCATGTTTATCGGCTGGGAGGGTGTGGGCCTGGCGTCGTACTTGCTGATCGGCTACTGGTTCACCAAAGACTCGGCGGCGGCAGCGGGCAAGAAAGCGTTTATCGTTAACCGGATTGGCGACTTTGGATTCCTGATCGCGCTCTTCCTGATGATCAAGCAGTTTCACTCGCTGGATTTCACGAAGGTGTTTGAGCAAGTCAGCGCGTGGCCAACGGAAGCTGCCGGCGCCGGGCTGCTCACAGCGATCGGTTTGCTCTTGATGGTGGGCGCGGCGGGCAAGTCGGCGCAGATTCCTCTTTATGTCTGGCTGCCGGACGCCATGGAAGGCCCCACTCCGGTCTCAGCCTTGATCCACGCGGCGACCATGGTGACGGCGGGCGTTTATATGGTGGCGCGGTCGTCCGCTATCTTTGAGCGCGCGCCTATGGCGATGACGGCGGTCGCGATCATTGGAACGCTCACCGCTCTGTTTGCGGCGACCATCGGCATTGCCCAGACCGACATTAAGAAGGTGCTGGCCTACTCCACCGTCTCGCAGCTCGGCTATATGTTCATGGCGTGCGGCGTGGGCGCGTTTTCCGCGGGCATCTTCCACCTGATGACGCACGCATTCTTCAAGGGGCTGTTGTTCCTGGCGGCAGGTTCGGTCATTCACGGCATTGGCGGCGAGCAGGACATGCGAAAGATGGGCGGCCTCCGGCGGTACATGCCCTGGACGTTCTTGACGATGACGATCGCCACATTCACGATTGCCGGCTTCCCGCCGCTGGCCGCTTTCTACTCGAAAGACGAAATTCTCTGGAAGGCCTACTCCAGCCCCTACGGAAGTTGGGTGTACTGGTTGTTGGGAGTAACTACCGCATTCATCACCTCGTTCTACATGTTCCGGCTGTGGTTTTTGACATTCTTCGGTGATTACCGCGGGGCAATCGCTCATGAGGGTCACGACTCGTCGCGGGCGGGGGCGCCCGCGCCACACGGACATGGGCATGGTCATGGCGAACCCCACGAGAGCCCGTGGGTGATGCTGAGCCCGCTGGTCATCCTGGCGATCCTGTCGTTTGTTGGTGGCTGGATCGGGATCGGTGGCCGCTTCGAGCACTTCCTTGCTCCGGTTTTCCAGACTGCAGCCTCCGCAGAACTGGCACACGAAACCGCAGGTGAAGCTGCGGGCCAAGGAACGGAAACACTTCTCATGCTGATCTCCGTCGCTGCGGCCATTCTGGGACTCCTGCTCGCTTGGACCCTGTATCTCCGGCGCCCACAACTTCCCGCGCGCATCGCCGCTTCTCTCGGTGCGTTCTACCAGGCGGTCGCCCACAAGTATTACGTCGATGAACTTTATGCCGTCCTTTTCATCAAGCCGCTGGTGGACGGCTCGACCGAAATTCTGTGGCACGGCGTCGACCAGGGAGCGATCGACGCCACGGTCAATAACTCCGCGACGGCCGCGCGCCACGTATCGGACAACATCCGCCACATGCAATCGGGCAATCTGCGCTCGTATGCGGGCTGGGTCGCCGCCGGAGCGGCCGTCGTGATCGCCTACATGGTCTGGATGGGAGTGCGATGAATATGGGTTCGGTGAATATGGAGAGCCTCAGTCCCATCATTCTTTCGCTGGTGACGTTCATCCCGGCCGTGGGCGGGCTGTTGATTCTGCTGATTCCCCGCCGCGATCGCGACATCAAGCTATTTGCGCTGGTCATCTCCATACTGGCGTTTGTCGCCTCGCTGCATTTGCCGGTACACCTCCATCGTGAAATCGGCGTCTTCAGGTTCGAGATCGATAAAGTCTGGATCACGACCCCCAACATTCATTACCACATGGGCGTGGACGGAATTTCCGTCTGGCTGGTGGTGCTGACGACTTTCCTCACGCCGCTCTGCGTGCTGATTTCGTGGACTTCGATTCACGAGCGGGTCAAGGAATTTTTCATCCTGCTGCTGATCCTGGAAACGGCCCTGATCGGCGTTTTCACCTCGCTCGATTTGTTCCTGTTCTACTTCTTCTGGGAAGCGACTCTGATCCCGATGGCGCTGCTGATCGGCATGTACGGCCACGGACGGCGGGTCTACGCCGCGGTGAAGTATTTCCTGTTTACCATCATCGGCTCGATGTTCATGCTGGCGGCAATTCTTTGGCTGTACGCCAAGACCGGCAGTTTCGATTTCGCTGTGATTCAGAACGCGATTCGCAGCGGCAGCGTGCCCGGGTTCGAACACGCCTCGCTGTGGCTCTTCCTCGGCTTCTTCATCGCCTTTGCGGTAAAGGTCCCTCTCTTCCCTCTTCACACCTGGCTGCCTGACGCGCACGTGGAGGCGCCCACCGCCGGGTCGGTGCTGCTGGCGGGCGTTCTGCTGAAGATGGGCACCTACGGCTTGCTGCGCTTTGATGTCGGCCTGTTCCCCGAGCAAGCCCACCGCAACGCGCCCTGGATCATGGTTTTGGCGCTGATCGGCATTATCTATGGCGCGCTGGTCTCGCTGGTGCAGCCGAATATGAAGAAGCTGATTGCCTATTCGTCGGTCAGTCACCTCGGCTTCGTCGTCCTCGGAATTTTCAGTTTCACCGCGGCCGGGCTGAACGGGGCCGTCTTCGTCATGCTGGCGCACGGCGTCGCTACGGGCGGGCTTTTCATGCTGGCGGGCATCCTTTACGAACGCCGCCACACGTACGAAATCATCGAGTTTGGCGGATTGGCGACACCCATGCCCAAGTACGCCACCTTATTCCTGGTCACCGTACTGGCCTCGGTCGGATTGCCTTTGCTGAATGGTTTCATCGGCGAGTTCCTTGTTCTGACTGGAGCGTTCCAGGCGCGCCCGATCTATGGAATCCTCGCCGCGACGGGTGTGATCTGGAGCGCGTGTTATCTGCTGTGGATGTATCAGCGCGTTTTCTTCGGCAAAGTGACGCACGAAATCAATAACAAGTTGTCCGACCTTAACCTGCGGGAGAAGGCTGCACTTTGGCCGATTGCGGTTGCCGCCCTGGTGATGGGCGTTGCGCCCCTGGTGTGGCTCAGCGCGATTGATCCCGCGGTGCAACGATACGCTCTCGCCCCCGTCACACAGTTGGCCAGCAAGCTGGTGGGCCAATGACAATGATTGGGACCGCGATAATGACGGCGGCGTTCTCGCACTCCTTGCCGGGCCTGCTGGCACAGGTGCAGACTTCCCTGCCCGCAAACTGCCGACTACATGCGCATTCTGCCGGAGCTGGTGCTCTCGATCTTCGGCATGCTGATCATGGTCGTCGATCCGCTGCTCGACGAAGAAAACAGCCACCAGTCGCTCGGCACGATCGCACTGATCGGCGCTTTTGCCGCGCTGGTGTCGACGTTCTGGATGGCGCAGTATCCTCACGGAACCGCTTTCTGGAACATGGTTCGCGTGGATGGCTTCAGCGTCTTCTTTCACTTCCTCGTCATCGCCATTGCGGCTGTGGTGATCCTCAGTTCTTTCGAATATTTGAAGGTGCAGCGCATTCGCGCCGGGGAGTACTACGGGCTCATCCTGTTCGGCACGGTGGGCATGTGCCTGATGTCGTCGGCGATTGAACTCGTACTTATTTTCATTGCCCTGGAAATCTCGTCGATCTCGACCTACGTGCTGGCGGGCTTCCGGCGGCGCGACGCCTCGAGCGCCGAATCGTCGCTGAAGTACTTTCTGCTGGGATCGTTCGCCACCGCATTCTTCCTCTACGGCGTTGCGCTCATGTTCGGCGCGACCGGATCCACCAACATCGACGCGATCAGCCAGGTGCTGCGCTCCGGCAACGTACCCGTTCTGGCGTACGTTGCGACGGCGCTCATGTTTGTGGGCTTGGGCTTCAAGGTCGCCTCCGCGCCTTTCCACGTATGGACTCCCGACGTCTACGAAGGCGCTCCGGCTCCGATCGTTGGACTGATGTCGACCGGCCCCAAGGCCGCGGCATTCGCGGTTCTGCTGCGCGTCATGTTCGAAGCGAATGCACCCGGACGCTTCTGGCTGATCTGGGTCTCGGCCGCGCTTTCCATGACGCTGGGGAATCTGGGAGCTCTGGTTCAGAACAACGTCAAGCGCCTGCTGGCGTATTCCTCGATCGCCCACGCCGGATACTTGCTGGCCGCGTTTGCGGCCCAGCCGGAACTGGGCGCGTCCGCAGCCATGTTCTACACCGCCGCCTATGCTGCGATGAACGTGGGAGCATTTGCCGTGGTCAGCCATTTTGCGAACGCGGGCGAAAAGTATGTCGCGCATCGAAGATTACGCCGGCTTGGGCAGGCGGTCCCCGGTACTGGCCGCGACCTTGACATTTTTCCTGATGTCGTTGATCGGCATTCCGATCACGGGCGGCTTCTTCGCGAAGTTCTACGTGCTGAGCGCCGCGCTGAATTCGAATCTGGTCGGCTTGGCGATCATTCTGGTGCTGAATAGCGCCATAGGCGCCTATTATTACCTGCGGATTATCGTGATGATGTACATGCGGGAGCCACGGGGCGAGGTTCCCGTTGCTCCTGTACCCGCTGCGGCAGCGCTCGCCATTGCAGTTTGCGTGCTGGCTACGCTTTATCTCGGAGTGCTGCCCGGTCGCGTGCTCGATTACGGCGCCAGTTCCGCCCGGCAACTTGTGCGTGCCACAGCGCCCACAGCTCGCGGCGAGTTCTCTCGCGGCAGAAAAATAGATCGTGCATGCCGCGCGTCGAGCGTCGATTGCGACACGGTGACCCGAGTTTAAACCTCGCTCGTAGCTTGGGTTTTGACCCGGCCACGTGAGCGCCGGCGGTGGAAAAAACAGCTCCGTGGCGATTGACAATCGCCGTCCGAGTCGGCATCATTAGCTACACAAGTTTTGCCGGGAAATTCATCCCGGGCAGGCCCGGAGGATTTATGGTTGAGTTTTTCCGCAATATTTGCAAGGACGAACAAGGGCAAGATATCGCTGAATATGCGGTCATGCTCGCCGTCATCCTGGTATTGGTGATCGGCACCGTGCGTCTGATCGGGACCAATGCCAACAACGCGTTCTCCAGTGTGGCCAGTTCTCTACAGTAACCTCGGTTCCACAAGTTTTGGAAGACATCGGGATTTCTGAAGTTACGCCCCGCGTCTCTATGACACGATTTAGCAACTTCCGCCCTGTTTAGCCGCTTTTGGTTTTCATTCGCGGCGGAGGTGCAGAATCGGAGCCAGTTCGCAAGTGCAATAGAGACAGCTCAAAGATTCCGCCAAAGCCGCGATAGAATCGCGGCTTTTGTTTTTGGCGGCAAATAGAAAGGTCATCGCCATGATCGTCAACATGTCCGACAGCGCCACCGAAGAACAGATCGACCACATCATTCAACGTATCCGCGAAGCCGGATTCCAGCCCCATGTCACCCGCGGCACCGAGCGCACCATCGTTGCGGCCGTCGGCAGCGGTGGGCGCCGCCATGAAATCGAGGCGCTTTCGGTCGCGCCCGGGGTAGACAACGTGGTCGCGATCGCCCAGCCCTTTAAACTCGTCAGCCGTCAAACCCGGCCGCAACCTTCGGTCGTCGACGTCAGCGGCGTAAAGATCGGCGGGCCCGAAGTGGTCGTCATTGCCGGCCCCTGTTCGGTGGAGTCGCGCGAGCAATTGCTGGAGACCGCGCAAGGAGTAAAGCGCGCGGGCGCCGCCATGCTGCGCGGCGGCGCCTACAAACCGCGCACCTCGCCGTATGAGTTTCAGGGCCTGGGAATTGAAGCGCTGAAGATTTTGCGCGAGGCTCGTGAACTCACGGGCCTCCCGGTTGTAACCGAGGTCATGAGTACCGAAGACGTGGACTTGATCTGCGAATACGCCGATATGTTGCAGGTCGGCGCACGCAACATGCAGAACTTTGCGTTGCTGCGCAGGCTGGCTACCGTCAAGAAGCCTATTTTGCTCAAGCGCGGCCCTTCCGCCACGGTGAAAGAGTGGCTGCTGGCGGCCGAATACCTGCTTTCTGGCGGGAACGATCAGGTCGCCCTTTGCGAGCGCGGAATCAAGACCTTCGAAACCGCCACGCGCAACACGTTTGACCTTGCCGCCGTCGCCCTCGCCAAAGAACTCTCGCACCTGCCGGTGGTGGCCGACCCGTCGCATGGCACGGGCAAGCAGAGCCTGATTGCGGCGGTTTCACGCGCTGCCATCGCCGTTGGCGCGGACGGCCTCATCATCGAAGTGCATCCCTGTCCGGAACGAGCACTTTCCGACGGGCCACAGTCTCTCGACCTCCCACAGTTCGAGCGTGTGATGCGCGGATTGAGCGCCCCACTACGTCCCCTGCTGGTTCGTTCTTAGGCCTCAGGTGTCAATTCCCAAAACGGTTTTTGGCCCTGCCCTGGCAGGGTTTTCCATTGGGGCTGACTGAGAAACCTTGTTATGCTGTGTTGGTTAAGCTGAGTTGCGGCTGAGCCGCTCTCGGCGGGGATTGGATGAAAGGACATCAGGAACTTCTGTTGGAATTCGAACAGGCGGCAAACGCCGGAAGCCCTTCCGACGAAGCGATGCAGCACATCTCCGATCGGCTGCACACCGAACTGCTCCGCTACAACTGGGTTGGGTTCTTCCTGGTGGACGCCGCCGATCCGAACTCTCTTCTACTGGGGCCGCATGCGGGTGTCTTCACACCGCACCTCCGGATTTCGCTGGACCAGGGACTCTGTGGCGCGGCGGCCAGAGTGGGAAAGACGGTAGTGGCCAACGATGTCAGCGAGGATTCACGATATCGGATGGGCTCGGGGCAAACCCAATCCGAAATCGTCGTGCCCATCCTGGTTGGCGGAGCGGTGGTTGCCGTCTTCGATATCAACAGCTTTTTCAAGAACACATGGAGCGCGGAAGAGACTGCCTTCGTGGAGCGATGTGCAGCTTTGGTGGCTGCCGCATGTGAGATGCCCCTAGGTCGAGGAACCCCGCACGCGTAAACCCCTGGAACCACTGCGCAAGCCGCTCCGTCGATGGGCAGCCCGATCTTCATCCACCCGGCGCACGATCCGGGCATGGCTTGGAGGCTCTACTTGACGTCTCCGCACGCCGGCCCGAGGTATCTGGAGCTGAAGGTGAAGTTCATGTTCATCGTTTTGACCGCTGGCATTCGTGACCGCTTGCATCTTTCCCTTGACGTTATCGGAACCGATCGCCTCCACGACGAGAGTTCCATCGGTCGACCCCTGCTGCCCACGTTCGCAGTGAATCTTCATTTCGAGCTTGCTGCTCGTGGAATTCAGGACGGTGCGGGTACATTCTTTGCGGTCGTCACTGAACGCCATTTGCTTTTCGAGTTTCTCTTTGGTGATGCATTCCTTATGGACGTCGGTGCTTGCCCCACCCTTCATCATGGCTTCCATGCGGGCGCGCTGCTCCGGAGGCATCTTGGCAAGGGCGTCGGGAGGAATCGCTGGCATGGCGGGCATGCCGGTCATGGAATGAGTCACGGTCATTTCCCACAGACCCTCCTTGACGTTGAGGGGCGTGATCTTGTCGGCCGCCAACAGCGTCAGCGAGAAAAAGACGATCGCGACAAGAATAAAGTTGGTTCGCATTAGGGCTCTCCAGTGTTGTGTGATCTGGTTGCGCTGAACAGCATTACATACGGCGAGATTGCGGAGCAAATCAATTCGAGCGGAGGTGCCCCGTTCCCCGCTTCTTGCGGTTCTGCAAGGGGCGGGTACGGAGCGCCATTCTCGCTGTAGAGTGCAGCGCCAAGTTTTGCCAGCGGCCGACGGAATATGTTACAAGCATCGAAATGACGGAGAGTGGAATGCGATCGCGCGACTTCGTTTTTTGGGAAGTGGATGTGCAAGCCGATTTCATGCTGCCCGGTGGCAAGCTCTACGTTCCGGGAGCCGAGAAACTTCTGCCCAATATCCGCAAGCTGACGGATGCGGCGCGGCGCGGCGAAGTGTTTCTGGTTTCGCATGGAGATTTTCATCCGGCGAACGACCCTGAGTTCAAGCAGTTTCCGCCGCACTGCCTGAAGGGAACGGCGGGGGCCGAGCTGGTTCCGGAAGCGCTGACGGACAATTTTGTTCGGGTGGAGAACGATGCCAACGCGAAGTTGCCGGAAGATCTTTTCGAGTACCAGCAGATCATCCTGGAAAAACAGACGCTGGATATTTTTGAGACTCTCCACGCGGACGAATTAGTGGAACGCTTAGGCAACGCCGCGGAATTTGTGGTGTTTGGAGTCGTGACGGAATACTGCGTCAGTTGCGCGGTGAAGGGTTTGCTGAAACGAAAGCGGCGGGTGGCGGTGGTCCGCGACGCGATTGAGACTCTGGCCCCGGAAGTTGGGGAGAAAACGCTGGCCGAATTGCAGAGTCTGGGAGCGAAGCTGGTTACAACCGACGAAATGCTGGCACTCAGTCCGCAGTAGTAACGCGCATAACGTCGACGACTGCAGCACCCTCGACTGCCACTTGCGGATACGAGCGCCGAGCCTCCATCACAGCAGCATGCCGGCAATCGACGCCGACATCAGATTCGCCATGGTGCCGGCCAGCATGGCGCGAATGCCCAGTTTCGCCAGTTCGCCTCGTTTATTGGGAGCGAGCGCTCCGATGCCGCCGATCTGAATTCCAATCGAGCTGAGGTTGGCGAAACCGCAGAGCGCGAAGGTCGCGATGGTGAACGACCGCGGATCGAGCACGGCCTTCTGCGGCCCAAGCATCGAGAATGCCACCAGTTCGTTCAACACCATGCGCGTGCCGAGAAGATTGCCGATGGCGGCGCAGTCATGCCATGGAATTCCGATGACCCACGCGACCGGGGCAAACAATACGCCGAAGATCTGCTGCAGGCTGGAGGGAAACCATGCTAATGTCCGAGCCAGTTATGAATGCCGCCCAGGATGCCGTTGGCCAGCGCGATCAGCGCGAGGAACGAAATCAGCATGGCGGCGATGTTGAGCGCGAGATGCAAGCCGTCGGTGGTGCCGCGCGCGATCGCGCCCAGCAGATTTTCACTTTTCTCGGCGCCCACTTCTTCCTCGCTCATGACGACGCGGCCAGCGGTCTTCGGAACTTCGGTCTCAGGCACGAGCATCTTCGACATCAGGATGGTGCCGGGCGCGGTCATGATGACCGCGCTCAGCAGATGTTTGGGCTCGATGCCGAAGGCAATGTAGGCGGCCATGATGCCGCCGGAGACGTGGGCCATGCCGCTGGTCATCACGGTCATCAGTTCAGAGCGAGTCAGGTCGGGAAGAAACGGCCGGATGGTGAGCGGAGCTTCGGTCTGGCCCATGAAGATGCTGGCCGCCACGTTCAGCGACTCGGCGCCGCTGGCGCCCATGAAGCGCGTCATCACCTTGGCGGCGAGCTTGATGATGAATTGCATGATGCCGTAGTGATAGAGCACGGCGAAGAAGGCGGCGATAAAAATGACCGTCGGCAGCACCTGGAAGGCGAAGAAGAAGCCCATCGACGAGCCTTTGCGCACCGAGCGCGCCGAAAACAAACTGTGATCCGTCGAAGGCATAGCTCAGCAAGCGATTGACGGCATCTCCGGCTTTCTGGAAAAGCAGTGCGTCCGATTTCAATCTTCAGGACGAAGATGGCGAACACAACTTGCAGGCCCAGGCCCCAGACCACCGTTTTCTTGTTGATCGCGCGGCGGTTGGTGGAGAAGGCGTAGGCGAGGCCCAACATGGTGAGCAGACCGAGAATGCCAGTGAAACGTCCCATCTTTATCCCCTTGTAGTATATGAAACACTCAGTGTTCCCCTTTATAGATCGCGCGATGAACCAAGGACGGTCTTGTGCGCGGGCGGGGCGGCGGCGATCTGATAGCTCTCTTGCAGCAGCGTTTTTGCGCGCGCGGCCTGCTGCGTCGGAGTGGCAGTGAATGGTGCAGAGCGATTCGCCGGCGGAAACTTTGTCGCCGATCTTCTTATGAACGTCGACGCCGACGGCGGGATCGACGGAATCTTCTTTGCGTTCGCGGCCTCCGCCGAGGATGACGCAGGCGGTGCCGACCTGTTCGCACTGGATCGCAGTCACATATCCAGCCCGGGGACTGGGCACCTCGACGCGGTGATCGGCGCTCGGAAGGCGCGTCGGATCGTCGATCGTGCTGATGTCGCCTCCCTGCAGCTCGACCATCTGGCGGAATCGCTCGAAGGCTTTGCCGGAGGCGATGATCTGCTCGGAGAGTTGCTTGCCCTGCGCCACCGTCTTGGACACGCCCCCGAGAAAGAACATCCAGGCTGCCAGTTCGAGGCAGAGCTCGCGCAGATCCGCCGGACCGCCGCCGTGCAGTACCTCGATGCACTCCTGCACTTCGAGCGCGTTGCCCACCATGCGGCCGAGCGGCTGGTTCATGTCGGTGATGAGCGCGACCATCTGCTTGCCCATGCGCTCGCCAGTTTCGACCATGAGTTCGGCGAGGAAGACGGCGTCTTCCTCTTTTTTCATGAACGCGCCGGAGCCGGTCTTCACGTCGAGCACGAGCGCGTCGGTGCCCTCCGCCAGTTTCTTGCTCATGATCGAGGCGCAGATGAGGTACGGACTCTCGACCGTGCCGGTAACGTCGCGCAATGCGTACAACTTGCGATCCGCCGGAGCGACCTTCTCGGTCTGGCCAATCATGGAGCATCCGCAGGCCTTGAGAACGCGATGGAACTCGGGCACGGAGAGACCTACGCGAAATCCGGGAATGGATTCGAGTTTGTCGAGCGTGCCTCCGGTGTGGCCCAATCCGCGGCCGCTAATCATGGGGACGTAGAGGCCGCCGGCAGCGACCAGCGGAGCCAGCACGAGCGAAGTCTTGTCGCCGACGCCGCCGGTGGAGTGCTTGTCCACTTTTTTTGCGGGCAGGAAGCTGAGGTCGAGGACTTCGCCGGAATGCAGCATGGCGTGCGTGAGGGCGGCGGTTTCCTCGCGCGTCATTCCGCGCAGCACGACCGCCATCAGCCACGCGGCCATCTGGTAATCGGGAATGCTGCCGTCCGGTGCAGCCATCGACCAGGTATTCGATTTCAGCGGCGGATAATGCGCCGCCATCGCGCTTTTTGCGGATGAGATCGATGACGCGGAACGGGGATTCGGAAACGCTCGGCTGGCTCACTTGAGGCGAAAACCCTCCGGCAGAAGATCGGTGATGAGACTTTGCTTCGGACCTTTTGCGCCTTGGTAGAAGACGATGGCGCGCGGCCCGAATTCATAGATGACCTGGCGGCAGGCGCCGCAGGGCGAGCATGGAACCCCGTGATCGTTGGTGACGGCAACGGCGCAAATCTCGAGTCCAGGACCGACCTTGGCGATGGCGGAAAAGATCGCGGTGCGCTCGGCGCAGTTGGTCATTCCGTAGGAAGAGTTCTCGACGTTGCATCCCACGAACACTTGGCCTTTCGAGGTGAGGATGGCCGCGCCCACCTTGAAGTTGGAAAAGGGCGCGTAGGCGTTCTTCATCACTTTGCGCGCCGAACGGAACAGGCGTTCGCGCATGGCAACGGAGACCTTTGGCTTTTGCATATCCAAATCGATTTTACTGAAGAACAAGAGGGGCCATTGTAACGCGTGACCGGTGTCGCGCAGTGGAGATTTTCGCCGGCGTTTGCATGGCGCCTTGCGGTCGAATCTTGACCCGGCGTGTGTGCGGGAAGCTTTTCGCAGCCACAAATACGTATCCCGGAGACACCGGTCTAACACGACAAAGTCTGGACAAGGACGACAAAGTCTGACGAGGATGACGGAGTCTGACGAATTGAGAGTTGACGAACGGGGTAATACTCACTCCCCCACCAGCCAGCCGTATTGCGCGGCGGTCAGCGGCACTACGCTCAATCGTCCCTGCCTCACCAGGGGAGATTCCGCGAAAGAGGCTCTCGCCTTGATTTCCGCCAACGTCTTTGCCTTGGCGATCGCCTTCCCGACTTTAATCTTCACTTGCGGATTTCTGGGATCGCTTGCATCCACAGTTACCACCGACGCCATCCCTACCGCGCTCTTCTCGTCGCCGGTGTGGTAAATCACCAACCGCTCTCCGGGCTTCATTTCGCGCAAATGCTTCACGGCCGCGGGATTCGTCACCCCATCCCAAATCGTGGTCTTCTCCCGCTCGAGATCCGCGAAGGAATACACCGTGGGTTCAGTTTTCAGAAGGTAGTCCATGGGCAGGTATTGTAAACACAAAAGGGATTGCAGCGGAAGAGAGCAGATCGGGGTGCGACGCTCATCACCTTACTTCCGCCACCACGTAGACATACCGCAACACCTGGCTGCCGGAATTCATCACGTCATGCTCAGTTTCCGGTGGACAATACACGGCCGTGTTGGCCTTGACTAGCAACTTCGAACCGTCCTTGAAAAGGATTTCACCGGCTCCCTCCAGGACCACGAGCAGTTCCTCGTGGTGTCCAGTGCCGTGTTTGCCTACTGACTTTCCAGGACTCAGCACGATATAGCCCGACTTCATACCCATGCTTTCCGGTCGCCCATTCAGCACAATCAATTCCTTTACGGAACTGTCGAGCGCGACCGCCTTCGCTCGGGGATGCCGTTGGCCCGCCTGCCCCACCGACAAGGCAGTGAAAGTGAGTGCGAGCACGCCGACCGCAACGATCCGGCGACAATCGGCAACCAAAGTATCGATCCGCATGAATGCACCTCTTCGATAAACTGCCGGCGCGACAGAATCGTCCGGAGACAGAAGGCGCCCTTCCAGGCCTTTCCTTTAAATTCTACGCACTGGGCGGCCGATCGTTTGTTACCGCGGAGACTTCCCTTCCGCGCCGGTTTCGCCAACAATAGAAGCGTCCTGTGACTGAAACCTCTGTCAACCCGGGCGCCATCACCATGGCCAAGGCCATCGAGCGCTACTTTAATGTTGCGCTTTATCTGCTAGTGCTCAGCGGCTTCTCCACTCTGGCCTTGACGGGAGGGCTGGACCTGCCGGCCGTGATTCTAGTGAGCCTGGCGCTCGGGCTCCGCGGAATCCAACTCCTGACGCGGCGTGAGTTTGTCATCCCGGAACGCTGGACCACCGTCCTGACCCTGATTTACGTCTTCGTCTATCTTGCCGACTACTTTTTTCTTTCACGCGGTTTTCTGGCGGCCAGTGTTCACCTTGTGCTCTTCGCCATGGTCGTCCGGCTTTTCTCGTTGCAGCGGACGCGCGACCATTACACGCTCGCGGTGCTCTCGTTTCTGATGGTGCTGGCGGCCTCCGTGCTTACGGTCGGCAGCGTGTTTCTGTTTTCTTTTGCGATCTTCCTGCTGATTGCCATCGTCGCGTTTGTTCTGATGGAAATGCAGCACTCCGTCGCCAGCGAACCCACGCCCGCACAGGATCCGCGCGCTGCCTCTCCCCGCGTTGTTTCTCCAACCCAGCGTATGGCCTACGCACTACTGGCGATTGCTCCGGCGCTCATGCTGATGATCCTGGCGGGGAGTTTCCTGATCTTCTTCTTGCTTCCCCGCGTTACGTCACGCTACTTGACCGCCTACACTCCGGCCAGCGATGTCGCCACTGGTTTCACCGATCGCGTGCAACTGGGCCGTATCGGTGAGATTCAGCAGTCCAGCGCGGCCGTCATGCACATCGAGATCCAGAACGATCTGCAAGGCGCTTACGATTTGAAGTGGCGCGGGGTCGCGCTCGACAATTTTGACGGCCGGGCCTGGTCGAATTCGTTTGCACAAACCCAAGTGCGTCCGGCGGGAGACGGAAGCTATCGGCTTGCGCCTGTGGTGGACCCGCGTACCGCGGCCGTGGTCGCGAGCCGATCGATTCGTTATCGCGTCCTGATGGAGCCGCTTGGAACCAACGTATTTTTCCTGGCAGAGTGGCCGCGGAGTCTCACAGGAACGTTCCGGCAGGTGAGTACGGACGCCGGAGGAGCCGTCTACGACCTCGACGCCGACCACCCAATCAATCGCTACGAAGCCGAATCGCAACTACCTGAAATCGACGTCGACGAGCTTCGTCTGGCGGCGAACACCGCACCCGGCGAAATGGACCGGTACCTGAAACTGCCGCCGCTCGATGCTCGCATTGCGAAATTGGCGGAGGATATCACCGCGCAGGCTCCCAGTAACTATGAGAAGGCGGTCGCTATGGAGCGGTATCTATCCACGCATTTCTCATACACGCTGGAGTTGCCGAGCAGTGTGCCGGCGGATCCTCTGGCTCATTTCCTGTTCGAGCGGAAGAAAGGTCACTGCGAGTACTTCGCCAGTTCGATGGCGGTGATGTTGCGCTCTCTGCGCATGCCGACGCGAATTGTGACGGGCTTTCGCGGCGGGGATTACAACGACCTTACCGGCCAGTATGTGGTGCGCGCCAGTAACGCCCATTCGTGGGTCGAGGCTTACTTCCCCGGGTCGGGTTGGGTCAGCTTCGATCCGACTCCGGCGGCGAGCCTGGCGGCGCGAACCGGGTGGTCACGGATGGATCTCTACCTGGACGCGGCCGCATCGTTTTGGCGCGAATGGATTATCAACTACGATGTCGGCCACCAGCGCTCATTAAGCAAGGATGCGGCCACCGGCATGCGGCTTTTCTTTGAACAGGCTCGCCGGTGGATCGAGCGGCAACATAGCGCCATGCTGCAATGGGCACGGCGCGCGCACGACCACTTCACGGCTTTTCCCATGCGATGGTTGGGCGGGCTCATCGCCTTCACGACAGTCCTGATCGCGCTGTGGAATGTCCGGCGACTGATCGGCGGACTGCGTGCCCTCAGTCTGCGAGCGCATCCCGAGCGCGCTCCGCGCGAATCCGCCGCGCTTTGGTATGACCGGATGGTGGACCGCCTGGCGCGGCTCGGCTGGCGCAAGTCCCCGTCACAAACGCCGCTGGATTTCGTCGCCGCCATTCAGGAAACGGCGCTGCGGGAGAAGGTTGCCCGCTTTACCCGCGCATACGAATCCGCCCGCTTCGGCAAGTCGGTGGATGACGCACAAAGCTTGCCCGAGCTTTTCAAGGAAGTCACGGCCAAGGAAACGGCGGATTTGAGGAAGATCCCAAACCGCGCCGCCGCCGGCTAGGCGGGACGTTGGCTTCTCAAGTTAACCATGAGGACAACGGGGGCGACATTTGTGCTTCCACATTCTGCCGATTGCAATTATTCACTCCAGCCATGACTTACAGCGCCGTCGTGCTCTTCGTAAAGAAGCTCTAACTAAGTTGGTGCGCCGGTCCCCACGATCACGCGGCGACGGTTGTTCAGAGTGCTAAAATGCCTCCGGAACTGTTCTACGACTTCCAGAATACGGTGGTGCAATCGAGGAGTCGAAAATGAAAAGAAGTCTTTTCCTGTTATTGGCTATTGGCGTGGTCCTCATTCTTGCCGTTGGCCTGAGTGCGAAGAATCTCGACACGAAGGGCAAAGCCTGGCTCGACGCGCACAGTGAGGCTGCTGCAATCAATGTGAACGGCGACTGGCACGCAAAGGAATGGGGCAAGATTGTCCTGAATCAAGCTCAGGGCAGCAGAGACGTGACCGGAAGAGGCGACGGCTGGGACATCACGGGCGTCGTCAGCGGCAAGCAAGTCTTCCTGCTCTTTTCCAATCGTCGCACAGTCGGGTATTCCGCCGAGTTGAACTCCGAAAGCGATACCAGCCTTAACGGGTCTTACTCCAAGGGATTCATGAGTGAGAAGACGAAGGGCAAGTCCATGCACCTAACTAAACAGTAGCGTAGAGGCTGTCCAAGCCCGAACTTCGGTGGGATTGGCGGAATGCGTGTGCTCCCGCGCAGAACAAGATGGTCAACTGACGGGAGGCGTGCGCGATGTCTCGTCCTAAGGAGCTACTCGTTATGAAATTGCGATGGAGTTCAGGCGCGGCGCTATTGATTGTTCTCCTTGCGCCCCTGGCAGTCAGGGCGGAGTTATCCAAGCAAGACCGCGATACTGCTAAAAATATGATCGCGGGCACGTTGTATCTCCGGCTCGATGTTCCTTGCCGCTACGGCAGAGGACGATGGGGGATTGCGAAGGCGATCCACCACGTGGAATCTCTGCTTGAGGTCTCGCCGGCAGGGTATACCGCTGAGCGGAAGCTTGCCCTGCCCGGAAAGCACAAGAGAGATAGCATCTATTGGGGATTCTCACCCAACGATGCTGTGCGTTACGGAAAACTCCTGTTTGAGGGGGACACGGTTCAGGTATGGATGGAAGGAGTCTCGCCCCACGACTACGAAATGCTCGCCGACTTCATCCACATCCAAAACCTGGATGACTTTACCAAAGCTTTCAACCGGACGTTCTCCAAAGTCCCGCTTCAGGACGAACACCCGGAATGGCCGGCGGAGGTGCGGAAGGCCATCGGCGAGCACAAGGTGATTGCGGGCATGACCGAAGAGCAGGCCTTCAGCGTGGTGGGCAGTCCCCTCAAGATCGCAGCCGGTGAAGAAAACGGCGTCAAGGTGGAGACCTGGTTCCCGCGGCAAGACAGAGGGATCGTGACCTCATGGGGCCAAGTCGAAGGCACGCCGACAGGTTTTCCTGCGCTGTTGAAGTTCGCCGGCGGAAAAGTGCAGGTGATGGAACAAACGCTTGGTGCCTTTGATGCGAAGGGCAACCAGCGTAATGAAAACTGATGCCGAGACTTACGAAATTGACATACCGCCTCATTACTCGGCGCTGCCACGGCGGTGCGGGTGGCAGGCCGCCGGGAGCGCTCCGATAGAAAAATCGTTTCGCAATGTCGCCATCAGGCGATGCTGGGTGTATGATGTTGCCGTTTTCGAGGTCAAAAAGGAGATTCCGGATGAAATACACGTCACGGTTGTTATTAGTCCTGCTGTGGATAGGTATCGTTTACGGCCAGGATTCAAGTAGCGCTAAACCAGAGACCGCCGTGGCCGGGAAGGCCCCCGCCACTGCTGGACAGATACCCGCTACGAGCTCGGAAACATCGGGCGAGAAGATGGCGAAGATTGTGGTGTACCGCGAAAAGGCATACAAAGGAAAGGCCATTAAGCCCCCCGTGATCTACGACGGATTCCTTGTCGCGTATTTGCATAACGGCAATTATGTTGAACTGCTGGTGCCCCCGGGCCAGCACACGATCAGCTCGAACAAAGAGGGTTCCAGGATTCTTGCTGGGAAGAGGGAAAATACGCTGACAATTGATGCCAAGGAAGGAGAGGCAAGCTACGTTCAGCTGAAAGTCGTGATGGGCGCATGGGTTGGAGTTGGAGAAGTCCACCAAGTGCCGCCGGAGACGGGAAAGACCAGCGCGGCGTCTCTTGCCCGGATGGAGCCGGACTGGGCCCGGGCTGGAAAGACTTGGCTGGACGGGCATACTGAGCCGGCGGCAATCAACGTCAATGGAACTTGGCATGGGGGCGACTGGGGAGAACTTGTCCTTAATCAGGCCGAGGGCAACCGAGCGCTAAAGGGCCAATGCGAGAAGTGGGACGTTCACGGAGTGGTAAGCGGGAACCGCGTCTTCCTGCTCTTTTCCAGCTACGGTGATGTAGCGTATTCTGCCGTGCTCACTGCCGCGGGCGACAAAGTCCTGGACGGCAGTTTTTCCAAGGGCCTTAAGGCGGAAGATACAAAGGGGAAGACAATGCACCTGACCAAGGAGTAACTAGAACTGGTCTCATAAATGGTTTTGGGCAGGGCACGGCTTCAGCCGTGCCGTTTAGGGCCGATAACAATGCGGGCGTTAGCCCCAGAGGGCCGGACAGCTTGCTTGGGAAACCATTTATGAGACTGCTTCTAGAATCGGGGGGCTGGCCCACACTCTCGTTTGCATCCAAGCTGAAACTGGGGCTGCCCCACCCCGGCGATTTTTGCAAGGGTGGGAACAACTGCCTTCAGCTCATCCGCGAAAATGATTTGTAACACTACGATCCAAACTAAGGAGACTATTGCATGAAACGCATCATCGTTATCGCCCTTTTGCTGTTTTGCATGGCTCTGCCGGCATCCCTGGCGGCGCGCGATAAAAAGCCGAGCGTTGACATGAGTAACATGAACCGCATCTTTCTCGGATGGATCGATTTGGACCCTGACGCGTTGTCGCTCTATGGCCACTCATATGGCGACTCCTCCAGTAAGGCAGATTGGATTGATGTAGACCGTAGTCTGAATTCTATATTTCAGCGGAATTGCCAATCAAAATACTTGCCTGGACGAACAATTACTGCAGCTAAGGACAAGGGGGACGAGAACGCGGCGGGAAACGACCTTTATGTGAAATTCACCGATGTTTCTGTCGATATCGATAAATATAGGCTTAGCCTTTCAATACATTTCATAGACCCTACGACTAATTCTGAGATTGCTTCGATTCCCCTCAGGAAGTACTCCGAACGGGCCTGCAACTTTTTGGATTGCCTAAGGGGAGAACTGAGCCAAGTGGGTTCTGATTTGCAAGAGAAGTTACGGACAGATCGAAAAAGGAATAAGTAGACGACTGAACAGCAACCTGCATAGCGATTAATCAAAGGACATTCCTATGAAACGACTGGTGGTTACGGCGGCATTGCTGTTGCTCTGCATTTCCCTTCCGACTTCTCTGGAAGCGCGAGGTACAAAGCGTTACCTGAAGAAGGAATCGACCGTTGACATGAAAAACATGAACCACATCTTTCTTGGGTGGGTCGATTTGGGCGATGAGGACTGGGGGCGCCACGGCTATACCGCCAAAAGTGATTGGATCGACGTCATCAATTCTTTGAACGCGTCGTTTTCGCGAGGTGTGCAAACGAAGTACCTGCCGGGTCGAACCGTTACCGTGGCCAAGGACAAGGGGGACGAGATCGCGGCGGGCAACGACCTCTACATCAAGTTTTCGGATGTGCAGGTTGACTACGACAACTATCACCTGATTCTTGCCATACACTTCATCGATCCAAAGACGAACCAAGAAATCGCGACGATTCCGGTGAGACCGTATTACGGGAACGATTGGGGCCTGGTGAATTACCTGAGAGCGGCGCTGGACGAAGTGGGCGTGAAGCTGCAAGTGGAAGTTACCGGCGAACCGCTGGAGAAAAAGAAGAAGTAGGCGGCTGGATTCCAACCTGACCGTTAGATTCTTATGAGACGACTGGTGACCACGGCGGCATTGCTGTTGCTCTGCATTTCCCTTCCGACTTCTCTGGAAGCGCGAAGTACAAAGCGTTACCTGAAGAAGGAATCGACCGTTGACATGAAAAACATGAACCACATTTTCCTTGGGTGGGTCGGTTTTAACCCCGACGAGTGGGTACTCTACCGGCATGAGGGTTCTTTTTGGATGACTGCCATCCCGTTCTCCAAAGCAGAGTGGACTGACGCGATAAGCAGCTTGAATTCTCTCTTTCACCAGAGTTGCCAATCGCGGTACTTGCCCGGTCGAATAATTACCGCGGCCAAGGGAAAGGGGGACGAGAATGCGGCGGGGAACGACCTCTACATCAAGTTTTCGGATGTCCGAATCGACTACGACAACTATCAGTTGATTCTTTCCATACACTTCATCGACCCCAAGACCAACTCCGAAATCGCAACGATTCCGGTGAGGCCCTATTACGGGGACGCCTCGGGCATATCGGAATACCTGAAAGCAGCGCTGGACGAAGTGGGTACGAAGCTGCAAGTGGAAGTTACGGGCGAACTGCAAGGGAAAAAGAAGAAGTAGGCAGCTGGATCGCGCGGCGGCTTCCAGCGGACCCAGAGTCGTTGTGACCACAGGCGGCTGCCGAGCTTCGCTCGGCCTGGGCGGCCGGGGGCGGCCGTCCCTACGCGAGCGGCTTGGCCGTGCCAATACTAGCTGAATCCGCCGACTCCGGCCCCGCGGTCAGCCGTTTGCGCCAGGGAAAAGGCAGCCGATGCTTAAGCAGGCTCCATCGGGTGTCGCGATAAGGGTCTTCATGGCTGCCGTAGACGGGATGGTAAGCGTCGGCCCTTTGGCGGCCGGGGATCTCAATGCCAAAATCGTTCAGTTGCAGAAACTGCCGCATCTGCAACTTGTATCGGCCTTCGATGCCAAAAATAAGTTCGAGCAACCTTTCATTCAGCCACACGAGATGGCGGAAGCCAAACTCCCAAACGTAGGTATATCCCTTGAAAAACTTCCAGTCGGCTTTGGTGGCGCGCCACATGCCGATGACCTCGCGGCGGATCTTCCAACGTACAAAGTTAAGTTCCGCAGGCGTCAATTGATGGGTGCGCACATTGCTGAAGTAGCCGTCGTACCAGCGAAAATCTGAAAGATTGGCGATGCGATCGTCCGCCAGCATTTCGTCGCGCAAGGGAGTCTTCGGATAGGGCGTCATGATCTGGTCCATGACGCTGGAAATTCCCATTTCCTTGATGAACTGGTAGTTTTCGCGAATACTTTCGGGGTCGTCATCCGGAAGCCCGTTGATAATGCCGGCGATGACGATAATGTCTTCTTTCTGGAGGGCGGCCACGCCGCGCCGGATGGTGTCTAGGGTGTTGGGCTTATGCATCGTCTTCAGGTTCTTGACCGACACGTTCTCGATGCCCAGAAAGATGGACACGAACCCCGCTTGGGCCATTTTCCTGGCAACGTCGGGCCGGTTGGCGAAACCAATGGGACTTGCCTGCGTGGTGAAGATCAGGTTCTTTAACTTCAGGCCAATGACCCCGTCGCACAATTGCTCGAAGCGTTCCATGTCGAGGGTGATGTTGTCATCGGTGCAGAAAATGTGGCGGGCGCCGCGGCTGTACGCGTCCTCGATATCGGCCAGAACGCGATCTATGGGGAAGAGGCGGAAGGAGCGGCCGTACATTTCGCGGATGCTGCAAAAGTTGCAGAGATGCAGGCAGCCGCGCGAGGTCTCGATGACGTCGGCGCGGCGGAAATACATGTGAAATCCCTTGGCCAGACGCTTGTCGCGGGCGGGGATGCGGATCTTGTCCAGGTCTTCGAGGGGCCGCGCCTCGTTGTGGCGGAAGTGATCCTCTTCTTTATAAGAAAGCCCGAGGATGTTTTCCATTCCCTTCCCCTCGGCCTCGATGCTATTCAGCAGTTCTCCGAAGGCAAAGTCCCCTTCGCCTCGTACCAGGAAATCCCACAAGTTCGCGTCGGGACCGGCGGCGATCGTTTCGGAAAACAACGTGGCATGATAACCGCCGAGCACGGTTCGAATCCGGCTGTCGAACTGCTTGGTCAAATAGGCAAAGCCGAGCGTGGTGTCATATTGGAAAGTCATAGACGTGAAGCCCACGACATCCGGCTTAAATTCGCGCAAGACCTGCAAGAAGCGCGGGACCGCCTGCTTGCGCCAAATCACCATGTCGGCCACTTTGACATCGTGGTTATCGATCTGGCCGGCAATCGTTGCCATCGCGACACTGGGCGGCTCCCATTGCCTGCGCGGGACCCACGGCGAGGTTGCCGGGCTTTGAACCAGTAGGGCTCTCATTTGGCTTCGACCTGACCTTGCTTGGCAGTATGTTCGGCAGTATGTTCCGCGGTATGCTCAACCGCAAGATGAAACTTTAACATTTGTGGCAGAACTGAAGACCAGTATTTCCAGGTGTGCCCTCCCGGCGCGGTCGACCACTCGTGCGGGATACCTAGCTCCGTCAGCTTCTGGTGTATGCCACGCATGGCAAGGAAAAGGCGATCGTCCGATCCGCAAGCGAGAAACAACCGGGGAATGGGACCGGGCACGACGATGGTATGCTTGCCCCGGCCATGGGAATCGACGGGTCCGGGCAGCGGTGGTTGCGACGGCCAGAAACTCCACTCTCTATCAACTAGCCCGCTCACAACGCTGACGCTCGAGAAGCGGCCGGGAAAGCGGCGTCCAACATCGAGTGACAGATAACCGCCGAAGGAGAAGCCGCCGATCGCCCAGCGCTGGCGTTCGAACGGGATGCCGTAACGGTGTGAGACCGTTCCCGCCACCTCGTCGGCGACCAGGGTCAGATAATTGGGGTAGGGAAAGCGGTCCGAGTACTGCCGGTAAAAGTTGCTGAAGCGAACGTCGGGCAGGATCATGATCGCGGGACGGACCTCGCCGCGGCCGAGCATCTCGTCGTACACCTGGTCCACTTTGAGATATTGCAGCAAGTCCTCTGGCCGGTCCCACCAGCCGTGATTCAAGATGAAAACCTCGGAGGGTGCAGCTTGCGTCTTCATCTTGGGTATGAGGGCGAGGAAAAAGCGGGGCTCGTTCATTTCGTTGGACCAGAAACGAACCCGTTCCACGCTGAGGTTGGAGCGCTCGGAAAGACGCGCTACCTTGATCTCGCCCGGGGCGAGCGGTTCCCTTTCAAACGGCTCCTTATGCATTCGCCGGCAGGCAGGCATGAGCAACGTTGCCAGCAGCGTCAGCCCCCGCAGTCTCCAGTGATTGCTCAGCGCGACACCTCACCAAACTTCTGGTTAGCTGCCAGAGGCGAAGGTGGCTCCGCCATCGGCCAGTTTCTTGCGGACCACCTCTTCGATCCGCTCCAGCGTATCCAAGCTATGCACGTCGATTTCTCGCGGCATGAATTCGACGGCAAAGTGGTTCTCAAGAAAAGCGACCAGGCCGATCATGCCGATCGAGTCGATGAGGCCGCCGGTGACGAGGGGCGTGGCGTCGCCGATCGCGGTCTGGTGCACGCCGAGCAAGACATTTTCAGCGATGAACTGGCGGACCGCTTTTTTGATGTCCCCGCTCTTGATGTCCCCGCTGTTCGTCTTCATCGTCCAGCCCTTACTCCGGTTCCTTTGCGATCTTGGCCAAAGCCATGTAATCGATCTTGCCCCGGCTTCCCTTGGGCATGGCATTCAGAAATACGATGCGGTCGGGCACCATATACGGAGGCAGTGTCCGCGCACAGTGGGCTTTGGCTTCGACCAAGGTGACCGTGTCGGCAGAGCGGGCGCGGACAAAGGCAGTGATACAGGTTCCCATCTGCCCGCCGTCGACATTGGCTTCGGCAGCGACCGCCGCCGCTTCCAGTATATCTTTCTGCCGCAGGAGTGCGGCCTCGATTTCCCCGAGTTCAATGCGGAAACCGCGGCGTTTCACTTGCCGGTCGAGCCGTCCCAGAAAAAGGTAGTTGCCGTCGGGCGCAAGCGATACGCGGTCACCGGTGCGGTAATACCGTTTGCCCTCCACAGTGACGAACGCGCGTTGCGTGTCTTCGGGACGGCCCCAGTATCCGCTCATCAGGGAGTCGCCACACGCGAGCAGTTCACCGGTCGGCGCATCGATCATCACCGTCGCGTAGGGGCAGGGGCGGCCGATCGGCAGGGGCTGCGATCCGTCAAAATCGTGCGGCACGCGGTACCACGTGACCACATTAGTTTCGGTGGGACCGTAGAGGTTCGCGCAAATCGCCTGCGGGACCGCGGCCTGCAACCGCGCCACGGATGGACCGGCAAAGACCTCTCCGGCGAAGAGGATGACGCGCAGGCTGGGATACTCGTGCTCTGCCAATCGTCCATCCTGTAACATGCCCGCCAAAATCGACGGCACTGAATACCAGCAGGTGATGTGAGCCTGCCGCACGAACTGCACTAAGAAGCGAGGCATCCACACGATATGGCCGGGCACTAGAACACAGGTGGCGCCGCACCAGGCCATATTGAAAATGTCGAAGGTGGAAAGATCGAAGCTTAGCGGCGACGGACAGGCGGTGCGGTCCGTGGAGCAGATCCGAAACTCGCGCGCCGACCATTTTACGAAAGCGCTTACGGCGCGGTGGGAAAGGACGACTCCCTTCGGCCGGCCCGTCGATCCAGAGGTAAACAGAATGAGAGCCGGATCGCCGGCGTCGGCTCTGGGCAGCGCGTCTTCACGGACATGAGCAGGGCTGGTAAGAGCAGCCGGCGGCGCCTGCCAAGGGATGCTCGCGCCAGTCTCGCGATCGGTGATTCGCGGCGGGAAACTCTCGCCCTCTTTGTCAGCCACTTTGTCGCCCTCGATCACCAGCCGTGCGGCGCAGTCCGCCAAGGTGGTTTCGATTCGTTCCTTCGGCCACTGGGGATGGATGGGGACATAGACAGCTCCGGCAAGAAGGGACGCGAAGACGGAAACGATGGCTTCGGTGGTCTTCGGCAGCACTAGAGCGATGCGGTCTTGCTTCTGGATGCCGTGTTCAACGAACCGCAGGGCGAGCGACGCGGCTTGCTCGAATAACTCGCGGAACGACGTGACCCGATCTTCTTCGTCTATCGCCGGAGCATCGGGCGCGACCGCTGCCGTGCGCCGAAGCCAGTCGGAGAGCAGGTCGCTTTCAGGCTCGGGCAAGCGTCACCCCCCAGGTAAAACCGATGCCCGCGGACGCGAACAGCAATAACTGCCCGGGATGAATTCGGCCCTCGCGCCGCATGTGCACATAGTTGATGACGAGATCGCTGGCGAAGGTGTGGCCATACTCCGCCATGGGAGTTGGAGGCAGCCCGCCTTCGGGCAGTCCCACCATCTTGCGGAAACCCTCGCGGTCCCGCAGGCTGATGTTGGAATAGATGAAATGGTCAATATCGTTCAAGCTCAGCGAAGATGCTGCCAGAACTTTCTGCATCACACGGAACAGGTTGAGATAGTAGATCGGCATCACCTGGTCTTCAATGCATCGAGCATCGACCATAATCTCGAGGTGGCCGTTGGTACGGACCAGGGCAATGGCATCCTGCAGGTGGCCTAACGTCATGACCTCGACGCCCAGCAGCAAAGGGCCTTCCATGCCTTCGCGGCGCAAGATGACGGCGCTCGCGGCGTCGCCTTGTACGGTAACTGGAAGTAGCGAGCGGTTGTCAGGAGGCGGGGTGTCGCCGGTCACTAGCAAGGCGGTTTGAATGCTTTCATCGGTGCTCATCCAGCCCAGAGCGGTCTTAATGGCAAGGTGAAGCGCTCCGCAACCACCGGCTTTGAAACTCAAATTCAGCGAAGTTTCGGCGCCGAGTTCGGCGCTGAGTTTGTGGGCAAAGGAGAGACCCTGCGAGTTCTCTCCGGGGAGTGTGCTGTAATCAAGGATCAGATCGATGTCCTTTGCCGTGATCCCAGCTTCGGCGATCGCGGTTGAAGCAGCCTCGAGAACCAAGTCATAGGGTTGCTTGGCGCCGCAGACGCGAACGTGGCTCAGCCCGAGACCTTCCGTGGCCTTTTGTCTCGACAGCGGGCTCAATGGAGCCAGCGTTGTCTCCACTCGAATACGTTCCCGCTGCAAGACCTCTTCCACGGCTTCAACGTCGGGCGGAACGGCGTAGGCCGCCGATGCGATTCGCACATTCATATTCAAGGCCGCTCCAGCAGAATTGCCGCGAAACTATTGTCTCGCGATGTTCCTAACAAGAGCAGTTGCCCGCTCTCTGAGCGACCGCTTAATGCCAGTATCAAGTGGAGAAGAGCGCTGGTGTCGGCCAAGCCTGCGGCCACGGCCTGCGGGGGAACGACCGCAGCATCGGGGCCGGCAATCTCGCGAGCCACAGCGGTTACCGGGCTGGTAGCGCAAGGCGCGCCATTTGTGGTGCAGACTGTGAGAGTCGGAACGGAACCGCCGAGCATCTGGCGGACGGCCTCCACCGGTTGCCCGCCTGAGGCCCAGCGGCCTGAGCTGAGCTGAGCATACGAACGTGCTTCCCAGCGGCCCGCCGGTTCCAGCACCAGTGCGGCTACACCTTCGCTGGGGATGAAACCGCCGCTTTCCGGCAAGGGCTCCGAGTTGTAGCAGGCTGGCGACAACAGATCTGCAGTCTCATACCATTCATAGACGGCGCGCGTAAGCACGTCACCCCCTAGGACGATGGCCAAGTCAGCCTGCCCGTGGCGAAGCAGGGAAGCGGCTTGGATCAGTGCACTCTCGCCCGCAAAGCCCTTGCTGCCGACCGTGATATTAGGCCCTCGCAGTTCGTGAAGCAAAGCAACATGACTGGCCGGAGCGTTGGCGAGCGTCTCCGGGAAAGTGCTGGGATCGGTCCCGGACCAACCATGTGTGACGGCGCTTTGGAAGAAGGCTTCCGTGAGTTCAACACAGCCGAAGGCAGTGGCGAAGACTACGGCAACCCGCGACCGATCCACCTCGCCAAGGTCGATCCCCGAATCCTGAATGGCCAGGGAAGACGCCACCAAGGCCCATGCTGACAGCCGATCCAGACGCCTGGTCTTCAGGCCCGGCACTACGCTGGCCGGGCGAAATGGACTCACGAGAAACGCTCGCCGCAGTCCGGCGGTTGTCCAGGCGGTGATGGCGCTTGGTTCCACCGTCGACTGCGGGATGAGTCCGGCGAGCGGACCATAAGGGCTGACGGAACCGATACCGGTAATATTGACGGCCGGTGAGTTCGTAGTCATGCGCCGACGCTTCCGAATATGAGCACGGTGTTGCTGCCGCCAAACCCGGCTGAAGCCGACATAGCCAGCGGCAGCGCTTGGCGTCGAACTTCTCCGCGCAGCCAATCGACGCCCGGGCTCTCGATGGGGTCGGTCAGCCGCAGCGTCGGGAACAGTGCGCCGCTACGAATTGCTGTGATGGTGATGGCAGCCTCCAACGCGCCCGCTGCTCCCAGACAGTGTCCGAAATAGGACTTGGTCGAAGATACGGGGATCGGACGGCTGCGTCCGCGAAAGGCAGTTTCGTAGGCGCTGGCCTCGGCAATATCGTTCAGGGGAGTGCCGGTGCCGTGGGCGTTCACATAGCCGATCTCATCGCGGCTGACCTCCGCCATTTCCATGGCAAGGCGCATGCATTGCGCCAAGCCGCTTCCCTCCTGCTGGGGCGCGGTGGGATGAAATGCATCGTTGGTCATGGCCCATCCACGCAGTACGGCTAGAACTTTGGCATTGCGCGCCTTGGCACCGGCTAGCGTTTCGAGCACCAGGACGGCGGCGCCTTCGCCCAGGTTCAGGCCCTTGCGATTCTGGTCAAAGGGACGGCAGGGGCTTGGGTCCAACGCTTGCAGGGAGCTGAATCCGCTTAGCGTGAACGGGCACAGCGCGTCGCTGCCTCCTGCGAAAATCATGGGCGCGACTCCGTCGAGCAGCAGGTTGGCGGCGAGCGCGATCGCCATCGCTCCGGAGGCACAGGCCACGGAGACGGCACAGCGAGGCCCGCGAATGCCCAGATGATCACCCACCGCATCGGCTACGTGCGCCACCGGATAGGAAGCGGCCCGCTTGAGGCCGCCGCGGCGATACCAGGCGGCAGGATCTTGAGCGATTTCGGGATCGATCTCGGTCAGGCCGGCGACCGTGCTCGCCATCACGACGCCGCTCTCCCGGAAGAGAGCGCTCTCGCAATCGATGCCCGTCACCGCGTCTCGAGCCGCCACCGCCGCGAGTCGATCGGTGCGGGAGTACCGGGAGTTGGACTCTTCCGCCGGAAGCGGCACGGAAACCGACGCCGTCGTTCCTGCGAAGCCGGGATACGCGTCCTTCGCCGGCGTGAGACAACACTTGCCCGATAACATGCCTTCCTGCAGGCAGTCCAAGCCGATGCCATAGGGGCTGACGACGCCGACACCGGTGACGACGATGGTTTTCTGGAGATCAGTCACGAGAGGCAACCGGCCAAAAATCAAAAAAGTTCAACCACTGATCGTAATGGGTTGCCAATGTTTTTTCCAGAAACCCGACCGCCAGCCGCAAACCGGCATGCGGGTCAACTTCGCCGCCGTCGTATGTGGCCGGGGATGAGACCGGTAGGATCGGATCGCCCATCAGAACGCGGTAGCGCAGCCAACCCTGGCGAATCACAAAACCGGGCAGCACCGGTGCGCCCGAAACCTGCGAAAGTACAAAGGGGCCTAGCGGGAAGGCGGCGGGTTCGGAAAAAAAAGGGACCTCGGCGCTGTGATGCCGGTAGACGCGGTCTCCCTGGATCGCCACGATTTCGTTTCGACGCAACGCCTGCAACAGGTCGAGGCTGGCGCGCACGCCGCCGCTGAGATCGACAATTTTGAGTCGTTCGTTCGACATCAAATTGCGCAGCATGATCTCCGCCGGTTTGTCTTCGACCAGGCGCGCCACGTTGACAGGCCGGCCGTGCATTTCAAGAAGGCGCGAGGCGAATTCGGAATTCCCCAAGTGCGCTGTCCACACGATGAGTCCGTGGCCCGCGGCCAGGCATTGGTCGATCTTGGCAGCGCCTCGCGCTTTGTCCTTGTCTTTCTCCACCAGCATGGAAAGCAGTTGCGCATGGGTGGCGTGGGGCACATAGCAATAGGAGACCATGAAGTCGCAGAAGGAATAGAAGACGCGATATACCTTCCACTGCAGCGCGAGTCCGCGTTTGCCCGAGATCCGGCGCAGATTGCGGGCAACCGCTTGGCGCTCCCGCTTCAATAGAAAGAAGAAGATCGCCGCCGTTACCACTGCGATGGGAGGATGCAGGAAGCGCGGTACCCACGGTATGGTGGAAAACACAATCCGGTGAGTCGTGACGTTGTGAAAACGGTGCTGGTACCAGCGCGTCAATTCCCGCCCGCCGTCATGAGGTCGCCCACATTGTGGATCACTTTCCGCTTCAACACCGAGTACATGTGAACGATCTCCGTGTCGCTATACCCAATGGAGCGGAGCGTGCGGACCGCGCCGTCAACGGCGGCGGGATTGCTCAGTCCAAAGCGGCGGTGGTACTCGAGTTGAATGCCGTACATGTCTTGCTTCGACAATGTGGGAGTGCCTAACGGCATATCGTTGTAGGAGAAGCGGCTGGTGAGTTCCAGACGCGCGGGATCCCAACCGGCCTCCAACGCCTGCTGGTTGATCTCGCAGCCTGGGAAGAACCGCAGGCAAAAGTGGTAGGGCAATAACGACGGTTTGGGGAGTTCGCTTAGCCAATCCAGAGTGCGTTGCGCCAGTTCGCGGGTCTCCGTGGGAAAGCCGTACATGGTGGAGACGTTCACGGCCACGTTCTGGCGCTGGGTATAGGCGATGACGCGCCTCGCTTTTTCCAGATCGAGGCGTTTCTCTACCAAGCGTTGAATTTCGTCTGTGCCCGATTCGACGGCGTAGGTGAACCAGACGGCGCCGGCTTCGATCGCTCGATCTACAAATTCTTCGCTGGTGATGTCGGCACGAAGGCCATTGACGAAGTAGAGGCGTATTTTGATCCCCGCGGCCACGATCAGGTCGAACAGTTTCAAAGCGCGCTTCGCGTTGACGTTGAAGATATCGTCGACGACATAAAAGTCCTCGATTCCGTGCTGGTCGTGCAGTTGCTCGATTTCTTCGAAGATGTTGGCGGCGCTTCGCAACCGGATGCCCTTCCAATGGGTGAAACAAAAAGTGCAATGGTAGGCGCAGCCGCGGCTGGTCAGCAGAACTCCCTGCCGCCGGTGATTGTATGCGTAACTGAGTTGACGCTGGTACTCATCCAGGTCGATCAAGTCGTAGGCGGGAAAGGGGAGGCTGTCGATGTTCTCCACTTCCCATTGGTCTTCGTTTTCTACCACCCCGTTCTCCGCCACACCGTCGTCCGTCCGATAGAGAAGTCCTGGGATCGAGGGAAGGGGCGATCCCGAAAGGAGGTCGGCGAAAACCTTCTCACCTTCCCCTTTTACGGCGATCTCCAGTTCAGGCACCTCGTGGAAGAGCCGGCGCTTGTATGCCTGTACGATCGGTCCACCGGCGACGAGCTTGGCGTCGCTGTGGGCGCGCACCAAACTGGCGATGCGCTGGACTTCCTCGAGAAAGAAGGCGATAGAGCGGATGCCGACGACATCCGGTTGAAACTCGTTCAAGATGCGGATGAAGCGATCGTTCTCCAGCAAAGTAAGGTCGGGAGACGAAAGCGAGGACTCGACGATGCGGAACTCTACGCCTGGCAGAGCCTTGCGGGCGTAAGAGGCGAGATACATAAGGCCCAGGGGCGGGATATGCACCTCGTAAGGCATGGTGGTCCCTACCCACTTACCCATGTTATTCGCTTCTACCAGCAAGACGCGGGTCGCTGGTTTCGTCTTACGGCAGGCGGGCATGGGGTGACTTACTCATGGTATGTAGGAGTTAGGTCTTTGCGGCCGCCATTTTGGATTCGATGGTGGCCGCCAACGCGTTAATGCTCCCCCACTCTTTCTCGTCGAACTTGGCGCCCACCAGCTTGATGCCGAAATGTCTCTCGATCTCAAGCACGAGTTGCAGGATATCGATGGAATCGATTTCCAAGTCGCCGCCGAGCAGGGGCTGATCGTCGCGGAGGTCGGCCGGGGTCAAGTCGGTGATCCGCAAGCTCTTCAGAATAATCGGCTTAAGTTGTTCCTTCACGCTTGCCATGATGTTTGTTTGCGGCAGTATAGCATAGCCCTAAGGGGGGTTTGGTGTGCATCAAGATGTGACCCGGTTCATTGACAGGGCACGATTCTGCCCGTAGTCTCCACTCTGTTAGTCGGCCAAAACCGTCATTGGCCACTTTGGAAGGAAAATGTGAAAAAGATGCGGCGTCGAAGTGCTCTGTTGGCCCTTGGCATCACTACTCTTTCGCTTGTGGCGTCCGCTCAGGATTGGCGTACGAAGCAATTCGCATCACCTGCGGATGATGTCTACAAGTCTGCCGTCAGAGTGATCGGATTACACCATGAAATCGAGTCGAAAGACCCGGAGAACCGCGTTGTTAGATTTCACGTTGGAACCACTGCTTGGTCTTGGGGCTACAACATCGGACTGGTTGTTGAACCCCAGCCGAATGGCACGTCGCTGGCAAAAGTTGCGATTGAGAAATCAGGTGGACCGGCACTTTCATGGGGTTCCGGCAAGAAGGAAGTTTTGAAAATATTCCGCTGGATTGGAGATGACCTGGCAACATCGAAGCCTGCGGAACCAGCTCCGGCGCGGTAACGGAACGCCGTCGCTACTGCCTGCTCTACGCTCACCGTACCAGGCCGAGAGCCGAAGTTAAACGCAGAAAACCGCGGGAAGCAACGCCTGCTGGATCCAGAAACACCGCTCTGTCCGCCAGCAGATCGCGAACCGGCTGGCCGCGGAAATGGCCGATCTGCCGGTAATGGGCGATGAAATAGAGCACGCGCAAGAAAAGTTTCCAGTGCAGGGGGGCAAAGTACGGCGGCGTCACCAGAGGCACGGCGCGGCCCTCTTTCACTTCCGCTGCGAAATCCCGATAGCTCGCAGCCTGCGTTAGCGAGAGCACGGAACTGGCGAGCAGGAGATGGCTGTCTCCGCCACCTACTACGGGCTTGTTCACATGCTTGGCCAATTCGAGAACGCGGTCGTTTTCCTTCTGGCCCCGCATTCCGTTGTATTCGAGGGCATGAATCGCCCAGCCATACCGTTGCAAAAACTCTTCAACGGGGATTTTCCGGTGCGGGTCTTGGCCCTTGTCCTTAGCCCAGGGAACCAGTGGGTGGTTTAGCACCACCAGACACCGGCTGGCGCGGAGTATTTCGAATAGGTCGTCGAGCCGTTCGGCGCGGGCTGCGGCTTGCAGACTGGCATGGGTCTCCTCGACGCCGGACTCGGGTAAGTCGGTAACTCCCAGGTGGAAGACATAGTTCTGAAAGCGGATGGACAACTCCTCGCCGAGAGTACTGCGGTGCGCGTTTGCGGGATGCTTCCGCAGCAGTTCAATGCTGCCGGCAACTTCGTCGTGGTCGGTAATCCCCAGATGGACGCCGTCGAAGCCGAGAGGCGCGACGCCCGCGGACTCCGTCAGAAACACATCTTCAACCGTCAGCGGCGCCCGATAGTAGACGTCGGCATAATCCAGGTCGCGAACCGGCGCCAATCCAAATGCCCACTGGAGAACATGACGGAACGGCCGCATGAACCACAGCTTCACCACTTGGTTCAGAGAGGCCAGGTTCTCAATGGAGTGGCAGGAGTGATTGTGAGGGGAAACCGCAAAGCGGAATTCGCGCGCCGGTTCGGGACACGGACGGTAGGCGTAGTTCTTGATCGTCCAGCAACGCGTGCCCTTCATCCGCTGTCCCTCTCCGTTGGCCGAACTGATGACCGAGACTTAATGACCGAGAACTAACTATAGCAAGCCGCCATCGACCGCGATCACTTGTCCCGTGATGTAGCTTGCCTCGGGAGAAGCCAGAAATGCCACGAGCGGGGCCACCTCTTCGGGCTTGCCAAAACGGGCTAGAGGAATCTCGGCAAGCAAGCGCTTTTCTTCTTTCTCAATGTACTTGGCGGACATGGGGCTGGGAATCACGCCGGGGCAAACGGCGTTGACGCGGATATTGAATCGCCCCACCTCGCGGGAAAGGGCCTTGGTGAAGGCGATAATGCCTCCCTTGGACGCCGAGTAATTGCACTGGCCGGCTTGGCCGCGAACTCCGCTGGGCGACACGATGTTGCAGATCACTCCGTTTCCCTGGCGCATCATGCCCGGCAAGGCCAAGCGCGAACACAAGTACGTGCCGCGGAGATTGGTGGCGATCACTTCGTCCCATTGCTCGTCCGACATAAACGCCAACAGGACATCGCGATTGATGCCTGCGTTGTTCACCAGGTAATCGACCGGCCCGTATTGCTGTTCGATGCGCGCGAACATCGGCGCCACGCTTTCCCGGCGGGATAGATCGGCTTCCACGGCCAAAGCCTGCCCGCCGCGCAGCGACGATGCTCTCCACCACCTTGTCCGCGCACTCTTTCGCGCGATGATAGTGCACGGCTACGCGGAACCCCGCGCTTCCCAGCGCCTGCGCGATCGCGGCGCCGATCGTCCCCGAAGCGCCGGTCACTAATGCGGTCCTCCGACCTTCCATTCGCATTCCAGCCATAGGCTCGATTAAAAGTGCAACGGCTTGAAGATGAAAAGATACGCGCCCCAACGGGAGTTATACCGCGGGATGTTCCCGTCGAGCGCATAGGAAACGGTGCCTTGCATCAAGGTGCCCATGGGACCGGGGGTATTGAAATTGAACTCCAGGCCGTCAAACTTCTGAAATGGCTGGACTCCTCGAGGTTGCGGGCGCGCGCATAGCTGTACAACCCATCGATCTTCAAGAAGTCCATCACGTTGAAACCGTAATGCACGTACCCCATGGCGATGGCGTCAAAAGAGTCGGTGCCGCTGGGGATACCGTGGAGGCGCGGCTCGGAAAAGAAAAAAGGAAAGTAACGGGAAAAGCGATCCAGTTGGTTTCCGCCATAGTAGGAGAAATCGTATCCGCCCTTGGTGAACTTGCCGATGTAGTAATCCTTGTTGAAATCGGCGTGGTAGAGCGTGTAGGCGCTTTGCGGCGGCTGGACCAACAAAGTAGTTGGTGTCGGCGTGGTCGTCGAAGAAGAACATGGGTATGGCGGCTGGGTCACCAAAGGACATCCGAACGGTCTCCAGCTAATGCGCTGGCCCCGCGTCCCCTGAGCGGTGAACACATAACCTCTGCGCGTGTATTTGATCTCAACGCCCGGAAGGACGGTGACGCCGTTGCGGGGCAGCACGTATTGCTTATCCGCGTCGCTGGTTCTGCGAAAGTACTGATAGGACAAGTAAGTCGAGGCCGTCAGGCTGAGATGCGTGGTGGCCTGCCAGGAGGCCCGCAGTCCGGTCGTCTCCCCCAGGTCCAGATGTCTCCAGCCTTCAATTCCGTATTGCCGCTGTAGATGCGGTTCTCGCCGGGCAGCCCGGATAACGCCAGGTCCCAGGCCAGGCGGAACTTGGGTTGGTACTGCTTCGAGAGATCGGAGACCAGGATGGGCCCGGCAAAGAATGTCGAAAGCTGCGCGCCGGTGTTCCGGAAATTGAAATCGGCGATGCTGATGCCGGCAAACGGAATGGGGAAGTTGTACGTCCCCTCATACATGGCCCCGCCAATCAGGGACGTTATGCGCGTCTCTTTTTCTCTACCAGGACGCGCTCGCCGCCTTTCTTTTCCAGCGACCGCAGTCCCTCATCGGTTTCGCGGTACATTGGGTCTTTGGAACTGTGCTCGGCCTCGAGGTCGTAGGCGAAAAGCGGAGTATTGATGATGTAGTCGGAAAACTGCACGGTCCTCTGCAACACAAAATCGCGTCCCGCCGCGTTCAGCAACTGTTGTGCGGAGATCGACCGCAGCAGGTTGAACTGATTGCCCTTGCCGTCAGGAACTAATTCGAAGTTCTGGGTCTCGACGTTGACCAGGACGTTGCTCTTCGAACCGCGCTGGCTAAGGGTCTGCCGCACTTCGCGAAAGGTTGTGCCGTCGATCCAAACTTTGCCGCTGTAAAGGTTCTCGTCGGCGGCGAGGGGTTCGACTCCCACCACATAACACAGGGCGCCATTGACTTGCTCCGTACCCAGAAGCTTGTACTTATAACGCTCGTTGAGTTTCAATTCGAGGGGTTGCGTCACTACCTTTTCGGGCTCGATTTGCGGCAGCGGGAACTCGTGGTTCTTGCCGAACTTCACGCCGTTGACGTAAAGCTCGTTTTGGGCAAATTCCATCTGTCCTGAGCGGTTGAAAAACTGCTTGAGCTGCATGGAGATGTCGAAGCCGGGTCCGAGGCTGGTGCTCTCAAAGTGGAGGTTCATGAAACTGGAGGCACGATAGTTTTCCAGCTTCTGCTTCTGCGCCTCGCGGTACTGTTGCCAGCGGGCAATGATTTCTTCGACTTTAAGTTCGACACCGCCCTTAACTTCCACCGAGCTATACACCGTCTTGTCGGCTTCGCCCCGCTTGTGGATGTAAATCAGGGCGTGCTCGCTGGTGCAAGCGCAGGTCTGGGCAAAGCCCTTGCCGGTCTTGACCGGTTCGCCGGCCGGGAGCCGGGCGCCAGTGACAGGGTCATACCACTGGATCTCGAATTGTTCTGGCTCCGTGGCAGCGGTCTGAAGCCGCACAGTCTTCGGGTGGTCGGGGCTGGCATTCACCTGCGCGACAATTACCTGGTCCGGTGACTCCCCGCCGCCGAACCACCTGTGCTCCCCGTTCCCCGCGCCCTCGTTCCCCGCACCCTCGACTGCAATGCGGAACGGCGAGGTTGCAGGATCCGCCGGGAACATGTTGCCGGGAATGTAATGCGTCAGGAAGGTGTTCAAGGCGCACGCTCGGTCCGCAGAGGTGGCGTCTGGAGGCTCTGACCAGACGATTTCCACGGAAGTGCCCGTGGCCGCGAGCGCGGCGGTGAGATAGGGCGCGGGGGCTGCTGACGCTTCGGCGTCTAACTTGAGAATGAGGGGCTTATTCAGCGCCTGTTCGGCGATCCATGCAGCGTCCTGACGCCAGGTGGGGGAATAAGTGGTGCCCAGCATATCCGAATAGGTGGCAAGCCGGGTTACTATGTCGCCGTGCCGGCCAACAAATCCGGGCTGGAAAACAAATGCCAGACGCAGGCGGGAGTTGCTGGCCTTCGCAGTCACCCCGAGGCGCAGCAAGGCGAACGCAAACAGATCGGGAGCCGTCATCGGTTCCTTGATTTCCACCATTAGTCCGCGCACGGCGGGGTCTGATAGCGGCGCCGCTTCCAGGAAAGCGTCAACCTTCTCGGTCACTTGTTTCTCAGTTTCCTGACCGGTAAGGGAGCCGGATCCCGCGACGACGCGCAGCCAGACCTCCGATCCCTCGGGCATGCTCTGGAGGGCCCGCGCTTGCGCTTCGAAAAGGCCCGCGGGGCTTGCGTCTCCAGCAACCTGGAAGAGCACGGGCGGCAATACGATTAACTTGCCCGGAAGCGCGCACCGTTCCGCTGCGGCTAAGCCGGCGGCAAGATTCTGGTCCGGAGGAATGGAGATGGCCGCCTTGGGCAAGCCGGCTTTCGCCGTACCAGGCAAAAACACAAAGATAGAAAACAGGATAAGAGCGGCAATTGGCCTCAGGCCTGCATCCCTGGAGAAAGTCAATGGTGCCAAGCCAGGCGACGATTTCATCATAAATGTCCTTACTTAATTCCGACGGCCTTGAATCAGGTGAGAGTAGCGGACTAATCCAGTGTTACTAGGCTGAGAGATGCACTTTCGAACGAACCGGATGCCTCGTTCGAACCGGTCTCATACCGCTTCTCCGAGCAGGCTGTCCGCCCTCAGGGGCTAAAGCCCACATTCGTTACGGCTCTGAGCGGTACGGCTGAAGCCGTGCCCTACCCAACAACTTGTGCGAACGAAGATTCTTGGGCAGTCTGAGACGGGGCAAGCCCCGTCTCTACACGAGTTTTTCCGCAAGCTGCGAAGCCATGCCCCGCCCAAAACCATTTATGAGACCCGTTCTACTCGGCTTGCGTTGGGCGCTCACTTTCAAGCGCCGTGGGATCGGCATCACCTCAATACTCTGGCTGGGGCGGCGCGTTGCTTTTGAGTCGGGTCGATTCCTCGGCATTGCGGAGTCTGGCACCCGCGTTGTAATTGCAGAACGGAATCAGTTGTCCATCGGTGGCGACATACTGAATGATACAGCGCTTGAGGCGCCGCAAATTGTAACTGCGCGCGTCCATGAAGTGCATGCCCGCCACGAATATGCCGTTGAAGCCTTTGCGAAACCAGCCGGCGGACCTTCCCTTCGACTTGTCCTCCCACCCTTCGATACTACGCAGCATGCGCTGGAACGTGAGTCCGGGCGGAGCCTTCCGCTTGTCGAAACATTTTGACAACCGCGCGAACTGGCGGATGCGCGAAACCTGCCGCTCGATGATGCCCTGGCCGGTATCCGGAGTCACCTCACCCATGCCGCGAAAGAAGCGGTCGAGGTCGAAGAAGCTGGTCAGGCAGGTTGGCTTGTTGTGGTCGTCAACGTAGAAAAACGTGCCGAGCGAACAATGAGCATCACTGACGGGGGGAATCGTCGCGGCGCGGCGGACGCGGTCGAGGGCGCGGCTGATCAAGGATAACGAATTCAGCGGGAACCAATCGTCGGGGAAGCGAGTCAATCCAGTCTGCTGGCCAAACTCGCGCGCCATAGTCGCAAGGTTGAAAGGCTCGGAGTTCGGGTCCGTGACCTCTACCCTGCCGACATGCGCCGCCGGTTGAACGCTGATGCCGGTGACGTGGCTGCTGTGTTCGAGAGCGAACTGGAAGATGGGCCCCAGCTGGTCGACGTTGACGGAGTTCATGATGGTCGGTACCAGCACGAGGCGCATGTTCGTCTTCTGGACATTGTTCACGGCGGCAATCTTCTTATCCAAAAGCCGCTGGCCCCGCAATTGGAGATAGACGTCGTCGCTCACGCCATCGAACTGCAAGTACAGCGTGTGCAGGCCCGAATCCTCGCAGAGCTTGGCGTACCCGAGGTCGACAAACCGGCTTCCGTTGGTGGCCACCTGGATATGATTGAAACCAAGATCGCGAGCGGTGCGAAGGATGGCGGGAAATTCGGGGTGGAGGGTGGGCTCTCCGCCGGAGAACTGGACGTGGCGGCACGGGACCGGCCGGTCCAGCAGCGACTGGAGCATTGCGCCCACCTGTTTCGTCTCGAGGAAGTAGTGGTTCCCGTCGCCCGTGGCCTCCGCGAAACACACGGGACACTTGTAATTGCAGCGGTTCGTGATGTCGATTACGGCCAGGCATGGCTCGTTGTGGCTGGCGGTGGCGCAGTCGCAAGCTTCTGGATCAACGGGCGCGTCCTGTTGGGCATCGGGAAAGATGAGCTTGTTCCAATCGTCCAGCCGGCGGTACAAAGCCGCGTCGGAGAAGATCAGGGATTCGGTGGATTCGTGGCAGGAACACCGCGGACGCTGATAGACCTTGCCTCCTTGATCGGCGATCACGGAGGTAATCGGTTTGCCGCACTCGGGGCAGCGCGACGAAATGGTGTCGATGACGGTATCGCCAACGTGCGGCTTCGTCATAATCTTTTCATCGATGATTAAGGCTTAGAACGGTCAAGTATATACGAAGGTCTGGGGGTTCCATAGTAAGTACTGGTGCGACCCCTCAATCCCTCTCAAAGGTCGTTCGTAGTAGATGTTCGACCCCTGTTCGGCTTTCGCGACTCACTCCGTTGGGCGGCTCATCTCCTCTCTCTTCGGTTCTTCCCCCTGGAGAATGACAGCGGGAACCAGCCAGAGGCCGCCGGCCAATGCCAGAGCGACGCCCAATGAAGTAACTAGACCCATCTCGGCGAGCGGCGCGAAACTGGAGGCCATGAGCGCTCCGAAGCCGACGATGGTAGTCAGATTCGACTGAATCAGGGCTGCGCCCGAAGCTTTCGCAGTCGCGAGAATCCCGTTGCGCTCGTTTTCCAGGTAGCGGCGGACTAAATGGATGCCATTGTCGATTCCAATGCCGATGATGAGGGGAATCGCCGTGATGCACATGAAACTGAAGCGGTGTCTGACCAGCAACAAAAGCCCGAAAGTTACGATGATGGCGAATGCGATCGGCATCAGCACGACCAGCGATACCCTGAGGTTGCGGAAACAGAGATAGACGATCAGGACGATGGCAGCCGCCGTCCACACCAATGCCCTTCGGCTGTCGTGAAGGACTCGGCTCTGCATGTCGCGATTGATCTTGTCGAAAGAGAACTCCACGAACGGACCAAATTGATGTCGCCATGACTCGATGACAGTCTCCGGAACCACCTGAACAGCATTGGGATCGGTGGCATAAAAGGCGACGGCGGCGACGTAACTGCCGTCTTTCGTTTTGCGAATGCTGTTGTCGAGCAGCCCTGGCGGCAGGAACTCGGCAGCCTTTTCCAGGGTAATTGGCTCGGCGCCTTGTGCTAGCTTTCGCAGCTGATCGATGAAGGGCTGTTCAGGTTCGGTTCGAAAACCATTCTCGCGGAGCGACTTCTCAAGGGCACGGGCAGAGGCGGCCAGATCGATGTTCGCCAGCGAAGCGGCGCGTTGTTGCTGGGTGCGGACTGAGGGAAGCAGGTTAGTCGGGGAGAAGATGGACTTGAGGACGCCGCGCTGGCGATAGGCTTCGAGACCGGCAGTCAGATCTTCGGCCCGCTGCAGGACTTCCTGCTGGCCGCCAGCGATTAGGAGCACGTTGGGACTGCCTTCAATGCCGAACTTCGCGGAAAGACGATTCTGCGCAGCCACAGCGGGGTTGTCGGCGCCTCCAGTAATCTCGAAGCGCGCGTTCATTCTGACCCTGGGCAGAAAAAATAATGAAAGCAGAAATATCATCGACGAAAACGCAACGACGAGGCGCGCATGGCGGCCCACAAAATCGACGGATTTCCGCGCCAGGAAAGGAAGAAAGCGGAAGGTAATCGTTTCCGGCGCCCGCGGCTTGGAGAACCGCCACCAGAGCTGCATCAGCGCGGGTACGGTCAAGAGCGTGTGGAACATCATCATGAACATGCCCACGGTGAGGATGAAGCCAAACTCCGCCAGGGCCTTGAAACTGGAGGTGGCCAGTGCCGCGGTGGCGGTTGCCGCCGTCAGGATGCAGAAGAAGACGCTCGCCCCCGTGGTTTCGAAGGTGCGCAACACGGCCGCGTTCAGCGTCCCGCCCTTGGCCCATTCCTGCGGAACGCGGTTGAAGAAATGTACGACCTGGTCGTCGCCCAGGCCCGCCAGAATTGCGATAAAGGAGAGGCTGATGAGATTCACTTCTCCCGGATAGAAACTGGCTACGCCCGTGGTCCAAAGGATGCCTAAGCTCGTGGGCAGCAGCGACAACAGCAGCAAGGGGATCCGGGGATAGATCAGCAGGCACAACAGCAAATTGCCGACGATCGAAATCACAGAAACTCGACGAATATTGGTTTCGATGAACCTGTGCTCTTGCTCGGCGTAAACGTAAGCGCCCGCGGCCACGGCGCGCACGCCGGCATCCCGGAAGGCTTGCTCCGAGCTCATGGACTGGATGCGCGCCCGGGTCCATTCGACGACTTGCTCGGCGAACTTGTAGTCCACGGCTGGCTGCCGGGGCTCGGCGATGATGAGCAGGGCCTTGTGATCTTTACTGAAGAACCGGTTCCCTTCTCCCCAGGTCAGGTCGAAATTAGCGAACTGCGAGAAGCCTCGGTTATTTTGCGACGCCACTTCCATAAGGCCCAACGGATCGGTAACGAAGTAATTCGTTCCTAGGGACGAAAACGGCGTGACCAGTTCGGTGGCGGCGCGGCGAACGGTTTGATGAATCTGTTGGGGATCGAGCCGCCGTTTGAGATCTTCGGTCTGCTCGGGCAAGACGAACGACGGAAAGTTCCAGGTGAAGAACCGCACCATATTGAGCAGTTCCTCTTCCTGCAAGCCGCAGCGCGCCTGCTTGAACAGGCCGCTGGCCAGCATGTCGGCGGTGAGACGGTCGGCCATTTCCTCCATCTCGCCGGTGGCGTCATTACCTCCCTCCGGGGCCTCAATCAGCACGAAGAGCTGGTTGCCGTATCCCAACTCTTTACCGATCTGGCTCGCGGGTCGCCATTGCGGGTCGCGTTCGCCGAACAGGTCAGTCAGGTCGGTGCCAGTGCGCAGGTTGTGGATGTTCGAAAACAAGAACAGGGTGAGAACCAAGCTGAGGGCCGTGATCAACCCAGGATGATCGACGACCACGCGGCCCAGCACGCGCATGAATCGGACGATCGTTGATTGGACTATCACGGCGCGGCCTCCGCCAAAGGTTTTTTCGCAATGAATAGGATATGGGCCAGGGGCAGACGGTTTCGGAAGCGGCGCTGTTCGACCTGCATACCAGCGTTCTCCAGCACACTATGGTACTCGGCGGCCGAAAGCATCAAGGGCCGGACGCCGACGCGCCCGCAGGCGAAGATCAGCCGGTCGAACGCCATGGTGATGGTGGACCACAGGCCGCGTTCGCGGTCGTGGACCCGGAAGATCAGCATTCCCTGGGGCGCGAGCACCGAACAGCAACGTTGCAGCAACGCCTGTTGATCGTCGGCGGGCAGATACTGCAAGACATCCAGAATCAAAATCAAGCCGGCGGGTGGAAGATCGAGACGACGCACGTCGGCAACGCTCAGGTCGGCGTTCAGCGTGCCGAGAGCCGCGCGAGCGACTGCGATGCGATGCGCATCCAAGTCGCAACCCACCAAACGCCGGCTGCTGTCGCCGAAAGCTGCAAACCCTAGAGCCATGCCGTAGCCGCAGCCGAGATCCACCACCGTCCCAGATCCCAGGTTTTCGGCGGCCAGCAATCCAAAGATCCGATCCAGCCGCAGCTTCCATCGGACGAACCCTCGGTCGGCCCGCGCGCATCTGGCAAACAGCTCGTTCACAAAGCGGATGCGGTCCCGCAACCCTGGATTGGCGGGCCTCTTAAGCTGGATCACAGCCGCGGTAATCGCCGCCCCAACACCGCCGACGAGTATGCCCAGAGGTACGCTGCCAATCACCCAAGCCAAAAGCTCTTGCTTCAGGTGCGCGCCGGTCAGAGAGGACGCGTTCCACGGCGGAAAAGGGCTGCCGCGCAGAAAACATCCGAGGTCCACAGAGGCCACGACAATCAGAGGCTGGAGCAGCGGATTGTTGATGAAAGTGCCAGCCACGGTCAGCGGCTTATTAAGCCTGAAGAGCAAAGCCACGCCCACGGCCGCAAGTGTTTGAAATCCATAGATGGGAACGATGCCGATGAAGATTCCCAGGAACACGGCGGCGGCAGCGTGGCCGGGGTCGAGCTTTTCCTTCAGCAAGAGGGCTGCGAACTGCCGCGCGCGGGTCCGGAATCCTTGGATCACGGGGCGGCCTCTTCCATCATTCGTTCGGTCGTTCGTTTGCGCATCAGGCTGACACCACCGACAACTCGCCACTCGCCACGATCTCGCCGTCCACCCACACCGTGCCGCTGATGTAAGCCATCTGCCCGGCGTCGGTCAGCTTCTTGGTTTCAATGCGCAGTTCCTGGCCCGGAGTCACCGGCTTGAGAAACTTGAAGCGGTTTACAGCCGCCAGCAGCGCCACTTGTCCACCACTCCTGTCCGCGCCCCGGGGGGCGGCCGATCCCATCATCACGCCTGCGGTCTGGGCCACCGCTTCGATCAGCAGAACGCCCGGCAGAATGGGCTTGGCGGGAAAATGGCCGGCAAAAATCGGATCTGCCGGATCGACGAACTTCACGGCAACACAGCGGACGCCCGGGTCCAGTTCTTCGACCCGGTCGATCCACAAGAACGGAGGGCGATGAGGAATCATTGTCTCGATTTCGCTGCGCTCGATCACTTTGGTTTGTACACCTCGAACGTTTCCGCCGGAATCTTCAGGTTCACCGAGCTGACCTCAATGGCGAATACACTGTTTACACCGCTCTTGCCGTCCACTTCGAGCGACCGCAGCAGGAAGTTCCGTTTGTTCAGCTTCACCACAAGATAATTCAGCCGGCGGCGAAAAGCTTCCGACCGCGGCACGAGTTTCATATCGTAACTCCCGCTGTCCTCTTGCACGGTGATGGTGAAATTCTTCTTCAGGTTGGCGATGGAGTTCTCCCGGCTGAAATAGGACTGGGCGCGGCGAACGTTGCTTCCGACCTCCATCACCTGCGTGTTGCTGCCGATCGTAACGTTGAGATAATTTTCATTGAATCGAATGCGCAACGGGTGCGGTTCGAAGTATTCCAGCGAGAATCGGGTTGTGCCCTCGGCGCAAAACTTGCCGTGCAGCACCATGGGCCTCACCATTAGGCTGGAGGTGCGGGTTTCGATGATGGTTCCGCAGCCGCTGGTAAATGTCTTCTGCGCTTGCTGAACGCCGTCCCAGATGCGCGTCAGCAGATCGTCGGACTGAGCAGCCAGCACTCCCGGAAACACCAAGAATGCAAGGAGCCCGCATAGTCTGGACCGCGGGATCATGTCACGCTCCCAGGAAGCGAAATGCGAGCGACCAGAGGCAGATACGTACTGTGTCTCGCACCGGCTTCATCTTGGAGCGGGCCTGGCCATCGTCATAGACCATATGGACGGGAGCGTGTGCGATGGTGCAGCCCGACCGCGCCATCTTGATTAAGATTTCCATCTCTAATTCGTAGCACCGGCTCCGCAGTTTGGTTTCACGCAGTTTGTCCAGCCGGAAGAGGCGGAATCCGCTCTGGCTGTCGCGGATTTCGCAGCCCACGAGCGCCGAGGCCAACCGGCTGCCAATCGTGTTGGAGTAATAGCGGGGGCGAGGCATGCGGGCGCGATCGAAGAAGCGCGCCCCAATCACCAGATCCGCTCCCGTCTCTTCGGCGACGCGAAGCAGCCCAGGGATATCTTCCGGCAAATGCTGACCGTCGCCATCGAGAGTGATCACGTGAGTAAAGTCTTGGGCGCACGCGAAGGCGATGCCGGTACGCAGGGCCGAGGCCTTGCCGCAATTCGTGTCCGATCGCAAGCAAGTAGCTCCGGCGGCCCGGGCAACTTGCGCCGTCCCGTCGCCTGAGCCATCGTCAATCACCACAACCTGTTCAACATGCGGTTGCGTCCCCTTAACCACATTGGCGATGTAAGGGGCTTCATTGAATGCCGGAATCAGCGCACAGGTTCGCATGGCGCAGGCTCCAGTGTTCTTCCGCTGACATGCTCCCGGGAGCCGGCCAGGACGAATTCGAATCCCCGTTCCCTCAACTCATCGATGACGCGCGGCAAGGCTTCAAGCATGACGTCGATTCCTGCCGGCAAATGGTCGTGCAGCAGGATGATGTCTCCGCTCGCTACCTGGCTCAAGATGCGCTGGGCGAGAACCGTGGAATTCGCCGTGAGTGTATCACGCGTCCGAACACTCCAAGAAATATACTCAAGTCCCGCATCCTTGAGATAGGGCCCCAAAAGAGGATGGCGCAAGCCCACCGGCGAGCGGAAAGCGCGCGGCCGGAAACCGCAGCTACGACGAATACTCTCGGTGCCGCGCTCAATCTCGGCCCGCAGGCGCCCGGGCGTGAGAAAACAAAACAAAGAGGGATGCGACCAGGTGTGGTTGGCCACCAGGTGACCTTCGGCCCAGATGCGGCGCACGATTTCCGGATACTGGTCTGCGCGCTTCCCAACTACGAAGAACGTCGCTTTCACACCTTTCTCCCGGAGCAAGTCCAGTAACTTGGGCGTGTCTACGGGGTCGGGACCGTCGTCGAAAGTCAGGGCCACACAACCCGCGCCATCTACCCGCGAGCGATTGGCGACCAGCCATTGGTTGCGCGGATGAAACAGCAGGTAGAGCATGAGCAAAGTGCCGGCGGCGTAAATCAAGACGAAAAGAAGGAACCGCGAGAGGGTAAAAGGATACAGCAAAGCCAAGGAGGCGTTGGTCGCAAGAAACAACAAAAAGAAGATCGCGGACCTCGTCATATCGCCTGTCCAAAGGCTCTAGAGACGCTGAGGGAATTGAAGTGCCATCTTAGCATCGGCTCCCTGCACCGGGGAAACTCAAAGACGCCGAAGGCCTAAGAAAAGGCTTCCCAAGGGCTCAGAGCACAACTAAGATTAGAACGCTTTTTCTCAAACAACGTCGAGTTGTCTCAAACTTGGAGGACATATTTTAATGACGCAACGCGGGAAGAAGGGGTTGATTTCGATTTGAGGGTTCTGCTCATCAAACCGCGCTCCTCGGCAGCTCATTTCGGACTCGCCCCTTTCTTCCGGACCGAACCGCTAGGCCTTGAGTACATAGCGGCAGCGCTTGGAGCGCACGGGCACCAAGTCCGCATCGTGGATTTGTGTTTCGAGCGCCAAGGCATGGCGCGTCTCATAAAGTCTTTCCGGCCGGAAGTCGTGGGCATCTCATGCGTGCACATTCTGGACGCGCCTGCCACTCTGCAACTTGCCGCCGAAATTAAACAGATGGATCCGGCAATCTTCGTCGCCGTGGGCGGTCATGCTGCAGCTTCGTACCCAAAGGCGTTGGAGCAGAGCCGTTCGCTGGATGCGATTTGCGTCGGCGAGGGCGAGAGTGCCATGCCCTCCTTGTGCAACGCCCTGACGCAGCACGAACCGCTCCACGACGTTCCCTCCCTGCTGCTGCCCACCGGTGACGGACGGTTTGCCGCAACCGGCGAAGCGCGTGAATGGCTGGACTTGGACCAGGTCCTCTGCCCCGACCGTGCCTCGGTGGAATCGTATCGCAAGCACTACGTCTGTCTGAATTACATGCCGGTCTGGACGCTGGAGACCACGCGCGGATGCCGGCATCGCTGCAACTTTTGCTCGGTGTGGCAGTTTTACAAGGGGTCGTGCCGCTTCCATGCCGTGCAAAACGTCCGTGCGGATTTCGAGCGCACCGGCAAGAATGTCTTCATCATCGACGATTACTTCTGGGGCGACTCGGCGCGCAGCGAAGAGCTGGCGCGTGAATTACTCGCTTCGAGTGAGCGCAAGAACTGGATGCTGGCGCAGTCGCGCGTGGACCTGGTCAGCGAGAGTTGCGAACTGCTGCGGCTCTGGCGGCCCTTGGCGAAAAACTTCGACATCTTCTTCGGCTTCGAATCGCCGACGCGGAAGGGCCTCGACTCCCTGAACAAGGGGATGGACATATCGAAGACACTGGATGCGGTCCGCGTGGCCCGTGAATGCGGGTTTGGAGTTACCGGCAATTTTATCGTCGATCCGGATTTCTCCGAGGAAGACTTCGCCGAGCTGTGGAACTTCATCGAAACTCACAAACTCTACCGGGTAGGTTTCACCATCCTCACGCCGCTGCCCGGCACCTATTACTTCGAGCAGAGCAAGGCGCAACTCAAAGTTCTGGACTGGAACCAGTACGATCTGCACCACCTGCTCTGGAAACCGCGCCTGCCGGTCGAGCGCTTCTTTGAACTTTACTGCGAGACTTGGAAGCGCACCGTGCTCAACGCCGCCGGGCGCAAGAAGTGGTGGGAGTGGGCCCGGGATATCGATCTGCGCCACATCGGCCGTATGGCGAGGATCTTGGCCCGCGCCCAGAAGATGATGGACCCGCAGGCTTATCTGGCGGAGTTCAGTGTTCCCACGGACTCGCCCTAGCGTAAGCAGGCGTGGCGGGCTATTTTGCTGGAGTGTCTGGCCCGGTCTGAGTCACGTTCTCGAGAGGGAGCACATCCACACCCTTGTCCTTACGCGCACGAAGCGCGAGATAGTCGGCAAGCACATTGCCCAGGAACGTGGGAAGGTTCTTGTCATTGAACGACCATGCGGCAGCGAAGGCGTTGTTCTCGGTGGAAACCTCCCGCTGAAACAGTAAAGCGCCGCTCTTGCCATCATAGACTTGCACCCGGTACGTAATGTAGGAAGTGCCCGCAAACGCCCCCCCGAAGAAGCGTGTCTTTTTCGACACCATTCGATAATTCAAGAGCGTGCATTTGACGACAAGGGATGGGTCCTCCGGCAATGGGTTCTGCCTTTTTGCAACTGTGGTGAAAGCGTGTGTACTGGAAAGGCGGCTGATTGCTTGCTCTTCGGTTGCGGTCACCAGTTTTCTAGCTTTCTCCTCCCATTCCGGGGGGACAGTGAAGTCCTCGAATAATATCGTGCGATAGGCCAAGTCTGCCGCGTTGACGGCCGGGGCCGTCTCATAATTTTCGGCCGTGGCATACGGGTCCCGGGAATCCTTTTGGCGCTTGTCCTTCGCCGCGGAGGAAACGCACATCAGGGCGACCATCAGCAGAAACGGTACGGCTCTTAGTATTGGCGACTGAGCGGCCGGTATCTGCCGACGGCCTGCAATATGGATCTGCGGTAATCGTTTTTTCATCCTCATTTCCTCCAATTTGAAATTCATGAATTCCTCGGTCCCAGTTCAAAAGTCCTCACCGGGTGGGCCGATACTTAGAACCAATTGACGCTCAAGCGAGCGGACCAACGCGGAACGACGCCAGTAGAGAATGCCATCGGTTTCCTGTCAAGCGTTCTTCGAAAACTAATCCGTTCCGGTCGCGCGCTCTCGCAAACCGCGCTCGTACTCGGCAATCTGCCGGTTGATGTCCGCTTGCTTCTCCTTCCGGTCTAACAGGTCCTCCCGGTAACGCTTCAGGAAGTAATCGATGGTTTCAACGCGCAGCTTAATGGTATTGGCCGGGCGGTTCTCGTCCAGGTCTTTGAAGGAGAAATAAGGCGTGCCCGAGCGCTCCACGATCTGCTCGATGACGTTGTAAATGGGCGCGTCGTGTCCGCACTTGAAGCTGGAAATCTCCACCGCCACCAGGTTGGGATGTCGGGCCGTGAACTTGGCGGCCCAGATCTTGTGGTTGGAACTCGCCGAGTTGGCGGTCTTCCACACGTCGGAGATGTCGAGCGGGTAACTGATTACACCGGCGCGCACTTCGTCACCGAACAGGCGCTCGAGCAGGTCCTCATCCAGCGGCAAGGTACTCTGCGAGAAGATCGGGTAACCCAGCTTCTGAAACTGCTCCGTTATTTCGTGGTTGATGCCGGGATCGTGGTGGTACGGGCGCCCCAGGATGACGATGCCTAACTTCCGTTCCGACTCGAGTTGGTCGAGAACTTCGCGAGCGCGGCGGCGAATGCTCGATTCATATCGTCCCAACTCCCGGTAGCCGATCTCGATGGCGCGTTCATTTTCCGCCTGCGAGAGGCCAAGAATTGGCGCCCACGCCTGGAACATCTGCCGCGCAAAAAGCTTGCGGTCCGAAAGGTTCACCAACGGATGCACGTACCGGATGCCGCGTTCCGCAAAGAGGTCGGTTTCCTTGGTGTATGCCGCTTCCACGGTCTCCGGCGTCACTGCAACCGTGGGACAGGCGTTGTGCCCCTTGGCGTTTACTAGCGGGGAGGCGAGCACGTCGAACATGGGGAAGAAAATCGCCTGCAGCGGCTTGTGCGCGTGCTTGTTGAAGATCAGGTTGTGGACGTGCGCGAGGGCGATCTTTGAGGGGAAGCAGGGATCGATCGAACCACGGCTCGATCCCGCCCGGTACATATCCACGGTGGTGAAGTCCGAGTACACGACGCTTTCCGCCCTCACCCCCAAGCTTTCCAGATAGGAACTGAACAGCGGCGCGTAGGCATACATGTTCAAGACGCGAGGAATGCCGACGCGCAGCTGCGCGCGTCGTTTCACGAGCGCGATGCGATGACGGGCAGCGGCGCTCCAGGCGCGGGCGGGAATGGCATCGGCGACGCTTTCCGGGTAGCGCGAGCGCCACACTTCGCGCGCGGCCATCTCCACCAAATTTGGATTGGCGGCCTTGGTGGCATCGAGGCGCGCCTTAATGCCGCGCATGGTGGCAACGTCTTCCACCGCGCCCTTTTCGCAGGTGGCGACGATCATGCGCTGCTCACCGGGCTGGAGCGGCACTTTGGTGGGGAAAGACGGCGGAACCCAGTCTGCGGCGAATCCGGCTTCCACGCCTTCGGTCTGCACATCGAGGAAAGTTCGCAGGCACGCATTCTTGCAGAAGTTGCAGCGCGTGTCTTCGCTGCGCGTTGTGCGATAGGTGATCTTGCGAACGGCATCCAGGCCAATGAAAGTAGTGAAATGACCGTTGCGCCACCAGCGAATGGCTTCGATGCCGGCGCCGATTGCTCCCGATTCGCCGCAGTGCTGGTGAACAACAATCTCCGGCTCGATCCCCAGCGGGTGGAAGTTGGCGCGCAGGAAATCCACCTCCGCCTTAACGGCGGCAAGATTGTTCTGCGTGCCGCCCTGCAGAACGAACCGTGTGCCTAGTGCCGCCAGGCTTGGCACCTTGGCGACATACAAGAAAACATTTCTCGGCAGCACCGTCGCCAAGCCGGCCAGGATTTCTTCCGCCCGCCAGCCCTGGCGCTGGAAGTTGACGATGTCGGACTGCAAGAACACCGCGCAGCCGTAGCCGAACACAGGCATGGTGGCGGCGCTGAAAGCAACCTCCGCATAGTTCTCGACCGGAATGCCGAACCCTTCCGCCGTGGATTGCAGAAAATAGCCGTTGCCCGCGGAGCATTGCGTGTTGAGCTTGAAGTCTTTGACGCGGCCATTTCTGAGGACGATCATCTTGATGTCCTGCCCGCCGACGTCGACGATGACTTGTGGGTCCTTATAGAAGCGGATCGCCGACTCGGCGTGCGCCACGGTCTCCACCAAGGCGACGTCGGCGTGCAACACTTTTTGCAGGATGTCCTTGGCGTAGCCCGTCGTGCCCACGCCCAGAACTTCTAGGATCGCGCCTTGCGTTTCCACCTGCTGGCGCAGATTCTCGAAGAGGTCAATGGTGTCCTGGATCGGGTTACCCTTGGAGAGTTGGTAGGCTTTCGACAAGACCTCGCCGTGCTCCGACAAAAGCACAGCTTTGGTGGAAGTGGAACCACCATCGAGGCCGATAAACGCCCGCACGCGCTCACCGCGCCGGAAAGCTGCCGGCACGAATTTCGGCCGCCAGTACTTGGCTTTGAACTCTTCCAATTCTTTCTGCGAAGCGATCAACCCGCGGTTGCCAGAAGCCGCATTTTCATGGCGGCATCCTTCGTAGATGTAGCGCTCAAGATCCTGTGTGCCTAGATACTGCCCAATCTCCGCGTCTTCCCCTTTGCCGAATTCCACCGCGCCCATGGCGGCGAAATACAGAGCGTTCTCCGGAGTCTTGATCGCGTCTTCGGGAGTAACATCCGGTGGCAACTTGATTCCCCGCTCTTCCCAGAGCAACGGGATGTTGTGCTGCCAGGCCTCGCGCATGCCGCGAATGAAAGTATTCGGCCCACCCAGCAGCAGCACATGCGGGCGCAGCGTGTGGCCGCGTGTGAGGACGGTAAGGTTCTGCAGCACAATGGCGTCGAAGAGCGAAGCCATCAGTTCGTCGGCCGGAATGCCCTGCTTCTGCAAGCCATTGATGTCGGTCTCGGCGAAAACGCCGCACTTACCCGCAACGGGATGGACCTTGATCCCCTTGTAGCCCTGGTCGCACAGTTCGTTCGGCGGGATCTTTAGCTTGGCGTTGATCTTATCGATGACCGCGCCGGTGCCGCCCGCGCACTTGTCGTTCATCGAAGGGATCTTCTTCCTGCGGCCGTTTGCGCCATCTTCTTTGAAAATTATGATTTTGGCGTCTTGACCGCCGAGCTCGACCACCGAGTTCACTTCGGGATGGAGCTTCTCCACGGCGAGCGCGACTGCGTTTACCTCTTGCACGAACTTCGCGCCGATCAGAGCGCTGAGCGCATTGCCGCCGGAGCCGGTGATGAACATGCGGCAGTTGCCCGGAGCAATGCCGATTTCGGCTTCCATGCAACGGAGGAATTCCAGGAGTTTCTCGGGTTGGCGTGTGTCGTGACGCTGATAGTCGTGCCACAGGATGCAATCGGTTTCTACGTCGATGACGACGGCCTTGACCGTTGTAGATCCAACGTCCAAACCTACGCGATAGCGGATGCCAGATCCGGCCGACTGCGCTTGATGCAGCAGTTGAGACTGCCGATCTACGGCGCTCGCGGTTTGTTCGGTCGGGTCCACAGAATCTCCCGCTCCTCAGTTCTCGCCCGGCAGCTTGGCGAGGCGCTCCTTGCCATCCATCAGGTTGCTCACGTGCAGCACGAAGTTGGCGGCAACCCCAGCGATGCCTCCGCGGCGTGGCACCGGATAAAACGGGCTCCGCAGTTGCCGATGCTCGGCGGCGTATGCCTTGATCTCATCGAGCTTCTTGCCCGTCGAAGCCAGGGCCTGCTCGAACTCCGCCTTGGCCTTAATCTTGGCTTCGCCGAGGGCCATCTGCATGCGGCTGTGCGCGTTGATTTCTCCCTCCCCCGAAGTTTCGATGGAAAGGAAGATCATTTCCGGAAAACGGTTCACCACGGCGGACTGCACGCCATCGGATTGGGAAGACGGCATGCAGCCGAAGGGCTTCAATGCCAGCACCATGTGACAGAGGCCGCGCGTGGTGTAGTAGACGTTCTTCCCCACTTCCAGATGCCCTTCGCCGCCACGGGCGAGTGAATGGTAAAAAGGATGCGCCATACGGGCCAGTTGGCTCTGGGGGGCGAGACGGTGCGCGAGTCCTCCCAGGTGGCGAGCGGCGCGCGCGTGCTGGCGATTCCACATGCCTTCGCTCAACCGCAACAGCAACCACTTTTTGCGGAATTTCCACTGGTTCGCGAATTGCTTTTTCAATTCCCACCAGCGAGCGCCGGGATGTGGCGCATCCAGTCCTTTTCTCTCGTCCATGTTCGCCCGAGCCTCATACAGCAGATAGGTAACCCAGCCGCCGATTGGTTCCACATATACCTGGGCGCCTTCCTGCTCCAGAAAGGCGAACATGTTGAAGTTGCCGTCGCTTTCGGTGAGCTGTGCCCAAAACTCACCCGTGATCTTGACGATGGGCTTCACGCGCGTGTGGTCTACTTCGACTTGGTTCAAGCGCTCACGGGCGAGGCGCATCGCTTCGAGGAACTCCCCGCCGTAAAGGTGATCGAGAATCTTGCCCAGCATGTTGCAGGTTTTCTGGAGTTTGTTGTTCTGGGCCAAGCGGCGCGAAATCCATTCCGGCACGCGCTCGAGGATTTCGTAACGCTTCCGGTGCTCCAGAAAATCGCTGAGTTGATCCACGACTTCCTGGATCGCCTGGTCGGTCGCGCCCGGAACCACCTCGCAGGGACGGATCTGGTAAACCATGTCGTTGATCACATCGCCCAGATTCACCGCATTGAGTTGGCCCATGCCGAGGTCAACGGAGAGTTTCAGGCCGGTATTACCGGTCATAGCATTGACGCCATGGTCCTGCTGGAAAAGCAGGACACGAAAGTCCCCGAACCCCGCATTCTCAAGTGCCATTCGATACTCGGACTCGTAGGTGCCGAAGCGGCAAGGCCCGCAGGATCCCGCAGTAATAAAAATGTAATTGGCAATGATTTCCTGGCGGGAAAGACCTCGTGCTTCCAGCGACCGCAGGAACTCGATGAGGTTGCCCACGGTGAAGTAAGTAGGATTGCACTGGCCGTTGTTGCCATACTCCTTGCCGGTCTGGAAAGCGGCCACGTTGGGGGTTGGCAACATCTGGAAGCGATAGCCGCAGCCGCGAAACACGGCCTCGATGAGGCGCTCGTGTTTCCAGGTAAAGCCGCCGAAAAGAATGGTGACGCGGTCGCGTTCTTCCGCGGTGAAGGGCCGCTCCAGGGGACGGTGGAAGTGCTCGACGGGTTTCTCAGCCAGCCCCGCAGCCTGCTCCAGCCGCGACCGCTCCGCCAACACGCGGCGCGCGATCTCTTCTTCCCCCAGCGGAGGAAGCGCGGACCCGGCGGAGTCGATGACGGAACTCATGGCTTCAGAGTCTCTCTCTCGATCAAATCACCTTGAACCAGGTGCTCCAGAGGTGTTATCCGAACGTTGTAAGGCGATTGTAAATCGAATATGGGAGGTTGCGGAATCTATCCGCTTAAAGCAGCATCAAGTTCACTTGGAGCTTCGTGTATCCCTGTTTCTGCGCCCAGAGATCGAGCGGGATCGAGGCAATTTCATCCACCACCGGATCGGCCAATCCATTGCGAGTCAGGTCCACGGTCTTGATGTAGTGGCGGCACCTATCGCAGCATTCCACGCGCACATGTTTGAACTCCTCGGCCGTATAGACCGGAAGTTTCGAGTGGTCTTCTTCTCCGCACCCCGGGCAAACGATTCGCCGGAACTCCCACTCGCCCAGACAGAACGAACACACCAGCGAGCGCTGTCCACCGTCTCCCAAGGGCCGCAAAACTCCCACTCCCGGTTTGCGCGAGCAGAAGGGACACAGACAAGGCGTGGGCCCTTGCTGCTGCTTCCCTGTTCGCTCCCGGACGAATTCCGCGTAGGGTTGGAGAAACGCCCGCGCGAAGAATTCCTTGTCTCCGTCTCCTTTGTCTTCGCCTCCAATGACCGCAGCTCCAGCTATTGTCCAGAAGGCACTCAGCAATTCGCGTTGGCGGTTCGCACTTTGATTCCGCAGTTCGCGAGCTGCTGCCGCAACCGGGCCGGGTCCGGTTTCCTCAACCAGCGACAGGAATTCAGGAAAGCGCTCCACAACCTCCGACGCCAGTGGTTGTGCGAACGAAACACTTTGCTCCTGATTCTTGAGCGCTTTCTGGGCAGCGCAGTACAACTCGTCCTGAAAACGAGCGACAGGCACGAAAAAGCGCAGCATCTCGCCTGCAAACGGGTATTGCGCAGCCAGCTCTTCGGCCCTCACCATCCGCCGCTGGCGCAAGCTTTGCGACATGGCAGCGATTATCGGCCCCTGCGCTCCGTCGTGCAATGCCCCAATGTCAGGTAGTGGGACAGTTTCCGGGTTGTCCGTGATCCAGGGCGAATCGGAACATGCCAATTGTTCACTTCAGCGTGGCCTTCATCCTAAACGTGTGTCAACGGAGTCACTTCGAGTTCGCTCTCTGCAGCGCGGCCACCTTCGCTATGGATACCGACGATCAAGATCCAAATGCCGAGGAAGAATTCAAATGGAATATATGGCGCGAACAATATGAACGGAATCTCAATTCCCAGCACCGTGCAGGTCGTTCCCACCGTCACAGGAATCATCGCCGCCAGCCCCCAGATCGCGAGCCATCGTGGTACAGCACGCGATTTCCAAAGCAGCCCGTAAAACAGGAATGCGCCAGCGCAGAACGGAACCATATGCAGAAGCGCTCCGTAATCCATCGCCGCATACGCCACCCTTCCGAGAGGCTCCAGACTCGCTGCCCGCCCCGCGCGCACGTAGTCCAAGCTCGCGGTCAGCAGGAGAAAGGCCCCAATCCGGCTGGCCGCGAGCACCCCACCTTCCAGAACGTAGAGCGCAAACCCCACCCTGGCCATCGTCTCGCCGTAGCCGCGCAGCTTGCTGAACAAAACCGCTCCCAGCCAGATCACCCCACCCGCAGTCACCATCTCGTCCAGGATGTCGGCTCGCATCCACGTGGGATGCTGCGCCACCCTCGTCATGGTTTCGCCGATCTTCCCCGGAACAAGCAAAAAGAAATCCAGCAAAATCCCGCCGGCAAGCGAAGTCACCGCCTGCAACAGGAACGCCGCACCCAGCACCTGCCCATGCTTTCCTTCAGTTCTCATCAGATCATGTCTCCTCTCTTCTGGTGGACCCCTGAATCCGTTGTCGCGACGCTTCATTCTAAACCTGGTGGCAGAATCCTCTTTCTTGCAGCGGGAGAAGGCAAAACATCAGTGACGTTCATGATTTGTCCTAGTCAAGTGGAAACGCCCCTGCGGCGATCGGCCTGCCCATTGCGTGCCTGAGTTTTCGCCAACAGGCCGAGGCACTCATCCAGACGGGATGAAAGTCGAATCGGTGGTTCCGGTCGGTTTGTCGGCCACTCGGAAACTGAACCCCTTACCCAACCTCGAAATGCCATTGACGGCTCAGAAAGTCGGGGGTATAGTTCTCGGCGTTCGAGCAGCGCAGGCTGGCCGTCGTCGCGACGGCCGCAACCATCAACCTCCGTACTTCCCTGATCGTGCAACGCGGAGGCAGTTATGGAGTTCTCCCGCAGGACCTTTTTGAAAGGGACTCTGGCAGGGGGTGCCGGACTCTCCGTCCTTGGATTCGACCTAACCCCTCTCCACGCCCAGACCCAGGGCCTTAAGATTTCCCGCGCCAGTGAAACCCGCAGCACCTGTCCTTACTGTTCCGTCAGCTGCGGCGTGATCATCTACACGCTGGGAGACAAGGCCAAGAACGCCATCCCCCAGGTCGTGCACGTCGAGGGCGATCCCGATCACCCGATCAACCGTGGCACGCTGTGTCCCAAGGGATCGTCTCTGGCGCAGGACATTCTCAACGCGCGCCGCCTGCTCAAGCCGCAGGTGAGGCGTCCCGGAGCCACCGACTGGGAAGACATTTCGTGGGACCAGGCCTACAGCGAAATTGCGCAGAAGGTGAAGAAGACTCGCGACGACACCTTCCTCGAAAAAGATGCCGCCGGCAACACCGTCAATCGTTGCGAAGGCATCGCCTTCACCGGCGGCTGCACCGACACTAACGAGTTCAACTATCTGGTCGTGAAGACCATGCGCAGCCTGGGGGTCTGCTACCTGGAAAACCAGGCCCGGGTTTGACACGGCCCCACGGTCTCCAGTTTGGGGCCCACATTCGGACGCGGCGCAATGACCAATGGCTGGATCGACATCAAGAACACTGACTTGATGTTGATCATGGGCGGCAATCCAGCGGAAAACCATCCCTGCGGTTTCAAGTGGCCGATCGAGGCCAAGCTCCACCGCAATGCCAAGATGATCGTGGTCGACCCGCGGCTGACGCGTACCGCCTCCACCGCCGATCTCTTCCTGCAAATTCGCGCCGGGACCGATATTGCCTTCCTCGGCGGGCTGATCAACTATGCCATCGAGAACAACCGCATCGCTCACGACTACCTGGTCAACTACACCAACGCGGCGTTCATCATCAAGGACGGGTTCAAGCTGCCCGAAGACGGCTTGTACTCGGGCTTTGATCCAGCGAAGCAGACATATGACAAAGCGACCTGGAACTATGAAGAGGGTGGGGACCTTACGGGCAAGCCTGTAACCGGCTCGCCTCACGAGAAACCGGTGGCTGCGAAGCCTGGTGCTCCTCCACCTGCGGCGGCCCTTCCTGCGAAGACTGCCTTCGATCTCTCCCTGCAACATCCGCGTTGCGTATATCAGCTGCTGAAGAAGCAGTATGAGCGCTACACACCGGAGATGGTCGAGCGCATTACCGGAATTCCGAAAGATCAATTCCTCAAGGCGGCCGACCTGTTCACCTCCATCCGCAAAGATGGCGATATGAAAAAAGTCGCCACCATCATTTACGCGGTGGGCTGGACCCAGCACAGCTTCGGCACGCAGATCATCCGCACCGCCGCGATGCTGCAACTCCTCATGGGAAATGTGGGACGCGCGGGCGGCGGCGTCAATGCCTTGCGCGGACACTCCAACATTCAGGGCGCCACCGACATGGCGGGCATCTTCGACATCCTTCCCGGCTACCTGAAGATGCCGTTTCCGACGGATGCGAACCTGGCCGCCTACCTGAAGCGCACCACACCTACCGAAGCCAAGCCCGACCCCTGGGATTCGTTCAACTACTGGTCGAACACGCCTAAGTTTGCCGTCTCGTTCCTCAAGGCGATGTATGGTCCCGCGGCCACTAAAGAAAACGATTGGGCCTTTCACCATCTGCCCAAGATTGACCGCAATTACTCCTGGGTGAATATCTGGAACGACATGTACGACGGCAAGATCAAAGGCATCTTCGCTTTCGGCATGAACGGGGTCATGATCGGCCCCGACTCGCAGAAGAACATTGATGCGCTGAAGAAGGCCGACTGGCTGGTGGTTTGCGAAATCTATCCCGACGAAACCAGCGAATTCTGGAAGGCTCCCGGCATCACCCCTGAGGAGTTGAAGAAAATCAACACGACCGTCTATCGTCTGCCGGGCGCAGGTTTTGCGGAAAAGGATGGGACATTCGTCAACTCCGCGCGCTGGCTGCAGTGGAAGAACGTTGCGGTCCCGCCACCCGGAGACGCGAAGTTGGATCAGGAAATTCTGGCTACCATTTTCCTGAAGGTCCGCGATCTTTATCAGAAAGAAGGCGGCAAATTTCCAGATCCCGTGGTGCATGTCTGGCTCCCCTACACGAACCCCTACAACCCCTCGTTGGCGGAACTTGCGAAGGAGATCAACGGCAAAGCTCTAGCTGATATCACCGACCCGAAGACGAACACAACCATCAAGGCCGGGCAGCAACTCCCTGGCTTTGCCTGGCTGAAAGATGACGGCACCACGATTTCCGGCAATTGGCTGTACTGCGGATCGTGGACTGAAGCCGGCGCCATGATGCAACGACGTGGAACTGATGATCCCTCGGGGCTTGGCATCTATCAGAATTGGGGCTGGTCGTGGCCCATGAACCGGCGCGTCCTTTATAACCGCGCCTCTTGCGACCTTGATGGCAAGCCGTGGGATGCTTCGCGTCGCCAAGTCTGGTGGGACGAAGCGAAAAAGAGCTGGGTTGGCAACGACGTCCCCGATTTCAAGGCCGACTCCGCTCCCAAAGATCACATGGGGCCGTTCATCATGAATCCCGAGGGCGTGGGGCGTTTGTTCGTGCCGCTCGGTCCGATGAACGATGGGCCTTTCCCCGAGTACTACGAGCCCATCGAAAGCCCCATCGCAAATCCGCTCCATCCAAACCAATCCACGAATCCGGTGGTGAAGAAGTTCAAGACTCCTTTCGACAAGTACGGCACCGTGGCGGATGGATTCAATGTCATTTGCACAACCTATCGCCTCACCGAGCACTATCACTACTGGACGAAGAACAATCCGATGAACGTGCAGCTCGTGCCCGAGCCTTTTGTCGAGATTCCCGTCGAATTGGCGGACCAGATGGGCATTCGAGGCGGCGAGAAAGTCAAAGTCACCAGTGCGCGCAGCCATTACATTGCGAAAGCCATGGTGACGCGCCGTATTCGTCCGATGAAGATCGACGGCAAGGAGATGTTCCAGATCGGAATCCCCATCCACTGGGGCTTCCGCGGCATTGCGGAAGATGAAGGCAAAACCGCCAAAACATTAGCCAACGAATTGACCCCTACGGTGATTGATCCGAACGCATTCACCCCGGAATTCAAGGGCTTTCTCGTGAAGATCGAGAAGGCCTAGGAGGGAGGGACGAGATGCCAGACCGCAAAATATTACAAGAAGAAATGATCTCGGCCCATCCCGGGCCGGTTCCCGGTCAAGGTATGCAGCGGGATCTAGAGGTCTGCAAGCTGGTCGACACGACCATCTGCATCGGCTGCAAGGCCTGCGAAGTCGCGTGTGTCGAGTGGAACGACATGCCCTTCAGTCCGACCACCTTCGACAACACCTACCAGACCATGCGGGAGACGCGCTGGAACTTCTGGAACCTGATCAAGTTCACCGAACACCCGCAAGCGGATGGGACGATCCAGTGGCTGATGCGGAAGGATCAGTGCATGCACTGCGCCGATCCCGGATGTTTGGCCGCTTGCCCGGCCGACGGCGCAATCGTGAAGTATGCGAACGGAATTGTCGACTTCAACCAGGAGAACTGCATCGGGTGCGAGTTCTGCGTCTCCGGATGCCCGTTCGATATTCCGAAGTTCAATCCCTTGACCAAGCGAGTTTATAAGTGCTCGCTCTGTTCCGACCGCGTGAGCGCGGGGCTGGAACCGGCTTGCATCAAGGCGTGTCCGACGGGTTGTTTGAAATTCGGCACCAAGGACGACATGAAGTTCATCGCCGAGGAACGCGCCCATCAACTGCGCGACAAGTTCGGTCTGGAAAAGGCTGGCGTCTATGATCCGCAATCCGTTGGTGGCACGCATGTGATCTACGTGCTCCACGACGCCACCGATCCCGAGCGCTACGGTGGTCTGCCCAAGAATCCGCAAATCCCCTGGAGCTATACGGTGTGGAAATGGCTGTTTAAACCCGTGCTCGGGACGGCCGCGTTGTTCGGACTGCTGGGAGTCTGCCTGCACTATGTGACGTCGGGACCTCGCCGCGCGCAGCCGGACCTGCCAGAGGCGCCGAAGAAGAAAGGAGAGCGCAATGGCTAGCTCGGTGGAGCGTTTCGACGACAAGGCTCGCGACACTTTCGAATCCTTCGGCCAGACTACGGTCTACCGCGGAGAGTTGCTGCGCCATCCCGTGTATACTCGCGCTCTCCATTGGATGGTTGCGCTGTTCTTCTTCCTAGCCCTGTTTTCAGGATTCGGAATTTACCTGCCCTGGCTGTTCCGCTGGTTTACGCCCATCTTCGGCGGAGGCCAACTCAGCCGCACCATGCATCCCTGGTTTGGCGTGGGCTTTGTCTTCTTCTTCGCCTTACAGACGCTCAACTGGCTGAAGCCGATGGCGTGGACTCCGGCCGACACGAATTGGATGCAGGGCATGAAGAAGATCGTCACCGGCGAAGAGAAGATGGACCCTCCCGAAACCGGATTCTTCAATGCCGGGCAGAAAGTTCAGTTCTGGGAGATTGTTACCGGGTGCGTAGTGTACCTGATCACCGGCATTGTGATGTGGGCTGGCGCCGAGACGTTTGGAAGAATTTCGGTTGCCATCAGCTACGTGCTGCATGACATTTCCGCGCTCATCATGCTGGGCGGAATTTTCATCCACGTCTATGAGAGCACCTTCGGCCAGCCTGGGACGTTTCAGGCGATGACCCGCGGCGCGGTGAGCGAGGCGTGGGCCTGGACATTTCATCCGGCATGGTACAAAGAAATTACGGGACGCGATGCCCGGCAGGCTTGCGAAAAAGAGCGTGCACGGATGAGTGGGGGATAGTGGGCGGCGCGCTTGGCTTAGCTGCCGAATCCAAATCTGCTGTACCCGACAGGAGAACCGTTCTGCATAAACTGAGCAGCATTGACGTGACGCAGGTTACGGAATGGCAAGATGGGCAGGTGTGCCGCGCACAAGACTGCCTGGTTGCGGAAGAACCCCTTGAAATTCGTCTCAATGGAACGCCCCTTAGCGTCACCATGCGCACTCCGGGAGACGACCTGGAATTGACCGCTGGCTTCCTGGTTACCGAAGGCTTGATCGAAAAACGCGAACAGATCGTCTCCTTGGATTACGGCAAGACGGATTACGGCAAGACGACGAACCCGCAAGCGAACGGCAACATCGTGGATGTGCAGCTCGCTGAGACGTCATTGGACCCCGGGCAGATCCGTCGCAACTTCTTCATGAGTTCCAGTTGCGGCATCTGCGGCAAGACTTCCATAGAAGCCATTAAGGCTCACGGCATCCGGCGCCCCAATCCGAACTTTCTTCTCGACCCCGAGATGCTGTGCACTTTCCCCGGCACGTTGAAGGCCGCGCAGAGCATCTTCGATCGAACGGGCGGGCTGCACGCTGCTGGCCTGTTCGATGCGCAGGGAAAATTGGCTGTACTGCGCGAGGATGTGGGGAGACACAACGCCGTGGACAAGGTTGTGGGTTGGGCCCTGCTGGCCGGCCGTCTGCCGTTGTCCGATTACGCCCTCATGGTCAGCGGTCGCGGTGGATTCGAAATCATCCAGAAAGCGCTGCTGGCGGGAGTGCCGTTGCTGGCGTCGGTTTCCGCGCCCTCCAGCCTGGCGGTGCGCCTGGCCCGTGAAACGGGATTGACTCTGGTAGGCTTCCTCCGCGGACGGCGCTTCCTCGTGTATTCCGGCGAGGAGCGCTTGCAGCCGAAACCGCTCGGGCGGATCAACCCCGCCCAGCCCGAATTCCCGACCGGCACGCATAGCTAATCCTCGGTCAAAGACCCCGAACCACCAGACTCGGTTCCTGCTATAGAATCTTTTCGCGAAGTGCTGCATGGCGACTTCCAACACTCAATCCGTTCCGACGACTCTACCGGCCCGCTACTACACGGACCCCTCCCTATTCCGCGACGAACTGGAACGCTTCTACTGCCAAAGCTGGATTTGCGTCGGCCGCGCCAATCAACTGCCCACGCCGGGCGACTATTTTCTATGCGAGATCGCGGATGAAAGCATCATCATTACGCGCGACGAGAGTGGCTCCTTGCGGGCGTTCTACAACGTATGCCGGCATCGCGGCACTCGCATCTGCGCCCGCGCCGAAGGACATTTCGGCGGACGCATCCAGTGCGGCTATCACGGCTGGACCTACTCGCTCGACGGACGCTTGATCGGCGCTCCCCACGTACAGGACGGCTTCTGCCGCGAAGACTATCCCCTCAATCGCGTTCAGGCTGACGTCTGGGACGGACACATCTTCATCAACCTCAGCGCAGAATCCGCCCCGCTTGCCAGCCAGTTAGAAGATCTGCCGCAGAAGGTCTCGCATTGGCAAATGGCTGACCTGCGCACTTATCGGCGCATTGAGTATGAGGTGAAGGCCAACTGGAAGCTCATCATGCTGAACTACAACGAGTGCCTCCACTGTCCTATTCTGCATCCCGCGCTCAATGCCATCACCGACTATCTCTCTGGCGAAAACGATCCGCCTCATCGCGGATACATCGGCGGCGCAATGGAGTTTCGGGGCGGCGCCAAGACGATGAGCAAAGATGGCAAGATGCGGCGCGCGTATCTTCCCGGACTCAGCGCGGACGAACGCAGCAAAGTTTATTACTACGCGATTTTGCCTAATCTGCTGCTGAGCCTCCATCCGGATTACATCATGACGCACACGCTGTGGCCGCGTGCCGTGGATCGTACTGAGGTTATCTGCGAATGGCATTTCCACCCTGACGAAATGCTCAAGCCTAACTTCGAAGCCGATGATGCGGTCGAATTCTGGGACATCACCAACCGTGAAGACTGGGCCATCTCAGAGCTCTCGCAGGCCGGAATCAAGTCCCGCGCCTACAAACCCGGTCCCTACTCCCGCTGCGAGTCGCTGCCTCAGGCCTTCGACCAGATGGTGCTCGATCGCGAGAAGCAGGGACTCAAGAAACCGGTCCGCTAAACGGCTGGGGCGAACCTGGAGTGGCCCAAGCAGTTCTCAGTTCTCGGTTCTCAGTTCTCAGAAGAACCGTGCGCGGGGCTTGGGTCGGAGATTCCCGCATCGGGACGATGTTTACTGGTTAGTACCGGTACCCCCCTCCCCCCCTGTCTATAGGAATCATGGGGTTAGGAGGAATTTTTGGACTTGGTCTTTGAAACATAAGGACTTATATCAAAGTATTCCGGAATAAGGACTTAGGAGATTCTCCGCTCAGGCTCTCCCAAAAGGGGAAGTTTCGGCGACTCTCGATGGGCCTCTGACGGCTTCACGAACTATTATCAAAGAACGGAGGGCGAGGAATACGGCAACGTCGCGTCTCCTGGGAGACGGGCACACTTGTCGATGCTGCACTCTCGGAGAATTCTCGCAGGGTTGCGGTTGGGTGTCTGTGATGGCGGTACAAGCGAAATGTGATGAAAAAAAGCAGGTCGTGTTCGTCCTGTTGTGCGGACAATTCCCTTCGCAAAGTGCGCGAAGGATGAGGCACCCCCGGAGTTATTCATGACGGCGAGGTCAAAATCCCTGGGCCACCCGGCGGCGCTCAAATCCCACCCTTCAAAGAACGAAGGGTGGGGCACCCGGCACTTTACGCGCCCATTTCTCTAATCACGCGGTCCATGTACCTGCGCAATTCGGCAGTGGGAAATTCCTGTCCCGATTGCCAAAAAGACCAGCATAACTGCCGAAGAATATCTTGCACCAGCTCCTGAGCACCTCCCTGTCGCAGCAATTCTGCCGAGGACTGCTGGCTCACAAGCACACCATCCTCAAAACATTGGTAGTCTTCAACGTCATGGAATCGATAGGGGTCATCTAAGAAGATCATTTTTTGCGTGCGAACGTTGTGCATAGCAACGCTAACGTTAATGTTTCCACGATAGCCTACGCTTCCGTAGAAAGACTTTGCACAATGGAGCAACTTAAACAAGGGGTGAAAGACGTCCCCCACCAGCAGGGCGTCCGCCTCTCCTTCTTGATGCCGCACTATCATCACCCGCCTAGTGAACAACAATCCGAATGCACTGATTTGGCTATATTGCTGATTACGGTTAAATGATGCGACACCATCATCAACTCTGCGTAGTGTTTGAAAGGGGAAATAATGCGCCCCGCGGTAGCGGTTATCACGAAGAAAAGCCCACACTTCATCGTTTGTGCATAACACGCGTCGTGGGTACAGGGGGCCAATATTCACCTCCAGATGAGTGTCTGCGTCGGCCACAACTGTTGCTGCACGTTTACCAGCCACCACAATTAGATGCTCGCGCTTAAAGGAAGGCTCTGTACGTCGTTTTACAAGATCAATTATCAATTCCACGTCCGCCAGGTCATAAGGGTTCGCGGCATTCCCGGTACGGACGTACACGCGTTTGCTGTTTTCAATCGCGTGTGGCGCCTCCCAACTTTCGTCAACTTCGATTACGAGGAATTTGCGGTTTGGAACATCGCCCGGAATCATCGTAATTCGCGGGATCAATGGCGGATTAATGCCTTGAAGACAGATGTTTTCTACCGTTAGGGTTAACTCCTCCGCCGGAACCTCAAAGCCCTCGATGGGTGGTTGAACAGCACCGTTCACTGTGTTAACTCCGACAACCAGAACCCCACCCAAAGAGTTTGCAAAAGAGGAAACGACCTTTGCTAGATTGCGGCGAACATTATCGTCAAATGTGCCCTTGTATTCGACTCGCAATCCTTCATTGAACCTTGCGCAGAATTCGCGGATGTGAGCTGCATCTTGGGGTGGAGTGACGAAAAGCATCATCGGAATTGTACTCTGCGATTCGCTCCTTTCGGCAGGCTCGCGCCACTTGTGCGCGCGCCCCTGCGGTGGGTTGCGTGTGCGGGGAACGGACGTTCCGGCGTGAATCCGACTAACGCGTGCGGCAGTACGGGGAGTTAAACTTGGGTGATGGCAAACCCCGACTTGCAGGCGAACGTTGAAGAGTGGCTGAAACAGCAGGGATATCCACTCGAAATGCGGACGGCGCGGGCCTTTTGCTGTCGCGGTTGGTTCTTGCATCACTCCCGTCGCTACAAGGATCCGACGCTCGGGAAGGAACGCGAGATTGACCTTCTTGCGTTCAACGATGACCAGGCTAAAATGTCGCCCATACATGGCCATTTCGTTATCGAGTGCAAGTGGACCCCCAAGAAACCTTGGGTTCTCTTCACTGCCATGCGGCAGAGTTTGACTCCCATAGGCCATTTTCGATCGACTCCGATGACAACTGCCGCCGACCGTGCAATGGAAGGGCTAGTCTCGGAGACTGTTTCAGAATTCCCACTCTTTTCTGGACTTGAAGAGAGTTACGGAATTGTACAGGCCTTTAGCCGGGACGCCGCAATAGATGCAGCCTATTCTGCCGTGCACGCCGCTGTCAGCGCAGCAGACTTTTTCGCCAGTGACATGAGTGAAACCACAAAATATTCGATTGTCTACGTTCCCACTGTGGTCCTTGATGGCGAGTTATTCCGGTGTTCCCTTACTGAAGATGGCGACGTGTCGGTGCGACAAATCGATATGGGGTGGCTGCTTCACCGAACCGCCAATGACACGCGGTGCGTCCACATCGTCTGCGAATCAGCCTTGGACAAGTTTATTGATCGCGCAGAGGAGACATTCAAGTGTTTGCGAATCGTTCTTAACAAGAAACGGGCGGGTGCCCCACATCCCCGCGTGACCTGAATCCGAAAAGTGTAGTCAGACCGTCGGACCCGTCTCGGGATGCCCGGAGCGCGCGCCCCGGCCCAAAGGTCCAAGGTCCAAATTCTGTGTGGTGGTGGGGGTGTAGCAAAATCCCCTCAGGTCATAGTACCCCCGTCATTCGTTGACTCGCGGTGGCCGCGTCCGTAAGATGAAGCGACCCGAAAGCCAGGCGTCTCCCGAATGATCGGCCAAACATGAGCGGCCAAACCATGATCGGCCAAACCATCTCGCACTACCGCATCGTCGAGAAGCTGGGTGGTGGCGGCATGGGTGTGGTCTACAAGGCCGAGGACACAACCCTTCACCGGTTTGTAGCCCTGAAGTTTCTGCCCGATGCCGTCGCCAAAGACGCTCAAGCCTTGGCGCGTTTTCAGCGGGAGGCGCAGGCGGCCTCGGCGCTGAACCATCCCAATATCTGCACCATCCATGAGATCGGGCAGGCAGATGGGCATCCTTTTATCGTCATGGAGTTTCTCGACGGCGTGACGCTGAAGCATCGCATCACCGGCCGACCCATCGAAACCGATGTTCTGCTCGGATTGGCGATCGAGATTGCCGACGCTCTCGATGCCGCCCACGCGGAAGGCATCGTCCACCGCGACATCAAACCGGCGAACATCTTTATCACCAAGCGCGGACACGCCAAAATTCTCGACTTCGGGTTAGCGAAGGTCATGCCGGCGGGTAGCAGAGGGTCAGACGCGACAGGAACAACCGCCCAGGAGACGCTAAACGAGGAGCACCTGACCAGCCCCGGTTCCACGCTCGGCACCGTCGCTTACATGTCGCCGGAGCAGGTGCGCGCGAAAGAACTGGATGCGCGGAGCGATCTGTTCTCTTTCGGCGCGGTGCTCTATGAAATGGCTACCGGGACGTTGCCCTTCCGCGGAGAAAGTTCGGGAGTCATCTCGCACGAAATCTTGGATCGTGATCCGGTTCCGGCAGTACGGCTGAATCCGGACCTTCCGCCCAAGCTGGAGGACATCATTAACAAGGCGCTGGACAAGGACCGCGAACTGCGCTACCAGCATGCCGCGGACATGCGGGCCGACCTGAAGCGGCTGAAACGGGAAACGGAATCGCGGCACGGCGTACCCGCGAGTTCGGGGACGGTGGCGGCCGCACGGGAAAGCGGCGCCCAAGTCGCAGTCCCGCCGCCGTCATCAGGATCCGGTTCCTCCCCTGCCCTTGCTCCATCCGCATCATCGAGTGCTGTATCTGGGAGCCCAGCGCCTGTGGCTTCGATTCAGAACCGTTCTTACTGGAAAATCGGCGGGAAGATCGCCGGAGTACTTGCCGCGGCGGTCGTCGTGCTGGGCGTTCTTTTTTGGCTCTTCAACCGGCACACCGCACCGGTTGTGGTAACGGCCCATCAAAAAACCATCGCCGTTCTTCCCTTACAGAACCTGAGCTCCGATAAGGATGTGGATTTTCTGCGCCTGGCTCTGGCCGACGAAATCGCAACCGCGCTCAGCTACGTTCGCTCCCTATCCATCCGCCCGTTCGCTACCACCAGCAAATACGACTCTCCGACTCTCGACTTGCAAGAAGCCGGCAAGGCCATGCATGTGACCGACGTCGTCACGGGACACTTCATGAAGGAAGGCGACCAGCTTCAGATCACTCTGGAAGCCGTGGACGTTGCCGACAACCGTACGCTTTGGCGCGACACCATGACCGTCTCCTCTCCGGACATGATTGCCATGCGAAGCCAGATCACCTCGAAGGTTCGCCAAGGGCTGGTCCCCGCTCTGGGCGCCGGAACGGATGCAGGGGAAGCCGGCACCCATCCTAAGAACGAAGAGGCCTACGACATCTACTTGCGCAGTATCGCGCTGCCGCATGATGCACTTCCCAATAAAGACGCCATCGCCATCTTGGAGCGCGCGGTAGGACTGGACCCTACCTACGCGCCCGCCTGGAACGCGCTGGGGCGTCGCTACTATTACGATTCAGAATACTCGAACGGTGGCGAGGCAATATTTCAGCGCTCGAACGCCGCCTTTGAACGAGCCGTGGCGCTGAATCCAAACCTCGTCAGCGCGGCGAGTGCGCTGATCACGAATCGGGTCGAAAGAGGTGAGCCAGCAAAAGCCTACCAGGATGCGAAGGCGCTGGTGGAACGCCATCCAGAAAACGCCGCTGCCCACTTCGCCTTGGCTTATGTCTTGCGCTACGGAGGAGTGCTGGAGGAATCCGCGCGCGAGTGCGACGCCGCCTTGTCCCTGGACCCGGGGAACTATCAGCTGCGTTCGTGTGCGTCCACCTTCGACCAACTGGGTAACTACGAGAGGGCAATGGTTTTTCTCCAGCTCGACATTGGATCCCTTTGGGTCTCCCGCAACCTCGTGCGCCGTTACATTCGTACTGGCGACTTGGCGCAAGCCCGGGAAGCATCCGAGAAATTGGGCGATGACTTCAGAGATAAGATCCTCAACAGTTGTCTCAACCACGCGCCGTCCGGGGATGTGGACAACATCGCCAGGGAGCTTGCGCCGAAGATTTTGGCCATTCCCGACCCCGAGAACAGGTACATGGCTGCACCCTCCTTCGCCTTCTGCGGGCAGAAGGACATCGCTTTGCGTCTGCTCAAAAGTGCCGTCACAGGGCATTACTGCGCCTACAATGCCCTGCAGACTGAGCCTCTGTTCGCGCCGCTGCGAAGCTCGCCTGAGTTTGCTCAGTTGCTTTCCGCCGCAAAACAGTGCCGGGACGATTTCCTTGCCGAGAGATCTCAGGCCGCGCACTGAATTGCCCTGAACACGCCCCGATATTTCCATCTCGAAGCATCTGAGAATGTGATGCTCACGGACACTTTGCCACGCAGGGCGACCGCAGCCGGGTTATCGCTGCAGAAACGGGGAGTCAGGCCGGGAAATGTTGACCGCGTAGAATGATCGCCGCCCCCAGATGCGGGCCTGGTGGGCATCCGCAAATAGGATATCCACGACCGGGCGCGTCTCGGTTTGCGCCGTGCGGTCCACAAAACGTGCCAGATGTTTGCGGGCGCGATTTCTGGACATGAGCACAATCGTGTCGTTCAGGTTGGCATGCAGCTTCCGCTCCGCCATCGGTGAAAGTGCCACGTTCAAGACTTTCCCAGTTGGGAGGGTGTGCTTGGGCACTGCATAAGCACTCCGTGCTGAAGCACTGTTCGAGAAGACCGGATCGGGACCGAAATCGCCGGTCAGCGCATAAGCAGTTACCTGAACGCGAGCTTTTGAGGAATCGAGGAACGCAAGTTTTTGGTTTGCCGCTGATAGTCGCACGGTAGCATCGAGAAGCTCGGATTTGGTCTGCTGCAGTTGATCATTGAGTTGGCGGAGTTGGCGCACCACCGCGGCGTTTCGGGCGTTTTCGTAACGGCGAAGCCCCACACCTGTCCCGAGTACGAAAGTAACCAGAAGTGCCATCGTCAGATTTCGCATTGTCATAGCAGCCTCCGTCCCGATGGCATATTCCGGTGCTTGCCATGTTCCATTTCAGGAAACGCGAACCGCTAGGACCGGGTCGCCGATGGAGGCAGAGCTAACGTGCAGTGTGGGCGGGAGTTCCAATCTGGCTGTCGGCAAGGTTAGCGGGCATTCGAGGTGGCGGCGACTCCTTCGCGCTCCTAGTCACCTGGAAAGTAACGTTGCATAATCTTGCGCAGAAGTCCGAATCGCTGCGACACGGAGGTCGCGCGGGGTAACTCTCACAATGGTTACGAACCGGGGAAATAAATACGACACTAATCAGACTCCCGGCTGGGCACCCCGCGCGACTCGGGGCGCACACTAACGCACGCTGAACACGGCGAGTGTCTGAGCCTCCAATAATACGTGCACGTTACCGGCTACAAGTTTCGCGGGCGTGTTCCCAAACACTGCCTGTAACTGGTGCGCAGCTTCAAGAGGCGTGTTTTCGACGGGGATCGTGAGTTCGACCGTCTTCGGTGCGTTGTTGTAGACGATGAGCAGCTTATCTTCATCTTGCGGCGACTCGCGCAGGAACGCGTAGTAAGTGTCGTCCCATCCGATGTGCCACTGCTTTCCGGTACGCAGGGCGGCGTGACTCTTGCGCAGCGCCAGCAGCGACTGCACGTGCGCGAATACATCCTGTTGTTCGGCGGTGCGGCCGCTGGCGGTGAAGGCGTTGTGCGGGTCGCCGGGGAAGCCTCCAGGAAAATCGCGGCGGTTGTCGGGATCGTCGCCGCCATCCATTGCAATTTCGTCGCCGGAATAAATTTGGGGAATTCCGCGCAACGTCAGCAGCAGTGAAAATGCGGCCTTGAGTTTGGCCGGGCTGCTCCCTTCTTCACTCATGAAGCGCCGGTTGTCGTGATTGCCGAGGAAAGTGACCAGCGATCTCCGGATGCGGATAGAGTTCGTCGTGCTGAAGAACGTCGACGATCTTCTGCATCGGCGCGCCCTTGATGACCACGTCGCGCAAGGCATTGCAGAGCGGGAAATCGAAGACGGTGGCGAGGCCGGAGTCGATGCCATCGAACTGTTTTCGTCCGCCTGCAAAAAATGAAGTGATGGTCGAATCGGGATCCGCCACTTCGCCGATGTCCATAACCAGCGGATAAACGAACCCTGGATAGACCTGGCGCAACCGCTCGTGCCATCCGCTCCAGAACTGGCGCGAAGAATAAGGAAACGTATCGAGGCGGAAGCCATCGAGTTGCGCGGTCTCCGTCCACCACATCGCATTTTGCGCCAGGTAGAGGGCGAGCTCGGGATCGTCCGGATTCAGGTCGGGCAGCTTGCCGGCGAACCAGCCGTTGACCGTGGCCAGATACTCGCGCGGCGAAGCATGCGGATCGACCAGTCCTTGAAAAGTTATAAGAGGGCTCCAGATGATGCGCGGGCGTGCCATGAAACCACGTGGGCGTCGGCGGATCGTTGGCCCAGGGATGATGCGGGCCGGTGTGATTGACGACGTAGTCGATCAGCACCTTCATGCCCAGCCGGTGAGCGTCGGCGACCAGCGCCTGGTATTCCTGCATCGATCCCATGTGGTCGTCGAGGGCGTAGAAGTCGACGGCGTGATAGCCGTGGTAGTCGGAGTCGGTATTCTTCCAGACTGGAGTTAGCCACAGCGTGGTGACGCCGAGGTCGTGGAGATAGTCCGAGATGCTGGCGGATGCCGCGAAGATCGCCGCCGTGGTACGTCTTGGGTTGATTGCGGTCATAGACCCCGTTCGAACCCGACGGCTGGTCGTTTGACAGATCTCCGTCGGCGAAGCGGTCGGGCATGATCAGGTAGATGACATCGTCGCGAGAGAAGCCTTCGAAACGGCCACGCGAGTCGGGGCGGGCGAGGAGAGGCAGTTGCACTTTAGCCGAGCCTTCTTTTGATTTGACGAGCAGGTCGGCGCTTCCCGGTTTCAGGCCCGAACTCAGGCTCAGATGCACGAAGAGATAGTGGCCGTTGGCGGATGAGTGCGAGGCTTCGACTTTGACGGCGTGGGTCGAGCTTTCGACGCGCGCGCCGGAGAGGTTTTCCCCGGTGAGGAGCAGTGTAAGCTCCGGCGTGTAATTCACCCACCAGTTCGGGGGCTCCAGCTTCTTCACGAGCGGCGCAGGCTGCGCCCAGGCGCCAACGTTCAGGACTGCGAGAATAAGGACAAAAACACCCGCCTGCCATCCACGCCTGCATGGATCCATGAGTGCGAACCTCGAAAAGAGCACGGAGAAAGGGGGACAGACGAAATCTGTCCCCCGAGTTGGTCGAGCGACTGGCTAGAAGGTAAAGCGGGCCACCAACTGCACGTGCCGCTCCGAAGAGAAGCGCGTGCTGTTGCCAGCTGAGGGACCAAGCTTTCCAAAGTTCCCGTCAGTAACCCCGCCGTCCGGATTCTGGAAGAGCGGATGGTTCAGGACATTGATCCCCTCAAGGCGAAGCTCCATCTTGAAGCGCTCGGTCAGCGAAAAGGTTTTGAAGATGGACGAATCCCAGTCCTTAGTACCGGGACCATGGAAGTAGCCGCGAGAAAGGTTCCCGGTTGGTTGTCCTGTCGTTATGTGGCTGAACGCTCCGGCTGGACAGCTCAACCAGACGAATTCCGAGACCCCAGTGGAACAGCCCCCGTTGTACTGCGTAAAGAGTAGCCCGCCGTCGTTGACATTCATCGGCGCACCAGTCTGCAGCGTGAGAATGTTGTTCCACTGCCAGCCACCGATCAGGTAGTCAACAACTGTGGGGGCACTGGTCATCCAAGTGCGGCCCTTGCCCCAGGGCAACTCATACTGCACCGCACCGACAAAACTGTGGCGGATGTCGTTGTCCGAATTGCCGTAGTTGTGGTCGAGGAGTGCATTGCCGGAGTTGTCCACGATGATTCCCGTGTTGCCGCCGTTATTGCTGAAGGTGCTGGCGCCGTTATCGAGCGTGTGTGACCAGGTGTAGGACATTGTGAACTGCAGGCCGCGCGACATGCGATGGTTCAGGCTGGTCTGCAAACCATTGTAGTTTCCACTTCCGATATACCCATACTCAGTAATGCTGCCAACGGTCGGGATCCAGTGCGCTCCGCCCAGAGTTGGATTGTTGGCACCGTAGGTGGTGGTGAGGTGACTCATCTTGGTCCCAACGTAGCCTATATCCAAAACAGTGGCGGAACTCAACTGGCGCTCGAATTGGACGTTCCACTCTTGCACCCTGGAGTTCTTGCTGTTCTTCGGGTAATAGATCACGTTGGCCGCAGTCGTGAGGTGCAGCGGGTCCACCGCGGATGCGCCAGACGGCAGCGCGCCGGTGGCTCCCACCGGGTCGTTGCTGCTGGAGAGACCGCTCAGCGTGACGCGGACGCCGTTCGAGCACAGGGAGGTGGTTGCGTCGGGGCAGGCGTAATAGCTGGAAACACCGTTGAAGTTGGCATTGTTCGCCAACTGGTTGCCGACGCCGCCGCGATCGAGGAAATAGAATATACCGTAGCCGCCCCGCAGGACCGTCTTGCCATCCCCAAAAAGGTCATAGGCAAGACCGACGCGCGGACCGAAGTCGTTCTTATCGGTGTTAATCAGCGAGCGATTGACCGCATTCGGCGCATTTGCATTAATCAGCGTGACCGTCGCTGGGTCAAAGTTCGACTGCTGGTCGTGCACTTCGGAGGGCCAGGTGTAGAGGTCATACCGCAAGCCGAGGTTGAGGGTGAGCCTTTGGTTTACGCGCCAGTCGTCCTGGCCGAAGTAACCGGTCTCCCAGCTTCTGGTCTGGCTGTAGCCATTAAATCTTCCGATCTGGTAGCCGGACATAAAGCCGGCTTCCAATTCGGACATGGTGTTGCCGGTAAACGTGCCCAGTCCCGAGGTGCCGTTGTTCGGTTGGCCGCTCCAAACTGTCTGGCCGCCATCGGTCACCCAGAAATAGCCTTTGGCATTGTTACCCTGTACGAAGTCAACGTGCCGATTGATGAGGTTGGCGCCGAACTTGAAAACGTGCCGGCCGCGCGTCCAGCTTACGCTGTCCTCATACTGGTACGACTTCTGCGGCACTTGGTAGAGACCACCGTCGCCGGTGTACTCATACTGATCATTGCCTGTCCAGCCCCAACCACCGATGAGGGCGATGCCGCCCAGCAAGGGGTTGCTGGGCATCTGGATCCCCAGCTTCGCAGACAGGTTGGTGCCATTCTGTGGGTTCTGGTACCCGAAGAACGGACGGAGGTAGCCGAAGCGGAATTCGTTGATGAGGTTGGGGCTGAAGGTGTGGTTGTATCCAGCAGCGAGCCCGCGTGGATGGTTGAAATTGTCACCCGAGCCAAAGCCCGAGGGCAGGTCATGCGTCGCGTCCACTAGTCTGTCAGTTTCATTGAAAATATCGGTACCGGCACTCCCACGGACGAAGACGGTGTCCTTCTGGCTGATAACGAAGTCCAGGCGGGCGTCGTAGTCATCAAAGTTACGGACGAATTTGCGGTTGGCCGCGAAGTTGTAGGCGTTGATGGCAGCGCCCGGGATATTGGGAAGCGGGTAAGCATTAATCAAATTCATGCCCGCCGCGTTCTGGCTTGTTGTGGGAATGATGTTTGTGCCCACGCTGCCGTTCCAACCGAAGGGAAGACAGGTCTGCGGATCGTAGATATAGCCCTTGTTGGCAAACGACGAAAAAGGAGCGATAGTGCCGTCGTACAGATGCGGGCATACCTGAGCTACCGGCATCGTGGCCATGCCCGTGGAGCCGGGATAAACGTAGCCAGTGTCTCGTCGCGTATAGGGTCCACTGGTGTTGGCAGGCAGCATCAGTTCAGAAAAGTCGCCGTTGTGTTGTTTCGCGGTCGGCACGAACGTATATTCGGTGCCTGCAGGCGATTTCTGTCGCAGGCCCTGGTAATCCGCGAAGATGAAGAGCTTATTTTTCCAGATCGGAGCACCGATGGTGCCGCCGAACTGGTTGCGATGCTGGGGCGTGAGCGGGTTGTTGTACGCATGGGCGTTGTACGCCGACTGCTGGTCGAAGATGAACGCCGAGCCGTGAATCTGGTTGGTTCCCGACTTGATCTGGGTCTGCACGATGGCGCCGCCCGGCGCGGCCGAACTCAGCCGGGGCGACCGAGGTGTTGACGCGAAACTCCTGGATAGCCTCGGCAGGTGGGAAGAACACGATGGAGTTCACCAACGACTCGTTGTTGTCCACGCCGTCGAGGATGATAGTTGTTGGCCTGAGGGCGCAGGCCGTTGACCGACCAGTGCATCCGCCGCCGGTATCGTAGTTGCGCCAAGTCTCGGCCATGCCGACCCGCCAGGTACCGCTGCCGACTGCGATATCGCCATAAGCGCCGCGGGTGACGCCCGGGCGTCAGCAGGGCCAACGCGTGAAGTTGCGGCCGTTCAACGGCAGTTCTGCTACTTGGCGTCCCTGGATCACCTCCCCGGTACTCGAGGTGGCTGTATCGACGAGCGGAACTTCTCCGGTCACGTCCACGGTTATGGAGGCAGCGCCAGTTTCCAGCTTGAGGCTGATTTCCTGGACTTGGGAAACTTCCAGGGTAAAGTCGGCAGTCGCAGTCTTGAAGTCTGTCCTGCTTCACCTCGATGTGGTACTTTCCCGACAGGCAGGGCATTGACGACGTACTCGCCCGACCCGCTCGTCTGGGCGCGTCACCGTCCGCCCTGTTCCGGTGTCGGTTACCGCGACGGTAGGCATTCGGTATGACCGCACCGGTGGAATCGGTGATGGTTCCGATAAGGCGGGCTGTATCGGTCTGTGCCAGCGCCAAACCGGCCAGGCAGAACACAAGAATGAGAACCAGAAAGAATCTGCTGTTCATGTTTCCTCCAATTCGGGGATGTCTTCAGGACATCCGCGGGGACATCGGGAGTTTTGAAACCCTACGCACGCCCGTAGGGAACTGCAACTTTTAGTGCAAAACCAGTGCCCGAGGTACGTTTCACTAGGTCTTTAAACGGTTACTGGGGTAAAATGCGCTTGGTTGCACCACCATACGATCCCCTGTTACGTCAGTGTTAAATGGCTGTGACACACACTTTCGCCGCTGGGCCGAACAATTCTTCCAACAAATAGATAACATTATTAAAAGTCATAGTCTGCGGGGCTCTGAGTCCCTCTGCAAGCTGCTGCAATATCTCGCAAAACAGGCCCTCGATCATCCCGACGCGCCCGCTGAAGGAGTATCAGATTGCCACCGAAGTGTACGGGCGCCCCGCGGACTTTGATCCGCAGTCGGACTCCACCATCCGCGTGCAAGCGGGCGCCTTCGGCTGAAGCTGGCGGAGTACTACGCCGGAGAGGGAGCGGCGGATCCGATCGTGGTCAAAATTCCGAAAGGAAGCTATCACCTCGTGTTCGAGGCGAGGCCGATCGAGCCGCAGCCTCAGACCGTGCCTTCGCGCGAGGTGGCGCCGCCAAGCGCCGTGGTCGAAACCGTGCCGGCTCGCTGGCGAATTGCCTTCATTCTGCTGCTGGCCGGCCTCATTACTCGTTGGTCGTTTTGGGGAGCCTGCTGTGGAACCGGCGAACTCCCCGAACCCGCGATGGCGGCGCCGAGCGCAACGCGGGCCGCCGGGCCGCTGGCTGCGTTTTGGAGACCCTTTACCTCGGGAGTCGAAGAGCCTTGGGTGATCTTCAGCAATGCTGCCTTCGTCGGACGGCCGGAGACGGGCATGCGTTACTACAATTCGCGCGCAGGATTCGAAGATCGCGGTGTACGACCACTACACGGGCGTGGGAGAGGTGTTGGCCATCCACGCGCTCGATGACGCGTTCGGCACGCTGGGGCGGAGGATTCTGGTAAAGCGCGGCAGCCTGTTCACGCTCGACGACGTGAAGAACAACAACCTGATCTTTGTCGGCTCTCCTTCAGAGAATCTTTCGTTGCTCGACATTCCCGGCACGCAGGAATTCGTTTTTCAAAGAGTGGCGTCGGGGCCGCGCCAGGGCGATCTTTCGATCGTCAACAAACATCCCAAGCCGGGCGAGGCCGGCAGCTACCTCGCCAGTCCTTCGAGCGCGTCCCGCTGACGGAAGATTATTCGGTCGTCGGACTGGTGCCGGGAATGGGATCCGGCCGCTACGTGATGATTCTGGCGGGAACGACCACGTTCGGGACGCAAGGCGCGGTGGAGTTTGTTTGCCGCCAGGAGTCGGTGGAAAAATTGCTGCATGAGATCCCGGGCTCTGGCGCGGGACCGATGAAGCCTTTCGAAGCGCTGGTCCGAGTGAAGATCGCGCGCGGCGTGCCGGTCGAAACCGAACTCGTCAGCGTGCGGGCGCGGTGAGTTGCCAGCCTTGGTGTGGTCGTTAGTCGTCGGTCGTTCGCCACTGCGCTGATTGCAAACGACCAACGACTAACGCCCGACGACTGATTCTCTTCGACTCAAGACTTTGCCGCAACGGCATCGCCCGGAAGCGAACTGCTCGGTTGGCGCAGGTCGTAGAGGTCCTCCACGCGCTGCGTCAGCATTGCCGCCAGGATGAAGAAGACTCCGCCCGCCACCACCGCGGCAATCCGGTTGTTGTTCAGCAGATGTCCCATGACCCAGCCAAATCCAAGCGAGGCCGTGATCTCCGGAATCACGATGAAGAAGTTGAAGATCCCCATGTAGACTCCGGTCTTTCCGGGGGGCAAGCGATCCGGCAAGAATGGAGTAGGGCATCGAGAGCGTGCTGGCCCAGGCAATTCCGACTCCGACCATGGAGAACAACAGCAGATACTTGTTGTGAATCACGGCCACGGAAAGCAGTCCCAAGCCGCCGCAGATCAGGCAGAGGCTGTGAGTGGCCTTGCGGCCGAACTGCCGGGCGAGCGCGGGCAGCACGAAAGAAAATCCGAAACACACCAGCGAGTACATTCCGAAACAAACGCCCGCCCACTCCACGCCCGCGGAATACAGGGGCGAATTCGTGTCGGCGGCGCCGAAGACATTGCGCGCCACCGCCACCGGAAAATAAAGCCACATGCAGAACAATCCCAGCCAGGTGCAGATCTGCACCCAGGCGAGTTGCCGCATGGTGCGGGGCATCTCGCGAATGGACGCCAGATTTCGCGTGCACCTGCGCCGAAGCCCGCGCGCTCGGCCTTTTGTCTCTGAAACTCCGCCAGATTGTCGGGCGGATATTCCTTCGTCGTGACAGATGGTCCAAAGCACCGCGCCCAGGAACGCCGCGGCGCCAATGTAAAACGAAAGACGCACGGTGAATGGAATCGTCCCCGCAGCCCTGGTCCCCGCAACGTGAAAAACATTGGTCAGCAGGTAAGGCAGCGCCGAGGCAATGACCGCGCCCAGCCCGATGAACAGGCTCTGCATGGCGAAGCCGCGCGTGCGCTGAAATTCGGGCAGCAGGTCGGCGACAAACGCGCGAAAGGGCTCCATGCTGATGTTGATGCAGGCGTCGAGAACCCACAGCAGCCCGGCCGCCATCCAGAGCGCGGAGCTGCGCGGCATCAGGATGAGCGCGATCGAACTCAGAATCGCGCCCGCCAGAAAGTACGGGCGCCGCCGGCCCAGCCGGCCCCAGGTGCGGTCGCTGGCGTGGCCGATGATGGGCTGCACGATCAATCCGGTCAGCGGCGCGGCCAGCCAGAGAATCGGAATCTGATCGGCCCGCGCACCCAGGTATTCGTAGATGGCGCTCATGTTCGCCATCTGCAATCCCCAGCCAAACTGGATGCCGAGGAAACCGAAGCTCATGTTCCAAATCTGCCAGAAGGTTCGTGGCGGCTTGTCCATGAATTCTCCTGCCGACGATGTCTCTCGCAGAGAATTCTTCCTGCCGATCATAGAGCGTGACCAATGACCAAAGTTCGAAGTCTCGCGCTCCATTCGCAGCTCAACGCTCCGGATGATCATGCCATTTTCCAGTTTCGGCTGGCCGCTCCGGGAAGATTCAGCGGCAGCGCTTGCCACAACTTCTGTCCAGCGGCGGAGAGGAAATCGGAAAATTCGTAGGCAGCGGAACCGAGATCGCAGATGCCGAAGCGCCCGGGTAGAGGAGTGCAGGGCAGTAGCATTCCACTACATCGCGGAAATCTCACTCCGCAACAATACGCAGATATGGGGCGTTAGGGCAAGGTGCAGGAATGCGTCAGTCTGATGCCGATAGACCGCATTTTCCCTGGCCCGGGACTAAAGACTTCGCGTACAAACGCCGGGTCTGCCGCACAGGGCTAAGTTCCCCTGCCGCTAGCGGAATTGGCCGTTATCTCGAATCCTTTTCGCCGCCTCCTCCAGGAAGTCGTCCACATGCTGGTGCGGCTGCGGCTGCAATCCGGTCTTCGCCTTAATCCGGTCCGCAATCTTGAATCGCTGTGTTCAAGCGCACGCTCGGATCCAATTCCCATCGCCGGCTCAAGTACGTTTCGATCAGGACGAGTTCCTCCGGCAGTAACCTTCGCCAAGCCCGGACTGAGCGACTCCATGTCCGCGGTATTCCACGATCGGCCGCACTTCCTCGGTCGGTTTCTCGTGCACGACCACCGTTCCCGCAACGAAATCCCCCAGCCTGCGGCTTTGCCGGTTGCACATCATGCAGACCAGGCCCACGCCGTAGATTCCCGGAAGCACATCGACCGCACGCATCAGGTTTCGTCCCACTGCCTCGAACGCATTGATCGGCCGGCCCGATCTCCTTGATCACGCGGATGCCCGCAAATCGCTTTCCCGGCGTCTGCCCCTTCCAGACAGATCTCGAAGAATCGCGAAATATCCCCAGTAAATCGCGAACAGAATGAAGACGCCAAGCGCCGGGCCCAAGCAGCTTCGGGAAGAAACATCAACATCGGAAGATCCCACGGGCCAGAATCAGGAAGAAAATAAACCCGCTATGATGTACAGTGCCACTTGGATTAAAGTATCGATGGCGATGGCGAGGAACCGGCTGCCGATTCCCGCAAGCGGCAATTCCAGGGCGATCTGCTCGGGAGTATCAATCTTCAGTTGATCGAATCGAGTCCACAATGATTTCCACTCGCTGGCTGGAGAAACGCAAACCGCACTGGAGCAAGCTCGAAGTCGCTGCTCAACCAAAGCGCCAGCGGCGGCCTGAAGTCGCTCTCCCGTTCCGACCTGCAGGAACTCAGCCTCCTCTACCGGCAGACCGCCGCCGATCTGGCCGCCATCCGCGAAGACCGCGGCTCCGTGCACTTTGCCCGCTACGTCAACCAGTTGCTCGTGCGCGCCCACAATACCATCTATTCCGGCCACAGGGCGAGTCCCAAGGCGACTCTTTTCATTCTTCTGGAATACCTATCCCGCGGCCTTCCGCCGCAATCTGAAGCATTGCCTGCTTGCGGTTCTCATCTTCGCGTCGCCGGCCTGGTGGGCGCGGTCCTCACTTATCAGAATCCTGATTTCAAGGTGAAGCTTCTCGGGCCGCAGATGGTCGAGACCATCGACCGCCACGAGATGTGGACGCACTCCATCGTCGGCATCAAGCCACTCGCCTCCAGCGCCATCATGACCAACAATATGAGCGTCGGCCTTCACCACCTTTGCGCTGGGATCACCGCCGGGTCTGGGCACCATCTACATGATGGCATTCAACGGCCTGCTGATGGGCGTCATCGGCATGGCTTGCTGGCTCTCGGGCATGAGCCTGCAGTTGTGGAGCTTCGTCGCGCCCCACGGGGTGCTCGAACTGCCTGCCATCTTCATCGCGGGCGGCGCGGGATTTCGGATCGCGCAGGGCCTCTTGTTTCCCGGAGTACTGCCGCGGCGAGATTCGCTGGCCCGAGCGGAGTCGGAAGCCGTGCAACTGCTGCTGGGGACCATTCCCGATCCTGATCGTTGCCGGGCTGATCGAAGCCTTCGTCTCGCCGACCGGCCTGCCCGTTGCCGCTGAAGTTCTCCATGGCCGCGGCGTTGTTCGTGCTTCTCGCGGTATACTTGTTAAGGCCCTCGTCCGAAGCCAAGTCAGCCTCAGAGTTGATTCCGCTCTTTGATCTGCAGATACGAATTCACCGAGCGCAGGAGAAACTGCTCCGGAACTTACCTCAAGCGCGAGAGCCCCGCGTTCTCGCAAGCGCGCCAGCAGCAACTCGCGGCGGTGAACCATCTCCTGCGCAGCGGCCACCTGGTACATTTCTGTTTCGCTCTGCGGCCTCCTTGCCGCCAGCTCGCCTAGAGTCCGGTTGTCCGATGACGACGAACAGGACCAGATGCCTCGGCATCATCATCGACGCCGCTTCAATGACTTCCGGCGTCATCGCGGTCTCGGCGAGATCGGTCAGCCATACGATCAGGCTGCGCCGTTTCTGGTCGGTCAAAAGCCGCCCGGCCATCTGCAAGTGATCCGCCTCGGAGACTTCCTCGTGTACCAGCGCGAGTTGTTCAATGATTTGCCGCAAGTGTGCGCTACCCTTGGCGGCCGGAAGCTGTTGGCGAATCGCTCGGCCATAAGCGATCAGTCCCACGCGGTCCCCGGAGTACATCGCGACCTGGGCCAGACTGAGCGCGGAATTGACGGCATGATCCAACTTGCTGAACGCGCCCACGCGTGCCCGCATTAAGCGTCCCGAGTCAATGACAATCCACACCGTCTGGCTGCGTTCAATCTGATAAACACGAGTAACCAGCTTTCCGCGCCGCGCGGCTGCGGTCCAGCAAATGTCGCGATACTCGTCCCCTTGCTGGTATTCGCGCAGGCTCTCAAACTCGCGACCGATGCCGCGCATCCGGGAGTGGCGTTTTTCCATGGCTATCTGGCGGCTGCGCAGCAGGTAAATCGAGTGCCGCTTTGCTTCCTCCAGATTGGGATAGATGCGCACGGTCTGCCCCATGGAAGCTCGAACCCATCGTTCCGCGATGCGCAGCACGCTTTGATAGCGCACGTAGCCGTCGCCGAGGTTCGCGTCTCCCCGTTGCACCGGGCAGATTCGATACGTCGCTGTCGCTTCACTCTGGGCTCCGGATTTGACGGTGACAGTTGGAGGCGCATTTCTCAATTGCACGGGCACGGTATCGACCATGGTGGCGCGCACAGTTTTGCCAGAGGAGTTAATCAGCGTGAGATCAAGGTTTGATGGAATCGACAGCGCCGCGGGCGAGCGCCACGTCCGTCTTACCGAGAGTTGCGACGGTTTTGGCAGTTGCGCCAGATCGGCAAACCAAGCCAGAATCACCAAGCCGTCCCACGCCACCAGGGCATAGACAAACCGCAGATCGAAGAATGCGGGCACTAGCCATACCATCCCCAGCAAAAGCAGCGTAAAGAAACGCTCGCCGAATGCTATGCCCAAGCGCTTATAGGATTGGGTTGCCGCTTTCACTTCGGCGGGAACTAGTCGTGCCTGGGCGGCTCACTTCGGGACCTCGACCGCGCGCAACACGTCTTCCAGCGCCTGGTCCGGCGTGATGCCCTCCAGGTCGGCCTCCGGCTTCAGGATGATCCGATGCCGGAGTACCGGGCGCGCAGAGGCCTTCACGTCGTCTGGAATGACGTAGTCGCGTCCATCGATTGCGGCCGCCGCCTTGGACACCGCCATGAGGCTGACCGCGGCGCGAGGGCTGACCCCTAGTGACAAAGAAGGCCACTCACGGGTGCGCCGTGCGATCTGCACGATGTAGCTGAATAGCGCCTCCTCGACCGTGACGGACTTGAGTTCCTGCTGCGCCTGCTCAAGCAATCCGGAATCGATCGGCTTCAGGTCGATCTTGTCCAGTTCGCGGGAGTCAAATCCGTTCTGCACGTTGGCAAGCAATTGGACTTCATCTTGCACCCCGGGATATGGAACCTGAAGCTTTAACAGAAACCGGTCGAGCTGAGCTTCTGGAAGTGGGTATGTTCCTTCGAATTCCACCGGATTCTGGGTGGCGAAGACGGTAAAGAAAGGAGAAAGCTTATAGCGCTTTGCGTCGATCGTCACCTGATGCTCTTCCATGCATTCCAGCAGTGCCGCCTGGGTGCGTGGAGGCATGCGATTTACTTCATCAACCAGGAGCAAATCGGTGAACACCGGCCCCTGATGAAGCTGGAATGCGCTGGTCGCCATGTTCAAAACATTTGTGCCGACGATGTCCGCCGGCATCAGATCGGAAGTGCACTGAACACGTTGAAAATCCAGTCTCATTAACCGGGAGAGGGTTTTCACGATCAAGGTCTTCGCAATGCCGGGAACGCCTTCGAGCAAAACGTGCCCCCGGCAAAGCAACGCGATGACACATTGGTCTCTGATTTCGCTCTGCCCGACTACCACCTTGCCCATCTCGTCGCGGATGTGCTGCACCAACTGTGGGACTGCCTTCATCAACGCTTCTCCTTCCGACCGCCTTGAAACAAGTTCAATTGAGCTGCGTACCCGTCGAGTTCTTGCAGCAGGTGCAACGCCACCGGAGCTTGCAGAAAAGGGTCTGACTTGGCCGCTTCACAATTTCTGAGGGTCGCGATGACTTGATCGTTGGTGAAGCCTCCACCGGTGTGCCCACCGTCGAGTCCCCCGCCGTCGAATCCCCAACGATGGCGGATTGCAGAAGCTAACTCCTCCACAGAAGTGTTGCCCGCGACACCGAGTCGTCGCGTGAGCCAGTAGCGGAAACGCCGGTAGCAGATGTCGACTACAACCGAAGCAGTTCCCGCGCGCTCGTAAAGCCCACCGAGCGTATGCACAAATTCTATCGGCGACAGGCGAACCTCGGTTGTCGGCGCACAGGTCGGGCCACTGCGGCGGGAGAATGTTGCAACGACCGCGAGCGCCAAAAGAACCAATTGCGCGAAGAGCCACTTCAATGGCGAGTGGGCAATGGAACCAGCCAGCGTTTGGCGATAGCCGTGGATGTATTCGTCCCAGAGAATTTCAGGCTTTTCATCGCCAGGATCTTGATGGCTAAGACTTCGATCGCCAAGACACGCCAAAAAGAACTGCAGATTGCCGGGCTCTTTCAATCCCGCATTGGTGAGAGGAGTCGCCGAAGCCCACCACAGTACTTCACCGCGGCCGAAAGAATACTTCACGACCAACGTGTGATCGCCAGAGCCGTAGAGCGGGTAAGCGGCGGAAGGAGATGGCCAATAGGCCCGCGGAGCCAGCACAATCTGCGGGGCGGCGCGAGTAATTTGGGAAGGCGAGAGAGCGGACGCCTTCTTCCAAGTCATTCCCGAGAGAATGTCAGGCACCGACTCATTCTCCGGAAGAAACGTGCCGGCAAACATTCCTGTGGCGACGACGTGGCCTCCCGAGGAAATAAAAGCCTTCAGCCGTTCTCGTTCTTCACGGGTGGGCGCTTCGTCGGGTTCCGCCAGGATGAGGGTCTTCGTCGCTGCCAGTGGAAGATCGCTCAGAGACTTTTCCCAGCGCTGAACTTTGTATCCTGTTTCGGAGAGAAGCAGGTACGCAGCTTTAGCTCCGCCGGAAGCGCTCGAATAGCTGCTAGGGTATTCAGCCTGACCCTGCCCGCCGGAACTGAACACCAACGCACCAACAACAAGCAGAACGAAGGCGAATCCCGCGCCAAGAAAAAGCTTACGATCTTGCCGGTTCACGTTGAGTGGCATCCTAGCCTCTCTAGTGCCTGTATCGTCTGCGCGAATGTTGCCGCGTCGGCTTCTCGTTTGGCGTACCAGGTGAGCTCGAAGATCCGTGTAAGTGCGGCTAGCGTCTCGCGGTGCTCACTTGAGTTCGATAACAGGCGAAGGTACTCCCGTGGAGTACGCGCGCGATCGGGTCGCCAGGTGCCCTGATGTTCCAGAAACGAAATGCCGGCCCAGTAGGCGAGATGAATCGCTTCCCGCCAACTCTTTTGTGCGGCTGCCGCACGCGCCTCAGCCAGCCAGATCGCCCAACTCCGCGCGGAGATTGGAAGATCGGTGGGCACCACGCTTTCCTGTTCGCTAGCCGATCTAATCTGCCGGTATGCCAAGAATGCGAGCGTCAGCACCGCCAGGCCGATCAGCCCGTATACAAAAAATATGCTGATGGTGGGAATGGCGGAAGAGCGAAAAAGAAGCTGTAGGAAGCTGAGTATCATGGCGAGCAGCCTTTGCGCCAGCCGGTCGAGCAACGTCGGCCCATGTACGTCACGAAACTCCGGCCGAGCCAGGATGTCGGTGAGGTGGGCCTGGCTGCTAGTGGCATCTGGGGGGCGCGTTTCGAAACCGTCGAGATCGTTGCGCAGGCTCTCAATCTCCGACCGTATAGCGTTGGCGGTTGTGGAGTTCCTTTGTTTCTCAAAAGCTTGGATGTCGCGGCGCAGCCCTTCCGCGGAGATTGCGAAGTCCTGCTGCTCAGTCCGAACTCGCCAACTGGGCGGCAACTCTTTCAGAATCGGGGGAAGGGCACGTCCGGAACTGTCGAGCTGTTGCGTCGCAACCAGCATCTGGTCCAGTTCCGCGCGATATTCGGCGACGGTGAGATCGTTGCCCGCTCCCGAATCCGCCCGGCAGAAAAAGCTGGCGCTCATGAGTCCGGCAATCAGGACTCCAGTGAAAATATAAATGCGACTCGCTGTCATGCGCCGTTCTACGCGGGGGCAACTTGAAGGCCAGGCGCATCCAGCGTGGTCATCATCAGTTGCAGGTCGAATGCTTCTTTGCGCACCCGCTCGTCGTAGTAAACCAACGAGAATGCAATGGTCGCCATCGGGCCAACCAGGCATGTCGAAATGAACGTCGCGACCAGCGATGCGACCTGCCATCCAACCGCAGCGTGTTGCAATGCGGCCACTCCTCGTGCACCTCCGGCCGCGATCTGGATAGGCCACTGCAGAAGCAGGCTGACCCCGATGCTGAGCACCATGAACAGAAACCAGATGACGAAGATGCGGCCGCGGTTCCCCTGGCTAAGTTCGGAACTCCGGGACATTGCCTCTCCAGAACTCTTGTTTTCCAGGACCTTTGCTGGGACGGCCAACGACCACCGTATCATCAGCAAAATTCCGGGCACGATCAAGGCAAGGCAAGCCAGGCCCACGAGAATTCCCATCTTAAGCGAAAGTCCGATTACACCAGCAATCTGGTGCTTCACCTTCGAAAATGAATCCATCACGCTGGCCGGTCGATCAAGGTGAACGTTCGAAACCGCGACCACAGTGGCAGCTTGCGATGCGGCAGCGACGACCATGCTCAAAAGCCCCGCTACTATGCCAAAAGCTGCCGTCGTGAGCACGTTACCCAGTTGGGTCCCCGAAGTTTGAAAGGCAAACGCGAGGCATTGGACGGCGAGGACACAAAGATGGGGGAGAGCGAAGATGCCAAAGAACAACGCAAAGTGACTCCGATAAAGGGAGAATGTCCGGTCCAGCAATTCTCCAGTACTGAGCGGCCTGAGAGTGGTCGCCATGATTAGCCTCCCATGAGCTTACAACTTGCCCGGCATGGTAACACAATAGCTTACTTGCGTCTGTGTCGTTGCCGTTAGTGTTGTTAGCACATGATATGTCTGGGTGGACTGAGCACGTGACGTCCACTTGAAATATGCGTGTCGACCGTAAGCGTTTGACCAACACCCCTGTTCGCGGAGACGTGTCTGTGTTGAAGTAGCTGGATGACCATAGAAAATAGGTTGTCAGCACCCAAGCGACGCACACGCGCCGAAGTTCGGCGGTTAGTGGCGGAGTTTGAGAGCAGCGGTATGCGGTGGAGCGAGTTTTGCCGCAGCTGGAACACTGGCTCTTTTCTCTCGAGCGTCCGGCTACCCCTTGATTACGGGTAAACGCTGATTCGGTCTCCGTCGTTCAGGGAGCAGGAGAAGTCCCGGACTCACCAAGGATGTGTCGCGTATAGTTGAAGTGGTCCAGAGACTGGAGATTGGTAGGGAAACTGCGCGACCGGAGCCTCTCGCCGTGTCGTGCCCGAGGTCCCCTGCACCAGGTTGCGCGCCGACTCCGGCGAAACCTCGGCATTGGTTCGCACGACTTCCTCGGCCATGGATTGCAGCACGCAAGCTCGGTCGTTGTGGCTTGCTTAACGCCATGTCATACGCATCTCGTCTGATTTCGTCAACGCCCCCGCACCCGTGGGGGAAGACTCGATTGAACATGGGAACTGCGCACCAACCTGTGCGCTTGATCACAGACAGAATATTTTGGGCCGTCTACTGTTGAGATGGGTACCTGTCTTTTCCGCTCTCTAAGGCGTTGCAGGTGCCATCAAGGTACGATCCAGCACGACGGCCGTCGCGCCGTAGAGGAGGTTCCCATGCCTCTCGATTCACTAGAACTACGTACTTCTCTCCAACGAGTGCTTGTCGGACTGATTTTGATTCTGGTTCCGCTCACCGTGTTCGGCTTCTATGTAGCGTTGCAGGGAGACAGCCAGATTCGCCAGATGGCCGGCGAAAATGTCCGCTCCGTGACCCGCAGTGCGGCTGAACACAGCTCCCAATTCATCACAGGATGCGTGCGGGACGTGAGCATGATCGCGAACAACCCCAGTGTCGTTCAAGCAGTTGTTTCCGCGAACCATCAATACGAGCGCCTTTCCGACGACGCCGTGATGAGCAAGCTCGAAGCCACCGAGCAAAAATGGAACAACTCGGAGGGCGATGCCTTGGCGAAGAACATTCTCACCTCCGATTTGGCGCGCCAACTGCGTCGCATGCGGGAGCTGAACCCGAGCTTGTTGAAAGTCACGGTTGCGGATGCCAGCGGCGCCACCGTGGCAGCGACGGATAAGCCCGTCCGCTACTTTCAGATGGATCGCGGGTACTGGGGGAGGCTGTATTCCCAAGGACAGGGCGCAATCGACGTGGCCGATGTGCGCTATGACGAACTGAACCGGCTGCCCTACCTAAGCATCGCTTACCCCATTTTGCAGGAAAGCACAGGCAGGTTCATCGGCGCTGTCACTGCTCTGGTCGATGTCTCGCCGCTGTTTGCTCAACTGAACCGGCAACAGATCGGACGCAGTGGGCGACTGTTCCTGGTGCGCGAGGACGGAACCGTGATCCAGGCAAACGGCATAACCCCATCCATGAAGATCCGCTCCGAGGAATACAGCGCGATCCGTGACTCTCTCGGAAACCTGCGGGGTCGCGAAACTGGATATCTTTTCACCACGTTTTCCAAGGGCGAGAAATATCTCGTTGGGTTCGCCGACGCCGGATTGAAAGACGCGTTCCCCAACCTTCCGTGGATCGTCGTGGCCAGTCAGGAAGAACGTGAGATCACGGGTCCCATCCGAAATGTGGCTGCCTTCGCGCTCTTCGTCATGATTCTGTCGCTGTTGATACTGAGTTTGCTCGCCGCGTACGTGTTCCTGCATCGCGTGCAGAAACTGGAGGATATTGAAATGCCGCCGGAAGAAAAGCCGCGGCCCGCGGCTGCGTAACAACCAGCAGGCCCGGGTGCGGGCGATGGTCACGGGGTCCGAGACAGATCTGACGGGCTATATCGCAGAGCTTTAGCCGTCGTCCGGAAGAGACAAGGTCTATGGGAAGCGGAGGTCGCATGATGGAATTCTTTTGCAAAACCTGCGGCAAGCGAAAGGGTGACGCCGAAGGCTGGCTGCTGGGCTTCGAGGGCTCAGCAAAACCAGTCATGAAATACACCATTAACCTGCGCGTGAAGTGGGATGAGCAGCGTGCCCGTGAACGGAATGCCGTGCATTTCTGCTCTGCCAAATGCCAGCACAAGTATGTGTCGGCAAGTTACGGAGACGACACCTGGGCAATCTAGTTATCTCTGGCCCGTGGGGTTGCGCTGGATTTCACGCTAGCGGAACACGGCGGCGGCGTAATGAAGGAGGATAGGGGACTATTGGCGAAGTAGGAAAGTGTAGGCCAGAGATCGGCAAATTGTCCGCTACCCAATCGTCGCGGGAGGCTGGTCATGAGGACCGTGGAGCACAGGAGATCAGGCGATAGCCATTTCCATGCCCATCCGTTCCACACCTTGTTTGTGCTTGTCGCAGGCTTCGTCTTGGTAGTCTTGGCCGTGTTGATTCTGACCGTGCCGGCGAAGTAGGGACGGATCGTTCGCACCGTACCCGTCCGAAGGGCCGAGGTTGCGCAGGTCTCATCCGGGCGCGCCCGGTGACCTGGGATGAACTCCGCGCATTCCTGCAGCAAACACAGATGTCCCCTACACCGATGCCGAGACAAGCGGCAAGGAAACCCTTAGCCTGTTCCCTCCCCAGTTTGCGTCGGAACACATGCATGGGTGACACGCATCACGGCATACGAGGCAACCTCGGATGAGAATGAAAAATGAGTAAGTGTGTCCTGTGCCTCTGCACAGGAGGGTTCATGACGGCTCGCCCGAGCCTGTGCCGCTCGCGACAAAAGGCCGAGCGATGCTCCTTCACTGCAACATTCGAAGGAGGGTGTTATGAAGTCTCAAAGGGCAGCGAAACCCAAGTCTGATCGACCCGTGGTGCTGCTAAACCCATCCAATCCTGCAGATCTCCAACGCAAGGTGCAAAGGGTACAGCTTGCTATTTCGCGGCGTGCCCATGAGTTGTTCGAAGCTCGTGGCCAGGAGCATGGTCACGATCGGGAAGACTGGTTCCAAGCGGAATCTGAGCTGCTATATCCGGTATCGGTTTCCTTGTCAGAATCCGGAGACCGGATCAGTGTTTGCGCTGACGTCGCTGGCTTTGACCAGACTGAACTGGAAGTAAGCATCGAGCCGAGTCGCATCTCGATCCTCGGTGAGAAGAAGACGAGTGGGACAAAAGCCAAGGACGGAACCATCGGGCGGACCAGCGCGGTTCCCGACCAAATCCTGGAAGTCGTCGACCTTGCAACGGAGGTGATGCCGGAGCGCGCAGTCGTCGAATTGCAAGGGGGAGTGCTGAAATTTGAGCTCCCCACAGCTGCCCAGAACAAGATCGAAACTGCCGCTTGAGTGAAGGATTCAAGATGCCTGATTGGGAGACGGACGCGCCCATATCGGTCTCCGGACGTTTTGGACTGCTGGATATAAGGAACGCTGGATTTCGGAGCAGGTAAGAACTGCATGAGTGCCGGGAGGTGCGCATGGCAGCATTGGCGAACTTTCTATTCGGGGAAACGGCTTCCCAGGCGAGCGCCGAGTTCGTGGGGGCGCTCTTGGAAGACTACCCAAATCGAGATTTTCAGGTTCGGCTGTGGGACGGCACTATCTGGGGGGCGGCCCAGCAACCGCGCTTCACCTTGGTGCTCAAGCATCCAGGAGCGTTGCGTGCGATGTTTTCTTGCCCCAGCGAACTCACGCTGGCAGAAGCTTACATCTACGATGACTTCGACATCGAGGGCGACATCGAAGCGGTCTTCCAGTTGGCGGATTACATGCTTGGGCAGGAACGCAACCTGGGGAAGACTTTTGATCTTGCTAAACGACTGCAGATGTTGCCGGCAAACGACCGCGCTCATAAGGACCGGCGATCAGCCAATTTCAGCGGATCACTTCATTCTCGAGAGCGTGACCGGCAAGCCATCAGCTATCACTACAATCTTCCGGCCGAGTTCTACGCGCTGTGGCTCGATCCGCGCATGGTTTACTCCTGCGGCTACTTCGCCACCCCGGAAGACGATCTGGATTCGGCTCAGGAACGGAAGCTGGATTACATCTGCAGAAAACTGCGGCTCTGCCCTGGCGAGCGTCTTTTGGACATTGGTTGCGGTTGGGGTGGATTGATCATGCACGCCGCTGCTCACTATGGCGTGGAAGCGGTAGGAATCACGCTGAGCGCGCCGCAGGCGGAACTAGCCCGGCAACGGCTGCGCGAATCGGGTTTGAGTGACCGCTGCCGGGTGGAGGTTTCAGATTACCGTGACCTTGAGCATGGTCAGCTATACGACAAGATTGTCAGTGTGGGAATGTTTGAGCACGTGGGAGAGGCACTCCTGCCCGAATACTTCAACCGAGCGTACGAGCTATTGCGGCCGGCCGGAGTATTTCTGAACCATGGGATTGCATATTCCGCCACCTACCACCGGCGGGGCCCGTCTTTCAGCGACCGCTACGTGTTTCCCGATGGCGAGATGGTCCCGATCAATACCACCATTCGAGCGGCGGAACTGAGTGGCTTTGAGGTCCGGGACGTTGAGAGTTTGCGTGAGCACTATGCATTGACGCTCCACCATTGGGTCCGGCGTCTCGAGGCTCATGCCGAGCAGGCGCGTGGGATCTCGGATGATACAACTTACCGGATATGGCGCCTCTACATGGCCGGCTCGGCTCATGCGTTCCGCACGGGTCGTCTGAACGTGTACCAGACACTCTTCGCTAAGCCACAGCTAGGCGGCAGTGGTTTGCCGTTGACGCGGGAAGATTGGTATCGCATCTAAGAAACAATCGATCCGATCGTAGACCTCGACCTCACTGTGGGTCTTACACGATCGGCAGAGGTCCTCCCCGCTTCAACTCCTCCGGCGGCTCTCCCCGTATCAGGCCTTCCAGCATGTGCATGAGGTCGAGACTTCTCTGGTAGTAATGCTCAGCCAGGTACTTCTCAATGACCAATCCCATTTGCGGATTGGCGTCCATGACCCGCACTAAGGCCGTTTTGCCGAGGGTCATGATCTTGCAGTCGGTGACACACTGGGCCGTCACCATATAGGTCTCCCCCAGCAGCACGCTAGCCCCAATCATCGTACCGGGACCCACTTCTTCGATCACAATGCCGTGGCCCGCTGGAGTGGGAGCGCGAAATATGACTTCCCCTTCGAGTAAGACATACGCATGGGTGGCGGGCTGTCCTTTGCGGTAGACGATTGCACCGGCTTTGTATTGCTCGGTGCTCGCGTAATTACTGAGGATATCGATCTCCTCCGGTCTGAGATAGCTGAAGACCTTGGTTGCTTTCAGAGTCGCGGTTGTCATAAGTTCTCCTTTACGTTCATGAAAGTGCTAAGCACGGAGCTCGCTCCTCCTGCGAGTGGAGAGTCCGCTATTCTTCGAAGCAGGGGCCACCACTGTGGCCATGCTCCTGGTGATCCTTGATGGTGTGACTGAGCCGGGAATACGCGACCTGCAGGGAGCGTCTTTCCTGCTCGGTCAGGTACGGATTCTCGAGCGCGGTAAGAATGTCGTCGAATTCCGCTTCCAGTTCCTCAAGCTCTGCACAGAGCATGCGACCTCCGTTCCCTCCTCACGGAGCTGACTGCCCAATGATCTCGGCACGGGCGCTCGGCTGCTCTCATCAAGAGATGATCCGCCGATTACGCAACGGCTCTCGCCATGAGTTCCTTTCTTCCCAAACCTAGAATGCCGTGTTTTTCCCCTACTCTCTTGAACCCCTCGATGGCGGCGTCCAGATGGTGTTTATCGTGAGCCGCGGACAGTTGCGTGCGAATCCGGGCTTGCCCTTTAGGCACGACCGGGAAGAAGAACCCAATGGCGTACACGCCCTCGTCAAAGAGATCGCGAGCAAAGTCTTGTGCCAGTTTGGCGTCATAGAGCATGACCGGCACAATCGGGGTATCCCCTTCCTTCAGATCGAAACCAGCTTCTTTGAGCAAGCCGCGCCAGTACCTGGCATTCCATTCCAGTTTGTCGCGACGGTCGGTGGAGGCGCTGATCAGATCCAGTACCTTGAGCGCGCCCGCCACAATTACCGGCGCCACGGCGTTGGAAAACAAATAAGGACGTGCTCGCTGCCGGCACATCTCCACCAGTTCGCGGCGGCCGCTGACGCAGCCTCCGGAAGCACCGCCCAACGCTTTTCCCAGCGTCGTGGTGATGACATCGATCTTGCCAAACACGCCGCAGTGCTCGTGCGTCCCACGTCCGGTTTTGCCCATGAAGCCGGTGGCGTGCGAGTCATCCACGAACACCATGGCGTTGTACTTCTCGGCCAGCGCGACGATGTCGGCCAGCTTGGCGGTATCGCCGTCCATCGAGAACACGCCGTCCGTGATCACCATGCGGGACCGCTTGTCCTGGTGTTCTTGCAGCTTCTCCTCAAGGTGCCCCATGTCGGAGTGCTTGTAGGTGTCTTGCATCGCCTTGCACAGGCGCATTCCATCCACGATCGAGGCGTGAACGAGCCGGTCGGCGATCATTACATCCTGCTCATTCAGGCAGGCCTCGAAGAAACCGGCATTCGCGTCCATGCAGGAGGGGAACAGCAAGGTATCCTCAGTACCGAGGAACGCGGTCAGGCGATTCTCTAACTCGCGGTGGATGTCCTGCGTACCACAAATGAAACGCACCGAGGACATGCCGTAGCCGCGTGCGTCCAATCCCGCGTGCGCCGCGGCGATAACCTCGGGATGGCTGGAGAGTCCGAGGTAGTTGTTGGCGCAAACATTGATGCACTTTCTGATTGCCGAGCCAGCCGGGAACTCCACCTCAATTTCCGAGGACTGCGGCGAGTGGATATACCTCTCCTCTTTGAACAGGCCGGCGGCTTTGATTCCCTCGACATCGGTCTGATAGCGGTGGCGAACTGTATCGGCAAAAGCCATGACGCGCCTCTTTTAATGAGATTTTTCGTTCCAGTGGCGTGCCCACGCCGAACCGGGTCCGGCAGCGGGCACGGTCTAGTTCCTGATGACTTCAGCCTTCTGGAAACGTCGCACCAGCCCCACGATGCGCTCGACGGTGTCGAAAGCTTCGGGAGTGGCGCATTCGTCGGGAATGTCAATTGAGTACTTTTTCTCCAGAAAGCGAAGCAGAGATACCATGGAAAACGAATCCACAATGCCACCTGAAATCAGGGGCGTTGTCTCAGTAATCGTTCGGTCGTCCCCTTCTTCCAGGTATTCCCGCACGATGTAATCGCGAACTACTTGCGTGATTTCGTCCATAACGGGCCTCGGTTTAGTCGTCCATGATGGTGGAAAGATCGCCCACGGGCTCATGGAACTCCCTGCAGCGCAGGATGCGGCGCACGATCTTGCCGCTGCGCGTTTTGGGCAAGGAGTCGACGAACTCGATTTCCTGGGGCATGGCCAGCGGCGACAACCGCTTGCGAATATGGTTCATGATTTCCAGTTCAAGGTCATCGGATGGTTGAAAACCTTGCTTTACAGTCACGTACGCTTTCACAACTTCCATGTTGACGGGGTCGGGTTTCGCGACGGCGGCCGACTCGGCGACGGCCGGGCATCCCAGCAGAGCGGACTCGACTTCGAAGGGGCCGACCAGGTGCCCGCCGGTGTTGATGACGTCGTCATCGCGCCCCATAAACCAGAAATAACCATCCGTGTCGATGGAGGCACGGTCGCCACACAGGTACCATCCATTTCTGAATTTGGCCTGGTATCCGGCGGCATTGTTCCAATAGCCGCAAATCTGCGATGGCCAGCCTGGGCGCAGCGCAATCAGACCTGCCGCGGCGGCGCGATTCACCGGTTCGTAGGTCTTTGGGTCTAACACCGTCGCGGTGATTCCCGGAAACGGCTTGCCCATCGAGCCGGGCTTAATTCGCATCCCGGGAAAGTTCGCAATTACGATGCAGCCGGTTTCGGTCTGCCAGAATGTGTCGTGGAACGGTCTCCCGAAGACCTCTCTCGACCAGATCACCGCCTCCGGGTTCAGCGGTTCGCCCACGCTCGCCAGATGGCGCAGGCTGGATAGATCATGCTTGCGGATGATTTCCGCTCCCTCCTTCATCAGCAGGCGGATGGCAGTCGGCGCCGAATACCAGACGGTAACGCGGTACTTCTCGATGAACTCGTACCATTTCTCCGCGTTGAAACCGGAGTCCAGAACTGCTTGTGTAACCCCGTTCGCCCAGGGGCCGATGATGCCGTAGGACGTGCCGGTTACCCAACCCGGGTCGGCGTTGCACCAATAAATGTCGTCCGGCTGAAAACCGAGGACCCATTTCGCGGTGAGATACTGCGCAATAATCGAGTAATGGACGTGCTGCGCACCCTTGGGCTGGCCCGTAGTACCAGAGGTGTAGTGCAGAACCGACGGAGATTCGGCCTTCGTCGGGTAGATTGGGAAGTCCTCGACGGGCGACGCTTGTTCCATCGCGAAGGCCGTCTCGCGTTCCTGTAGAGACGCCTGGGGCGCATCCACCACGATGGAGTACCGCAGGTTCGGGAGTTGCTCCCGGATCTTGCGGATCTTATGGAGATGTTTCTTCTGCGTGATGATCGCTGCCGTCCCAGCGTCTTTGAGCCGGACACACAGAGATTCGTCTCCAAACGCCGAGAACAGTGGCTGGGCCACCGCGCCCATTTTCAGAATGCCCAGAAATCCGATGTACAGCTCGGGCACCCGGTCTAGAAAGAGGCATACCCGCTCGCCGGGGAGAATTCCCAGAGTGGCTAGGAAATGGGCGATGGTGTTGGAGCAGACACGAAGATCGTTATACGTGAAGCGCTTCTGGTTGCCCTGATAGTCTTCCCAGAGCAGCGCCGGCTTCTGAGCCAGTCCCAGGCGGCACAGGCGATCACTGCACATCCAACCGATGTTGATGACATCGCCCGGCCGATAGCACAGTTCGCGCTCAGCGATCGCCCAGTCGAAATTCGCGTTGAGCTCCTCGTAAGAGGGTGGATGGCGCATGGGCTTGTCCCCTCCTGGTGCGCGTCCGGCAACGTTCAAGTTCCCCACCAAGCCAGCCGTACACTTGGAAACAGCAGCAACGGAGCAAACAAATCCATTTTCACCGTACTCCTGCCTATGTCGGCCCGCAGTGACCCCCGTCAATCACTGCTGTGATGCCGCGAGCCTGGTCCTCCGCCTCTACTCTGACTGTTGTGGATGCCATCACGAGGGAGAGCGCACAGATCAAGCTCGGCGCGTGCGGGCCACGCGAAGTGATCTTGGTCACAGAAAGCGGAAGCCGCCTGGCAGAACATTGGGTGTGCAGCGCCAGGCGCCCGGAACGCGCCGAGGGTTTAGTGTGCGCCGCGCCGATCCACTGCGTGGAGATGCAAGGAGTACGAGGTGCGACTTAAGCCGACAAGGTGGCGCTGGCTTTCGCAGATTATCTTCTTCTCCCTGTTCCTGTTCCTTCTGCTACGAACCGAGTTCCGCGGATCGCTGCACGCCGGCGGGGATGCGATCCGGCTTCCCTATCCGGTGCAGTTGTTTTTCCAATTTGATCCGCTGGTGGCGTTGTCGAATGCGCTCTCCAGCCGCGCTCTGTACCACGGTCTGTTGTGGAGCCTGGTCGTTCTGCTTCCGACGATGCTGCTCGGACGCTTCTTCTGCGGCTGGATTTGTCCACTGGGCTCGATTCACCACTTCTTCAGCAGCCTGAAATCCGAGCGCAAACGTGGAAAGCAACTGATTGAATCGAACCGCTACAAGCGCTGGCAGACGACGAAGTACTACCTCTTGGCCGCGGCCTTAATCGCCGCCATATTGGGCACCGGGGTGGTCGGATGGCTGGATCCTTTCTCGTTGCTGGTGCGCTCACTCGGCCTCTCGATTTTGCCGGGAACGAACTATGCCCTGAACGCAGCGCTGCACGCGATGGAACACAGCCGATTTGCATCGGTACAGATGGTGGGCAGCGGGTTGCATTTCGTTTTCGGAGCGCTGCTGCTCAGTTTCAAACAGCCGTACTTTCGGCAAGGGGTTTGGCTGGGCATCATCTTCATCTTTCTTCTGGCGTTGAATTTTCGCGTAACCCGTTTCTGGTGCCGGGCACTTTGCCCGCTGGGCGCTCTGCTCGGGATCGCATCGCGCTGTTCGATTCTTGGACTGGTTAAGAGCCCGGAGCACTGCGAGGACTGCAACCGGTGCCTGCTGCGCTGCCAGGGCGGCGATGATCCGATCGGCGGAGTTCCGTGGCGCCAACCGGAGTGTCATCTCTGTTTGAACTGTATTGATGAGTGTCCGGAGCACGGCCTACAGTTCAAGTTTTTTCCCGCTCAAAAGTCGATCGGTGTGAACCTGCAGAGACGCAAGGTGCTCACTGGATTGGCGGCGGGAGCCGCCGTGGTTCCCCTGTTGCGCAGCACGCCTGGATTCGCAGTTGAGCGCCATGAGCGGTTGCTGCGCCCTCCGGGCGCGCTCGATGAAGAGTACTTCCTGTCGCGTTGTATACGGTGTGGCGAGTGCATGAAAGTCTGCCCAAACAACGCGCTTCAACCGGCGTTGACCGAAGCGGGGTTCGAGGGGCTCTGGACGCCGGTTCTGGTGCCGCGGATTGGCTACTGTGAGAGCAGTTGCGTGCTGTGCTCGCAGGTTTGTCCCACCGGTGCAATCTGGGAGATCACGGCGAAAGAAAAGGGCTGGGAGGCGCGGGTCGCCGGCGACGCCAAGCCCATCAGTCTTGGAACAGCGTTCTTCGATCGCGGACGGTGTTTGCCTTGGGCGATGGCAACCCCGTGCATTGTGTGCGAGGAGTGGTGTCCGACATCGCCCAAGGCAATCTATTTGCAACCCGCCGAAGTCGCGGATGCTGCGGGCCATCTGCAGCAGGTAAAACAACCGTTTGTCGATCCTCATCGCTGCGTGGGTTGTGGGGCGTGCGAGTACGCCTGCCCAGTTCAGGACCGCCCGGCGGTTTATGTGACCAGCATCGGGGAGAGCCGATCGCGAACCAACCAGATCCTGCTGAATCGGGGCAAGGACGAAGAGAGGACCAGATGAAAGCCCGCGCAGTGCTGCTCGTCGTGCTTGGTGTCGCGCTGCTCCTCGACGCCGGTTGCAAACGTCAATCGGGGAACGGGGAATCATTTTTCCCCGCGTCCAATCAGGTTGCGGGCTGGGCGAAGACGGGAGATACACGGACCTTCGAGGCTGCGGACCTGTGGAAGTACATTGACGGCGAGGCGGAACGGTACTTGAAAGCTGGGGTGCAGAGAGTGTCCACGGCTGACTACAAGTTCCAGAACAAGGCCGACGCGACAGTGGACATCTACACCATGGGGAATGCGGAGGGCGCCGCGAAGATTCTTGAATCGGAGCCGGCGGTCGATGGGAAACCGATTCAACTGGGAGACGCCGCACGTTTGCACGGCCAGAGCTTGGTCTTCCGCAAGGGAGCTTACCTGGTGCGAATCGTTGCCTTTGAGGAATCGGCGGGAACACAGCAGGCACTTCTGCAACTCGGGCACGGCATCGAGCTGAGGCTTGCCGGGTGATGATCGGCAGAAGTGCTGTTCGTCACTGAAAAGTCAGGCAGATTGCGGTATAGGTAGCTTGAGGATTTTCGGAGAGCCGGTCGTGGGTTCACCGGAGAACCCTTATGAGCGCAGCGCACAGCACCAGTCGGCGCGATTTTCTTGGCGAGTGCCTCGCCGGCGCCGCGGTTCTGGGCGCAAGCGGCAGGATGGGTCTGCTCGCATCAGCAGAACAACAACAGCAACAACAAGGAGCGGCACTCGCGAAATCCAGGGTTGTGATTGCGCACGATGCCGCGCTGCGCGGCACGGGCTCCACGGTGGATTCGCACCGGATGCTAAGCCTCCTGGATCGCGCCATGCAGGCTCTTTTCGACCGCGATAATCCCATCGAGACGTGGAAAAAGCTGGTCCGCCCGGGTGAGACGGTGGGCCTGAAAGTGAATGCACTTGGAGGACGCGGACTCTCCAGCAACCTTCAACTCGTCGAAGCCATTTGCGAGCGCTTGCAGGAGTCCGGAATCAAGGCGAGCGATATCGTGGTCTGGGACCGCGACGGCGACGAAATGGAACACGTTGGATTTCATGTGGCGACGGGCGGAAACCGTGTGCAATGCTTCGGCACCGATCGCGTCGATTACGAACCAGAACTGGCCATGTATGGCAGCGTGGGCAGCCGGTTGTCGAAGATTCTGACGCAACGCTGCAACGTCTTGATCAATGTCCCGGTGCTGAAAGACCACGACGGCGCCGGCGTAACCATGGCCCTGAAAAACTTGTATGGCGTTATTCATAACCCGAATAAGTACCACCCCAACGGCTGCAATCCGTACATCGCGGATTTGAACATGCTGCCGGAAATCAGATCGAAGATGCGATTGACCATCTGCGACGCGACCACGGCCTGCTTTGAAGGTGGACCGGGATACAAGCCGGAATATAGTTGGAAGAACAATGCCCTGATGGTTTCGCAGGATCCTGTTGCGCTCGACTACACCGGCTGGCAAATCATCGAGCGCAAGCGGGCCGAAAAGGGATTGAAGACGCTGGAAGCCGATAAAAGAGCGCCCCACTACATCGCGACCGCCGCCGACGCCGAGCATCGACTCGGCACGAACGATCCGCGGAGAATCGCGGTTGTCGAGGTGTAAGGGATGCGCGATTGAGGGTTCAACATGGCGCGCGAGTTCGATACGCAAGAAGGCGAGGATCTTACTATCCGCGATGAGCGCAGCCCCTTCTCTCGCGCGCTTGATCGCCGGGCCTTCCTGCAGTGTGCCCTGGCGTCGGGGACATTTCTAGGCGTCTGCGAGCTTGCCCATTTCCCTGTCGCGACCCCCGCGTGGGCGGGTCCGCAAAAGCAGGATGATTCGCGATTCACTGTCGAAGCAAAGTTCTACCAGAAACTTCCAAACAAGAAGATCAAGTGCAAGCTGTGTCCGCGCGAATGCACGGTGGGAGATCGCGAGCGCGGGTATTGTGGCGTGCGCGAGAATCGCGGAGGAACCTACCACACGCTGGTGCACTCGCGGGTGTGCGCCGCGCACATTGATCCTATCGAGAAGAAGCCTCTGTTCCACTACCTGCCGGGGACGCTGGCTTTCTCATTGGCCACAGCTGGCTGCAACGTCAACTGCAAGTTTTGCCAGAACTGGGACATCTCCCAGGTGCGTCCGGAGCAGGTTCCCGCCGACTACGCGCCCCCGAAATTGGTTGCCGAGCTGGCCAAACAGCACGACTGTCCGACCATTGCCTACACCTACAGCGAGCCGGTCGTCTTCAGTGAATACCTGATGGATGCAGCCGATGCCGGGCACGAAACCGGCATCCGCAGTGTGGTCGTGTCGAATGGCTACATGCAAGAGGAGGCGCTGAAGGCGGCGTACGGAAAGATGGACGCGGTCAAGATCGATCTGAAAGCGTTCACGGAGTCCTACTACAAGGACGTAGTTGTTGGTGAGTTGAAGCCGGTGTTGGACTCGCTGGTCACCTTGCGGAAGATGAACAAGTGGACCGAGATCGTGTACCTGGTGGTGCCGGCGATGAACGACGGCGATGCCGAATTCCGCGGCCTGGCACGCTGGATCAAGACAAACCTGGGCGTGGATGTGCCGATCCATTTCACGCAATTCCATCCCCAGTACCTGTTGAAGAACCTGCCCATAACGCCGGTGCCCACCCTGGAGCGTGCCAAGGCGATTGCCGACGCCGAGGGGCTGCACTACGTATACATCGGCAATGTGCCCGGACATCCTGCGCAAAACACTTACTGCCCGAAGTGCCGCCGCATGTTGGTGGAACGCGTCGGGTTCACGGCGAGTCAGATGCTGATCCGCAAGGGCAGTTGCCCGTTCTGCGGGCAGCCGATCCCTGGTATTTGGCACGCATGACAGCGCGAGAGGAGGCTCCGCGTATGAATATCTCGCATACGAACATAAAGATGCGCTCCAAAGTCTATTGGCTGGTGGCTCTAATGATCGCGATCCTTGCGATTGCGGCACTGCGGAACGTCCGTGCTGCTGATGCGCAGAGCGTGAGGCAAGCCGGTGTCGCCGGCGGCTTCTATCCGGCCGACGCAAAGACACTCTCGGCGATGATTGATGACATGTTGGCGCATGCCGCTTCGTCTCAGCCGCCGATCAACGACCCGATCCTCGCCGTGGTTGCGCCGCACGCCGGCTATCAGTTCTCCGGCCCCGTCGCTGCCTACACCTACGCGGCGTTGAAAGGGCGCAAATTTTCGCGAGTGGTTGTGATTGCACCGTCGCATTACGAGGCGTTTGATTTCACTTCCGTCTATGACGGCGACGCTTATGCCACGCCGCTGGGAACAGTCCCGGTAGACAAGGCGTTTGCAAAACAACTTGTGCAGATGAGTCCAACCATCAAATTCTCCAGCCGGGGGCACACTCCCACCAAGGAGGGCGCTGAGCATGCGCTTGAGGTGGAGTTGCCGTGGTTGCAGCGGGTGCTGGGGGACTTCGAACTCGTGCCCATCGTCATGGGAGACCAGAGTTACGAAAACAGCCGCGCGCTGGGCGTGGCTCTGGCGAAGCTAATCCGGGGCAACAATAAAGATACGCTGATCGTGGCCAGTTCCGATCTATCGCACTATCACCCCTACGACGAAGCGGTGAAGATCGACCATAAAACGCTGGGCGCGCTGCAGGCTTGGGACTACTTCAGCATGTCGCGGAACTTCGGGGCGCGCATCTGGGAAGCCTGCGGCGGCGCGCCCATCGTGGCCGCAATGATTGCGGCCGAACGCATGGGAGCGAACCAAGCCGTGGTGCTCAAGTACGCCAATTCAGGCGACATCACCGGCGATCACGCGCGCGTGGTCGGATACAGCGCGGACGTCTTTTTGAAAACTCCAAGCGGAAAGACGCAGGAACCGCAATTCTCACTGAATGGCCACGAGAAAAACGAACTGCTCACCCTGGCTCGCAAGTCGGTGGAGTATGCGGTGCGGGAGAAAAAGCCGTATGAACCAACCGCGAGCGCAAGCGAAGTGCTGAATCAGGAGCGCGGTGCGTTCGTAACCCTGCGCAAATCGGGAGAGCTGCGGGGGTGCATCGGCTATACCTCCGCGGCGAAACCTCTCTACATGACCGTGCGGGACACGGCCACGCTGGCCGCCCTGCGCGATACACGATTCCAGCCGGTAGCAGCCTCAGAACTGGCGCAAATCGATTATGAAGTCTCCGTGCTGTCGCCTCTTCGGCGCGTGCTCGACATTCGACAGATCAAGGTTGGCCAGCACGGTTTACTGATGAAGAACGGCGCGAACGAGGGACTTTTGCTTCCGCAGGTGCCGGTGGACGAAAAATGGGATCGACAGAGGTTCCTGGAAGAAACCTGTGCCAAGGCGGGTATGCACCCCGGTTGCTGGAAGGATGAGAACACAGACATCTTCATGTTTACCGCGGTGGTATTTGGCGAAAAGAGGCCGCAAGCGCTTACGCCCGAGACCTCTTTGCCTCCAGGCTTGCCCTCGCGGCCAGGAGAGCCGGTGCCAAGTTTACCGCCGCACTGAGCCATGCCGTCTTCCAAAAACCAAACACCGGGATGAGGTAACTGCTCAACAAAAGCGCGCCCGCGCATCCGCCCATCAGGTCGATGGCATAGAGTGTGCCCAACCGTGATCGACCGCTGCGGGCATCCTTATTAAGGTAGATCTCCGTCGCAATCGGAAATTGATAGCCGCCCAGCATTCCGCAGAAAGCAGCCAACGCCGGGAAGACAAACTGCACAGCCAGCCAGGTTGTCGCCATCCCAGAAATCTTCGACAGCAGGCTGACCACAAAGATCAGCGCAGGGCAAGAAAGGGCGAGCAGGAACTGCGTGGTTGCGATGGTGCGGTAGGGTGGTCTGTCGCTGTAACGAATGCGTCGGATGCCCAGCCAACTTCCGAAGGCGATGCCTGCCATGCACATGGCAATGAGGATCGCGAGTTGGTGGTAAACGTAGCCGTAGACGGACTGGAATGCCAGCAGCAGAAAAATCTGCAGAGCCATCAGGGTGAATCCAGTCGCAGCCATGCAGTACGCCGCGGAAGAACGGGCGCGTCTCTCGCGAGTGGGCACAAACGCCAGAAGAAGCGCCACCAACAATGTGACAACAAGAACCGCATTGATGACACTCGTAAAAGTGATGTGCGCGGCGGTCCGGAACCAGCGGGAATAGCCCAGCTTGAACTGCGTGCTCCAGAGCACAACGTCGAAGTAATAGGCGATGGGCTCGAAGTCGCGATTGACGGGCGTCGAGGGCAGCGGCCGCAGTTGCTCGCGAACCTGCTCCATGCGATCGGGCATCATGCGGAATGGGATGAAGTATTCCCGAACGTACTGTGTCTTCAGATTCCGCTCCTGCAATCTTGCCATCAGCGTTTGGGGATTGTCCGCCAGAACATCGGGGCGCGTCGCGGCGAAGAAGTGGATGGTTTCGCCGGGGATGGCGACAACGTAAGGGAAGACTACCTGGAGAGTGCGGTGAATGCAGCGCAGGAATTCTCCCAGGTCGGGGCTGATGTAATCCTCCGACGAGCGCAGTTGCAAGGCGAGCAGTCCGCCTGACGCGAGGTGATCGCGAGCGGAGCGAAAGAACTCGGCCGTGTAGAACCGGTTCAACTGCGCGGTCTGCGGGTCGGGCACATTAAGGATGATCACGTCGAATGTGGCGCGAGCGGTTTTAAGAAAATACCGGCCGTCCGCGTAATGCACGTGCACCGGAGGATTTGAGGCAACGGGAGCGGACTGCACGGGGAAGAACTGCCGCGCTATGCCGATGAGCGCGGGATCCAACTCAACGTAATCGATCCGCTCGACTGTGGGATGCTTGAGCGCCTCGGCAATGCTGCCGTTCACGCCGCCGCCGATCATTAGAAGATGCCTCGGTGCCGGATGCTCCAGCAGCGCGTAGTGAACCGCTTCTTCGGCGGCGTTCTCGTCTGGCGCGCTGGCAAGGATCACGCCGTTGTCATAAATGCTGCGGATCTTGCCGGTTTCCGTATTGCCAGTTTCATTGCCAGTTTCAATAACCGCCAGGTTGCCGTAAATCGAGTCGCGCGATGCCACCAGACGGAATCCACGCCACTGGCGCGCCTGCGCCGACCTATCCAACACCGGAGCGACATATATAAGGAGAACGATGGTAAGGAGAGCGACCGCAAAAAGCGCCGCGGCCACGGTCACGGCCCCAAGCTGCTTGCGGCTCATGCGAAACAACAAGATTGCTGCCATACATAGGTTCATGACGGCGACGACGGTCGCGATCTGGAAGGACCCAAGAAAGCGCAGCAACACAATGCTGGCCAGGATTCCTCCGAAGCCGGAACCAGCGGCTTCCAGCAAGTAAGCCGAGCTGGTAGCGACGCGCGCAGAGGCAGCGCACTCCTGTTCGTACATCCGGGTCGCAGCCACGAAAAGCGACCCTGCGACTACGCAAAACAGGCTCAGACATGCCAGGGATGTAAGCAGCATCGGCACTGGACCAACCAATTCGCCCGGCACGGTTTGAAAAAAAGATCTGGAGGCGCGCAATGCCCAGATCGTCGGCAGCAGGCTGACGCCGAGCAGGCATTCGAGCGCGGCGACCGCCCGGCGAGCGTTGCTGCCGCCCAGTCGAAAACCGCTGCTCAGGCCACAGCCGGCGGCGGTCCAGAAAAGCCAGGTCGATAACATGATTCCCAGCGAAATCTCGTTGCCGTTGAAGACGACGATGAGCTCCCGCATGAGGACAATCTGGCCGATGACCGCGCTGAATCCGATCAGCGTCAGAGCCGCCGTTACGTCGAACGTCGGCTGCTTCGCACACGACATCGTGATGGACTGCATAGCTGCGCCACCAGAACGAGATTAGAATTCAGTTGTCGGGCAAAAGCAAAGAGGTCAAGACAACATGCCGCCGACCGAAGGCACCATACTCAACCGCCGTGAAGCGTTAATCAAACTGCTCCGCGTGGGAGGAATCGCTGCCGGAACCGCGGGCCTCGGATACTGGCTGAGCGAACACAGCGAACGGCCCGAGCACGCGCTGGCAATGAATGCAAAGCGCAGTCATACGGTGGCGAACGACGCGGCTTTGCCCGAGATGGCGGTCATCCAGGGAGACGATCCCGAACAACTGGCGCGGACTGCCATTGAAGAACTGGGCGGCATCCATCGCTTCATCTCCCGCGCTGACGTCGTGTTGGTGAAGCCGAACATCGGTTGGGACCGCACTCCAGAACAGGCGGCGAACACGAATCCGAAAATCGTCGCCGAGATCGTCCGCCAGTGCTGGAACGCTGGGGCGAAGCGGGTGATCGTGACTGACGTGAGCTGTAACGACCCGCGCCGGTGTTTCCAGAGGTCGGGTATTGCCGAGGCGGCGCGGAGTGTAGGCGCCGAAGTGATCCTGCCCGATCCCTCCAGATTCAAAGATGTCGATCTGCAGGGAGAGGTTCTGCGGGACTGGCAGGTTTTCGATCCCTTCCTGAATGCCGACAAGATCATCAACGTCCCGATCGCCAAACACCACAGCCTGACCGGCACAACTCTGGGGATGAAGAACTGGTACGGCATCCTGGGTGGACCACGCCATCAATTGCACCAAAAGATCCACGAAAGCCTGGTGGACCTCGCCGATTTCATTCGTCCGACTCTTACTATGATCGATTGCTATCGCGTGCTCATCCGGAACGGCCCCACGGGAGGCACCCTTGACGATGTCCTGCTCAAGAAAACACTGGTAGCCGGAACCGATCCGGTGGCCCTCGACGCTTATGTGGCGAAAGCGTACTGGAATTTGGAAATCTCATCTCTGCCCTATTTGAAGATGGCGTACCAGCGCGGTTTGGGAAGCTACGAGTTCGGGAAGATCCGCACACGCGTAAGAAGCAGTGCATGAGGGGATGTACGTGCATGCGACATTGAACGCCTTCGCCCTGCCGGTGCGATGGCTGTCGTTTCCAGACGAAACTACGCTTCGATTCTCGAGCAAGCAAAAGCTTGTTTGTGGCCTGTATCCGAAGTGCGGAAAGCAGGTTGAAACCGAACACAGCACAACAGCACTGCTTCTCAAGGCTCAACCACAATCTCGGCTACTGCTACAACGACGCTCGCGTGATCAAATGGTTATGGAAACAGGCGGAGAACCGATTCCAGGGAGGGGCGAAGAGCTTCGAAGATTAACCGCAGGGCGGGTCAGGAGCCCCCTCGGCTTAGACCGGCGTTTCGACGCGCCCGGACAGTAATGGAAATGGATGGTGCTCATAACATGAAAACAGTTCGGGTAATCACGATTGCGAGGGAATATGGCAGTGGGGGCGCCGCCATTGGGCAGGAGCTTGCCGCTCGCCTTGGCTGGAAGCTGCTGGATCGCGAGCTGATCCTCGAACTTTCCCGCCGCGCTCATGTGCAGCCTTCCGAAGTGTCCCAGATGGATGAGCACCCAAGCTCGTTCATTGCAAGACTGCTCAAGGCGTTCTGGATAGGCAACACTTATACCTGGTCCGGTCCTGCTCCCGAAGTCGTCGATTCGGACTACCTAGTCGAACTCAGCGCAATCGTAATTCGTGAGGCTGCCAAATTGGGGCATTGCGTGATTGTGGGTCGCGGAGCACAGTGCGTCCTGCGAGAACGTGAGGACGCTTTCCATGTGTTCGTGTACGGCTCAAGACAGGAGAAACTCAAGCGGATCCGAAATCGCCATCCAACGAAGACTGAGTGCGAAGCATCTCTCGACGAATTCGACCGCATCCGCACGGCATACATTCGCAGTTACTACCAATGCGATCGGGCGAACCGGCACCTTTACGATTTGATGATCGATTCGGACGCAGGCATCGATCGGACCGTAAAGGTAATCCTCAGTGCGGCAGGATTGGCCATCCCAGAGAAGCGTTGATGCGCCGCGGTGATTTCGAGCACACGCAGGAGTTCCAGGAAAGGCGAGAGGCGTGTCGGCCCTCGGTGGAAACAGCTCATCGCCAATCCTGGTTGTCGGTCACGAACAGTTACAGCAATTGAGCCAGTCCGCGGAACTTGAGCGAGTAGGCAAAGGGGGGGCAGTTGCCAGCGCGTTGAAGTCGTGCTTGACCTCAGCCGCAGATCGGGCCGCTGGCCGGTAGATAGCGTAACCGCATCACGACATGAGCCTAGGCTTGAGTCAGAAGCCGGGTTGTGCGGTGCCAGAGATGGCCGTTTCAAGTCGAAGGTCTGCCTGGAGTACACTCGTCTCGGAGCCAAAGGTCCACTCAGGTGCCTATTCGGCTCCCTCCATTACGTCTGCGTCCTCAGCATCGCCGATCGTCTCAGAAGGCCACCGTTGGATCATTGCCGTGGCGGTTATGTCCAGCGCCGTGATGGAGGTGCTGGACACCTCGGTCGTCAACGTTAGCCTTCCCCATATCGCGGGATCTCTTTCATCGAGTGTAGAAGAGGCGACATGGGTGCTTACTTCCTATATCGTGGCCAACGCCATCATCCTTCCGATCACGGGCTGGCTGGCCAACTATTTGGGGCGCAAGCGGCTGCTAATGACTGTGGTTACCGGATTCACACTGTCCAGTGTCTTGTGTGGGATGGCCCCGAATCTTCCGGCGCTGATTTTCTTCCGTGTCATGCAGGGCATCACAGGAGGAGGATTGCAGCCCTTGTCGCAGGCGGTGCTGCTGGAAGATTTCCCGGGTGAGGAGCGTGGGAAAGCAATGGCCTTCTGGGCATTGGGGATTGTGGCGGCCCCGATTCTCGGCCCCACGCTCGGTGGCTGGATAACCGATTCGTACTCCTGGCGCTGGGTTTTTTACATCAATGTGCCGGTTGGCATCCTCAGCTTGATCTTAATTTACCTCTTCATTCACGACCCCTCTTACATCCGGCGTGGGTCGCTGCGCGTCGATCTCTGGGGCCTCGGCATGCTGGCGCTAGGAATGGGTGCCTTGCAAATCATGCTGGACAAGGGGCAGGAAAGAGACTGGTTTGGCTCCGATTTGATCAGAGTACTGGCCGCAATGGCTTTGGTCTTCCTCGCTGCTTTCGTCATTCGTGAGCTCACCGTCGAGGACCCGATCGTCCACTTCCGCCTCCTACAATTTCGGACCTTCGCGACCGGCATCGGCCTAGTCACAGTACTCGGCTTTGTGCTCTATGGAAGTCTGGTCTTGTTGCCGTTGTTCATGCAGACGTTACTGGGCTGGACGGCGGCCACTGCGGGAATTTGGAGTAGCCCGCGGGGTATTGGAACTGCTCTCTGCATGCCCCTGGTCGGTTACTTACTCGGTAAAGGCTGGGACGAGCGCCGGATGTTGGCATTCGGATTTGCCATGGCAGGCGTGGCGTTTTTCGGCTACTCCCATATGACGTTGCAGTCAGGGACGTGGGATATCTTCTGGTACCAGATCACTCAGGGGGTTGGAATGGCATTCCTGTTTGTGCCCCTGACCACTTTGACTATGGGCCCTATTCCGCAAGAGGAGACAGGCTATGCCACGAGCCTTTACAGCGTGATGCGCAACATTGGCTCGAGCATGGGAATCTCATTTGTGACCACTTGGGTCACACGGCGCTCCCAGTTTCATCAAACCATTCTGTCGTCCCACGTCACGGCTTCGAGTCTGATTAGCCGACAAGCGCTCGAGCACATGACCAGCTTGATCCAACAAAGCGGTGTCGACTGCGTAACGGCTAGGCAACAGGCTTATGCCCTACTCTATCGGATGCTTCAACAGCAGGCCTCCCTGTTGAGCTACGTGGACGTGTTTCACATTATGGGCATTTTATTTCTGGTCATTATTCCACTGGTTGCCCTGATGCGGCGACCGCACCGCCAAGCCGCAGCGCATTAAAGACAATGTTTTCCCTCACCGTGGGATCATCGAGGAGATGGTACCTGCGCAACTTGTCACAGAGGGACGATCACTCAGAGACCTAGCATATGTTGAATCGTCCTTCATCTGATCTTCCGAGAGCCCCGGGTATCGCTTGAGCAGGAGGGGCCGGATTTCGTCGGAGCAGAGCAGGTCCACGATTTCCTCGTGGGTCAGCACGGAGTACGCCGACAAACCGCCGCCGCATATGAGCACGACGAGAAGAAATGCCGCCGCGCGGACAGAAAGCAGGCGCCACCCCTTGGCTGTGGCGCCTGGCGATATTGCCGGCTGGCGCATGGCTTCAAATCCGTCCGAGAACCAGGAGAATGACCACGATGAAAAGGGCCAGTCCCACTCCGCTGGTCGGACCATAACCCCAACTCCGACTGTGCGACCACCGCGGCAGGACACCCAAAAGTGCCAAAACCAAGATGACGATCAATATCGTTCCAAGCATGTTGTGCTCCTTGTCATGTATTCGTTAGAGATGCAACCCCTCCCGAGGCTGCACCGGGTAGAACCACTACATCGAGATATTGATTGCCATTCCGACGTTGGTATACCGGCGGTCGAACAGGTAGTACCCGTTGTCGACGTAGGTGACATAGACGTCGTCGGTGTCATCGGTTGACGCCGGCAGTAGTTCAACTGGTTGCGCCTCGGGCGGCACCGGATTAGCCGCTATAGGGTGAAGCTGAGTGCAATGTTGACGCCGGGATACATCGCGTTGCACAGGTAATACACGCCGTCAATCTCGATCACATAAACGTCTTGCGTGTAGAGCCAGTTGCTTGGCCACGGGTTCACGACGGCGAACCAATAGCCTCCGTATTGGAAGCGGTGATTGCTGTAGTCGCCTTCGCTGACATGAAACGTGTGTTCCCTTCCAAAATTGGACTTGAAGCGGTCGTCGGGAATGCGGCCACCACCGTTGCCACTGGCGCGCTGCGCCTGCTGCTCAGACTTAGCCTGCGGCGCGCGTTGCTGCTGTGCGCTCTTCTCTTCCTGCTTGGTGTTCTTGTCCTGCTGCTGTGCGCTCTTCTCTTCCTGCTTAGTATTTTTGTCCTGCTGCTGCGCGTTTTTTTCTTCCTGCTTGGCGTTCTTCTCTTGCTGAGCCGCGGGCTTTTGCTCTTGCTTGGCGGACTTCTCTGGTTGCGCTTTCTTCTCTTCGGGTTTGGCTTTCTCTTCGTCCTGCCCGTGCTGCTCTTGGGCGTACATCGCAGCCGCGGCCACGAGGGTCAAAGATAGAACTGCTGTGCTGATAAATCCAACTAGGTTCATAAGTGTTGCCTCCATTATCGATTCGTTGCGTTCTTTACTCTTCTGCAGGCTTCCTGTCGTCGCGTTAACTGGGTTGCCTGCACGTTCGCTTGCAGATCGTCATCCCTTTCCAACGTGGATATTGGAAAAAGAATGGAACAGCCCAGTAACGTTCAGGATCCACAGAACTACAGCGATGACCACAACGCCGTTCAAAATTGACTTAATGGAGCCCTGCATGGGAATGAAGCGATTCACCAGCCACAGGAGGACACCCACTACGACGAGAACTTCCACCATTTGAAGTAAAGGCATGATCTTTGACCTTCCTTGTTGCGCGGGCTGACGCCTCTCATGTGCCAGGAGGCGTTGCCCTCATTGCAAAATTCGGGACTTGTTAGGGTCGAATCGTGTTCCGCCGCGAGGTTTCGCGGCAGACACACGATGCAGGATGCCGATTGGCTGGGTGTGGCCGCTCCCGCGTTCAGGACAGAACCCAAAGCGACCTAGGAATCAAAGCTGCGAATCAGCGTCCGTAGCTTTCTCTACACACTCAGTGGAACAAGAATGACAGGAGCGGACAATCGTGTCTGAGCAAGATAGCTCACATTCGGAGCCTGCGATGGCATTGGCGGTTCCGCGATTGGATCAAATTAACGCTTCTGGGCATCGAACGCTTTTCAGCGGCGCGTCGGAGTCGCGGACAACATTCGATCGGACGGAACGCATCCGCACCCAGGAATATTCGAACTCCTGCCCGCAATTCAGGCACACCTGGTACGTCCGCTTCTTGATCGTAAACACGCCACTCTTGTGGCGGTGACGACATCCGAATGCGAAATGGAGAATCCCGAGCGGAGACTTCACAGATCCTCCGCTCTCTGCCGGCGTTCGCAGCTTCCATTGGCATCCAGCCAAGCTAGCAGAGCGCGCACGCTGGCACGAGCCAGAGCAATCGCGCAGTCCGCCGCGCCGTAGTAAATGTTGATCGTGTCACCATCGGCATCCATCGTATATCCGCACGGGAACACGACGTCGTCAACGTCACCGTGGCGTTCGTACGCAGCCTCGGGGCCAAAAATCCACGAATCTCCTCGCAGCAGGCATTTTTCCGGACTCTCCAGATCGAAGAGGGCCAAGCCCAATCGATACAGACAGCCTGAAGGCGTGTGCCGGACTCCGTGGTAAAAGACGAGCCATCCTCTGGAGGTTTCGATGGGTGGCGGCGAGAGTCCAATTTTGTTGGCATCCCACCAAGCACCGCGGCGCGCTTCCAGCATCAGCCTGTGCCGCCCCCAATAACGCAAGTCGGGAGAGTAGGAAATCCACATGTGAGATCCGAGTGCCGTCATGGGACGATGAATCAGCGCCCAGCATCCGTCGATTCTCCGAGGCAGAAGCGCGGAGTCTTTGTCGTCCGGCGGCATGATGACACCGTAACGTTCGAAACTTCGGAAGTCCTTGGTCAGAGCCAGAGATACTCCGGGGCCACCGCGCGAATAGGAAGTGTAAGTCACGGCATACTGCTGCAACTCGGGAACGAACGTGATGCGAGGGTCTTCGATGCCCCAGATCTCCTCCGGATACTGCTGCGGACTGGGCATCAGTGTAGGTTCGCGATCGATCTGCCACCCATCGACACCGTTTCGAGAACGCGCGGCGCAAAGATGCGACAAACCGCGTCGGTCTTCGATGCGGCATAGGAGCAGCGTGGTTCCATCCGGCAATAGAGTTGCACCGGCATTGAACACGCTGTTGATGGAGTAAGGCCAATCCTTGCGCGTCAAGATCGGATTGCCGGGATGACGCAGAAGCAGCGATGGGTAGTGCGTGCTTTCTACGTTGATCAGGGTTGTTTCGGGAGCAGTCATGATGGGTCTTCCAGCCTTTCGGTCGGCCTCTCGGATTTTTGCAGCGAGTGCATTTCCAGCCATGCCATGAGGAACGATAGCGTTGATTCCGCTCCCTGATTCTGATTGGCACGTTCGGGATGTAATCCATCGCGGCAACCGCCGGTGGCTGAATCATAGAGAGGAAGTTGCAGATCGTTGTCGCCCAGGAACCAGTTGAACGCCGACCAGGCTTCGCTGCGCCAGCGGCCGTCGCCCGTGATGCGGTACGCTTCAAGACACGCGGATACCGCGCCGGCCGCCTCAATCGGCTGTTGATCGAAGCGGGCTTTTTCGCCACCCTGGTGATAAAAGCCTTGCGATCCGATGGGTACAAAGTGGTGGTTGGTTTCGCAGTGCTGCGCTTTCAGCAACCAATCCAGCGCCTCGAGGCCACCGGTGACCATGCGATCGTCCGAACAGGCGGAGCCCACCACCAGCATGGCTTGGGGCAGTCTCGCGTTGCCGTAAGCTACGACATCCTCGAACCACTTCCAATCCGGACGGCGGATGGACTCATACATTTCGAGCAATCGCCGGCTGAGTACGTACCTTATTTTTTGCGCGTCCCGATCGCCGGGATACGAATTGAGGTATTCCTGAATTCCAAGCAAGGCATAGGCCCCGGCGCGAGGACTATAGGACTCCAACGCCGCCGGCAGAGAAAATTCGAACAGACGCCCGGCGGCACTCCTCAATCCCTGATTGTCGGATCGGCCTAGAACTGTACCCAGGCTCCACAACGCACGCCCGTGGCAGTCTTCCGACCCGGCGGGTTCGTTCCACTGGCGATCGTAGCTGAGAAAGTTTCTGAATCTGCCGTTCGCTGGATTGAACGCATGTTCGAGGAACGACAAATACCGGCGAGAGAAATCTGGAGCGGCTGAATTCGCCTGGCCGAACCGGTCTTTTTCATTGCCATCGCCATTGCCATTGCCGAGTTGTGCCAGCAGCACCGTGAAAATCAGTCCGCGAGCGTTGTCGTCGGTGGTATAGCCCTCAGCTCGATTGGGAATGGTAAAGATCGCGTGCTGCAGCATTCCCGTGTCGTCGGTCAGCGCCTTCACATGGTCAAGTTTCAATTCCGGCAGTTGATCGAGCGCTTTGGGAATGGCGCGCGCCGAAAATTGAACGCGAGGATTTTCCATGCGGTCGCTGCGAACTCGCGAGAAACTCTCCATGTACCCCTGCGCGACTCTCTTCCAGACCATATCCCGCGCGAAGAGGTAGGCGCGTTTCCGCATGGCGTGGCGGATGGCGGGAGTATTCAAGAGTTCGATTGTCTTGTTTGCTATAGCAGTGGGGTTTTGGAACGGGACCAGCGCACCCCGACGGTCGTCTAACAATTCAATCGCATGCCAATAAGGAGTCGAGATGATCGCCTTGCCCGCGCCCAACGCATAGGCTAGCGTTCCGGAGACTACCTGCTCTTCATAGCGATAAGGAGTGATGTAGATATCCGCGGCGCCAATGAACTCAGCCATTTCCTCAGGGCTGACGAAGCGGTCGTGGAAGATCACTTGCGATTCCACTCCCACTTCTTTCGCTAAAGCTTGCAGGCTGGCTCGATATTTGTCTCCCTCGCGACGGAGAATATGCGGATGGGTCGCGCCCGCGACAATATAAGCAACATTCTTGTGCTTGGCCAAAATCTGCGGCAGCGCTTGAATGACGTTTTCAATTCCCTTGTTCGGCGAGAGCAGGCCGAACGTCAGCAGCACCGCTTTTCCTTCCACGCCAAAGCGATCCTTATAGAAATTGGGATCGAGAAAGGGCAGGTCCGGAACGCCGTGCGGCACCATGTCGATCTTGCTGCCGGACACTTTGAAGATCTCCTGCAAGAACTGGGACGAGAGCTGGCTCATGACGATGAGGCGATCCGAAAGCTCTGCGATCTCCTCCATCACCACGAGCTGGTCGGGATTCGGCTCGCGTAAAACCGTGTGCAGCGTGGTCACTACCGGCATTTTCAAACCGCGCAGCAGATGCAGAATGTGGCTTCCAGCCGGACCGCCGAAGATCCCATACTCGTGCTGCAGGCACACCATGTCGATGTTATTGAAGTTAAGGAATTCAGCCGCATCCTGATAGGACTTCACGTCGTCCTGGGCGAGCGACCATCTCACTCGCTCGGGATAGTCATATCCTTGTTCGGTGTCGTTTACCGGCAGCGCCAACAATCGAGCGGTTCCGTACTCCGCGGATATGGCCGCGCAGAGGTCCGTGGTAAACGTAGCAATCCCGCATTGCCGCGGAAGGTAATTTCCGATCACCGCGATTCGGCTCGGCAGCGATGGCTTCGATTGCGATCTTGAGCGAACCTCGGAAACCGCCTGTATCGAAGAGAGTGAGGGAACGACTTCCAAGTTTCCATCCGAAAACGCGGTGATTGGCAGCGCCATTTGTCCCTCACTTCCTGAAGTACGGGTATTGAAAGAGGTTACTTTTTGAGATGGGCGCGAGCGATCACCGGCACTGGTTTGAGGCCGTGATGGCTGGGCAAAATGTTTTCGAACCCGGTATCTTCGTCCACCGCCGCAGTTTTGTCTCCTCTTAGTATTCGACGAGAGTCGACTTGCATACTGGTCAAAATTGCACAGACATGCCTGGGGTCGAGCATGGTCTTCGCAGGCTGACGGGAATGCGACTGGTCACAATTGACCATCTTATTGCCCGACAATCGTGCATCATCTAGTCATGAAAGCTGAAAAGGAACAAGCCTTGGCGGTTCGTTGCCCCACTTGCGGCGCCAGGCCGAAAGAGAAGTGCGAGCTTAATACTGGCCTGCCCCGCACGGAGCCGCATCCAGCCCGGTGCTTGGCGGCCGAGAAACCGTGAAGAGTCCCAACACCGTGTTCACCTCGCTTGACAGGCTCGTTCTCAGAACCTCGGCCGGGAAGATCTCGCGCGGCGCGAAGTGACAATTTCATGGGAAAAGCCGTCATTTAGGGCTAGAATTGCAGCCAATGGCTCCCCATGCACCGGCGAAAAAGAAGAGCCGTGAGTTCAATCCTAACACCTTCCTCGCAACTATCGGCCAGGGCAGGAAGAATCTGACTTTCGCCAAGAAGCAAGGAATCTTCGCCCAGGGAGATACGGCGGACGCGGTCTTTTATATCCAAGAGGGCAAAGTAAAGCTCACGGTGGTTTCGAAGACCGGCCGAGAAGCGACTCTCGGCATGCTCAATGCCGGAAACTTTTTTGGCGAAGGAGCGCTGGCAGGTCAGACGCTGCGCATGGGATCTGCGTCGGCAATGACGGATTGTGAGATTCAGCGGATCGACAAAAAAGCAATGATAGATGCCCTGCACCGCGAACCGACATTTTCTGAGCTGTTCGTGGCATATTTGCTGGCGCGGAACGTCCGTTATGAAGAGGATCTGGTCGACCAGTTGTTTAACTCCAGCGAAAAACGGCTGGCGCGAATTCTACTTCTACTCGCACATTTTGGTAAGGAAGGTGTGCCCGAGACGGTCGTCCCCAAAATCAGCCAAGAGAGTTTAGCCGAGATGGTCGGAACCACTCGTTCCCGGGTGAGCTTTTTCATGAACCGGTTCCGGAAGCTGGGTTTTGTAGATTACTCCGGCGGTCCGGAAGGCGGGTTGCAGGTCCACAGTTCGCTGCTTGGCGTAGTTCTGCACGACTAGTTGTTCTACGCAGGGTAATTTCCCGTTGAGGTCGAGGACTTGCCAGGAAACTTTTGCTGTTTGCCGGCCTGCTCCTGGTGGTTCCCGGTATTGCTTCCATGGTCGTGCCCATTCCCCACACCGAGACAGAGGGCATCACTGTCGGGAATACGAACTTCGGAGTTCAGACCAGTCACAGGGAACGGGTTTCGCCACTCATCAGTGTCGTGCTGATCGCGGGTGGGATCGCGCTGAGCATTGCTGGTGCGCGGGCGCGAAACGGACGCGCGTTCCTTAGTGGCTACTTTTTCCAAGCCGCAACCTTACACCACACGCCGGCCGCTCACCAGGTTAATGACGAGTACCACCAGCGCAACCACCAGCAGCAAGTGAATTAGACTGCCGGCCACGTGGAGGCTGAAACCAAGAAGCCACAGAATCAGAAGCACAACGAAAATTGTCCAGAGCACGTTGATCTCCTTCGCGCCTTTGAGTGTCCTGAAAATAAGGGTTCCCAAAAACTCATCTATCTCGTCGTGGCCGGCGCGAGCGACTTCCCGCACTCGAGGCAAGATGTCTTCGACCGCGACGTGATTAACCCGCAAAACGGGCACATTCTTTGCGATGCGTAACCGCGAACCGGTGGCGTAACCGACGCAAACAGCTTCGACACCGATGCCGTGATTCGACCTAACCGCCTGCAAAAACGATCGCGGAACTGATAGAAAAAGGGTTCCATCGCCGGTTGACCTTTGGTCTTTACTTCTTGCAACCCATGCACGGGTGCTCCCGTGATGAGGATCGGGCCGAGATACGCGGAGGGAGATTTCTCTTTCTCCATCTCTGCCCAACTGAGGATGACACGCCACCACTAGTTATTCTGAGCAAGATTGCTCACCTTGCGAGAGGTCGCGGATGAGTTCTGGAAAATACTGGTTTTTTGGCGAATGTGAGCAATGTAGACCAGCTTTCCGTTACCTGTTGAGCGACCATGACCCTTGAGACGAGCACGTCTTCTCTCTCTTTCAGGTTTTCTGAGCTAAGTCAGCCCATCTGAAGTCTTTTCCTCTTAGTTCCGCAAATCCCAAAGGACAATACATGAAAAAGTTAATGTCACTGCTGTTGATGAGTTTGATCGGTCTGGTTGGAACCTTCGCGTGGGCAGGCTCGGCTCGCGAGGATACGGTGGATCGCCTGCAAAAATCGGTCGATGTTCTCCATGCGATCATGGCAACCCCCGACAAAGGTATCCCCGAAGAAGTGTTGACCAACACAACGTGCATCCTCGTGGTTCCAGACCTGGTTAAAGGCGGCTTCGTGTTCGGCGGCAAGCACGGCCGTGGCGTGGCCACGTGTCGCACGGCGGATGGCTGGAGCGCGCCAGCGTTCGTCTCCGTAGGCGGCGGAAGCTGGGGATTGCAGATCGGAGTCGAAGACGTGGACCTGGTCATGCTGGTCATGAACGACCGTGGCTTGCAGCACCTGTTGTCCAGCAAGTTCGAACTCACCGGTGAAGGATCGGTTGCGGCAGGCCCGGTGGGTCGTCATGCTTCCGCCGGAACCGACTGGAAGATGAACACGGAATTGCTGACCTATTCGCGTTCGAAGGGCGTGTTCGCCGGCTTGACCCTCGAAGGTGCGGTTGTGGAGCAGGATAACGACTCGACGCGCGCCATCTACGGCAAGCACATGACCTTCCGCAACATTCTTTCCGGCAAAGCAACCACTCCCAGAAGCGCCGATGCGTTCTTGCAGGCAGTAGCCGACGCGGGCCACCAGGCACATATCGCAGAACTCAAAGAAGACAATAAGAAAGAAGACCCTAAATAAGTTGAGAAACGTCTGCGAGCAAAAGCACGGACTGCCGCTGGCCGAAACCGCGTACCGGTTTCGGTCAGCTTTAATTAATTCTCGATGGGATTTGTCCTTCAATCGTCACAAGTGACGGATTATGACAGACGCGTTTTCATCTAAGCGTCAGACGGGTTCTTTTCCACATCCCCCAGGACACTATCTCGCCGGGATGGATATTATGTCTCTCCGCGTCTGGTCGTGAGTGATGCGCTCTCCAATCCTGGACACGAACTTCGGTGTGAGTCCCTTCACCATTTGCCGGATGCCAGGTCGAAATTCGTGGAAGACGTTCATCCCCGCGTCGCTGCCCATCGTCGACCCAAAATTGTTGAATGTATCCGAGGTGGATCGCATCCGATATGGACGGTAGGCAGTGTGGATAGCAACCGAGGTCAGCATTCCGAGGAAATACCGAGTGTTCAGCCTCCCCTTTCCGGAGTCGTCACGCGTGACAAAAATGCGTGAAGCGGCGTAGGAGGCCCGGCCCATAAAGCTGTCGCTGGTCGAAGCGTAATAACGTGCATTCTGCTGGAGCGACGACGGATCCAGGTACTTACCCAGAAAGGTGCTGGACTGTTTTTGAACAAACGCCAGTTGATAATGAGCGGTTAAGCCAGGTTCCGGTCCGGGAGTGACGCGTCCCAGTTCTGTTGACCGCATAGCGCCCGCGCTGACGCCCACCGCGCCGAATGTGCCTGATTCCTTGACGGACGGGTGAAATCTCTCTCCTGGTGGAGGCTGTACCGACGACGGAGCATCTGGAAGTGAACTCCACGTGCGCCTCTCCTGGCGCGGCATTTGGGGAGAGTCTGAGCCGCCAAACTGTAATCCCTGAAGCGAGTCAACTGGAGGAGGTTTCTGGCACACGGCCCCGCAAGCAGCCAAGAGGACAAGAGAAACGACCCGGATCGGCGCGATTCGCTTGACCATAGCTCGCTCCTGCAAACTGGCAGGCGGCCTTCCGCCTCTTCGGCGATTCGGCTGGAAGCACACCTCGACGTTAGCACTCCAAGAACCACTCGTCTGAGCAAGAGTGCTCATTCCCTGAGGTATGGGATGTTGAACTCATTCGCACCAAAGAGAGTGCTGCACCGTCGCCAAATCCGACTGGGGAAACCCATTCTGTTTTCATCGGTGATGTCTTCTATCGTTGTGCCTGATGTGAGCGGTGTTGACCAGACGCGTCAGATCGCAGCCTGATAACTTTACGGTGCGTGGTTCTCAACGTTATGGCGCCGGCGGGACTGTACTGGTCGGTCTGTTGACCGCCTTCCGTAGTGTCTTGCTTCTTCGCCTCGAATCCTTATTCCACTTGATGCCTGCCGAAGGTTTGCTTTGGGTGACCTCGTACCCAGTCCCCTCGCGACCCTCTGGTCTGACGCCAAGTCTACCGGCCGTCTGGGTATCAAGCTGCTCTGTGACTGGCAGGTCCTCAGCCTTCTGAAATCCGCGAATGCTCGCCCGGGTTCGGAGACCGAAGACGCCATCGACCTTCCCCTCGTATTGTCCTTTGCTCTGCAGAGCTTCCTGTATCTTCCTGACATCGTTCCGCTGCACGACAGTGGGGACTTCTTTGCCGACGTTAGCTTCCGAAGCGAGCGGGGTCGGGCGTGGGCCGGAGATCCCCAACATCAGCAATAGGCAAACGATCCCAGACCCTGCGACTTTGCTGGCTAAGACCATTTCTTCGCCTCAACTTTCGCGCGGCCTGGATTGCACATTCTGCTGATGAAGATGACCGGCAACCGCGCAAGAACACGCCGCCTGGGCTGGACCGCTTCAAGAGAGGACAGCCGCCGCCTGGTTTGACGGGCTAAACTGCTCTCTTGAAGCATTAGTAGATTCGCTCATTCCGAGCCGCAATACTGTGCAGAATGGCTCATGTCGTGGGCCCTCAGGAACGATCTCTCAATCCGGGGAATGAGCGGGAACAAGGCTGATGGAGGTGGGGCTGCACTGCAGCAGCAGTGCGGTCAGGTGGGAACTCCACACCTGGCGTGATCGCAGGGATCGGCTCAGTTCCCTTTGAGTACTTGGCCTGCTACCCGGTTGCTCCCGTATTCTGGGGCGGGTCGGCGCGCCAAACATACAGGAATTTCTCGTCGCTCGACGTTACTACGGGGATATTTCTCTCGCGGGTTACGCGGTTCAAAGCCGAGCGCAGATTCTGCATCTTCTCGCCGTTCAGGCTGCTTAGCGGAATCTTGACCGCTTGCCGGGTGTTCAACTTTGTAAGGTCGGACAGAATGTCCGCCACCGCCTTGCGATGTTTTCCTTTGCGGCCCTGCGGAACATCCGACCGATCCACCGACGCGTAGTGGGTATCATTTCCGTTTCGTCTCATTCGGCGGCGCTCCTTTTTTGCAGAAATCGTATCCGTACGCGAGAAATCGTACTGCAACAACTCGTATGCTGCAACTACAAATTTGTGAGAATCTTACGTATTGCAGCAATCTGCTGCGTATGACTACATTAAGTTTACTGTTTTCAGGAAGATGCACGACTTGCGTTGTACTAAAACCTGCTAAGAGTTCACCCGTATAAATGGGGCCGCGTTAGGATGGTCGGCGGTATGGGTGCTAGAGGCGCTCAGGAGGTAATCGATGCTTTGGCAATCGGCCTCGCGCTCTCGTGAGGGGGAGCACCCAACCATGACTCCGATAGTAATGGCCAAGAAGAAGCGCGAATTCGATCCCCATGCATTCCTTGCAACCATTGGCAAGGGCCGGAAATCCGTGCTCTTCCGCAGGAAACAACGAATCTTCGCCCAAGGAGATACCTCGGATGCGGTGTTTTATATCCAGACGGGCAAGGTAAGACTCACCGTGGTCTCGAAGACCGGCCAGGAAGCAACGATCGGCATATTAGGTGAGAAAGACTTCTTCGGCGAAGGTTCGCTGGCGGGCCAGACGCTCCGCATGGACTCCGCAACTGCTATGACGGATTGTTCGGTTCTGCGAATCGACAAGAAGGCCATGATCGAAACGCTCCATCGCGAACACGAATTTTCCGACCTGTTCGTGGCCTATTTGTTGGCGCGCAACATCCGTTACGAAGAAGATCTGGTGGATCAGCTTTTTAATTCGAGCGAAAAGAGGCTGGCCCGAATCCTTTTGCTGCTCGCTCATTTTGGCAAGGAAGGCAAACCCGAGCCCGTAGTTCCCAAGATCAGTCAGGAGATGCTGGCGGAAATGATCGGCACAACCCGCTCGCGAGTCAGCTTCTTCATGAACCGGTTCCGAAAATTGGGCTTCGTCGACTATGACGGCGGGAGTGGGCTGCAGGTCCACAGTTCACTTCTAAATGTCGTCCTTCACGACTAGCTTTCGCTCCCGCGAATCCCAAAAGGTCGCGCCGAGACCCTCCGCAACGGCGAATCACTAGTTGACTCGTGACAGTCCCTCGCCAATTTCTAACCCATGGCTGAAAAGCACCACCCTGGTGAAACTGGGCCACCAGAGACTTGCGATTCGCCCTCCGTCCGAGCTGTTATGTTTCTCCTAACTCGCTAAGAAATAATCCAGTTAAAAAAAGTTTCACTCGCCGCCCGACATTGGCACCAGGCCTGCATCCTTCCGCGCAACGAACACAAACACCCGCCGGTTGCTGACCTGAGCACGCCCCAAGCAAGCACCCGGCGGGTGACGACGCCACGAGCACGACCGCCACTGAACCACTGCTTTTCGAAGTGCTGGCCGAAGGGAAAAAAGGAAAGTTCGGGGTGAGTTATGCGTATTGGGCAATGGGTGATTGCCGTTTTCCTGCTGCTCTCGCTGAGCGCGAACGCGCAGCCGTCGGCGAACCGGGCAGCATCCGCGAGCACCGCTTCCGCCTCGGCACCGTCTACCACGATGGACCAGGTGGTGGACCGCGCGCTCGAGCGAGAGCACGCGCTGATGGAAATGCTGAAGACCCGCACACCGTTCGTTGAAACCTATCTGCAAAACCTGAAGTTCGACCCGCAAGTGGGCCCGGTGCCGGTGCAAGACCATTACTTTCTCGGCCGCATGGATCTGGGCGAAAGCATGGACCGCCGGGACTATCTCTCCAAAGACACCAGCTTTGAGAGCCACCTGTTGGGCGGCTTCACCAGGTTGTTTAAGTTCGAATACAAACCCATGGGTTTCTCATGGATGATCTACGCCGACCGCGCCGACTTCAATCGCCACATCTACGATTTCAAGTACGTGCACCGCGAGTTTCTGGGCGATGTCCGCTGTATCGTCTTCGACGTGTCCGCCAAGAAGGGCACGGGCAATGGCCGCTTCCGTGGCCGAATTTGGGTAGAAGACCAGGATTACAACATTGTGCGACTGAATGGCACTTATGAGTCGCGCCCCCGCAACGCTTACTTCTTCCACATGGATAGCTGGCGCTTGAACCTGATTCCAGGCTACTGGGTACCGGCTTACATCTACAGCGAGGAAGGCGATTTCAGCTCCGATTCGAAAGACAATTTGAAAGACAAGTTGACCTTCAAAGCCCAGACCCGGCTCTGGGGTTATGACCTGCAGAAGGGCGCCCAGAACAGCGAATTGACCCAGGTGCTGGTGGACTCCTCGGTGAAGGACGAAACCGCGGCGGCGCAGGATGCTTCTCCGCTCGAAGCGCAGTGGCAATGGCAGCAGCAGGCGGGAGACAACGTGATCGAGCGGCTGCAGAATGCCGGCCTGCTCGCTCCCGAGGGTGAAGTGGACAAGGTGCTGGAGACCGTGGTCAACAATTTGCTGACCACCAACAACATTGAACTTCCGGGCGCCGTGCGCGCCCGTGTAATGCTGACTTTGCCACTGGAGACGTTCAGCGCTGGCAACACCATCGTAGTAAGCCGCGGCCTGATTGATGTGCTCCCAGATGAAGCCAGCCTGGCCATGGTGCTTTCGCGCGAACTGGCCCACATCATTCTGGGACACAACTTGGGCAGCAAGTACGCCTTCTACGATCGCATGTTGTTCTCCGATGAATCCGCCTACCGGAACCTGGGCTTCCGGCACGTTGCCGAGGAGGAAACTGCAGCCGACAAGAAAGCTCTCGAGCTGCTGAAGAATTCACCGTACGCCGAGAAGCTGAATACCCCAGGACTGTTCCTGCGCGAGGTGGCGGCACGGGGCCCGGCGCTTTCGGCGCTGCTGACTCCCCACTTGGGCACGGGCTTCACCGACCGTAAAGGCGCCGTGGATCGCATGATGGTGTTGATGAACTCTGCTCCGGCCCTCGATCCCGACAAACTGGACCAGATCGCAGCCCTGCCTCTGGGCGGACGCGTCAAGCTCAACGCCTGGGATGACCATGCGGAATTGATCAAGACCACGCCGCTGGCCATCACCTCGGCGCGCGGCAAGATGCCGCTGGAAGTGACGCCATTTTTCCCTCGGCTTACCCGCTCCGGAGCAGTCGTCAACCCGACCGCTACGGCGAGAGCCGCGAACCCAATTCCAAGCAATTAGTCATTGTCCTAAAGGGCGCTCCGAGACCCGCCAGCGGCGGCAAATCATTAGTTTGCTGGATCTAATCCGGTGAGTGGCAACATTTTCGTCGCTACCAGCACTTCCAACAGAGTGGCGGTATTGCGAACGCTTCCCGAGATGACGAGGAGCGCTTCTGAGATCAGGGGATGTTGCCCCGACATTGAGTCAAGGCGGTCACTCACGCCGTAGAGTCGTTGGACTTCTTGCAGGATTGCAGTCGAAGGCATTGGGCTACCGACTTTCCTGAGAGCCTAAGGAGAGGAGAACTACAGATGGACTGACTTAGTTCAGAGAACCTGAAAGAGGAGAAAGTCGTTACCGCCTCAACTAGAAGTATAGCAGGTCCATCCCGCGCGGTCGCTGGCGCACAATTCCCTCAGCAAACTGACCAGGTGTACCAGAAGGGCTAGAATTCATCGCTCGACGTGATCCCCATACATTTCAGAACTGAGCAATTCTGAACAGATTTCGGAATTGGCGCTGAAGTATATTCCTCCTCATCGAACATGAAAAGATGTCGTAGGAGCTACGCGGCCACCGCTAACCCCGGTCGTTCTTGCTCCCCTGGTGGCGCAGCGGCAGAAAAGTCTGCGCCACCTCTTTTTTGGAAGTAGCAACGCACAATACCCTTTGATTTTAAGACTGTGCAATTTTGATCAGATTTCCGAGTTGGCACTATTGTAAGTTTCTTTCCGACGAGCTATGCGGCCCGAGAGGTCGCCGGGGTCGTCTGCTCGAATAATGGCGCAGCTGTTAAGGCTGCGCCATTTTTTCTTAAGACGCTGTTGCACAGGACGACCGACGCGCCATTCACTCCTCTCGGTGGATCACATCCGATGAGTTCTTCCGGTTAACACGTGTGGAATCCACGACACGTGCATAGTTTGAGCAATTTTGAACAGTTTCCCGAGCCCAAGTATTGAAAATTGATTCTTGAAGGTGAACCATGCCCCTATCGACTTATCCGGAACTCTCCAGCGGAGTAGTTCTGTGCATCGACGATAACCAGGATGTACTGGAATGCGAAAAGGCATTCCTCGAAACCTTTGGGTATACCGTCCTGACCGCGCCCAGCGGCAGCAAGGGACTGGAACTGGCTTCCGCCCATTCGGTTGACGTTGTAATCGTCGACTATTTCATGCCCGGGATGAGCGGACCAGAGGTCGCCATCGAAATGAGAAGAGTTAGGCCGCAAGCGCCAATCATCATGCTTTCCGGGGCAGTGGATGTTCCTGAGCACGCCTTGAAACTGGTGGACGCTTTCGTCGCTAAGGATCGTTTGGCCAGCCAATTGTTGTCCGCGATTGCACAATTGCACGGATGCGGATCCATCTCTCCGCGTTCTTATGACGCATGACGACAGAGACGCGGCTGGTGAAAGCGACGTGCAAACCGGTCACAGTGAGCGCGTGTTGCCAATCATTAGTGCAGTGCTGATCGCAGGCGGGATCACGCGGCGCGGAGAGGATGGCACAAGCGAGGTATGAGCATTTGAGTGGATACAGGACTCTGGCTCAAAGCAAGGCTGTTCGTACTGCATCCGACCTTCGACTATGGTGTGGTTCTTGTCGATGGTGATCTTCCGGGCCTGCCCGAGGTCGGAAATCTGTATATTTTTCAGCTGGATGTCGAAGTCTCCGGTGATGGCCCTGCCTCCGGTGAGGCGGGCGATGTTCTGCAACATACTCTTGCGTTGACCTCCGAAGCCGGGAACCCTGACGGCAGCAACTTGCAGCGAGCCACACAGCTTTTTAACGACGAGAGTGGCCAGCGCCGCGTCCTCAACGTCCTCTGCGATGATTAGCAGCGGTTTGCCGCACTTTATGATCTGCTCAAGGAGCGGGAGCAGATCTTGCCTGGAACTCATTTTCTTTTCGTGAATAAGAATGTAAACGTTCTCAAAGACAACCTGCATCCGTTCGGGGTCAGTGATGAAGTAGGGTGAGAGGTATCCGCAGTCGAATTGCATGCCACCCGCCTGCGGTTTGTCGCTGGAGCCGCGGGCCATGATGCTCCCGGCGCAGATGGCGGCCGCTTCTTCCATACGAGCCAGAATGCGCTCGTCTACGGTAGCGAGTTTCGCAGCCATGATTGCAACACCTCCATCGCCGGTGCTTCTCGGGCTGGGGGGAGTAAAAAAGGGCACCCTGCGAAAACTCAGGATGCCCAGAGAATTACATCCCAGTTTGATCCAGGCTAGAACCCCGTCGTTACTGCGGCGGCTTCTCGTCTCGCTTTGGCTTTTCCTCCGGTTGCTTCTTCTCTTGCGGCTTCTGCGCTGCGGGCTGCGGGTGCTGTTGTTGCTGCGGTGCAGGCCGCGCTTCTGCAGGAGGAGAGGTGTGCTGGGGCTGCGCCCGCTCGCTCGGCGGAGGAGTCTGTGGCCGCTGAGCAGGCTCGTTCCGACTGGGCTCCGGCCGAGGATTCGGCTGGGCCGTTGGCGGACGGTTCGCTTCCGGCTGCTTGTTCGGTTGTGCGGTCGGCGGCACGGGACGTTTCCGGCGGAGTGTTTGGCTGCGCCGTCGGCGGACGATTCGCTTCCGGACGACTGTCGGCTCCGGTCGATTGCTCGGCTGGGCCGTCGGCGGACGATTCGCTTCCGGCTGTTTGTTCGGCTGCGTGGGGCTAGCGGCGGTGTTCTCTGGATGCGTGGCTGGCGTATTGGCCGCTGGCTGAACTGGGGCATGCTTGGCCGGAGGGTTATAAGGCGCTCCTGCCGCTTTGGCCGGTACGACTGCTCGATCGCTAAATGCTCCAGGCTTAGGAGTAGCAGCGACTGCGGGTTTGCCATGATTCACGGAAGCCCGCTGCTCCGGGTTTGTGCGGGCCGCCTGCGCATGTTGAGTTTGAACGGCTACGGCGGGAATATGTTTCTCCCGCGCCGCGGCCTCATCTTCAGCCCTCGGACGCGCGCTGATCCCGCCATTGCCGCCGTTGTAGCTGACCCGGTTCACCGTGGTGCTGTTGATCACCGTGGTGTTGTAAACGTTGTGAATGACGGTGACGTTCACGTTGTTCACCGATTGGTTGTAGAAAAAGTGTCCGTTGTCCCAACGTCCGCCTTCATAGCCTTCGCCGAAGTATCCGTAACCGTAACTGATCCCGCCATAGAAACCGACGTGCGGACCCCAGTAGCCATCGTAGAAAACGTATCCGTTGCCGCCCCAACCCCAATAGGCTGGAGTCCACAGGAAACCGACTTCCGGAGCCATTACCCATGTACCCGGCACCCAGTAATAATCGTCAAAGTCATCGTCGTAAGCCCAGTAGCCAGGCGTCCAGAGATAACCATCGCCGGGACAAAGAGGCTGCTCATAAACGGGCAGTTCCGGCGGGGCGAAGCTGATCGATATGCCGATTTGCGCGAACGATGCCGCCGACAAGGACAGCATCACGAGAGCGAACAATAGCGTACGAATGAAACGAATATGCATTGTGTTTCCTCTTGGCCGATGATCCTTCGCTTGCCCGGTCTCGCTCTACGGCTGCGGGTTGCGTGGATGGAAAGGCCGATTTCCGCGACGAAACGTACTGAAGTCTCCGTCTCGCGCGCAAATAGTTCTCGCCGAAACCTTCTCATTTCGGAGATTGTGAAGTCTGTGCAAAAAAGCTCACTTCGAACCTGTATCGCATCAGTGGCTGGAACCTGGTCAGAATTGGAAAGTTCCATTTCGTATGCTCTGCCAAACCCGCGGCGAAAAGGGTGCATCTTTGTCTTCAGTCGCTAATGGAAGAGTGTTGCCCTGCCCACGGTCGGCGCCTTCCCTTGACCTCCCAAGCCTCCGCAGATGTGCCGGCGTTTGAGCTCTCTGCGTTTGTTCACGAAGTTGGACCGGTCTTGCATTCAGAATGAAATGAACAGTCGCCCACAGGAAATGAGCCCCGTCGGACTTGGCCACGATTGCGTCTACCGACTTCAAAGCACCGTCAGGCAATTCCAGGTTATCGACCAGCATGACGATCGGAATCGTCGGCCGGACCCGCTTGATCTCAGTCGCGAGGACTGATCCATCCAAAAGGCCCAGTTGGTGCTCCAGCACAACAGCGTCCACGGGCCGCGACATGAAGAGCCGCAGACCATCGGGAGCGGTGGTAGCGGTTACTAGCTCGTATCCACTTTCCTTCAACAAACTCAGTTGGGCTGGATCCCGGTGTATACACAACAAGGTGCTGCTGATACTCATAGGGGTCATGTATATAGGTAGCCTTGCCGCAAATCTGTTCACATTTGCTCAATCCAGAAGACGGAGGGAAGCCGGGCAGTGCTCTCACGAGCCGCGGGAGGGTCTATTTCTCAGGCCGTGAGCCTGGTTTCTTGGGGAGCCGAAGGATTCTCACCGCAGATTCTGGTAAGTACCGGCAATAAGCGGCTGGGTGCGTCGTTCTTGGAAACGAATGCATCGACCACCTGCAATGCGTATTCTGCGATTCCTTCGTCGCTGGACAGCATGATCACTGGAGTTTGTGGCCGAAGGCGCTTAATTTCGGTGGCGACATCGTGCCCATTCATCTCCGGCATATGGTAATCGACGATCACCGCAGCAAGCACGCATGCAGCCGCAATTTGTAGGCCTTGTCGAGCGGAGGCGGCAGTAAGTACACAAAATCCGCGTCTCTCGAGCAGAGCTCGTTGATAACCCAGTATGCTCTCATCGTCGTCGATGCAGAGAACCGTTCTCCGGCCCGGGTAATTGAACATAACTGGGCCCCCCAATATCACCATGGTCCCCGATGTGGCGGCGCAAGACTGGTCAATTTTGAACACTCTCCGATTATTGATCCAGTGGGTGGCACATAACTGCGTCGGCTTCCGCTTGTCCGCGCTCACGCAACCGTTCCGAACAGCCACCCAACACCCGCGGTCAGCGCCATGGCGAGCGCGCCCCAGAAGGTTACACGTATTGCGCCCATCGTAACTCCTGCGCCGCCCGCGCGTGCGGCCAACCCTCCGAGAAGCGCGAGGAATACGAGTGAAGTTCCAGCAACCAGAAGGATCAAACCCGCGGCCGGGGTCAGAGCAACGACCGCGAGAGGCATGGCTGCTCCAACCGCGAAGCTGCCAGCCGATGCCAATGCCGCCTGGATCGGACGCGCGCGGAAAGTTTCGGAGATGCCGAGTTCGTCGCGGGCATGCGCGCCTAGCGCGTCATGATCCATCAACTGTTCGGCTACCTGTTTCGCGAGCGCAGGTTTGAGCCCGCGAGCAACGTAGATGGCCATCAGTTCCTTGTGTTCGCCCTGGTTGTCTGCTTTGAGTTCCGCGCGCTCCAGCGCGAGGTCGGCCTTTTCGGTGTCGCCCTGGGAGTGGACAGACACGTACTCCCCTGCCGCCATCGACATAGAACCGGCCACCAGGCCGGCAACCCCCGCAACCAATACATTGCTGTGAGTCGCATGCGCGGCTGCGACACCAAGCACCAGACTTGCGGTGGAGAGGATGCCGTCGTTCGCACCCAATACCGCTGCGCGTAGCCAACCGGTGCTTCCTGTGCGATGTCGTTCCCTGTGGCGTACAAACATTCCCGAGGACCCTCTTGATCTGGAAACTGCCAGAGCCGGGAGGAGAGACCGGCACGGCGTTTGGAAGATTGATCGGTCGACGCCAGCTACCATCTTTGGCTGTTTGAGTAAGTTAATGGTTTCGAAGCTAAGTCTTAACCATGTCCGTAAATTCCGGGCTGCCCGGAGGTGTCAACTCGCACACTTGCCGGGCTGTTTTTGCAGGATGCTATCGCGTAACAGGTACGCGACGTGCTCCTTAAGATGTTGTGGCAGGCTCCGGTACGCCTCCCGCAACTCCTCCAGAAGTTTCGCGGCAGACTGAATGTCGTTCATAGCAACCTCCACCTGTTCCGGACTGTTACGTTGGACGAATGTACAGCTGGAGCTTCGGCCTATTATCCAGATGCAGAATGGCAAAAACTGGTCAAAAGCGAACAGTGAAAGCGACCGTCTTGAGCCGGGAGTAGGACCGCACCGAAAGGGCTTTCCGAGTTCCAGCTAACCTGAGAGCAGAATGCTGCGCTCCACCGTGGTAATACTGAGCAATATGATCGAAGCCTTACCAAGCGAGTAACGGTCCGGGAGAGGCTGGCAGTATTCTTTCTCTGCGTTGGTATGGCTCTCGCCACCATTTAGCAATGGCTGTCTGCCTGGGTTCGATAGCAGTGGCGTGGTTTGAATTATTCAGAGTTTGCGCTCTTGCCTCTGGGATGATCGGCGCAAACATGCAATGCAAACTCTTTGTCGCGTTGCAACTCGAAGTTGTGCATCATTTCATCGAAAGATGGGCCGATGGGCGCTCCAGTGGGGACGAAGCGCCAGTTACATTCCGAGCAACCAAAACCCCGAAACCGCTGTTGCTCAATCCAGACCAGCTTCCGGCTCATGGCCTCCTATTTCGTTGCGCCCCAGCGTTGTCTGACTGCACAAAACCGTCACCCGGTCTGGGCGTGGCGGAAAATGCGTAAGGGGACGGACGAAGTTTAAATGCGCCAATTTTGGATGGTCTGTAGGGCGTCCTACATATATGGAAGATTTTTGTTGCGCGCACACCGATTTTCGGAGCTGCGGTGAGTAGCGGAATCGGTCTAGGTGTCGGTCAGGTTTCGTGGGTCTTGAAGCGGTCAGTATTGCTCAGTATCAGGGCTCGTATCCACGGTAGTGTTGATAGGTGTCCTAGAGGGGGTTCATCATGCCCTCCGAAAATCCTACGGCATGGCGGGCAATTTCATCCCCGCATCGGCGAGGGTTTTCGATCCTGATTCCAGTCTGGTAAGGATGGTTGTGGAAAACAAAGGCCTCCAAGTCGTGCAGTCTGGCGAGCGGACGAATACCGAAGGGAAACCCGTCAGCAACCTGATACTTCTATCGATCTCCGATAGCGACTACAGCTCGCTTCGTCCTCATCTCGAATACGTCAGCTTGCCCAACCATCTAGTGCTTCACGAGGGGGGTGGAAAACTGGAATTTACGTATTTCCCGAATCGAGGTTTGATTTCTCTTGTCGTCGTAATGAAGGATGGAAAAACCGCCGAAGCCGGCATCGTAGGCAATGAGGGCTTTACAGGAACACCGGCATCGGTTGGCCTGAGTAGGAGCCCGCTTCAAGCGGTGGTTCAAATCACGGGGGATGGGTTTCGGGTAGAGGTCGCGGCTTTACAAAACACTTTGGAATCCACTCCGCACCTGCAATTAATGTTGAGCCGCTATGCCGTAGTTCAGGGAATGCAGGTTGCACAAACAGCCGCGTGTAATCGGTTGCACGATATTAAGCAGCGCCTGGCACGATGGTTGCTAATGACTCAGGACAGAGTGGATTCGGAGTCGCTACCCATCACCCATGATTTTCTCGCAACGATGCTGGGAACCGATAGGCCTAGCGTGAGCTTGGCGGCGGGCGTCTTGCAGAAGAAGAAGCTCATCGAGTACACCCGGGGCGCCGTGAAGATCGTGAACCGCAAGAAACTTGAAGACTCCGCCTGTGAGTGTTACGGGATTACCCAGCAGTACAATGGCGAGCTCGGCTTGAAATAGGCTGCTTTCGGCAGTAGTGCGGAAGTGAGCGTTATTGCTCAGACCTTTGGAATCCCCATTTGCTAACGTCGGACTCGACCTGGTGCGCCAGAATTTCTACCCGGAATTGTGTGCGATTGTACACACAGCATGAAGCAAGCAAGAGATGCGGCGCAAAGGCAAGAGAAACGAGGATGCCATGAAGAAAGTAATGTTCGTACTTGCGATGTTGGGTCTCGGCACATTGTGCTGGGCGGGATCGGCGCGGGAAGATGCCACCGAACGGCTGGACAATGCCACCAGTGTGATGCACGAAATTATGGGGATGCCGGACAAGGGAATCCCGGAAGAAGTGTTGGAGCACGCAAAGTGCGTGGCCGTTATTCCACACATGGTCAAAGGCGGCTTGATCTTCGGAGCTAAAGGAGGCAAAGGCGTAGCCACCTGCCGCACCGCGACTGGCTGGAGTGCGCCGGCGTTTATCACGATTTCAGGCGGAAGCTGGGGGCTGCAGATCGGTGTGGAGGCTGTGGACGTGGTATTGATCATTCAGAATGACAAAGGGATGCAAAGACTGCTCGAGAGTAATTTCCAAATTGGCGGGGACGCTTCCGCGGCAGCGGGTCCGGTGGGACGCCATGCCGAGGCCGGTACGGATTGGAAGATGGATACCGAGATCCTGACCTACTCCCGCGCCAAGGGTGCGTTCGCTGGACTCACGCTGGAAGGTGCGTCGCTCCGCCAAGACACTGATTCCCGGCACGCGATGTACGGCGACGTCACAACTCGTGCTTTGCTGTTGGGCGAAGTGCCAGTTCCAGACGCAGCTCGGCCGTTCCTTGCCGAAGTTCGCGGCGCAAAAGCTGAGGCCAAAGAGAAAGAGCACGAGCAGAAGTAGAACTTGCAGAATTGGGATTGCCGCTGTTTGTCATTCAGTGACTCTGCGTGTTCAAGTGGCGGCACAGTCCCATCGTTTGTTCTCTTATCCCACGCGAAGCAGTTCTCCCGCGAACGTTGGATGAGATTCCCATTCGTGTGCTCGCGAATGAGCACAGGAGGTTGACATGCTTTGGACGATTTTCGTTGTTCTTATTATTTTGTGGCTTCTGGGTTTCGGCTTGCATATCGGCGGGGGTCTGATCCACTTGCTGCTGGTTGTGGGGTTGGTGGTTCTGGTCATTAACCTACTGAGCGGGCGACAAAGCGCGGTTTGAACAAAGGCAGTACGCGTCCCAGCACCGGGGGGCCCCGGTATAGCCTCCCGGCGCCTGTTCCACCCTGCGTCTGGTCCCCTCCAACCGGACCTATCGTTAAGGAGCCTGTGAATGTCCGCACCTGAGAAAAGATAGGCTCATAGACAAGTTTTGCCAGGGCGGACGGACACTGCGATAACGGTTAACGCACCGGGGCAGGCACAACATGTTCGCTACTTTGCTAACTTTTGCTCGACCACTCGAAAGCTAAGGATCTTCTCCGGATGGGTGGAGTAGGTTAGTATCCCGTGCATCCCTTCCAGCACCAAAACGTCCTTCCCCGGAGTCCACACTTCGATCAGTTCCCCGCCGTCCGTCTTGTACTGGACCGCGTAGTGCGCCTTGATGAAGGGTAAGTCTAGAAGGTGAACGGACAAAACAGTTCCAGGCCCTACGATGGAGACCGTGCTGGGCTGTGGGATGAAGGACAATTCCGAAGTTGATTTGCCCCAAGCCGGAGTCAGACACGCAGTCAAAGCCACGATCTGAAGGAGTTTGCTCAGCATTGCAGTTTCTCACTCATTCCAGAATTTCCCTTCCCGGTTTGAAAACGGGAGGCGTTATTATGCATATTCTTGATCGATTTTTCAACGGAAAGGTCTACGGCCTGGTATTCAAGTAGTTAAGTCTCGGCGGAGCGGGTTGTACCCGCAATTTCAGTGGAATTACTCTCTGGCTTGTTCTCTTCCAGCATGTTCACCCTACCGCCCCCGGCGGCAGCAGGACGGATGGGGTGCCAGGCTCTTACATCCCCCGCTTCACAGAATGTGGTAGACGTAATGAGCAAAGAGAATCGCCAGCAGCAAAACTCCGATGCCACAAGCCCAGAAGAGAAAATGCTCGGTCAACTTTGGGGAATTGATCTCTTTCTTGTCCATGACTGAAGCATACTCCCGGACCTCGTTGAATCACATTCAGGGCAACCGAAGACATTCGTAGCTAAGGTCCACAGCGCGGTCCCCGGTCGCGCGAAGAGGGCGGCGAAGCATCCATCGAGTTGCTCGACATTCATCGACCTGCCGCCCTTGCAAGTCTTAGGGCGAAGATAGCAGAAGATGGTCTGTATTGACCAGTTATCTGCGAACCAGGGTCTGATACTGGAGATATAGCTTTCGATCAAAAGCGGGAGTTCTGGAGGATAACAAATGTGGCAAGTCAAGAACGTGGTTCACAAGTTTGCAATGCGCAGTCTGCTTCTGGCCGGTACAACAACCTTACTCGCGTCTTTGGCCTTGGTGCCAACGGCCAGCGCACAAATTGCCATCAGCATAAATCCGCCCATCTGTTCATACGGCTACTACGAGTATGCACCGTACGGCTGCGCACCCATGGGTTTTTATGGGCCGGGCTATTTCTTTAATGGGATTTTCCTAGGCGTTGGCCCTTGGGCTAACTGGGGCTATGGCCACGGCTGGGGTGATCATCGCTTCAGTGATGGTGGAGGAGGAAGATACGTCGCCGGCCGTGGAAACGGCGGTGGACATGCTTATGCAGCCAATCGTGGACGTGGGCCATCAGTAAGCGCAAGGGGCAGCAGCGGGTCCCACGGCGGGGCCTCCGCACGTGGCTCCCATGCCGTAGCAGCGCGTGGTAGTTCCTCTCATCATGGTGCCTCCCATGCCACGACAGCGCATGGTGGCGCGTCCCATGGTGAGTCTCACGGCGGCGGTGGCGGATCCCATGGTGGCGGCGATCACCACTAACCGGTAGCTGCTGAATCTAGCAGCGCGCGGAACAAGAAGCGGCGGAGCAGAACAGTTCCGCCGCTTTGCATTTTTCTCGTGTCCGCCACCGTACGCTGCCAGTTGTTCTTGCGCACAAGACTTGTTCGAAAGACGGTCGATCGAGGGTGATTCGCTGACTCCATGCCAAGACGGCAAAGAAGGTGAGCGCGGAAGGAATCGAACCCTCAACCTACTGATTGCTCAGCAATCAGCTAAATATCTTTTGCTTCAGCGGCTTCTCAATTTCCATGGAAGGCAACAATGGGCAGTTTTAGGCGTATTTGTTATGGAAGATGTTATGAAGTTTGAACCTTAAACACCTCGATTGTGAGTCAACGCGGTAGACCACGCGTTAAGAGTCAGTTTTGGGTCTTATGGCGCCTTGGTGACCAGTTGTGCTGGCGATGGGAGTTGCGAGGCGTTCCAACCTCCACCGAGCGCTTCGATTAGCCCTGCGCTGGCCGTCATCTGCTGAATTCGAAGATTGACCGCGGTTTCCTGGTTGGATAGCAATGAAGTTTGCGCGGTGATCACGTTCAGGTAAGGATCGATCCCTAATTTGTAGCGATCCGTGGCCAGCGCGAGCGTTTTTTCCGCCGATTGGACCGCCGCGTCCTGATGTTGAATCTCCACCGACAGGACTCGCAACGAAGCCAGGTTGTCTTCCACTTGTTGAAAACCCGTTAAGACGGCCTGGCGATAGTTAGCCACTGTCTCGTCGTACTGTGCCCTGAATTGCATGACCGTAGCCCGGCGCAATCCGGCGTCAAATAAGGTTTCCGCGGCCGCCGGTCCGAGCGAGAAAAAGCGGCTTGGCCAGGTGAACCAATTCGCGAACGAGGTGCTTTCGAATCCTGCTGCTGCGCTTAACGTAACCGTCGGGAAGTATGCGGCTCTGGCAACGCCGATCTGCGCGTTAGCTTGCGCCATCAGGCGTTCGGCGGCGGCGACGTTGGGACGCCGCTCCAGAAGCTGGGACGGAACGCCGACGGGAATCTCCGGAGGATTTGATTTGAGCGGTTCGATCGGAATTGAAAACGTCGAAGCCGATTGGCCGGTCAGCATGGCGATGGCATGTTCGAATTCCGCCCGCTGGATGCCCAGAGCGTCATCCTGCGCTTTCGTGGCTTCGAGTTGAGTCTCGGCTTGGGCTACGGCTTCCTCGGAGTCGATGCCGGTTTCGTACAGAGCTCTCGTCAGATCGAGCGACTGTTGGTAAGCGATCACCGTCGCATCCAATAACTGTTTTAGCGCATCCTGCCCGCGCAGTTGAAAGTAATCCGCGGCCACTTCAGCATGGACCGTAAGGCGTGTGTTCTCGAGATCGGCCGCGCTGGCTTGCGCTCCATAGGCAGCCGCTTTCACCGTGTTCCGGATACGGCCGAACAGGTCCGGCTGCCACGTGGCATCAAAGGGGAGCGTGTAGTCGGTAAATGTACCGGTCGAGGATTTGGAACTTGAGCCAGATCCCGAGGAAGACGGCGGCCGTTGCACGACAATGGATGGGTTGGTCGTCACCGTAGGGAAAAGCTGGGATCGAGCTTCCTTGACCAGGGCCCGCGCAGCGAGAAAGCTGGCCGCAGCAGATGCGATGTTCTGGTTTGAAACATTCACTTTCTCTTCGAGCGCATCCAACTGAGGCTCGTTAAACATCTCCCACCACTTGCCGCGGAGCGTGTCGTCCTGCGGCTGCGCCGTCTTCCAGCCTTCCATTTCTTTGTAGGCAGGGGGAGTTTCCACCTGAGCTCGCTGATACCGGAGACCCCGATTGCATCCGCTGAAGAGAATCAAAGCGCCCAATAAAGCCGCTAACTTCAGGATGCCAGGCAGAGAGAATTGGTGACTCTTTGTTTGCCAACCGGTAGTTGTTTCGGGAATCTTGATCATCGCGTCTCTCAATGTCGAACTATGTCGAATCAATTCGCAGCACTCGGAGTTGGGCCGGATCCATAGTTAAGGACGTCATGCTGCTTTCCCTGCATGCGCAGCCGTAGCCGGTCGAACGCCAAATAGACGACCGGGGTGGTATAGAGCGTGAGCAACTGGCTCAAGATCAGCCCTCCCACAATGGTGATGCCCAGGGGGCGGCGGAGTTCATACCCCGTGCCTGTCCCGAGCGCCAACGGCAGGGCGCCCAATAGCGCAGCCATCGTCGTCATCAGGATGGGACGGAAGCGCAACATGCAGGCTTCAAAAATCGCGTCGGTTGTGTTCTTTCCCTCATGGCGCTCGGCCTCCAGCGCGAAATCGATCATCATGATGGCATTCTTTTTCACAATTCCGATCAGCAGCACAATGCCAATGATGGAAATGATATTCAGATCCTGTTTAAAGAGCATCAACGCGAGCATCGCGCCTACGCTCGCCGACGGCAGCGTGGAGATGATGGTCACAGGATGGACCAGGCTTTCATACAAAATACCGAGCACGATATACACCGCCAGCAGCGCCGTTAAAACCAGCAAGGGTTCGGTGCCCAGAGATTGCTGGTAGGCCAGCAGCGTGCCGGCAAAAAAACCTTGCAGCGTGGAAGGCGTGCCGAGCCGCTTTTGCATCTGGGTGATGCTCAATGTGGCGTCGCTCAAAGACACGTTCGGCGCGAGGTTAAAGGATAAGGTGACTGAGGGGAATAAGCCCGTATGGTTGATGGACAGCGGGGTTGTGTTGGCTTGGCTCTTGGCCACTGCGAGCAGCGGGATGTTACCGCTGCCGGAGGTATGAAGGTAGATGTCTTTCAATCCTTCCGGGCTTTGCCAGTATTGGGGGGCAACTTCCAGCACCACGTAATACTGATTTAACTGCGTATAGATGATGGACACTTGTGATTGGCCGAATGCGCCGTAGAGTGCCGAGTCCAGCGTCTTCACGGTAAGGCCGAGTTTGGCCGCGGTGACGCGATCATAGGTCATCAGCTCATCCAGGCCACCATTCTGCTGGTCTGAGCTTACGTCCTGCAGACCGGGCAGGTGCTTCATCTCGGCGAGCATGATCGGCGCCCACTTGGAAAGATCCTGCACCGTGTCGGATTGGATCGTGTACTGGTACATCGCATTACTGGACCGGCCGCCGACGCGCAGATCCTGGACGGGTTGGAGAAACGCGGAAGCCACCGGCAGGCGGTTCAATTGGGGGCGCAGGCGATTGATGATCTCAGCGGCGCTGACCTTGCGCTGCGCCAGCGGCTTGAGCGCAATGTAGAGGGATCCGTTATTGGTGGCCCCGCCGCCGCCGGTGAAGGCAATCACGTTCTCGACGGCAGGATCGTTCTTGATCACTCGGCCGATCTGTTGAATGGAATCGTTCATAGCTGCGAAGGATGAATCCTGCGGTCCGCGCACTGAACCGGAGATCGATCCGGTGTCCACCGTCGGGAAAAAGCCCTTGGATATCTTGTAGATCAACACCACATTGAGCGCTATGGTGACGAAGAGAACGACGAGGGTGAGGGTCGGATGGTCGAGCACCCAGTGCAGGCTGCCGCGATACCACGAAAGCATCTCGTCAAAAAACTTTTCGCTGGCCCCGTAGATGCGGCCATGTTTTTCCGTGCGCTGGTTCTTCAAGAGGTAGGCGCACATCATCGGCGTCGTGGTCAGCGAGATGATCATGGACACGAAAACGGCGGTCGAGAGAGTGACGGCAAACTCGCGGAAGAGACGGCCAACGATTCCGCCCATCAATAGAAGCGGGATGAAGACGGCAATGAGCGAAATGCTGATGGTGAAGACGGTGAAGCCGATTTCTTCCGCGCCCTTCAGCGCCGCGGCAAAGGGCTTCATGCCGTCTTCCATATGGCGCGAGATATTTTCCATCACCACGATGGCATCATCGACTACAAAGCCCGTCGAAATGGTCATGGCCATCAGCGAGAGGTTGTCCAGGGTGTATCCGAACAGATACATTACGGCAAACGTACCGACCAGCGAGACCGGCACCGCGACGGCGGGAATGAGCGTGGCGCGGCCGTTGCGCAGAAAAACAAACACCACGAGGATGACGAGGCCGACAGAAATCATCAGCGTCCGCTCGACGTCACTGACTGAGGCGCGGATGGTGGTGGTGCGATCCAAAACGATGGTGGTATCGATGCCGAGCGGAATCGAGGCCTTGATAATCGGAAGTTCCGCGCGGACTCTGTCGACTGTCTCAATGATGTTGGCGCCAGGCTGGCGGAAAATGATGACTGTAACCGAGCGCTTGCCGTTTAAATAGCCGGCAGCACGGACGTTCTGCACCGAGTCTGTCACCTGAGCGACATCGGACAGACGGATCGCCGTGCCGTTTTTGTAACCGACGATGAGCGGCTTGTAGTCCGCTGCGTGCGAGATCTGGTCGTTGGCAAGGATGTCCGCGGTCCCCGTGCCATCGGTGATTTGGCCTTTGGCCAGGTCGGAGTTCTGCAGGCTCAGCACGGACTGCAAATTCGCGACGGTCAGTCCATAGCCGGCCAACTGTGTGGGATTTGCATCCACACGCACCGACGGCAACGCGCCACCTCCGACCGAGACCTGCCCTACGCCTTGTATCTGCGACAACTTTTGCGCGAGGACGGTGGAGGCTTCGTCATAGATTTTATCGGGACCGTATTTGTCGGAGGTAAGGCCGAGGATCATGATCGGTGCAGAGGCGGGATTGACCTTGCGATAGGTCGGATTGCCCGGCAGGTTGGCGGGCAGATAGCTTCGCGCCGCATTGATGGCGGCCTCCACATCGCGCGCCGCTCCGTCTATGTCGCGGTTGAGGTCGAACTGAATGGTGATCGAGGTGCTGCCGAGTGTGCTGGAGGAGGTCATCTCCGTCACCCCTGCAATATGACCCAACTGCCGCTCCAGGGGAGTGGCGACGGACGACGCCATAATGTCGGCGCTGGCTCCAGGCAAGCCTGCACCGACGGAAACAGTTGGAAAGTCAACCTCCGGCAGGGGCGCTACCGGCAGCACCTCATACGCAATCGCTCCGGCAAGGGCAATCGCCACCGTGAGCAGCGTGGTGGCTACTGGCCGGTGAATGAAGGGTGCGGAGACGTTCATGCGGGCCCTGCCTGTTCTCCGTCCCCGGTTTCTGCGTTGTGCCCAAAGCGCTGCGCCAGATTGTCAAAGAAGATGTAAATGACGGGAGTGGTGTAAAGGGTGAGCACCTGGCTCAGCAGCAGCCCGCCCACCATGGCGATACCCAGCGGCCGGCGCAACTCGGAGCCGAAACCAGTTCCCAGCGCCAGCGGCAGCCCCGCCAGCAGCGCCGCCATGGTGGTCATCATAATAGGACGGAAGCGGAGTAGGCAGGCATCGTAAATTGCATCGGTCGCGTTCTTGCCGTGCTCTCGCTCTCCTTCCAGCGCGAAATCGACCATCATGATGCCGTTCTTTTTCACAATACCGATCAGCAGGACGATGCCGATGATCGCGACTACGCTTAAATCCTGGCCAAAGAGAAGCAGCGCGAGGAAAGCGCCCACGCCTGCTGACGGCAGCGTGGACAGAATCGTGATCGGGTGGATAAAGCTCTCGTACAAAACACCGAGCACGATGTAGACCGTGACCAGCGCAGCGAGAATGAGCAACGGCTCATTGGATAACGAAGCCGTGAATGATGCCGCCGTGCCCTGAAATCCCGACTGTAGGCTGGGAGGCATGTGCATGTCTTTTTGCGCTTTGTCGACCGCGGTAATGGCTTCGCCCAGCGCGGCATTCGGCGCAAGATTGAACGATACGGTGATGGCCGGAAATTGACCCTGATGGTTAATGGAGAGCGCCTCGGTCGTCTTCTCAAAGTGCGAGAAGGCGCTCAGCGGCACGGCACTGCTTGTGGCCGAACTTGTAACGCCTGCGGAGTTTGCTCCCCGGCTCGACGTCGAGGAGGCGCTCGCCGAAAGCGCGTTTCCAGGAGGAGCCATGGTATTTGCAGCCGGAGTGTACATTGCTGAAGTCGTCAGCGCATTCGACCCCGCGGCGGCCGCTCCAGAGGACGCGAATGAGGAGGAGGCTCCGGCGCCGGTTGCGCCCGCCGACGCATTGGATTGGATGTAGAGATGGTTCAGCTTGTTCGGGTCCTTCTGAAATTGCGGTTCACTCTCCAGCACAACGTGGTACTGATTCACCTGCGTATACATCGTGCTGATCTGCCGCTGACCGAAGGCGTCATAGAGCGTGTTGTCGATGGTCGTCGGCGCAATGCCAAATCGCGAGGCTGTGACCCGGTCAATCACCAGAGATACGGCCAGCCCTCCCGTTTGTTGATCGGTGGCGACATCCTCCAGTTCCGGCAACTGCTTCAGCCGCGCGACGAAACGGTTGGTCCAGTCATTGAGTTCATTGGCATCGGGGTCTTCGAGCGTGTACTGGTATTGCGTGCGGCTTACCCGATCGTCCACTGTAATGTTCTGCACCGGTTGCATGAAGAGTTCTATTCCCTGCACCTGATCGAGTTTTGACTTGAGCCGGCGGATTACGTCGGAAGCACTCATCTTGCGCTCGGCGAGCGGCTTCAGATTGATCGACATTCTGCCGCTGTTGATGGTTGTGTTCGTGCCATCGGCGCCGATGAACGACGAGAGGCTTTCGACGGCCGGGTCAGCCAGAACTACTTTCGCCAATTCCTGCTGCTTCGCTGCCATGGCCATTGAGCCAATCGTCTGCGGCGCCTGCGATATGCCCTGGATGACGCCCGTGTCCTGCACCGGGAAAAATCCTTTGGGGATGATGATGTAAAGGAAAACCGTAAGCAGCAGTGTGGACACCGCGACCAGCAGCGTAATCGTCTGGTATCGCAGGACAACCTTCAGCGTCCGGCCATAGAACGCGATCATCCCCTCGAAAGCGCGTTCCGAGGCTTGATAGATGCGTCCCTGCTGCTCTTTGGGCCGGCGCCGCAAGATGCGCGCACTCATCATTGGAGTGAGCGTAAGGGAGACCACTGCCGAAACGATGATGGTGACGGCGAGGGTCACGGCAAATTCGCGGAACAGGCGCCCCACCACGTCGCCCATAAACAACAGCGGAATCAGCACGGCAATGAGTGATACGGTCAGCGAGAGAATGGTGAAGCCGATTTGTTCCGCGCCCTTGAGCGCCGCTTCCATGGGTGGATCGCCCGCTTCGATGTAGCGCGCGATGTTTTCGATCATCACGATGGCATCGTCCACCACGAACCCCGTGGAGATAGTAAGTGCCATCAGCGATAGGTTATCCAGGCTGTAACCAAGGATGTACATCGCCGCGAAAGTTCCCACCAGCGACAGCGGCACCGCCACGCTCGGGATAATGGTGGCATAGAGACTCCGCAAGAACAGGAAGATGACGAGCACGACGAGTCCGACCGTCAACAGCAATTCGAACTCGACGTCTGAAACCGACGCTTCGATGGCGGTGGTGAGATCGGTGAGCGTGGTCACCTGAATGCCCGTGGGTAGATTGGCCTGAAGCTGCGGCATGAGTTGCTTGATACTCTTAACCACGGCGATGGTGTTGGCTCCGGGCTGGCGTTGCACATTCAGGATGACCGCTGGGGTCTGGTTCATCCACGCTGCCTGATTGTTGTTCTCTATGCCATTCACGACGTTGGCCACGTCGGTCAGCATCACCGGCGCGCCGTTACGGTAGGCAACGACAACCTTCCGATAGTCGTCGCTGGTGATCAGTTGATCGTTGGCGTCGATCTGATAGTCCTGGCGCGGCCCATCGAAGTTCCCTTTGGCGGCGTTCACGCTGGCATTGGTTAGCGCCGTACGCAAGTCTTCCAGGTTCATGCCGTAGGACGATAGAGCCGTAGGGTTGGCTTGAATGCGAACGGCGGGCTTTTGTCCGCCGCTGATGGTCACCAGACCGACCCCGCTGAGCTGCGAAATCTTAGGCGCAAGCCGCGTGTCCACAAGGTCCTCTACCTGAGAAAGCGGCATGGAACTTGAGGTGATGGCCAGGGTGAGCACAGGCGCATCGGCTGGATTCGTCTTACTGTAGATCGGCGGCGAGGGCAGAATGGATGGCAACAGACTCTGCGACGCGTTGATGGCCGACTGTACCTCTTGCTCAGCTATATCGATATTCAGACTGAGGTTGAACTGCAGCACAATGACGGAAGTGCCACCCGAACTGGTCGAGGTCATCTGACTCAACCCCTGGAGTTGGCCGAATTGGCGCTCCAGTGGCGCGGTCACCGTCGTCGACATCACAGTCGGGCTTGCTCCGGGATAAAACGTGACCACCTGTATAGTCGGATAGTCTACTTCCGGCAAGGCGGAGACCGGCAGTTGCGTATAACCAACAATGCCGACCAGCAGGATTGCCGCCATCAGCAATGAGGTGGCAACTGGCCGCAAGATAAACGGACGAGATGGACTCACGGGACGCTGCTCCCGTTCGCGCCGGCCGTGGCAGACTTGTTCGACCCCTTCTTCGGAACCTGACTCGGAACCACGACTGCGACGTTCTCCTGCAACTTATCGAAGCTGCTGTTGGCGACAACGTCTCCAGCATTGATGCCGTCTACCTGCGTTAAACCGCCGTCTGTAACTCCAGGCTTTATGCCGCGCATATGCGCGATATTGTTTTGAATCACATATACGAACGATGCTTGGCCATTTTGTTGAATGGCGGATGCCGGAACCAGCGTCACCCCCTGCAACGTATTCACCAGCAGCCGCGTATTGACAAACTGGTTGGGGAAGAGCGCATCATTCTTATTGTCGAAGACGGCTCGTGCTTTAACCGTTCCCGTCGTGGTGTCAATCTGGTTGTCGAGCGTCAGCAGTTTTCCGCTGGCAATCTTTGTCTGCGCAGTGCGATCAAAGGCATCGACGGTGAGCTTAGCCTTCTTGCGCAGTTGAGCTGCAACTGGGCCGAGACTATCTTCCGGTATGGTGAAAATTACGGTAATGGGCGTCAACTGCGTGATGACGGCCAAAGTTGCGGTTCCAGAAGATTGCACCACGTTGCCCGGATCCACCAGCCGTAGACCTACCCGCCCAGCGATGGGAGCGGTGATGTGGCAGTAGTCGACCTGAACCTGGTCGAATTGCACCGCCCCTTGGTCGTTCTTTACTGTGCCCTGGTCCTGCAACACAAGCTTTTCTTCGTCATCCACGATCTGCTTTGCAATCGCATTGCGAGCCAGTGCGGCGCGATAGCGTTCCAGATCCATCTCTGCCTGGGCGAGCAGATTTTCGTCTCGCTCCAACGACCCTTGCGCTTGTAAAAGCGTTGCGCGGTACGTACGCGAATCGATGTCAATCAGCGGATCGCCCTTGCTTACCAGTTGACCCTCCGTAAAGTGCACGGCGACGACCAGACCATTCACCTGGCTGGTGATCGATGCGGTATAAACGGGGGTGACCGTGCCGATTGCGTCCAGGTAAACGCCGATGTCACCTTGCTTAGCGGTCGCGGTGGTGATCGTGATCTTCGGCGGCGCGGGTGCGACTTTTGTTGCGGCAACGAGGTGTCGCCATATCAGCACGACTACAAGCGCAACTACAAGGACCAACACAATCCATATGACGAGCCACACTACTTTATGGCGGTGAGCTTCCGAACCGTGGGCCGAGAGTTGAGGGTTGCGGTCGATGTCAGGTTGCTCACTGGTGTCAACGGTCAATCGGAATCTCCTTTTCGCTCCGAATAGCCCGACATTATATGCCTCAGCGGTGGCTCAGAAGTGAGCTGTTCTGCACAGTGTTTGGAATGGGAATCAGCGAGCCAGCAAACGTTTGGCGTGACACCCTAGGCGCCGACTGCGCCCGGCAGCCATCCGATTAGCCGGGCGAGAGTGATCACTCTTGCTCAGAAGCAATTTTCATGATCGATCTGGATGACAAGCGCTGGCGGTCGCAGAGAAGTTCGGGGCAACCACTTTGATCAACAGCGCCGACGGACACGCCGCTCATCACTTAATCGAACTGACGGAAGGGACCGACGCCGACGTGGCCATCGAGGCCGTCGGACTTCCTGCTACCTTTGACATCTGCCAGGCCATGGTCTGGGACCACGGTCCCGGAAGTGGAAGGTCGATGCCTGCGAGCGCCCTGGATTCCCGGTCGCTCATGGATTTGTCGAGCCACGATTTGAGCCCGGATCTCGCGCTCCGTGCGCGTTGTCAAGGTGCATGCGGGAACGCCACGAGTGTGGTCCGCTATAGAGGAATTCCAGGGCGATGTTTGCGCCTACATACCTCAGCAAGCTGTAGTTGCTCATTCGGAAACCATCCTTGTAATCGTAGCGGCCGGGATACCAGCCATAGACGGCCGTCATGGTGCCGGCATACGGAGCCACCAGATCAGGAAAAGCCACAAACGCGGTGATGGGATACGCGAAGAGCACCAGCACCAGCCATTTGAGCACGTTCGCGATCTGGTGATAGCGGAGCCGAACCGTTGCCCACGATATCAAGAGTGCGAAAACTACGACCAACAGGTGCGCGTTGACCCCGGACAGCATTGCAGCCGCGTCCGCCATGCCGGCGAGATCTGCCGCAATATTAATCGTGTTGGCCGCAAGCAGGGCCACGACAAAAACGCCGAGCAGCCACTTGGGAAATCGCCGCTTAAAATTTCCGGCCAGGCCCTGCCCGGTCACCATTCCGATTCGGGCACACATCATTTGAACCGCCGCCATCAGCGGCCAAGTCAGCAGCGCAGTCCAAAGGAGCTTCGTTCCAAGCTGCGCGCCCGCAACGGAATAGGTGGCAATGCCGGATGGATCATCGTCGGCCGCTCCGGTGATAACGCCGGGGCCAAGCGACTTCAACAGCAGTCGCAACCATCGAACTGGAGCCAGGGTCGGCGCGACCGAGTCGGGGCGGGCGGACTTGTTCATCGCTATCGGGGGCCCTGTTTGCGGGATAGGTGCGCGGATCCTAGTCGTGAAGGACGATATTCAAAAGTGAGCTATGAACCTGCAGTCCGCTCTCACCATAGTCAACAAAGCCTAACTCTCTGAACCTGTTCATGAAAAAACTGACCCGAGATCGGGTTGTGCCTATCATGTCTGCCAGGGTCTCCTGGCTGATCTTGGGGATTACCGTCTCGGGCGCGCTTTCCTTGCCGAAATGTGCAAGCAGGAGCAGAATTCGAGCTAGTCTTTTTTCACTGGAATTAAACAGTTGGTCGACCAAATCCTCTTCGTATCGGATGTTCCGTGCCAGCAGATACGCTACAAACAGATCCGAGAACGTGTGTTCCCGGTGCAGTGCCAGCATCATCGCCTTCTTATCAATGCGCAGAACTTCGCAGTCCGTCATTGCGGTTGCTGACCCCATGCGGAAAGGCTGTCCCGCCAAGCCACCTTCTCCGAAAAACTCCCCCTCACTCAATATGGCCAGGGTGGCTTCTTTGCCAACTTTGGAAACGACCGTGAGTCTAACCTTGCCCTTCTGGATGTAGAAGACTGCGTCAGCCACTTCCCCCTGCGTGAAGATTGTTTGTTTCTGTGGAAAGGTCACAACTTTCCTGCCCGTGCCGATGGTGGCAAGGAATTCCCTCGGGTCGAAGTCACGCTTGTTCATGACCAAATTGGGTACTGCTGCCATCAATGGTTTCCCCGGGAGGGAGCGACACTCCCGACTATCTTGGCAGAATGGAATCACCGAAGATGTTCAATATTGCTCACAATTGGAAAAATCCCATAGGTGACCCAGAATGGCACTCGGCGGCTGGCAAAAATGTTTGGCAAGTGAGCAATACTGAACATCCTCCCACAGTGGAAGGTTGCATTATGCAGTTGTGAAGACCAGAGAACTCACTCCGAAACAGATATTATCCGTGCCTTGTAATACCTGTGGCGCCGCGATCGGAGAGGTTTGTGAGTTACACACAGGCGCCCCGCGCACCGAGCCACACCGGGATCGAAAACTTACCGCGACCGAGGCCGCGGAAACGAAGCTCGCGGGCGATGACAGATGGTGAGGCGACGGGGTTTTCGTGCGTAGACGGATGGTCCCGCCGGCACTCGTTCTCGGTTCGTGCTTACTGCGATCAACAGCGGGTTGGCCTCTAGCCGGGCAGCACAAACTGCCAATTAAGATTGCGTCTTGCCGAACGCAATTCTGCTCCAATAACGAAAATGCAGTGGCTTGCAATCGTCCTGCTCGTGTCGAAAAAGAGCGCCCTGCGATGGCTGGTTCATCTCGGTGGCCCCGGCCTGATTTTGCTGGGCCTCGCCGACAACTCGCTCATTCCTCTACCGGGTAGCACGGACGTCGTCACCATCCTGCTGGCCGCCCACCATCGCAACTTGTGGGTCTACTACGCGATAATGGCGACCGCGGGAGCCGTTCTCGGCGGTTACCTTACCTACCGCATGGCTCGCAAAGGCGGCAAAGAGACTCTGGAGAAAAGGTTCTCCAAAAAGAAGACCGACAAGATCTACGCGATTTTTTCACACTGGGGCTTCGCGGCGGTCGCCATCCCTGCCTTGCTCCCGCCACCGTTTCCCATCGTACCCATGCTTTTGGCGGCCGGCGCTATGCAGTATTCCACGCGGAAGTTCTTAACTGCTCTGGCCGTGGGGCGCGGCATTCGGTACACCATTCTTGCTTATCTCGGGCTCCACTACGGCCGGCACATCGTCAGGCTTTTTGCGCTGTACTACTGGCCCGTGCTGATTATCCTGACCGCATTCTCGGTGCTCGGTGCACTGTTCGGCCTGTTCGAATACAAACGGAGACAGAAAGCGAACGCCCCCGAAACGCCCCGCCCAAGATTGCTACCTCGTCGCCGGAGGGCCTAATCGCTCTAGCAGAGAAAAACTCCGTGTAGCGCTTGATTTTGTGTGGCGCAGCGCTTCAGCGCTGCGATAAGTGGATTATTTGAACGCCGGCTTTAGCCGCTGAGGTCCCACGGCGACGGAAAGTACTTTTTCCGCAGAACGAAACACTCCGACAGTGCCGCGGCGGAGGCCACGGGGTAACTCATCAACGCGTTAGAGCTACGGTTCCTCTTGTTGGGGGCAGGTTTGACCGTATCAGAGACTCGGCTTGCTTCCACACCTCTGGATCACATTCAATTTGGGTGTGGGCCTTTCCGAAAATGCGATCGTACCAGGGATACTTGCCGCAATTATATGGGCTCGCTTTGTAATCGAATCGAAAATTCCCGATGATTCTCGTGCGTGCTGGATCGGCCGCGTGAATCTTGGACTGGCCGTGGAGAAATCCATTTGGTTGGTAGAAATTCGCGGCCTGGGCTACGTTCGCCGGGATGAGCGCATCATTTTGGTGAAGCATAGAGATACTATCCACTTGAATGGTGAGCAGCACCGGAATGCCATCTTTCTCCAGTTCACGAGCCAGGGCGATGGCGTCTGAGCCGCCCCAGCTATGCCCGTAGATGATGATGCGGCCATTCTGTTTTTCCTCGGGCGTGAGAGTCCCGTCATGGTTCGTGTCCAGCAGACTCAAGACTTTCTTTTTGGCTTTTTCCCCGTGGTAACTCTCAAAGGTCTCCACGTCCACACCGATAGGGTAAGCCTCGCGCAGGCGCGCCGCGAGCTGCACTTCACTGTGGACGAGATTGTCGTGTTTGATGAACCCGCCGACGAAACCGATGACGATTACGGGCGGCATCGTGCGGGTCACGTTGGGAACAGATTGTGCAAGGCTGGTGTGGGCAAACGCAAGGACGGTACCGAGGCAAAAGATCGACGTGCGGAATGGTAGTAGCCAACGACGTGTTCGTGCTTGGGGCAACCCTCGTCTTGGGCACGGATCGGGATCACTGTGCAAATCTGCCCTCCACCGTCGGCACCGGCGTCGCGGACTTCAACTGGTCGAGCGCAGTCAGCACCCCTTGCCAGCGAACCGGGTCCTTCTTCGTTTCGATCGGTTCCGAGACGTCGGAATAAAAGTCGAGAATGTTGGCGCGCAGTTCCCGAGTCGTCCGATCGAATTTCCGGCCCGACAACTGCGCCAGCAACTTTGCATAAGTGTCGTCGGCAAGCGAGTATTCCGCTGCCTTGGTGGCTTGCCCGCTATCAAGATCACAATTGGGAAGTACGAGGGTGTCAGCGCGCACTTCTTCGAGAAAAGCCCGGTATTGATCGACAGTCGTATTGATGCTCTTGATATACAGGTCCTCGGTCTGCGGGGTCGGGTTATTGAACGCCAACCCTTTAAAGGGACCGATTTTCGGCATGTAGCGTAAGAGCACGGCCAAGATCCGCGCGCCCACACCCGGCTTCACGTAGTCCTTTCCCCACTCTTTTTCATAGCTGGAGCGCGAAAGACGATAGAGGAACTTCTTTTTCGAGAAATTCGGGGTTTCGCGCATCAGGTCCTTCTTATGGGTTTGCAGCGCGACTCGGGTCATTTGGGGAATTAGCTCGTTAACCGAGAAACGATACGAACCCACCGCCAGATCCTCATGGGTCAGCACGTCTTTCAATTCCACTCCGTAGACGACGGGGAAGGCCCGCTCCAGCAGGGGCTTGGACACCTGGAATCCGATGAAGTCGTGGTACTGCTGCGACGCATAACGATTCTTCGCGACCTGTAGCGTGTCGAACCCGAACTCGGTTTTCAGATGCGCCGTCTTGTCTTGCGCATACCGCACTGACTGGCCAAACTTCGCCCGCAATTTTGGATACGCGATGGCCACCGACTGGTTAACTGCCGGGTGACCCGCGATGTCCGAGGCATAGTGGGACAGCGCGCCCAGCGCGAAGGCGTACTCGTTGGCATCCTGGCTTTCGAGCAACAGCTCGCGCACGAAATCTCCACTGCGAACGTAGTGCACCAGGTTGCTGAAGTCTTTATTGCCGAACGGGTAATAGCCCAGATCCTGAATGACGGCGCCTCCATAGGCGTAGGCATGGGCTTCCTTGATCTGATCTTCCGACAGTCCGGGGTAACGCTTAAGCAACAGGGGTCGAATCTCGTCGGACCAGAGCAGATCCACGATTTCCTCATGAGTCAAAACCGAGTAAGCGAACGAAGCGCTGCTGCCCATGAGCACGAGCAGAAGAAATGCCGCCGCGCGGAGAAAAAGCGGGCGCCAACCCTTGGCTATGGCGCCTGGCGATGTTGAAGGGTGTCGCATGGTTCAAATCCGCCCGAGGATGAGAAGAACCACCACGACGAAGAGGATCAGTCCCACCCCACCGCTTGGGGCATAACCCCAATCCCGGCTATGCGACCACCGTGGCAGCACGCCAAGAAGTGCCAGAATCAAGATCACGATCAATATAGTTCCAAGCATGTTGTGCTCCTTGTCATGGATTCGTGAGGGGTGCAGCCTCTCCCCGAGACTGCACCGGGTGCACCGTTACTCCGAGATGCTGATCGCAATTCCGACGTTGGGGTATCTGCGGTCGAACATGTAGTAGCCATTGTCGACGTAGGCGATATAAACGTCGTCGGTGTCGTACCAGTCATTCGCCCAGTATTCCGGCCACGGGTCAATGATGCTGAACCAATAGCCGTTGTATTGGAAGCGGGGATATCCGCCCTCAACCATGAAGGGGAGGCCGTAGATGCGGAACCCATGCTCCGGCCCAAAGTATCCCCGGAAGCGGTCATCAGGGATGCGATAGCCGTGGTAGCCACCGCGTTGTTGCCAAGTGCGATGGTCGGAATCCCAGTGCTGTGAGCGATGCTGCTGCCATGCACTCTGCTGGACACGTTGCTGCTCCTGAGTGCGCTGGGGGCGTTGATTACCCTGCTGCTGTTGCTGAGCACGCTGCTGTGTCTGCTTGTTCTCGTTCTTCTGCTGTTGCTGAGCACGCTGCTGTGTCTGCTTGTTCTCGTTCTTCTGCTGTTGCTGAGCATGCTGCTGAGACTGCTTGTTCTCGCTCTTCTGCTGTTGCTGGGCATGCTGCTGAGACTGCTTGTTCTCGCTCTTCTGCTGTTGCTGAGCATGCTGCTGTGTGGGCTTGGCTTGCTCTTGCTTGCTCTGTGTCTGTTGGTCTTGCTTTTCGCCCTGCCGCTCCTGCTGTGCGTTAGCAGGGGCAGAGAGTGCAAGAAGTACAGATAGAAAGGCTGTGCCGGTAATTCCAATTATTTTCATAAGTGCTACCTCCGTTTACGCCTGCTCTAGGCAAGCTTCAGCTTTCCTGCGCAATTAAGCCGCCGCGTTAGCTTTGTTCTGTTCCACCGTGGCTTCCCTAATCCTCAAGTCCCGTACCACAACTCAACCGTCATGTAGAGTCAGCTTCGTTTATAGGCGTTCCGCCAGTTTCATAATGGTCAATACTGCTCATTGGGAAGAATAGGGTCGAAAGGACGGGATGAGTGCTCCCGTGGAGGATGCGGGCGATGACAGCCGCTGTGTGGATCCCATCTCCGCAAAGCGGAATACCACTGCGATCGCGCACAGCCAGGAAAGAAATGGCGCGAGCCCACCGAGTGGGCCCACACCAACCTAAAAGTTAATCGGCCTTCTTTAATGCGTCGAGCGGCCTGACGCCCTACGTCACAGTCAATTTGCTACTGACGAGGTTGTGCCTTACCTCCAGGGGCTTTCCTCTCAGGAGCGCTCGCGGGGCGAGCCTCAGAGCGAGGTGCAGCTTGGGGACGAGGAGCAGGCTGCGCATGTGCTGCGGTCACCGGACGAGGAGCGCTCGCGGGGCGAGATTGAGGGCGAGGTGCGGCCTGTTGACGAGCTGCGGGCTGCGCATGAGGTGCACTCTGCGCATGAACTGCAGGCTGCGCATGATTCTCATTCGAGCGAGTCACAGCCGCCCTGTTCGCGGCGGCCTTATTCTCATTCGAACGAGTCGCAGCCGCCCTGTTTTCGGCGGCCTTATTCTCATTCGAGCGAGTCGCAGTCGCCTTGTTCGCGGCTGCCTTATTCTCATTCGAACGAGTCGCAGCCGCTTTGCTTTCGGCGACCTTATTCTCATTCGAGTGAGTCACAGCCGCTTTGTTTTGGGTGGTCTTATTCTGGTTCTGGGCTGCCTTATAAGGTGCGCCCGCCTGCCTGGCCGCTACCACCCCATGACCGCTAAACTCCGCAGGCTTCGCAGTTGCAGCAATCGCCGGCCGCCCGTGGTTCACGGACGCCAGGAGTGCGTGGTTGCTACCGGCAGCGTGCACATGCTGGGTTTGCATCGCCGTTGGCGACCTGTGTTGCTCGTGTGCCGCGGTCTCTTCTGCCCGGGTCGGGCGGGCGTTAATTCCACCGGCGGCGCCGTTATAGCTGACATGGTTCATTCTGCTGTTGTTGCTCACAGTCCGGTTGTAAACATTGTGAATGTTCCTGACGTCCACGTTGTTCACCGAGCGGTTGTAGTAGAAGGCTCCATGATTCCAGTATCCGCCTTCATAGCCGACACCACCGTAGCCGAAGCCGTAGTTGACGCCGCCGTAGAAGCCGACATGGGGGCCCCAATACCCCTCATTCCAAGCGTAGGCGTTGCCGCCCCAACCCCAGTAACCGGGAGTCCAGAGAAAGCCAACCTCGGGTGCCATCACCCAGGTACCGGGCACCCAGAAGTAGCCTTCATCTCCATAAGCCCAGTAGCCGGGCGTCCACAAATAACCTTCGGCGGGGGCCATGGGTTGAACGTACACAGGGAGCGCGGGCGGAGCGATCGTGATCGCTATGCCGAACTGCGCGAGCGAGGTGGCCGGTATGGCCAATATCAGAAAAGCTAACAATAACAAACGGATTTTACGCATTTTGAAGTACCTTGCCGGATCATCCTTCGGTTGCCCGGTCCTACCTTGCTGCTGCGGGCTGCGCGGATCGAACGGCGACGCGACAAGACAAGCATTCCACGGATACACTGCCAAGACTGAGCACAAGAGCTCACTTTCTCGAGGTGGGGGCTATCGCCAACGATCGGGAAGGTGCTCGATTCCCGCCAAGGGTCTACTGCCGACTGAAATCCCTGGAGTGTTCAAAATTGCGCAGTTTTGCCAAAGGTAGTGGCGTACAAGCGGAACCAGCGGGTCTAAAACAATGGGGTCCCGCTAAAGGAGAAATACATGCGATTGCACCGGTATCTAGGTTCGCTTCTAGTGGGTGCGGCCCTGATTGCGCCCGTGAGCATCCAGGCCAAAGATAAAGATAGGGATCGAAACTGCCCCGACAACGGATACTACGACCGCGACCATAAGGATTGCCACAATTGGGACGACCATGAAAACCGTGCCTACCAATCCTGGGAAGAGGCTCAGCACAGAACACATCGGGAATTCTCCAGGCTGAAGGCAAAAGAACAGTCGGAATACTGGAAGTGGCGCCACGAACATCCGGATAATGATAGGGACCGCCACTAACTCATCCTCGCGGTAAACTGCCATTTTGGCGCCGCGGTCCGCACCAGCGGCACGACGTTGAACCTTTGTCTAATGCGCTTTGAAATTGCTGGCGAACCAGCGTTTACGCTAACGACCGGATTGTTGGTGCAAAACGCGATTTTTCGCCAGCTTTTTCCGTTCTGTGGAACCGAATGTACTGACGGGTTGGACACACCCACAACTATGCTAGACGGAATGCTTACCTGGAATGGAGAAATATGTGAGAGGCTGCGAAAGGCGAGGCTGGGGCTCGGTGTGGTGCTGTGTATCGGTGGCCTGTCGCTCGCGGCGAGCGCGCAACTAGCGCATGAAACTCCACTGCCAGAGGCGCCATCCACGCTAATGCAGACCCAGACCCACGCCCCGGTCTCTCGTCTTGGGTTTCCAGCCCCCGGCGAATCTCCGCCGCAAGACCACCCGCAACCTGCTACCCGGCAGGACTCCGATTGGAACTTCGCGGGGCTCATCAAGCGGGGCGCGCGCGATCAGAAAGAAATCTACTCGGCTCCTTTTCATCACCAGAATCTGAAGTGGGACGCCCTTTTCTTGATGGCCACTGGCGGGCTAATCGCTGCCGACAAACACGTCACTGCAGCGATCTCGCATGATCATCTGGCCATCAGCCAACACATTTCCGACGTGGGTCTGTATTCCACCATGGCAACGACCGGCGTGTTGTATCTTTCGGGCATCGCGAGGAAAGACGAACATGCGCGGGAAACCGGATTTTTAGGGTTGGAAGCCCTAGGAAACACCCTCGTCGTGGGTGCCGTCACTCAACTTATCGCCGGCCGGGAGCGTCCGCTGGAAGGCTCCGGTCACGGCCGCTTTTGGGTCAACAATACGTTGAACAGTTCGTTCCCGTCACAGCATGCCGGCCTGACCTGGTCAATGGCAAGCGTGCTGGCACACGAGTATCCGCAACCTTGGGTGCAATTTCTTGCTTACGGCACGGCCGCCACGGTTTCTGCCACCCGCGTGACTGGATTGAAGCACTTCCCCACCGACACGGTCGTGGGAGGGGTATTCGGCTACTTCATTGGCCAGCACATCTTCCGCGCGCATTCCCGTTTCTTCCACAGTCGGCCTCACATGCGACCCAGTTATCATAATTGACCCGCCGTCGAGGAGATCCGACGGAACCCCGCAGCCTAGACGCGGAGTTCTCATCCCTCTCCCATGCATTTCGCGACGTGTTGGCGCAGGGTTTCCAACTGGGCCAACCCTCCGAAAACTCTGAAGCGATCGATGGGCAGTTGAACCTGTTCGGGAAAGTCATACTTGTCTATCAACCACTCAATCGAACATCCGCTGTGTCCCCTTGGGCGAGTCCCCTGACCCGTCCCCACAGCCAGAAAGCAGTGTCCAACATGGCAAAAGAACCAACCGAGAAACAGACTGCGGACGTCATAACCGACCCCAGCCTTGAACAAGAGATTCGCCGCCGGGCTTATGCACTCTATGAAGAGCGTGGCCGTGGAGACGGCCACGATATCGATGACTGGCTTCGCGCCGAGGCGGAGCTCAACGCCGCGGCCCAAAAAGCCGCCGCCTAACCGCACCTCATTGTTGCCCGCACAAGCCCCGGCAAAGTCGGGGCTTGTCTTCGTTACCTTCGTGAAGCGCTAGAAGGAGTTCCAGTAGTTCAAGGTTTCAATTAGCTCCTTCCGCTACTGTTCTGAAACCACACCCAATGAGACGGCACGACCTGCGCAGTTAGTAATCTGAATCCCATGCCGCCTCGGCGCCAGCTCGCACCCATCACACAAGCTCTTTCGGCCGGATCGGCAGCTGCCGGATGCGCTTCTTGGTCGCTGCAAAAATCGCGTTGCACACTGCTGGTGCAATCGGCGGCGTTCCGGGCTCTCCGATCCCGCTCGAAGGTTGATCGCTTGGCACGATGTGCACCTCGACCTTCGGCATCTCATTCACGCGGAGCATTTCGTAATCATCGAAATTCCCTTGCTCCACGCGTCCCTTATTGATTGTGATTGCGCCTTTGAGCGCGGCCGTTAGCCCGAAGACGATTCCGCTCTGCATTTGCGCTTCAATCGTCAGCGGATTCACCGTCCTCCCGCAATCCACCGCGCAAACCACGCGATGCACCCGCACCTCGCCGCTTTTCTTGTCCACCGACACTTCGGCCACTTCCGCCACGTAGCTCCCAAACGAGCTCAGCACTGCGATCCCACGGTATCGCCCGGCCGGCAACGCTTCACCCCAGCCCGCTTTCGTCGCCACCAGTTCGAGCACACCCAGATGCCGCGGCGCTTTCTGAAGCAGCCGCCGCCGGAACTCGTACGGATCTTTTCCGCTTGCCGCCGCCAGTTCATCCACGAAGCACTCGCTGAAAAACGCGTTTTGCGAATGTCCCACCGACCGCCAGAACCCCACCGGGATCCCCGTCTCCGTCAGTTGGTAGTCCACGAGAATATTCGGAATTGCATACGGCAAGTCCGCCGCTCCCTCCACGCTAGATTCATCCAGCCCGTTCTTCACCGAGCCCGGAAAGAACCGTGACATGATCGAAGGGCAGGCGATCCGGTTCGACCACGCCACCGGCCAACCTTCAGCATCCAGCCCGGCCTCGAACCGGCTGTACGACGCTGGCCGGTAGAAATCATGCTGTATGTCGTCCTCGCGCGACCACGTCACCTGCACCGGCACGCCCGCGGCTCGCGAAATCTCCACTGCCTCGATCACAAAATCCTGCTCTGCTCTCCGCCCGAATCCTCCGCCGAGGTACGTCGTGTGAATATTTACCTGCTCGGGCTTCAGCCCGGCGATCTTCGCAGCCGTCATCTGGTTGACGCCTTGAAATTGCGTCGGCGCCCAGACATCGCACCCGTCCACGTGCACATGCGCCGCACAGTTCATCGGCTCCATCGTCGCGTGCGCCAGGAACGGAGCTTGGTACACCGCATCGATTTTCTTCGCCGCGCTTGCCAACCCCGCCGTCACGTCGCCTTGCTTCCGCGCCACGGCCCCGCCCGGCTTGCTCGCTCCCTCCTCGAACATCTTGCGGATTGCCGCACTGGTCAGCGCAGCGTTCGGCCCTTCCTCCCACTTGATTTCGAGCGCGTCCCGTCCCTGCATCGCCGACCAAGTGTTGTCCGCCACGACGGCCACCCCGCTCGAAATCTGCACTGCGTGCTTCACACCGCGCACGGCCTTCGCCTTGTCCGCGTTGAAGCTCGCCACTTTCCCGCCGATCACCGGACACCGCGCCACCACCGCGTGCAGCATTCCTGGCTGGCGCACATCAATCCCAAACTCCGCGCGCCCGCAGGTCTTGTCCGCCGAATCCAGCCGCTTCATGTTCTTGCCCAAGATCCGGAATTGCTTCGGGGCCTTGAGCTTTACATCGCTCGGCACCGGCAGTTTTCCCGCCGCTTCCGCAAGGCTTCCGTAACTCAGGCGCTTCTTTGTCTGTGCGTTGATCACCTGGCTGTCTTCCGCGCGGCACGCCGCCTTATCGACGCCCCACTTTTCCGCAGCTGCTGCGATCAACATCTCTCGCGCCTGCGCTCCGGCCTTTCGCAGCGGTGTCCACATCCCTCTCACGCTCGTGCTCCCGCCCGTTCCCTGCATTCCAAAGAGGGGGTTCGCGTATTCCTTCGCCGCCGGCGCAAACGAAGTGCGAATCTTTTTCCAGTCGCACTCCAGTTCTTCGGCGATCAGCATCGAAAGCGACGTCACCACTCCTTGCCCCATCTCCGATTTGTCAATCACCAGCGTGACCGTATCGTCGGTCCCGATCCGGATCCACGCGTTGGGTGCAAATGGCACCACCTCAGCCGCCGCCGAAGCGCGCACCTCGCTCCGATTCGGCAGATAGAATCCAATCACCAGCCCGGTCGCTCCCGCCGCTGCGCCCTTCAAGAAATCCCGGCGATCTACTTTCATCGTCGCACTGTTCATTCCGCACCTCCTGCAGCCACGCCCACAGCGGCTGGCTCATCCGGCGTTATCGCTGCTGTGTCTCCCGGCTTTTTCGCCTTCTTCTCGGGTAACCCTTTCTGCCGTGGGGGTGCCGCATGCATCTGTGCCGCGCGGTGAATCGCTTCGCGAATCCGTTGATAAGTACCGCACCGGCAGATGTTACCGCTCATTGCGTCGTCAACCTCCACATCGGTGGGCTGCGGGTTTTTCGCCAGCAGCGCCGCAGCAGACATGATTTGTCCGGACTGGCAGTAGCCGCACTGCGGCACGTCCAGCTCGATCCACGCTTTCTGCACTGGATGGCTCACGTCGGCCGAGAGTCCCTCGATCGTGGTCACCTTCTTCCCGGCGACGTCTGAAACTGGCGTGATACACGACCGAGTTGCCTCGCCATCAATATGCACTGTGCACGCCCCGCACAACGCCATCCCGCACCCAAATTTCGTTCCCGTCAGATTCAACGTGTCGCGCAACACCCACAGCAGGGGCATCTGCGGATCAACGTCCACATTCTGCGCTTTGCCGTTCAACGTAAACTGGATTGCCATGCAGACCCCCTTGTGAAAGACCTTCTTCCCGCCGCGGTATTATCGCTCTTTCTTTCCCCGCAGGAAACCAATCTTGGAGTAGAGGCCCAAGTGGAAACGCACCTCGACGTTGTTTTTAGAGACCCCCTCCAGCGAACGAATGAAAATCAACAGGAGGCTGGCGAGATGGGGAAAGCGGGAGAATCGGTCCGCAAGGTCGCCTAGTGTAAACTGTCGCGGTCTAGTAATACTGAGCACACCGCTGGCACACTAGTTCCGGTAACGATTTGACAGGTATCCATCTTCTCTGTTGTGCGACTGATCGGCCGTTAGTCACCGGCAGTTTGATTTGCTCTGTTCTGACGGAGCATCTCCATCCGCACGCGACCCCCGGCGCAGACCGCATCGCATAACAGTTGACAACTGTGCAAGACCTTGCATCCCTGTCAATCGGACATGGCTGTTTTCCAGGCTCCGAACGGCACGGACGAAGAGGCCGCAGGAACGAGCAGCGATGGAACCTCAAGGGTGCGATACCTCCGCGAGCAGGCGGAATGCTTCCAGCGCGCA